>JAVHPJ010000231.1:0-81103 GCA_036170535.1 Leptospirales bacterium | reverse complement strand
CGCACGGCGCTGCTCGTCGACCTCGACGCCCAGGGCAACGCCTCCTCAATTTTCCTCGAAAGCGGCGTAGAGCCGGACGAAAGCGTCTACGCGGTCTTCAAAGATCGTCGGCCGGTCGCCGCTCTCAAACGCAAGACGCGCATCCCGGGCCTGGAACTGCTGCCGGCCTCGCTCAATCTTGCCGAGGTCGAAACCCTGCTGGCCGGCGCGGTCGACGGCTTTTTCCGTCTCAAAGATTCCCTCGCGGCCGAAGACTCTGGCGCGGAGTTTGTCATTATCGATTGTCCGCCGAACCTCGGCCAGTTAACCGTCAACGCCTTTGTCGCCGCCGACGAACTGGCGGTGCCGCTGCAAACCGCCAAGTTCAGCCTCGATGGTCTCAAGACGATTCTTGAAACCTCGCACACGGTGCAAAAACGCTTTAACGAGCGGCTGCACGTCTCGGGCGCGCTCGTCACCATGTACAACCCGCGCACGGCCATTTCCGCCGCCATACTCGATCCCATCGAAGAATACATTCGCCTCTTTTCCGCGCGCATCAGTCGCAGCGTGGTCATCGAAGAGGCGCACCTGATGAACCAGACGAGCTACGAATACGATCCGCGCTCCAAACCGGCGCAGGAATATACGGCCTTTACGGCGGAGATTCTGGATGGCGTCCAAAAAGGATAAACTCGGCAAAGCGGCCCGCTCGCGCGTCGAGGAGAGCATGGGGCAGGCGGAGAAAAAGCCCGCGCCGCCCGGGGACATGCAGGGCTTTGTGGAAAGCGTCAAGGCCGACGCGCGTGAGCTACACGACTCCGCCGGCCGTGCGGGGCGCTCCGCCGATACGCCGGCCAGCCCGCCGGTCGACTCCGGGGCGGGCGCGGTTTCCCGTCCCGACGACTCCGCGCCGCCGCCGCGTTCGGCCCCGACGCCGCGCGAATCGGACTCGCGCGAATTTGACTTGCCGCCGAATCGTGCAAGCGGCGGGCTTTCCGGAAATTCGCGGGAGGCCTCGGAGAGATACATGCCCAGAGCCCGGGACTCTATTTACAACGTTTCGAGCGACATTCGCCTCGAAGATTACACCGAAAACGCCGCCAGCGGCGGGGGCGGTCGCTTTGGCTCGATCCTGCGCTTTGGCGGCGGGGCCGTGCTGGCGCTCATTCTGGCCTACGGCGTCTTTCTCCTGTGGGGTTGGCTCACCGCGCCCGACTATCGGCTTGCCATTTCCAACGATCTCATCGACGAAACCAACGCCGATCTCCTGCACGACGAAGAGCGTCCGGTCGTCGACTCGACCTCGCCGGTGTACGTCCGCTTCGACTGGGAAAGCGAAGAAGATATTGAGACCGATTATCTCACCATCACCATTCGCCGCGCCGGGGAAACCAGCGACGGCGACGAAGAAGCCGTCATGGGTCGCCGCAAGCCCGGGACCGCTAAGTATGTGTACTTCATGGGTCCGCTGGACTCTGGCGACTATCGCGTCGACGTAACCGATCGCGACGGCGAAGAGCTGCTCGCCAAAGATTTCACCGTCCAGTAGGCCTGCCCGTCTTGCGTCGCCTGGCCCGCCGTCTACTTCCGCTCGCGTTTGTTGCGCTGGCCTTCGGCGCGGGCGCCGGCTGCGATCGTCTCAAACAATCGGCCGCGCCGCCCGGCGTGCCGGCGAATGCGCGCGAAGATCGCACCCGCCGCATCTGGGAAGCGATCGACGAGTCCGGCGTTTACCGCGCTTTCTTTTACGACGGCCAGTTAGCCGGCGAGGGCCGCCTGCTCGACAATCGCCGCACGGGCGAATGGAAAACCTTCACCCTCGATGGCCGCACGGTCGCCGCGCGCGGCAAATACGTCAACGGCCTGCGCGACGGCTTGTGGGAATATTTCGACGACTCCGGTCAGTTGTATCTCAGCGTGGAATACAAGCTCGCGCCGCGCCGCGAGTTCGGGCTGTTGCAAACCGACGACTACGGCAACGAAAACGGGCCCTATCGCCGCTACTTTCCCGACGGCGCGCTCGAAGAATCCGGCGCCTTCTGGTCGGGCTTTTACCAGGGGCCGGTGGTGCGCTATTATCGCAATGGCCAGGTCGCCTTTCGCGGCGCCTACGAGCGCGATCAACCGGTCGGCGCCTGGACTTATTATTATCCCGATGGCGATGTGGAGCGGGAAGAAACCTACGTAAACGGCCAGCTCGACGGCGTCCTGCGCAACTATTACCCCGGCCGCAAACTCTACCACGAAACCGTCTTCAAAAACGGCGTCGAGGTCGGACCCAAAAAGATCTACCCGCACAGTCCGATCTCATGACGCGCGTTCTGTTTGGCGCGGCCGTGCTGGCCTACGTCGCGGTTACGATTGGCGCCTTTGCGATCTGGGTTTTTCTATATAATCCGCCCTATCTTGCCCTGAGTCTCACGCCGATACCTGTTCTGGCGCCCTGGCAGTGGATCCGCGGGACGCGCCTCGAACGGCCGTATTTATGGATGCAAACCACGGGAGTCGCCGGCGTCGTGATCCTGCGCCTCGTATTGGACCTATGGCTGCCCGTGAACCCGCATCTGTTGCCCTTCGTCCGTTAAAGCGGCGCGGCCCCGCGCGCACGCGCGTGCGTCTCCTCGACGCGCGCGGCCAGGTCTGGTTCGAGTTCGCCCTGCCGGCCCTCCGGCTCTATCAGCTCGCGCCGATTTTCGCCCTCGGCCTGGGACTGATCACCCTCGCGACGCTCTTCAGCGCCACCGCCGGCGGCGAATGGACCGACCTCGACGCTGCGGCCGGCGGCGATCTCGAAAGCGAGTTTGTGGAAGATCAAAACGCGTTTTTTGAATTTCGCACGCGCCTCGATCAGTTTCGCCGACTGCAGGCGACCATAGCGAGCCGCACTCGACCGGACGCGGGCCCGGCGAGCTTTCTGGAATTTGCGAACCTCGGCTTTATCGATGGCAAGGGCCGCGACGTCGTCGACACCGCGCCGATCGTCGCCGAACTTCTCGAAGCGCGCACGTTATATCTGGAAAACGAAAACTTTCCGATTGTCTACGCCACCGTGCTCCGCGATTTTCCCCACGCCGCGCCGCTGGAAACCGAAACCCTGCGCGTGAACTCACAGTACGGCTATCGCGCGAATCCCTTTTATGCGCGCAGCGCGCGGCCCGACTTTCACGCCGGCGTGGATCTCAAGGCCGCGCACGGCGTTCCCGTGACGTCCGCCGCCGCCGGTTTTGTACGTCTCGTGCGCCGTTCCAACACGGGTTACGGCAACATGATTCGCGTCGTGCATCTGTCCGGCTACGAAACGCTCTACGCGCATCTGTCGGAAATCCAGGTGCGCGAAGGCCAGGCCGTCAAGCCCGGCCAGCGCCTGGGCCGCGCCGGATCGAGCGGACTTGTCACCGGTCCGCATTTGCATTTTGAAGTGCGCCTGCAAAACCAACCGATCGACCCGACGCCGTTTTTACCGGACGGCGAATAGCGGGGCGGGCGGAGCGATGCAGGGAATTGTTCCTTGGAACTTTTGTGCGACCCAGCGCAGCACTACCGTTGTTGCGCCGGACGGTTGCCGGGACGTGTTGTTGCTGCAAAGCCCGGACCGGCCGCCGCGCATCATTCTCACGGATCTCGACGCCGGACCGCGCAAGGTGGCGATCGAGCGCGGCGTCCGGTACACCGGCTTTCGTTTGCAGCCGGGTCTCGACATTGAGTCCGACAGTTTGCAGGCCGTGACTCCCGAAACGCTTTCAAAATCAGTCGATTCTCTATTGCGTCACGATGCCGACATACTGCGCGCCGTCGAGCGACTCGGGGCGGGCGATTCCTTAAGACGCTCGGCAGCGGAGCTGGGCGTTTCGCCGCGCAGTCTGCAACGTCGCTTTCGCGCCCGCGACCTGCCGCCGCCGGACTTCTGGCGTCTCCTCGGGCGCGCCCGAGCCGCAGCGCAAGCGCTCGCGCGCGATTGGCCGCTCGCCTGGATCGCCGTCGACACCGGTTACAGCGATCAGGCGCACATGACGCGCGAGTTTGTGCGCTGGTTTGGCATGGCGCCCTGTCGCCTGCGCCAGGCGCCGGAGTTGCTGCGTACCATTCTTCAACCCGGACTCGGCAACTGGACTGGAGAACATAGCTCAATCAAAAATCCGTCCGGGTCGGCCACGTAGGACGTCGTCTGTCCCCAGGACTCTTCGCGGACGGTCTGAACCGGAACGGCCCCGGCGTCCATAGCCCGATCGTAGGCGGCTTGAACATCGCTGGTTTCAAAGGCGATTTCAAAGGTCGGCCCGCTTATGGAGGGCGCCTGCGGGTTTTTCCCGAGCGTGCGCATCAAAGTAGTCTGGGAAAACGCGAGTTTCGTATCGCCCGTTTCAATTTCTCCGTAGTCGCCGTCTGCGTGTATAAAATTCAGTTTCAGTCCGAAAGCGCGCACGTAAAAGTCCAGGCTCGCCCGGACGTCTTTCACATACAGAATAATGTAACGTAACTTCATGGTCTCTCCGTCTGCTGCCGCGTTGTTTCGCCAGGCAGGATGGGAGTTTAGCGCCTTTGCCGGGCGCTGTCTTGAAGAATTGCGACGCCGGGCGCCCTGGACTCAAGGTCGCGGAAGCGAATGCGCCGCTCCCCTTGACCGAAGAAGAAAAGCAACTGCTCAGAAATCGACTCGCTGCTGAGCGCGATCTGCCGGGGAAGTCCTGGGAGGATTTACGTTCCGAGCTGGAATCCTCCCTGCCATAGTTTCCCCGTGTTTCCCGTCGTCTTCAAACCCTCAGCCGAACGCGATATTACGGCGGCGTTCCTCTTTTATGAGGAAAATCGACGTGGTTACGGAAAGGAGTTCCTGCGAGATCTTGATGCAGCACTACTTTATGTACGGTAGTTTCCGGCCGGATCGCCCATTGTTCTGGATGATTTTCGTCAGAAACTGACGCTCCACTTTCCTTACCGAATTTTTTATATGAGCGACTCGAATGAAATTGCAGTGTATGCCGTGCTCCATCAGAGTCGGGACTACGAACGCGTTTTGATCTATCGCGCTTGATGAATCGCGGCGGGGACGTGGCTTAACGCGACTCACACGGACGCGTAAGTTGTATAAGCTCTTTCGGCTTCGCTTCGCGTGGACGATTCCCTCGCTCGCAAATCAGTTGCTCTACTCGCTCACGGCGCTCGCGCGGCTTACGAATCTCCGTGAACCGGCAATCCAGCGGAAATCTGATTCGTGTGGAAACTCCTGCGAACCTCATTGACAATCCGGAGGAATCGGGCTGTCTCCTTGCCGCCCGCGCCTTTTTTGAGGACGGAGCAGCGCGATAGCGCCCGCCCGAATTTACGATTCGCGTTTTCCGCCAGCTGATTTCCCGGCCGCGACGTCCGATTTTATAATTCTTCTTGGCGCTCCCGGCCCCTTCTGCGGCATTGAAAAATAGACCTATGCATCAGAAAGTGATTTCGATCAACGGAGAAACGTTTGCCTATCGGGAGAGCGGTCGCGGCGATCCGCTTGTGCTTGTGCATGCAAACATCAGCGATCTACGCTCCTGGGCGCCGCTCGAATCGCCGCTTGCCGAACACTTTCGCGTGATCAATTACAGTCGCCGTTTTGCCTATCCAAACCGGCCGCCGGAGGACGGGGGCGATGACGGGCTTCCGCAGCACGCTGCCGATCTGATTACGCTCATCGAGACGCTGCGGCTCGGAAAAGTGCATGTAGTCGGCAACTCCTCCGGCGCCTTCGCAGCCCTGCTCGCGGCGCAGCGCCGGCCGGATCTGGTGCGATCTCTCACCCTCGAAGAGCCGCCGGTCGTCTCGATGTTCCTTCGGGCGCTGCCGCCTGGACCGCTTGAAATGCTCAAGTTGCTATTCACCTCGCCCGCGGCGCTGTTTGCTCTGGCCAGGTTTGGCGCGGGCGTCATTGGCCCGGCGACCCAGGCCTTCCGCCGCGGCGACGATGTCGCGGCCGTCGAGATTTTCGCGCGCGGCGTGCTGGGCGAGCGCGCCTTTGCGCAGATTACGGAAGAACGCCGGCGCCAGATGCTGGATAATGCAAAAGCCCATCGCGCGACGTTGCTCGGCGCCGGTCTGCCGGTCTTTACCGCCGCCGACGCCGCCGGGATTCGGATGCCCGTCCAATTGTTGCGCGGCGCCAACACTCCGGGCTTTCAGCAGCGGATCAATCAGCGGCTGGCTGAATTCATACCCGGCGCGAGCGATGTCGTCATCCCTGACGCGTCGCACCTCGTGCACGAAGACAATCCGCACGCCGTCGCTCTGGCTATTCGTTCGTTCTGTAACGCGTACTGATGCGATCGCCTGCTTTTTGTCTGCGACGAACGCTGAGGCGAGGCGAGGCGGGTATCCGTTTTACGCAGTGAATCCAGTTGGAGCGCGACGTGCTCAGCTTCAATTCTCCAGCCGCCCTCACTCCGGATAATACGGCTCAAAGTCCGCCCGCAAAAAGAGCGGCGCGCACCACAATGTTGACGATGCCGGCGCCGGATAAACGCATCCGTTCCGCGAGAAACGCAAAGTCAATTTCTCCAACAAGCGGCGTGTCCGGCGTGATCGCCCGACGCCAGATGGTTTCGCGCTCGGATACATCCGGCAGCGGGAATTCGACCAGGTAGTGCAGCCGGCGTCGAAAGGCTTCGTCCAGGTTGGTGACAAAGTTGGTGGCGAGCACAGTGAGTCCGTCGTAGCAACATGTTCACGACGGAAAAATAGGCGAAGAATTCGAAGACGAATGATGACCAACTCATGCATCAAATATGATGGCGGCAGAAAAAGCGATGCAATCAATTATTTTAGATAGCTGAGAGTTTTCGAGCGGCTGCGTCGGATGCGACGGCACGAGCGGAAGTACTTGATCGCGCCGTGCACCGGGCCGCCGACCAAATCCAGAAAATCGATAACGCCGAAGGCCTGCCGTGCGAATATTTTCCTGAAAGGTATCAATTCAGATCGCCTCAAGAGGCGCTACGCTACCTGAAACAGGAAATCGGCGATCATAGCCTGTATCTTGGCAAGAAGGACGAATCGACAGAAGGCCCTTGTCCCGGGCGGGGCGTTCATATCGTTGTACGTCGAGGCGGCCGGTACATCGCGACAATTGTATGCTGTCCTCGTCTTGACCGGAGGCGCAAGCTGACGCGCTGCGGAATCTTATATAAACTATGAATCGAGCGGAATCATACAAAAAGCTTTTGGCAGAGCTTGAAAGCGGGGGGATTTTCGGCCGTCCCGCCTCTCTTTTCGCGTTGCTTTATGAAACTCCACACAAAACGCAATTGGAGGTTGCGCGAACAGTCGTAGTTCGTTGCGTCGGACAGTACTCCATGCCTGAAGTTCACCGCAGGCATTTGTTCACCGTGCTGGGGGATGTCGCTGCCTGGAACAGAACCGAGGGCCTGAGAGTCATTACTTCAGAAGAGGTAAGCAGCGACTCGAATGCAGCAATCGAGTCCTTTTATGCTGCGGTGGGTTGGCTGATTACTGGATCTTATTACATTCAGTCAACATTCGAAGCGACGGTAACAAGCTGCGCCTGTGAAACGATCGTCGATTCGATAAAGGCTCTTGGAACCGATGCGTGGATGCGGAGTGATCCGGAGGCATACGCGGCATGGGAGAACCTGCAGAATTTGTCGGGGCGTTCTTCCTTGCAAAACCAGGCGGCGATAATCGTGCGCAAAAAAGAATGGATGCGTGTGGTAAAACACCTCCGGCGATTTCAATTTGAGCGTTGCGCCGAAATATCAGAGCCTGCAACTTGCGAAGCAGCTCTCGTTCGCTGGAAGGAAGAAGGAATTCTGACCCCTCCGACGTATCGCGGCGATATTGGAATGTAAGACGCCTATGGTCCCGAATGACGAATCGAGCGAAATGAGGCGCCGCGTAGACATACTCGATCAGCTTTCGGCCATTCGCGAGAAGTCCGATTTGCAGAGGCGCGAACAAGTTCTTGCATGGCTGGCGGATACCGATGACGCAGTACGATCTGAGGCAGCGCGAACGCTCGGTTACCTGGGCGACTCCGGCGACGAGGTAACCGTCAATCGCCTGCTGGTCTGTCTTGATGACTCAGGCGACCTGGTTCGCATGGAGGCGATCGAAAGTCTTGCGCAGCTTAAAGTTAAGATGGTCGCGCCGCGTTTGCGGCATCTCGCTTCTGGCGACGCCGCGGAGTTGGTCCGAGTCAACATAAGTCTGACGTTGAATGAGCTCGGCTATGCTCCGGCGCTTACAATGATGTTTGAAACGCTCAAGTCGCTGGAAATTTCAGCGCTCATGTCTGTGCTGAATCAACTTGGCGACGCAATTGAAGACAATTCAAAGAGCCGACTGGTCGAGCAGGGAGCGCAGATGATGACCGAGCTGCATACCATCGCCGAGCGCCTGGAAAATCTTGCAGCGGCCAGCCGCCAGTTAGCGGGAAAATTCGAATCCATACTCCGTGCGAGATAGCGGCGCTTGCCGCTCCGGCCGCCCGCGCCTCCGCCGCGCATCCTCACCCCAGCACGCGCTCGACGCGCTGCATCACCAACTCCGGCGTCAGATCTTTCATGCAGCGAAAGTGATCCAGGGGACAACGTTTTGCGCCGTGATCGCCGCAGGGCCGACAGCCCAGATTGTCCAGTTCGGCGACCGTCGTACGCGGCGCGATCGGCGCGTATCCTAAAGACGGCGTGGTCGGACCAAAAATCGCCACCACCGGCAGTTTTGCGGCGCAGCCAAAGTGCACCGGTGCGGAGTCGTTGGAGATTAAGAGCGCGCTTTGTTCCATGATCGCATACAAGGCGGCGAGCGAGGTTGCGCCGCAGACGTCAAAGACCTTGCGATCGACCCAGTCGGGCCGACTGAGTTTTAATGCATCCAGCACGCGCGCCGAAATTTCCCGATCGCCTTTGGAGCCCACCAGGAGAATCGGCCGCTTGTAGCGTTCGTATAGAAGACCAATCAGTCCCGCGAAGCCCCAGGGCGTCCAGCGTTTGGTTGGCCACACGGAGGAGGGCGCAATCAACATCGGCTTTGTCACATCGAGTTTTTTTAAGAGCTCGCGCGCCGCGCGCCGGGCGTCGTCGTTTACAAACACTTCCAGTTGCGTCGAAAACTTGCGCGCGTCCGGCGTTTCGAGGGATTCGGCCAGAAAATCCAGCAGGCGATGGATCTCCGGCTTGCTTTTTTCCCGTTGCAGGCGTCGCGTATAGGCGAAGCGCGCAAATCCCGACTCCGCATAGCCGAAGCGCAGCGGTATGCCGGAGCGCATGGCCAGCAGCGCCGTGCGATGGGAGCGGTGCGGGCTTAACAATACGTCAAAACGGCGCGCACGGATGGAACGCAGCATGCGCAACATGCCGCCCGGGCCGCGGTGGTCGCCGCCCTTGTCAAAGACGAGCAGTTCGTCAATCGCCGGATTTTCCGACAGAATCGGCGCGGCCTCCGGTTTCACCATCACGGTCAGGCGCGCTTCCGGAAAAAAACGCTTGAACGCCGCTATCATCGGCGTAGTCAGAACAACATCGCCTATAAAAGCGGTCTGAATTAACAGTGCGTTTTGTACGTTCATTCCTTTCCCGGTTCACATCCGGCAGCGCGCCCGCCTCCGGCGTGCACACGGACGCCAGTTTGTGGCGCCGGTTTGAGTTCCGCGTCGGCGGTCGTGCGCTGCGCATCAGCACCCTGGACCGCTACATTTTTCGCGAGATCATGCAGCCCTTTCTGGTCTCGCTGTTCTTTTTCACGTCGATCTTTCTGTCGATCGCGCTCAAGGATGTGGTCGGCGACATGTTGGCCAAGGGCGTGGATCCGGGAAAGATTTTTCTGTTTCTGGGCAATCTCATCCTCGAAAAGATGAATATGACCTTGCCCTTCGCCTGCCTGATGTCCGGCATCCTGGCGGCCGGGCGACTCTCCGGCGATTCGGAAATTACGGCCATGCGCGCCGCCGGCATCAGTTTCCCGCGCATGTATGTCGTGTTTCTGTTTGTGGGCCTCCTGTCCGCGCTGGTCATGATGGTCATGATGGCCTTCATCGGCCCGGCCAGCGCGCGCGCCCGCGAGGACTTTCAAAACTGGCTCAAGAGTTATCACAGTCTCACCATGGTGCAGACCGGCCGCTTTCTGGGACGCGGCGACTTTGACGGTTCGACCGTATCGGGCCAGGATATCTACGCCGAGCGCCGGCGCGGCAATCGCCTCGAAAACGTCCACATCCGCAAATGGTACACGGAAATCGATCCGGAAAAACCCAATGTCATCCAGGTGATGGGCGGCAGTTTGCCGCTCGGGCGCGGCGTTATCACCCAGATGATCCAGGCCGAGTCCGGTGAACTGGTCACGCGCCGCAATACTGACGGCGCGGAAGAACGCCTCATTCGTCTGGAACGCGGCTTCACCATCGAACTCGATCCGGAAGACAGCGCCTATCAGGTCACCAGTTTTCAGAACGGACGCATGGATTACGTCGTGCCGCCGCCGCCCAAACAGCTGGGCCGCATCGACGTGCGTCCGGACAACTTTACCACGCCGCAATTGCTCGGTCGCATCCAGGAACTCGACCAGGGCGGCATGAAGATCAATCCGCTCACCTTGCTCGGCCCCATGGTTTCGCAGATGCGCAACTACAATGGCCTCGTCGGCGTAAATCCGGAAGACGCCGATCCGACGGCGCTGGGCATCCCCGCCGAGATCGTACTGCCGTCTATCGAGCGCATGGAAGCGGTGCACAAGCAACTGGAGATGGTGATCATCCTCGGCGGCGACGTAAGCAGCGTGCCCATGCCCGAGGAACTCGCCAACGTTCCGCCGGAAATGCGCACCACCTTCATGATGATGCTCAAGACCTTTGTGGACGACGCCAAAAAGACGCGCCGCAAATTCGCCTACGAAGTGCAACGCCGACTCGCCACTCCCGCTGCGTGCATGTTGTTTTTCTTTATTTCGTTTCCCCTGGGCCTGGTTGTTAAACGGTCCGGCAAGGGCATGAGCTTTGTGCTCGCGCTGGTGGTATTCGTCGGCTATTATCTTCTAATTAAGCTGGCGGGGGATGCGGCTGACGCCGGTCGCATGAACGAATACGCCGCCGCCTGGCTGCCGATACTCGGTCTTACGTTTTTTGGCGTCTACATCATGGCCAGCCGCACCGATGGGCGCAATCCCCTGGCCTTTGTTTTCCGGCCGCTCGGCAAGCTCGTGGCCTGGCTCTTGCAGCCGCTCACCCGCCGCCTTAAGCCCGGCACGCGCGGCGGGGCGGCGTTGGCCCGCATGGCCGCTTCGGCGCCGGTGCGCGGCGCGCGGCGCTTTATTGACTTTCTGTCCGACGCTCCCGGTCGCGTCCAGGACTGGCTGGCGGCTCGCTTGCGCCGCAAGGACGCCTGAGGCGCGCGGGCGCAACGGTCGCCTCGCCTGGCGCGCTGCGTCACGCCCGGCGGGCCTGCTCTTCTTCGCCGAATTGCGGAAATTAATTGGACACGCCCCCCGCACGCCGCCACTACTGGACCGGCGCCCGGGTTTGTGCGCGCCGTTCCGGTCATGCAAATTGCAAAGATCTACCACGTCTCCCATGGACGCACCTTTCCGCTGACGCTTACGGACAAGGGACCTTTCCGATTCGAAATTACCGAGCTTGCGCCGGAGGCGCTGGCGGAGTTAAATCCGGCGGAGGCCGGCTTTCAGATTTTTCTCATCCAGGCGGAAGAGGGCGCCGTACAGGGCCTGCTTGAAGAGTTGCGCAAACACCGACGCCTGGACGATTATCCCAAAATCATCATCCTGCCCGAATCCGAATACAGGGCCCGCTACGCCGAGGCGACTCTGGCCGCCCGCACGCTTGCGCTCGACGACAGCATCCGGCCCGAACACTTGATGACCGTGCTCAGCCTGGTGCTGCAGCAAGAGTACTACCGCCAGACGGTCTACAAGCTCTCGCGCGATTCGCGTCAGCGCAGCCATCTCTTCGAGACCTTGATGGAACTCGCGCGGCGCGAGCTGAAGTCCGCCCGCGAAGAGAGCGCCGCGTTTCGCTCGCTCGTTGAATACGACGCCAGCCAGAAGCGCTTTGAAGACGATTTGCTGGCGGCCCTCGAAAATGCCAACGTGCTGCGCGACGCGGAGCTTTTGACCATGAAGCGCCAACTGGAGGCCACGGACCGGCTCAGCGAATACCGCGAGCGGGAATTGCGCGATGCGCGGGCCACAATCAGCGCGGCGGAAGCGGCGCTGGATATGAGCCGGCGGGAGAGTCTCGAGCGTGAAAAGATTATCGGCGCAATGGATCGCCTGCGCAGTTTCACCGACCGCGAGATGATCGAGTTGTTTAACGAAAACCAGGATCTGCGCGCTCGCCTGGGCCTCCCCCCGCGCGCTCCCTGATCCGGACGGTTGCACGCACAGGCCGGCGTTGCGCGTCGCGGCGGCATGGCCGGACCTTCATGAATAATCCAGGCTCGGCCCGAACTTTGCTTGTCAGCAGGCCGGATTATGTCACATTTTACCTGTGGAGCTGTCTCAGTCCAGCGCACCGGGCAAATACGGGCTTCGTCCGCCCGGATCGCCGCCCGCGCGGCGCGTAATTCTGGCCCTGGCCGGTCTGCTGGTCGCGGGCCTCAGTCTTGCCGCCGGTCTTGAAGCCCAGGAGGTCCCGCGCTTTCGTTTGCACGAGGAGCGGGCGCGCGAGTTCTTTCGCAAAGGGCTGGTTTTCTATAACCGTCAACAGTACGTCGCGGCGCGCGAGTTCTTTTACAAGGCCCTCGACGTTCAGCCCTATTTTCATCTCTCGCGGCGCTATCTGGGCGACGCGTATTATTACTCGGGCGACTGGAACGCGGCGCTCGAACAATGGGAGTTCCTCGACAGCGTGTCGGATACCGCGTATCCGTTGGTTCGCCAGCGCAGCAACCTCCTGCGCTTCTACCTGAATCAGTATCGCAGTCCGGGCGAGCTTTCGCTCGTACAGAGTTTTCCCAACGTCGCGTGGGGCGCGGGCGCCCTGGACAGTCCGGTCGCGGCGGCGCTGGACGACGAAAACCATCTCTACATTTGCGCTTTTGGCTCCGCCAGGATTTTGCGCATCACGCCGGGCGGCCGCGTCGAACGCGAAATTCGCGGGCCGTTTTACGATCGCCTGCAGGGTCCGATCGCGATGACACTGCGCGACAATTTAATCTACGTGGCCGACTTCACCGCCGACCGCGTGCGCGTTTTTGACGCAAACGGCGGCGCGCGCTTTGATTTTGGCGGGCCCGGCGGCGGGTCGGGGCGCTTTCACGGTCCGACCGGCATCGCGGTTACAGAAAACGCGATTTATGTTTCGGATTCCGGCAATCGGCGCGTGCAGAAGTTCGACTCCGCCGGCAAGTTTTTACTGGCGTTTCACGAAGACGAAGAGGGTCGGGCGCTCGTGCATCCGGCGGGGCTGGCGGCGGACGCCGACGGATCCATTTACGTCGCGGATCGCGATGACCGGCGTATTCTCCGTTTTGATTCGGACGGTAACTATCTGGAGTCGATTGCGAGCGCGAGACTGGAGCGACCGCGTTCGCTGCACCTGTCGGGCGACACGCTGGTCGTCGCCGACGAAAAAAACGGCGCCCTCTTCTTGAACTTGAGCGACCGCGTCTGGACGGATTTGCCGGAGCTGCGCGAATCCAACGACGTCGCGTTGGGATTCCAGCGCGTGTTCGGCGCGACTCTCGATGGTCAGGGCGGCCTTTTGATCGCGGACTTCGCCGCCGGCCGCGTATTTCAGCTGGCGCCGCAGGGCATGCGCATCACCAACCTGGACGCACGCGTGGAACGAGTCGATGCGAATTCCTTTCCGCAGATGGGCGTTTTTTTTACATTGAAAAATCGCCTGGGCGCGCCGATCCGCGGGCTTGATCGCACGGATCTTGCGCTCTATGAAAACGATCGCAGAATTTATGCGATTCGTTCCGACAACATCACGCCTTACAACCGGCGCATCCTCGCGGTCCTGGTTAAGGAAAACAGCCCGTTTTTCCGGGATAATTTCGCCGGTCATCTCAGCTCGGCGCTGGCCCCCATGTTTGATCCGCTGCGCATTTCCGATCGCGTAACGCTGATCCGGGCGGGCGAGCAAACGCGTCGCATCTACGACGGCCTGGAACGTCTGCGCATGATTCAGCTCTTGCAAACGGGCGACGTCACGGAGACGCCGAATCTCGGCAAAGGTCTCTATGAAGGCATCGGTCTGTTGGCCGGTCAGATCGGTCCGCGCAGCGTCACCCTGATCGTGTCCGGTCAAAGCCTGCCGGGCGCCTTTGACCAGTACAGCGCGCAGCAAACGCAACAGTATGCGCGGGCGCATGGCATACTGATCAATGTGATTTCCTACGAAGGCGAACAGGACCCGGAGCGCCGCGAGGAAACCATTGACTTTTACCGCGGACTCGCCCGCGAAACGGGCGGTCGCTACTTTCGTGCATACGATGAAAGCGCTCTCGCCGGGCTGCATGGATTTTTGCGCAGCCGGACCGACGAACGCTATCTGATTACCTATCGATCGGGTCTCGACGCGAGTCTCGCTGGCCGTTATGTGGATCTGCGCATGGAGGCGACCTACCAGGGCGTCGCCGGCATTGCGGACGCGGGTTACTTTATTCCGGAGGCCGCCCAATGAAGCGCGCGGCAAGCGTTTGTGCGCTGGTCTGGCTTGGATTGCTTGCGCCTGCCGCGGATGCGTGGGCGCAGCGTAATGCGCTGTTTTATATTCGCGAAGGCGAGCGCGCCGTGGCCGCGCGCGATTATCGCACCGCGGTGCACCAATATCGTCTGGCGCTGGAGCGCAATCCCGCCTCCGCCCAGGCGCATGCGGGCGCGGCGCTGGCTTATTATTCGCTGGGCGACTACGGCCGCGCGCGCGAACACTACGCCCGTGCAACGGAACTCGACGCCGGCTTTCGCGCGGCGCGCATCGGCCTGGGACTCAGTCTGATCCGCATGGGGCGTTTCGCCGACGCCGAGACCCAGCTGGCGAAGGTGCGCGCGGCGGACCCGGCCAACCCGGACAACAACTTCGCGTACGGCCTGCTCCACTATCATCGCG
Organism: Leptospirales bacterium; assembly: GCA_036170535.1. Taxonomy (GTDB): domain Bacteria; phylum Spirochaetota; class Leptospiria; order Leptospirales; family Leptonemataceae; genus SSF53. The sequence goes on along the minus strand of JAVHPJ010000231.1, from coordinate 66,069 downwards.
GCAATCGGCGCCTCGCTGAGCAGTTTTTCGAACGCACCCTGCGTCTGAAGCCTGCTCACACCGCCGCGCTGATTGAGCTCGCGCGGCTGAAGGCCGACGACAATCGCTTTGATCTCGCAGATGAGTATTTGCGTCGGGCGCGACTGATTGAGCCGGGCCGCTCGGACCTCGCTTCCGTACAGGGGCATATACTGCTGCGTCAGGCCTTTGCGGCCGATTCTGATGCGGAGCGCGCCGAACACTTAAACGCCGCCGCAGAAGCCTTCGAAACGGCGCTGCGTCTCACGCCCGAGGACTTTGCCGTCGAGCGCCAGCTGGCGGTGATTGAACTGTACCGCAACCGGCCGGAGCAGGCCCTGGCGCGCGCGGAGTCGGCGCTCGAAGCCAATCCGGATGACGGGGAATTACACTATCTGGCCGGCGCGCTTGCCGCGCGCGGCGGCGCTGGCCAGGCGCTGCGCGCCGCGCGGCACATGGAACGCGCATTAGATTCCAATCCCTCGGACGCCATGGCGCGCCTGAGTCTTGAGGAGCTGATCATAGGTTTTCCGGATGTTTTTCCAACCCAGGGCGCGCTCCGGCGCCGCCTGGCGCAGTATCGGTTCGAACGCGCCTTGCGCGCCGAGTCTTCGCGCCGGATGGACTTGTTTGAGGCGCACCTGCGGCGCGCGCTCCAGCTGGATCCCATGCATGAGCGCGCCCTGCGCTACGAACTGGATCGACTGCGCCGCGCCGGCGCTTACGAAGGGTTTATCGCTGCGCTCACGCGCATGCGTCGACTGCGTCCGGATGACTTAAATCTGCGCACGCGTCTGGAAGTCGCTCTGGAAGAGCGGCGGCGCTACATGGCGTATCGCGAAAATCTGATCGCGCCGGAAGCGGACCCCGATAACGCCAACTACGCCCGCACGCCCGCGCGTATTTTCGTTTTTGATTTACGACCGGAAGAGTCGTTTCCGCGTTTTCCGGACGGCCCGGATCGGCTCGCGCGAGCGCTGCAATTCGAGTTGGGCCGACCGGGCCGCCTGCGAGCGGTAGATGTGCGGCTGCGCGATCTGGCATTGGCCAGTGCGCGCGAGGTGAGTTCTCAGCCGGGCATTTACGCCTACGGCGTTTACTACCGACCGGAACATTTGGGCCGCATCGAAGAAGCGGAGCGCCGCACCGGGCTCGGCGCGGACTACATCCTGGCGGGATCGTTTCGCAGCGTGCAGGACGGACTGCGCGTGCAGTTTGAGCTTATCGACAAAGCCACGGCGTCGCGCCTGGATCGCTTTACTGTGGAAGCAAGCGGCCGCGATGCGGTGACCGAAATCATGATCAAGGCGTATCGGCGGCTGTTGGAGAAAATTCCGCTGCGCGGCAAAGTGATCCGTATCTCCGGCGATCGCGTCTTTATCAACATTGGCGCGGCCGACGGCGTCAAGCCCGGCGATCAGTTCATGGCGCGCAGGAACGGGGCGGATCGCGGACGCTTGAAGGTAGTTGAGACCTCCGCTTATGCAGCGCGCTGCGAAGTTGTCAACGGGGATCCGGATCGATTGGACGCGGGTGATGCGCTCTCCCGAGCCCCGGCCGCCGCGCGTTGATGTCCGGCTCGCATCGAGGTCCGGTTCGCGTCGGCGTCAGTACTGGCGATCTACGTTGATGTCGAAAACCGCTTCGCTGCGATTGCCGTTAAAGTCCTGAGCGCTGATCACCAGCGTATTCTTGCCGTCGCGAAACTCCATCTCGCCCAGGCTGTAGAGGTTGTCGGTAAAAACGTCGGCAAAGATATGTTCGCCGCCCAACAACCAGCCGGAGTCATCCAGGGAAACCGCGTCAAACTGTCGCGTCTGGCGGGGCGAGTTATTCAGCTTCCAACTGTAACTGTACACGCCCCGCCGCGTGTAGCGCTCGAAACCAGCGTCAATGATCGTCACGGAGGTCGGGTAGCGTTTTGTAAGTCGAATGTTCTCTTCGCGGCCGGACGAAATCAAGGTCTGGCCCAAAGGCGTCGTCAGCGCCACCTGGCCGATCAGGGGCGCATTTTCGTCTTTCACGCGCGGCAAGGCCTCAAGCGGATTGATCACGCGCAGACCGTAGCGATCGGCCAGAAAGAAGTGCAGGTGCGGTCCGCCGGAGTGACCGGTATTGCCCGCCACGCCGATGACCGTGTCGCGCTTGACCACGCCGCGGCGCGGCGGGTCTTCCGATTGCTCCAGGTGATAATAACCGCTCAGCCAGCCGTCGCCGTGATAAATCACCACGGAATTGCCCGGACCCGGCATTGGCGCAAAGGGATCATCGCCGGCGTAACGACTGTATAGAAAGACGCCTTCCGCCATAGGCCGAATCGCATCGCCTTTGCCGGCGATGTCGACGCCGTTGTGAAAGCGATCATTACGCGATTCGCCAAAGGTTGAGGTGAGGCCGCGCGCCTCCGGGAACTCGCCCTTAATGAGCGGCCATTGAAACTGGGGTCGGCGCGCGCGTTCCTGCTGCGCAAGCAGCGCCGCCGCTGCAAGCAGGCCGGTTGCCACCGCAGCGCCCAGCGCAGCGCGAAAGCGGGGATTGTAAAAAAATCCTGGACATGCCATTGACGCCATGAAGCCTATCCTCCGGCCTCAGGCGTCCGCCGCAAAGCGATTTTGTGCGGGTTTTTCCACGGGCGATATTCCAGCATATATGGCGATTGATGCAGAAGTTACCGCAGAAGCGGACGGCGTTTCCGACGCGGACGGGATTCGCGATCTGGTGCGCCGCTGCGCTGAGGGCGACCGCGAGGCGCTCAAGGCCTTCTTTGACCGCTACTCGGAAGACATTTACAACTTCCCCATGAAGGTTTTCCATCTGGACCAGGACGCGGGTTCGGATTTCTTTTTATACGCCTTTGAGCGCCTGCGCGGCGGTGCGCGCTTTCGTTCCTTCCAGGGGCGCTCGAGCTTTCGTACGTGGTTTTACACGGTTCTGCGCAATCTGGTTATCGACTGGATGCGCACCATCCGGGAAGTGGAAACGGTAAACGTCGGTCGCACGGACGAACGCGGCAACGAATACCGCATGATCGAAAACGCCCCGGATCCGCGCAGCCTGCTCGAAGGCGACGGCGGCGATGTGAATCTGCCGGAACGCCTGGGCCAGTTGTCCATGGAATTGCGGGTCGTCTTTAAGTTATCCTACATCTATTATATGGAACTTGATCCGGATGAAACGGCGTACGCCGCCCGGAAGGCCGGCCTGGCGCCGGAAGACCTGGCGCGCAAGCTCGCGCACTTGCGGCACGCGCTCTCCAGCAAAGAACTGAAGAATCTGGGCGCAGAAGACAAGATCACGGCGCTCTATCTGTCCATCCTGGATCTGAAAAGCCGTCGGGATCGCCTCGCGGGCGCCCTCAAGGCGGATCTGAGTTCCAACGCACCGGGCGATCCCGAGGAAATCGCCCGGCTGGATCGCGCCATTAATAAAAAATATCAACAAAGGGAGCGCTTACTCCAGCGCAAGGTGCGCGGGCACTTCATTGTCCGCACGCCCTATCGGGTAATCGGCGATCTTCTCAACATACCGGAGGGCAGCGTCTCCGTGCAAATGATGCGCGCCCTGGAGCGCGTGCGGTCGCCCGGCGTGCGGAATTGATTTTTCAGCGCTCCGGGCCGTCCCGGCGGGCCTTTTTTTGCGTCCGTCTGTAACGATTTTTTTCAGGGCGCCGTCTATAAACAGGTAGCGAGGCAAAGGGTCCATGGAGCCGCAAGAGATCATCCGACAGTTTACCGAAATTCCCGACACCCTTTATGACGAGTACGGCGAAATGACCCTGCCGGAGGTTCGGGAATTGATCGCCCTTGAGGAGCGCATTGTCGCTCTCAGCCCGGCGGCGGCTCTGGCCGGCCTTGCGCCGACTTCCCTGGACGAGGGCGAGGTCGCCCGCCTTGCCGATCAATTGCTCGCAGGCGGCGGCCGTCTCGCAGATCTGGCGCCCGCCGATCAGCACGCCCTGCTTGGCGCTCTGCGCGCACGCACGCTGATGAGTCTGGACTCGCCGGTCGCCGACCCGTTGCCGATCGCCCTTGCGGCGGCGGTGGAACGCGTCCTGGGCGGCCAGGCGGAAAGCGAAGCGCGTCGCGCACCCGCCTTGATTGTCGAACTCGCGCGCGAAGGGTTGCGGGCTGTCAAGTCGGCCCTGCAGGGCGTCAGTCTGGACGCGGCAGTGGGCGTGCAGGTGCGTAACGCCGCTGTCGCCGAGTCGGGCGAAAAAATCGTGCGCATGGAATTTTCTCAGAATGTTAGCCTGCGGGGCGAGCGCCGCGGCGTCATACGGTACGAGGCCCTGCGCGAAAGCGACGACGCCATGACTCTCGTGGTGCGTCTGGCGGATGTTCCCGCGTGGCGCGTCGAACTGCGCCGCGACGGACGCATTGTGGAATCGCGCAGCGCAAGCGACGGTCAGGTACGCTTTGAGCGCCTGACACGCGGCGACTACGATCTGGATTTTTCGGGCGGCCTTGTGCATCAGGCGACCTTGTTTGTCCGGGACTGAGTAAGGCCGGAACGGGCGAGACCGCCGTCACGGCGGGCCGGCGCCAACCGGCGCCCTGAGTTCAGCCGGCGGTCGCCGTGGATCGCGGCGTCTCGCCGTTTGCGTAGAGCCGTGAAATCGATTCGCCTACCGAAAGATAAATCGCTTCAACCTGAGGCAGTCGCGCCAGACGGTCCCGCAGTTCCTGGGAATAGCCTACGTTAAAGCTGTTGTGCGCGCGGATGACCATTTCCTGTCCGCCTTCTGCGCCGTTCAGATGAAAATATACGCTGAGCGCTCCGCGGAAATTTCGCAGCACCGTTTGCAGCTGACCCAGGGCGCCCGGATCCAGATTGCCGGCGGTCAGTTTTACATGCAGGGCCTTTTCCTGCTTCTCGTCCAGAAGTTCGCCGTTCAGCGGCTGAATGGCGTGCAGGATAACGGAAGGCGTGCCGGTTTCTTCGCGCTTCTCGACGGTCGCATTGAAATAAAGCGGCGTGTCCTTGATGATGTCCTTTTTCATTTTTTCCAGCGATCCGGGAAATATGACCGCTTCGAGCGCGCCGCTCATGTCTTCCAGTTGCAGACGCGCCATTTCCTTGCCGGTCTTGGTCAGCCGGAAAGAGTAGTCGTTAATCACGCAGGCGATTTCGACCTTTGCGCCGCTCGCCATTTCGCCCAGTTGGGCGAGGGGGATCGCCCGGATCTTGCGCAGGGTACGCTCGAATTTTTTCAACGGATGGCCGCTGAAATAAAAGCCGAGCACTTCTTTTTCGAGCCGCAATAGCTCGTGGCTTGGAAACTCCGCCACGCCTTCGCCGCGCGGGATTGGTTCTTCGGCTACGCTGGCGCTGGTCGTCAGCGCTCCAAAGAGGCTGTTCTGTCCGCTCTCGCGATCGGCCTGGGATCGCTGCCCATGAGAAAGGGCCACGTCCATGCTGGACAGCAGCGCTTTGCGCGTGTAACCGAGGGAGTCGAAAGCGCCGGCCTGGATCAGCGCTTCCACGGTGCGCCGGTTGCAGATTTTGAAATCCGCGTTTTCCATGAAGTCAAAGAAGGAGCGAAACCCGCTTTCCGTCCGCCGGGCGCGCGCGTCGACAATGGACTCCACGGCGCCCAGACCCGCGTTTTTTACAGCCGCCAGTCCAAAGCGGATCACGCCCTCTTCGACATACGAAAACTTCGCTTCCGACGCGTTAATGTCGGGTCCGAGCACCCGAATATTCATGGACCGACAGGCGTTGATGTAGGGCACCAGGCCGTCGGTCTTATCCATCTCGGAATCGAGCACGGCGCGCATGTAGTCGGTCGGGAAGTTCGCCTTGAGATACGCCGTCTGATACACGATCATTGCGTAGGCGGCCGAGTGGCTTTTGTTAAAGCCGTAACTTGCGAACTGGGCCATCTGATCGTACAGGTCTGTAGCGAATTTATCGCCGTAGCCGCGGCCTTTGGCGCCTTCGATGAATTTTACGCGCATTTCGGCCATTTTTTCGGCGATTTTTTTGCCCATCGCCTTGCGCAGTGCGTCGGCTTCGGCCGGCGTGAACCCGCCGATCACGCGCGAAATCTGCATGACCTGTTCCTGATAAACAATAACGCCGTAGGTGTCTTCGAGAATCTCCTTGAGGTCGGCGTGCGGATAGACCACCTTTTCGCGGCCCTTTTTGCGATTGATAAAGCTGTCCGCCATGCCCGCCTGCAGCGGGCCCGGGCGAAAGAGCGCGATTAGCGCCACCAGATCCTCAAAGCGCGAGGGCTTGAGGCGCATGACGAACTCGCGCATGCCGGGGCTGGATTCGAGCTGGAATACGCCGATCACTTCGCCTTTATGCAACAGATCGTAGGATTTCTCGTCGTCCGGCGGAATCTCCGTAAGATCCGGCCGTTTCCCTGTGCGTTTCTCGATGCCATCCAGACAGTGATTCAGGACCGTGAGGTTTCGCAGACCCAGAAAGTCCATCTTGACCAGGCCCACTTCCGTGAGCGAAGTCATGTCGAACTGGCTTACCAGCACGCGATCGCCGCCCTTATTGGCGATGGTCGCCAGCGGCACCAGTTCTTCGAGGGGCTGCGGCGCAATGACGACGCCCGCGGCATGCACGCCGGTATGGCGCACGTTGCCTTCGAGGGCGCGCGCCACGGTAAAGAGTTTGCGTTGATTTTCGCCGCGGTCGCTGTAGTCGCGCAACTCCGCGGAAGCTTTCACGGCTTCGTCGATCGAGATGTTCAGGACGTCCGGAAACATCTTGGAGATGGCGTTCGCTTCGTCGAAGGGGATGTTCAAGACTCGCGCCACGTCTTTCAGACAGGCTTTGGCGGCCATGGTTCCGTAGGTGATAATCTGGCCCACGCGATCCGCGCCGTATTTGGCGCGCACGTAGTTGATGACTTCTTCGCGACGTTCGGCGCAGAAATCCACGTCGATATCGGGCATTTCCTTGCGTTCGGGATTTAAGAACCGTTCGAAGAGCAGGCCGTAGCGCAGGGGTTCAATGTCAGTGATGCCCAGGGCGTAGGCGATAATGCTGCCGGCCGCCGAACCGCGGCCCGGTCCCACAGGAATGCCGGACTGTTTGGCCCAGTTGATGAAGTCCTGGACGATCAAAAAGTAGCCCGAGAAGTCCATCCGGGTGATCACGCCGTATTCGAATTCAAAGCGATCGAGGACCGCCTTCGAGAGGTTCTGGCCGTAGCGGCGTTTGAGGCCGTGTTCGGCCAGTTCGCGCATGTAGCTATCGAGCGTGTGGCCGGGCGGCGTTTCAAATCGCGGCAAGAGAGGGTTGCCAAAGTCGAACTTGAGATCGACCATCTCGGCGATGCGGTTCGTATTGTGAAACGCTGCGAGCAGGTCGGAGTGTTCGGACCCGAAGAGGGCCAGCATCTCCTGCGGGCTCTTTACATAAAACTCCGAGTTAAAGCCGAATTGGAGCTCGTCATCTACGGTTTTTTTCTGGTTGATGCGCAGGAGAATATCCTGCGCGGCCTGATCTTCGCGTTTGAGAAAATGGCTGTCGTTGGTCAGAGCGAGCTGGAAGCCGTTGCGTCGCGCCAGCTCGAGATTGCCGAGCGCGGCCGTGTCCTCGTCCGCTATGCCGTGGTTTTGAAGCTCGAGAAAGAAGCGATCGCGGGTAAAGATGTCGTTGAGTTTGCCGGCGACGCGTTGGGCTTCTGCGTCCTGGCCGGTTACCAATTTGCGCTGCACCTCGCCGCCCAGGCAGGCCGTCAGGCAGACGACGCCGGCCGAATGCTCGGAAAGCAGATCGTAGTCGATGCGCGGCTTCCGGTAGAAGCCCTCCGTGTAGGAGCGGCTGGCCAGCTTGATGAGATTGGAATAACCTTCGCGATTGGTCGCCAGCAGGATTAAATGGTAGTTGTTGCCGTCCGCCAGGCGTTCGATTTGCTTTTTTTCTTTACGGCTCCCCGGGGCGACATAAAACTCACAACCGATGATCGGCTTCACGCCTTCTTTCACCGCGGCCTTGTAAAACTCGACGGTCCCGAACATGTTGCCGTGATCGGTCATAGCCACGCTGCTCATGCCGAGCTCTTTCACGCGCTTCATCAGCTGCGGGATGCGTATGGCGCCGTCCAACAGGCTGTAGGACGTGTGCAGATGCAGGTGGGTGAAATCAGGTCCGCGGGATGCTTCGGGCTCCGCGGGGGCCTCCGTATTCTCAGACATGGCGCGCTCCGGAATCAAGAGACATAATCAAAAATGCTCCCCGGCAATGCAAGCATTGCCCCTTGCTATTTTCCCGATTTTCGCCGCCCGCGAAGCCGGGCAGGCCGGGTGGAAGCCTGGACAAGCCGGCGGCGCCGGGCGAGGCGGCCGGCCGCAGTCCGGCGCCCGCCTGGCCGCCCCCCGGGGGACTCCATGAGGATTCGCGAGGCGGCCCTCAAGCTGGGGATACCCGGCCACCATCTGTACTACTGGAAGCGTACCGGGCTCTTATCGCCGGCCGAAGATCTCGGCTTTGACGATCTGATTCGCGCCCGCTTCATTTACGCCTGTCGTCAGCGCGGTCTGTCCTTGCAGCAGATTCGGCGTAGCGTGGAACAATACGTCGAGCGCCAATCCGACCGCGCGGGCGGGGATTGGTCTTCGGCGCTGACGCTTTACGGCCCGGACCTTCTGCTGGAACGCAGCCCCGAGGCCTTGCTGGATTCAGTCACGGGGCAAATGTATCTGCCGTATGGCGCCAGCGAGGCCGCTGCGCGCGTGGTGCCCTTCCAGGCCCGAGCCGGCGCGGCCCCCGCCCAGGACGCGGGCCCCTTGCGCGAGCTGGAGCGGGTTTATCTGACCGAACTGGAGAGCGGGGACTTTCGTCGAATCAGCAAGGCCCTTGAGGCGATCCTCAAACGCAAACCGGATCACGTGGCCGCGCTGATCGAGTTCGGCAATCTGTGCTTTGAATTCAAAAAAAACGCCGACGCGCTTAAATACTACGACGCGGCGCTGGAACTGGATCCGGATTGCGTCGAGGGCCTGTACAACGCGGCCAACATCCACTTTAAAGAAGAGCGCTACGCCGCGGCGATTCGCTACTTTCAGCGCTGCATTGAACTGGATCCCGAGTTTCCCGAGGCCTACTACAACATCGGCCTCCTGTATTTTAAGCTCCGCTACTTCGAAAGCGCTATTGGCTGTCTCAGAACCTACATTCAGCTGGATCCCGAGAGCCACTGGTCTGAGCAGGCCCGCCAGTACATGGACGATATGGAGAGTTTATTGGAACGGGAACGCAATTTTTCCTTGTTTGCAGACGAAGAACCCGCGACAACCGAGTAGGCGTCGGCGCAAGCTTTCGCCCCCGAGACCCGTGGAAGAAGATCGCCGACAATTTCTGGAAAACGCCGCCGGCGTCTTCCACACGATGAGTCTGCTCGAAATCCGGAAGTCCTTCCGGATGTTGACCGAGCTCGAACCCGCGCTTATTGAGAATTTTGTAGAGCGCTACTCCGATTTTATTATTTTTCTTTTGAACATTCTCGACAGCGCGCGCGCCAACGATCTGCTTGCGCGGCTCCCCGATTCCTCGCTGGTCTATATCGCCGAAGAAGAACTGCGCTCGCTGATGATTCGCGAAGTCGGGGCCCTGGCGCGCGCGGGCGGAGATTTCGCGGGACTTTCTTTGTTTCTGGATTTGATCGACCGACCGGGCGGCGCGTCCGGCCCGCTGCCGGATTTTGCTGCAACCGTGCTGCGCGAAGGCGCGCGGCTGCGGGCTTCCGCTCCGCGTCGGTATTTCGCCGCGCTGGACAACGTGGGCGGCGAGCGGCGGGCGCGGGCGATGGAATTGATTACAAAACGCAATCCGGCCGTCGCCCTGGGACTGATGATTTACGCCTCGGATGCGGTGCTTTTCGCAGCGCTGGATCAAATCGCCGTGGAACGTCCGGAATTGTTGGCGGAGCTGCCGGAAGAATGGTTTCGCGAGCGCTTTCGCGAAGACTACAGCGCGTATGCGCGGCCGGAAGCCCTGGAGCGTTTGCCGCGCGCCATTCGCGAACTGCTGCAGGCGCGCGAGCAGTTCTTGAAGCGCGAAAGCGCGGCGCTTTCGGAGATTCGCAGGCTGCTGGCGGAAGAGCCGCCGGGAGCGCCGCGGCGCCGCAAGATTCTGGATATCGCCTATGGTCTCACCGGGCGGGTAGCGGCCGATATCGCCGGCCTGCTGCTTCAGGATTTGCGGCGGGAAGGGGCGCTCGAGGCGGAAGACATCGAGCTGATTCGCCGCGTCCGGGACAGCGGCGAGTCTCGTTGAGAGCGTTCTGCGCCCGGCGACCCTCAGGCTGCGTAAAAGTCGGCCTTGGCGATTTCTTTGAGATGAATGCTGCCGCGCATGCCGGCGCGAATGTTCTTCTGGATAACGACGTCGCCCTCCATCATGCGGTTTTTGTCGAGTTCGATCCGGGTGCCGTCTTTCAAATGCAATATGATGTCGATTCCGCGAAACTCAATGTACTGGCGCAGTTGCTTGATAAACTCTTCATCCGTCAGCTTCACTTTCTTTCTCCCGGACGCGCGGTCCGTATTATGTCCGATTTCTTTAACGGTACATTTGTTGTACGAGTACAGCGTTTTTTTGAAGTCCGGCCGGCCCGGTTCATTTTTTTCGCGTTTTTTGCCGGAAAAACCGCACAAAAACGCTACACAAAAAACGAGTACGTAACAGGCGCGGGGGCCTTCGCGGCGTTTTCGGAGACTGTTAAAGCAAATTTATCAATTTCAGGAGCGGCGCAGCCGGCGTCGGCTGCGCGCCGAGCCGCGGGCCGCCGCCGGCGCGGAGCCGGGCCGCCTCCGGGGAGATGTCGGCATCAACTCAGGCCGCTCGCGCGCTGCTGGCCTGCCGGCCGACATAACGCTTGACGGAAGACAGGCCGCCCATATCCATGGCCGCGGGAGAGGTATGTACACGCCCCAGTTCGGCCCGCGGGCCAGGCGACACATTGCACAGACATGATTGGCATTACAGTAAAAGATGGTGAGAGCATCGATTCCGCGCTCAAGCGCTTCAAGCGCGAGTGCGTCAACGCCGGCATTCAGTCGGAAATCAAGCGTCGCGAATTTTTCGAAAAGCCTTCCGAGCGCAAAAAGCGCAAGAAAGAAGCGGCCGTGCGCAAGCGTGAGAAGAAGCGTTTGCTCATGTTGAAAAAAGACAAACTCTGATCCGGACGGCATGGGCGCGCTGTTCGACAAACTTCAGGCGGATATGCACGCCGCCCTCAAGGCGCAGAGCTCGGTCGAGCTGAACACCCTGCGCATGCTCAAATCGGATATCCAGTACGAAATGACGAAGGACGGATCAAAGGATCTGTCTGACGATCAGGTGGAAGCCCTCATCCGCCGCGCCATCAAGCGGCGCCGCGAATCCATCGAGCAATTTGACAAAGCCGGCCGCGTCGAAATGGCCGCCAACGAACGCGCGGAAGCTGAGATTCTGGAACGCTATCTGCCGCCCGCCATCCCCGAAGCCGACATTCTCAAGGCCATCGATGAAGTCATCGCAAAGGTCAAACCCGCCGGCCCGGCGGACGCCGGCAAGGTCATGGGTCCGGTCATGGGTCGCTTCAAAGGGCAGGGCGTCGACGGCGCCCGCGTGAAGGAACTCGTGCAGTCCCGACTCGCCGGCGGCTGAAAGCCTGCCCGCTCCCGGCCAATTTCCCAGTCTGGTTCCTGACATTTCCCGCTCCCCTTTCGGGTTTTTTGTTCCCCCGGAATTTTGTTCGGGCGGCATTATGTCCTTTCCCGCCTGGTCCGGTCGGGCTACACGGTTTTTGAAACGCCATGAGTCAGAGGGATTTTAAAGATCAGGTGCTGGCCGCGGTTCCCATCGAAACCTACATCGGCCGCTATACGCCTCTCAAACGCGCAGGTAAGTACCTGAAAGGCCTGTGCCCCTTTCACGGGGAAAAGACGCCGTCGTTTACGGTGACGCCGGAAAAGGGTTTGTATCACTGCTTTGGCTGCGGACGCGGCGGAGATCTGATTCGCTTCGTGATGGATATTGAGCGCCTGCCTTTTAACGAGGCGCTGGATACCCTGGCGCGTTTCGCCGGCATCGAACGGCCGAAAGGCGGACGCAGCGCGGATCCCAATCAACGCTATTATGATCTGAATGACCGCGTCGCGCGCGCGTTTCAGGCGCAGCTGGAATCCAGCGACGGCCGCGATGTGCGCGACTATCTGGTGTCGCGCGGTCTAACAGCGGAAACCATTGCGCATTTCCAACTGGGGGCGAGTCCGGACTCCTGGGACTGGCTCAAGAAAAAATTTCCCGCCGACGAAGCGACTCTGGTCGAACTCGGCCTGCTCAAACGGGGGCAGAGCGATGCGCCCTACGACTTCTTCCGGCATCGGGCCATCTTTCCCATTCGCGACGTCTCGGGTCGGGCCGCCGGTTTCGGCGGTCGCATACTGCCCGGCAGCGACAACCCCGCGAAGTACATCAACAGTCCCGAGTCGCCTGTCTTTCACAAGAGTCGGATTTTGTACGGTCTGTTTCAGGCCCTGCCCGAGATTCGCGCAAAAAGCGCGGCGGTGATTGTCGAGGGCTATCTGGACGTGATTGGTCTTCATCAAGCGGGCGTAAAACACGCCGTTGCGCCCCTGGGCACCGCGCTTACTCCCGAGCATCTGGCGCTTCTGTCACGCTACGCGCGTGAGGCCATTGCAATCTTTGACGGCGACCGCGCGGGACGCAATGCGGCCCTGAAATTCTCCCGACTCGCGCTGGATCGCGATATGCTCCGCGCCACGGTAATCCTTCTGCCCGGCGGGCTTGATCCCTTTGACGCCGCCCGGCAGCTGCCGCGTCCGCGCCTGGATGAGCTGTTTGCGACGCGCTTCCCTGCAGAACGCCTGCTACTGCACGAAGTTTTATTTCCGGAGTTGTTCGTTTCGCGCGAGGGCGTGGACGCCCTGCCGGTCTGGGAATACGCAGCCCAGGCGAATGAATACTACAGCGGCCGGCGGCCCGAGTGGACCCCGAGCGGCCTGGATCGGCGGCCGGCTCTGGATCGGCTCTACGCTTCCCTGGGCGAGCTTTCGCGCGATTCCGATCGCCGCATGTTCCTGGAGGAAGGCGCGCGGGCCCTCGGGCTCGATCCAGCCAGCGTCCGGCGGGAATGGGAAGAGCGTCACCCCGGCGCCGGCGCCGCTCGTTCGTCCGCTGGCGCCGTCCGCGCGCCCGACGAACCCGGATTTCCCGGCGGCGAGCGGTCCGGGCGCGCGCCAGCTCTTGCGAGCGCTTCCGTCGGCGCGCCCCGGCGGTCCGAAAAAACGGATCCATGGAGCGTGCGGGTTGCGCGGGCCGAGCAGGAGCTGGCGTTGGAACTCCTGTATGCGCCGGAGCTTTTCGGACGTTTCCAGGCGGAGATTTCGGATCTGAATTTCGTCGATCCCCATGCGGAGTTCCTCTGGCGTTATCTCGAAACGCGGTATTTGACGGGCAATCTCTGGACCGGAGCGGAATTCAGCCGCTTCGATCTGCCGGAAGAGACCGTAAGGGCCCTGGGACCGCTGGCCATGGAACGCGCCGAGGCCCGATCCGACGGCGAAACTGATCCGGCCCTGGTGGTCTCGGATCTCCTGCGCCGCCGCAGACGCTTTGAGATAAAAAAATGGCTCGTCGAGTGGGAAGCCCGCTATACTGTGGCCGATTCCGTGGAAAAGGCGTACCTTTTGGAGGAACAGGCCCGGCTCCTGAAGGAGTATACGGATCTGGAATCCAGGGAGCGCCGACCAGGTTCGCTAACCCCTTGATGCACGATTTTCCCTCAGGCGTTCAGAATGTTGGTTCTCGCGGGTCGCGTTCGCCCGTGCGCCATTCGATAATACAACCATATACTGGCAGCGCAAGTTTCTGCGACTCTCGCCACGCAATTATGCAGGAGTGACCACCGATGGCAATGGAGGATTTGCCGGAGATCCAGAAAATCATCTCCATCGGCAAAGCAAACGGAGAGATTACTTACGATGAGATCAACGAGTACCTGCCGGAGAAGATAGTTAACTCCGAACGGATCGAAGATGTCTTCACCTTGCTCAATCAACTGGGCATTGAAGTAGTCGAGGAATATTCGAGCAAGACCCTCGAAGACCCCCCTCCGGTAAAAAAAGAGGGCAAACAGCCCGCGCGCAAGAAGAAGGAGTCCAGCTCCGGAACCATCAGCGACGACCCGATTCGCCTTTATCTGAAGGAGATCGGCAAGGTTTCGCTTATTTCCGGCGATAAGGAAGTCTTTCTCGCGAAGCGCATTGAAAACGGCGAAAACATTATCGAGGAGACGATCCTCGAGAGTTCGCTCCTGCGCGCCAACTTCTTCAAGTTGATGCCCAAGATCCGTTCGCGGAAGATCCGCATTTCGGACGTGGTGCGCGTCAACAAAGCCTACTACATGAGCTCCTCCGAGCTGGAGAAGCTGGAGAAAAATTTCTTCGAGAAGATGGAAATCATCGGCGTCGAGGAAAAAAAGCTCCAGGAAGCCCAGTCGCGGCTGCGCAAGTATGTGGACGGTTCGCGCAAATGGCGCGAATACAAGCAGCGCGCAGACGAAGCCAAAGCTGTCATTATCGAAGCGGTGCGGACGGTCGGCGTTTCGCAGAAGGAGATCCAGCGGATTTCGCAGAAGATCAAGTCGATGGTGTTCCGCATTAAGGAAATCCAGCGGCACTTCCTTTCGATAAAAGCGAAGTACGGCAAAGATATTCGCGAGATCAAGGCCTACAACCGCTACATCGAAAAGAATGAGAATATGGACATCATCGAAAAGGAGATGGCCGTCTCCCTGGATGAAGTCCGCGAAGTCATTAAAGACATCCGCAATAATGAACGCAAGCTGCGCCGCATGGAGCAGGAGGCGGGGTCGCCCATCCAGGATATTCTGCGCTGGGGTGAATCCTTAAACAAAGGCGAACGCGAAATCGCCCAGGCCAAAAAGGAGCTGATCAAGGCGAACCTGCGTCTGGTCGTCTCTATCGCCAAGCGCTACGCCAATCGGGGCATGCACTTCTTTGACTTGATTCAAGAGGGCAACATCGGTCTGATTAAAGCCGTCGATAAGTTCGAGTACAAAAAGGGCTACAAGTTTTCCACTTACGCCACCTGGTGGATTCGCCAGGCGATCACGCGCGCAATCTCGGACCAGGCGCGCACCATTCGCATTCCGGTCCACATGATCGAGCAGATCAACAAAGTCGTGCGCGAAACGCGGCTCTTCTTGCAGGAAACCGGGCGCGAACCGACGAACGAAGAAATCGCCGAACGTCTGGGCTGGCCCGTGCAGCGCGTAAAGCAGGTGAAAAACGTCGCGCGCGAACCGATCTCCCTCGAAGTCCCGGTGGGCTCCGAAGAAGATTCCGAGCTGGGCGATTTTATTCCGGACACCGAGGTCGAGTCGCCGGTCAATGCCACGGCGCATCGCCTGTTGACGGAGCAAATCAAAGCCGTGCTGAACACTCTGCCGGCGCGCGAGCAGAAAGTTCTGCGCATGCGTTTTGGCCTGGACGACGGTTATTCGCACACGCTCGAAGAGGTCGGCTACGTGTTTCAGGTCACGCGCGAGCGGATTCGCCAGATCGAGGCGAAAGCTCTGCGTCGACTGCGCCATCCCACGCGCAGTCGCAAGCTGAAAGACTACATCGATTGAGCCGGGTCAAAGTCGCATGGCCCGGCCCGTTCGCTATCCGTTTGTCTTCAAGCAGCGCGTGAACTGGGGCGATATGGACGCCCTGCGCCACGTCAACAACGTCTCGTATGCACGGTATTTTGAGAATGTGCGCGCCGAGTACTTTACCGACCTTCATCAACGCTACGACTATAAGGCGCCCGACCATATCTCGCTGGTGATGAACCGCCTCGAGATCAACTACCGCGGGCAGGTCTTTTTTCCCGATGAGCTGGATTTGACCCTGGGAGTTGCGGAGCTCACTTCGCGCAGCCTGACGCTCGCCTGTTCCATGTGGAATCGGGAGGGGCGCTGCGTCTGCGACGGCCTTTCCGCGCACGTCTGGATCGACGTGAACTCCGGGCGCGCCGTGCGCATGCCGGAGGAGTTTCGACGGGCCGCCGACGCGCTGGGCTTGTGGCCCGCCGCGGGAGCGGTCGCAGAATGAAGTCGCCCGTCGCGATCGCTGCGTTTTTGATCAGCGCGACGGCTCTGACTGCGTCCTGCGCGCTCGTCGCGCGGCCGGGCGAACCGCCGGCGGATGCAAGCCTGCTCGAAAAGCCCGAGTGGAACGAGTTCTTCACGCGCGCCGACGCGCCCGTCGGTTGCGCCCTGGCCTACGAAGTCGCCAGCGGCACTCTCACAGTGAACAATCGGCGCCTGTGCGGCGTCGCGCGACGTCCGGCGTCGACCTTTAAAATTCCCCTGGCGGCTATGGCCCTTGACGCCGGCCTTGCGCGGGACGAGGGTTTTAAGATCGAGTGGGACGGCGTCGTGCGCATGTTGCCGGAGTGGAATCGCGATCAGACGTTAAAGAGCGCGTTTGACGTCTCGGCCGTTTGGTACTTCATGGAACTGGGACGGCGCATGGGACCGGCGAAGTTGCAGGCCTACGTCGACGCCTTTGATTACGGCAATCGCCGGGCGAGCGGCGACTATCCATACTGGATTGAGGGCGATTTGCGCATCAGCCCGTATGAGCAACTGGCGTTTCTGCGCAAAGTGCAAAGCGGCGCTCTGCCGATCGCACCGGCGGCCCATTCGACTTTGCGCCGCGTCATGTTGAACGAACGCCGCGGCGACCGAGCGCTGTATGCAAAAACCGGCCTGAGCTCAGATCCGGAGGCGGGGGCCGCCTGGCGCGTAGGTTTTGTCGAAGATCTCCGACGGACCGTGATCTTTTCCGTGAGCTTTTGGCCGCTGGATTCGGATTTTCGCGCCGCGCTGGAACGTCGCACCCGCGTGGTGAACGCCTTTCTTGAGGTCGCGGCCGATTGGCGCTGAAACGCCGCCGCCGTTGAACTCTCGATGGTTGCGACCCGCCCACGCTGCGTATACAGGAGACCGGCCTCGTGAGCAAAACGGACGAACTTCTGCTGAAACGCGAAGCGGCCGGGCTGCGGCTCTCGCTATGGCTCAAAGTAGTCTTCTTTTTGACGATGCTTGGCGGTAGTTTTTCTCCTGAGGCGACGGATTTTGAACGCCTCTACGGCAGTCTGACCTCCGTCGCATTGGTCGTGTTCCTGGCGGTTTTTTTGTTTCTGATCCGAAACAAACAGCGCCTGTCGCTGGTGGGAATTTTAAGCGCGGTTCTCGACGGCGTATTTCTGACGCTGATAGTGATCATCTGGTATCTGGCCGTGGGCGGAGCTCAGGTCAGTTCCGCGTTCCTGCTGAAGTCCACTATTTACACATTCAGCGCCGGGTTGATGATTCTCAATTGTTTCGCCCTGAAACCCTTATACCCGGCGATCGTCGGCGTTATCTTCACGCTGAGTCAATTGGGCTTCTATGCGTATTCGGCGGCGACGGACGGGGATTTGAACGCAAGCACGTTTAATGAGCACCTGCTGTCGAATCGCGTAAGCTACTTTCTCTACTTCGTGGTGCAGATCGGCGTTCCGTTCGTATTCGGCGCGGCGACGCTGACCTATCTCACGCATATCGCCCGCGCCACCGTCCAGCAAGCGGTCTTCCTGGAAAAAGATAAAGCGCAATTGCAGCGCTATTTTTCGCCGCGGATTGCCGAGAAGATCACCGCAGCAGACGAAGACTTTCTCAAGCCGGGCGGGACTCGCTCCCGGCTGGCCGTCATGTTTTGCGATATTCGCGGTTTTACAAAACTCAGCGAAACCCTGACCCCCGAGCAGGTCCTGGATGTGCTGTCTCGCTACCATGCGCGCATGGTGGGCGTGATTTTTCAATGGAATGGCACGCTGGACAAGTATATCGGCGACGCCATTATGGCGACATTTGGAACGCCTGCGCCGACGGCGGATGACGCTGACAACGCGTTGCGGGCGGCGCTGGCAATGCGCGCCGAACTACGCGAGTTCAACGCGGAACAGCACGCGGCGGGACTGCCGGAGCTGGCGCACGGGATTGCGATTAACTACGGCGAAGCGATCGCTGGCAACATCGGCACGCGCGAACGGCTGGAATACACGGTCATCGGAGATACTGTAAATGTCGCCAGCCGTATGGAATCGTTATGCAAAGAGTTTGGCGCCGACCTGCTTATTTCCGAAAGCCTCCGGCGCGAGTTGCATTTTCAGCCCGATCTGGTTTCACTTGGCGAGATCGGACTGCGCGGAAGAGATGAGTCGATTCTGACGTATCGAGTAACGTGAGAATGGGCGATATCTGGTCCGGCCTGAGGTTCATGCGCCGGACGAAGTCCGCGGCGCAAACCTCTGAATAGCCGAAATCAGCAAGGCCAGGCCCGGCCGCATGTTGCGTCGATGACACAGGTAAAAGGTGCGTTCCGCAACCAGTTCCGGAAAGGGCAGAACGCGCAGCGATCGCGTGAGCGAAAGTTCGGAAATGAAACCCGGTCCCAGACCGGCTTCCAGACTGTGCAGGACCGATTCGACGCTGCGCAGTTCCATCGCCGCGCGCGGCCGGAAAGCGGGCTTCAGAACGCGCAGTTTTTTCTCCACCGCTCGACGAATCGCGGAGGCGGGATGAAACAGCACAAAGCCCTCGTCCCGCAGATCGTCCAGGCGCAGCTTGCGTTTTTGAAACAGTGCATGATCCCGGGCGGCCACCGGGACGATCCGGTCCGTCAAAAAGGGCGTTTGCACCAGGCCGCTTTCTTCTACAAGGCCGCTCAGGATGCCCAGGTCAACCTCGCCGCGCAACAGCGCTTCGCGCGATTCCTGGGCGTCGCCTTCCTGAACCCGCAGGGCGACGTCCGGATGTACGCTGCGAATTTTCTTCAGGACGCCAGGCAAGATCCAGGCGGCCACAGTACCGCCGGCCGAAATGGCGTATTCGCCCGATAACTCGCCGGCCGGCGTGCGCAGGGAGTCCGCCAGCTCGCGCCAGAGATCGTTCAGCCGCACCGCGTAACCCAGAAAAACCTCGCCCGCCTGAGTCAGGCGCACCTCGCGCGGACCGCGTTCCAATAAACGTTGTTCCAGCTCGCGTTCCAGGAGGGCGATCTGGCGCGATAAAGCCGGCTGGGTCAGGCCCAGACGACCGGCCGCTTTTTGAAACGATCCCGCGCGCGCGATTTCCAGGAAGTAGCGAATCTGGCGAAATTCCATACGGGACTCCGGAACAATTTCCAGCTATAACCAATCATTATGGATTGGATTACAACATTTTATTTGCATTATATCAGGTTTGCGGCTATTGTATGGCGTAGTTTCCGCAGCGGGGGATATTCATGGCCGGCAAGACAATGTACGATAAAATCTGGGAAGATCATCTGGTCTTCGACGACGGCAAGACCGCTCCGCTGATTTACATTGATCGGCACCTGGTGCACGAGGTGACTTCGCCCCAGGCCTTCGATGGTCTGCGGGTCAATGGTCGCAAGGTGCGTCGCCCGGACCTGACCTTCGCTACAATGGACCACAACGTTTCCACGCGTTCGCGCGACTGGGGCGCGGCCGGCGAAATTTCCAAAAAACAAATGGAGACCCTTGCAAACAACTGCAAGGAGTTCGGCATTCGTCTGTTTGATTTAAACCATCCGGACCAGGGCATCGTGCATGTGATCGGTCCGGAAATGGGCGTTACGCTGCCGGGTCTCACGATCGTCTGCGGCGACTCGCACACCAGCACTCACGGCGCATTCGGCGCGCTGGCGTTTGGCATCGGCACGAGCGAAGTCGAGCATGTTCTGGCGACTCAAACGCTTTCGCAGCCCAAAGCGAAGAATATGCTGATCAAGATCGAAGGACCGCTGCGCAAAGGCGCAACGCCCAAGGACATCATTCTCGCGATCATCGGAAAGATTGGAACCAACGGCGGCCAGGGCTACGTTATGGAGTACGCCGGCGAGGCGATCCGCGCGCTTTCGATGGAAGGTCGCATGACGATCTGCAACATGAGTATCGAAGCGGGCGCCCGCGCAGGCTTGATTGCGCCGGATGAAACAACGTTTGCCTATTTAAAAGGTCGGGAGTTCGCGCCGTCCGGCGCGGAATTCGAGCGCGCGACAGCTTATTGGAAAACGCTCGGCAGCGATATGGATGCGCATTTTGACAAAGTCGTTACGCTCAAGGGCGAGGAGATCGAACCCCAGGTCACCTGGGGCACCAACCCGGCGCAGGTCGTGCCGCTGAGCGGACGCGTCCCTGATCCCGCGCAAATCGCCGATCCGGCCGGACGCGAGTCCGCAGAACGAGCGCTGGAGTATATGGGCCTTCGCGCCGGCATGCCGGTGAAGGAAATCACGATCAACCGCGTCTTCATAGGTTCGTGCACAAATTCGCGCATTGAGGATTTGCGGCGCGCGGCCCAGATTGTGAAAGGCAAGAAAGTTGCGAACAGCGTCGTCGCCATGGTCGTGCCCGGATCGGGACGCGTGAAACGTCAGGCGGAAGCGGAGGGTTTGCATCAGATCTTTCTCGACGCCGGCTTTGAATGGCGTCAGGCGGGCTGTTCCATGTGTCTTGCGATGAACGACGACGTGTTGTCGCCGGGCGAGCGTTGCGCGTCCACTTCGAACCGCAACTTTGAAGGTCGCCAGGGGCGCGGCGGGCGCACTCACCTGGTGAGTCCCGAACTTGCGGCCGCAGCGGCGATCGCCGGACATTTTACGGAAGTGAGCGAAATCTGACGGGCAGCCGCCGGAATCAGGAGCAAATACTATGCAAGCATTAAGAAAACACACGGGGCGCGCCGTCCCGCTGAATCGCTCGGATGTGGATACCGATCAGATCATTCCCAAGCAGTTTCTGAAAAAGATCGAGCGTACGGGCTTTGGCGTGCATCTCTTCCACGACTGGCGATTTCTGGATGACGCCGGCGAAAAGGCTAATCCGGAGTTCGTTCTGAATTTTCCGCGCTACAAAGGCGCGAGCGTCCTTGTGGCCGGGGACAACTTCGGCTGCGGTTCGAGCCGCGAACACGCGCCCTGGGCGCTCGAAGACTACGGCTTTCGCGTCGTCATTGCGCCGTCGTATGCAGATATCTTCTTTAACAACTGCATCAAGAACGGCATGCTGCCCGTGAAGCTCGCGCGGGCCGAGGTCCAGGAGATCATGGCCTGGGTGGAGGCGAACGAAGGAGCGGAAATTCATGCCGATCTGGAGACGCAAACGATTGCGGCCGGCGGCCGGACGTACGCCTTTACGCTGGATCCTTTTCTGCGCGAATGCCTCTTGAACGGCTGGGACGACATCGGTCTGACTCTGGTAAAAGAGCCGCAAATCACCGCGTTTGAAAAACAATATCGCGAGCGTCGTCCCTACCACGCCCTCGGCGCCTGAGCGACGCCGGTCTGCGCGCGCGCGGGCGAATTTCGCGCGCGCGTGGAAATCATGCGGCTACCCGCGCAGCAGCGCCAGGCTGGTTTCGCAAAGGTTAAAACTGAAGTGCACCGCGATGGCGGCGTGCAGCGAGTCGCTTTGCCGGCGCACCCACAGAAACAGCGCGCCCACCAGCGCGGTCGCTCCAATGTAAAAAAATCCGCCGGCCCAGTGCAAAAGGCCAAAGGCGATAATGCCGATCACAAAGGCCGCCCGCGGTCCCCACCATTCACGCCAGCGCCGTTCGAGGACGCCCCGGTACAAAACCTCTTCAATAAACGGCGCGAGCGCTACGTTTGCAATGGCAAAGGGGATGATCGCGGCGCCCAGCGCCCGGCGCGTTTCTCCTGGCGGAATCACATCGCCAACATTCGCCCTGAGCCAGTCGAGTGCCGGCCCAAGGGCGACTTCGTAAGATCCGGCCAGCAGCGCGCCGAGCGCCAGGCCCCCGTAGATCCAGGCCGGCCGTAGAGCCGCTCGCCCCAGGCCCAGGTCGTCGGCGCTGAGCCCGCCACGCCGCACCAGCCAGGTCGTGCACACGGCGAGCAGGACCTGGGTGACCAACAGAATCCAGGGAACGCGCGTGGCATCCAGGCGCCCGTCCGGCGCAAACAGCATGCCGACCGGCAAAAACAAAAACGGCGGCCAAATAACATGAAAAAACGTCGCTCCAATTCTTTGCATACCTCACAGATATATCTTGCAGATATATCTGACAATTATATATCGGGGCCATGCAGACTGAAATTAAAGTCCGGCCCCGCGCGAGCGGCCGGGCGGCCGCTGCGCCCCGGGAACGAGAAAGCCGTACGCCCTATGTGATCCTCGGGATGCTGGCGATGGGGCCGGGCACCGGTTATGAAATCCGGGAGCGCATAACCGGTTCCACGGGGTATTTCTGGCAGGAAAGTTACGGCCAGATTTATCCGGCCCTGCAGCGCCTGAAGCGGGAGGGCCGGGTGCGTTCCCGTCCGGAATCGGTCGGACGACGCGCGTCCGAACGGTTTGAAATCACCGCCCGGGGGCGGGCCGCGCTTTGCGCCTGGCTCCGGCGTCCGCCGACGCCCCGGCCGGAGCGCAACGAACTGCTGTTAAAAGTTTTTTTTGCCAATCTGGAACCGGAGGCGATCCTCGCGCACATCGCGGCGGAAGAGATCCGGGCGCGCGCCGGCCTGGACGCGTTGAACGCCCTGCGCGCCAGCCTGAATGCTCGCTTTGCAAAGGCGCCGGGGCTGCCCGCCTGGCTCGCCACGGTGGAGTACGGCGCGGGCGCCCTGGCGGCGACGGCGGACTGGGCCGCCGGACAGGCTCGATCGCTGCGTCGGCTTTTGCTTTCGCGCAAATAAGCCGCAGCGGGCTTTAACTCGGGCCGGACGCAGGCGCTGGAAAAAGCACTGGTCGTTATGCCGGCGGGGCTGCACTCTGTCCGCGGCCATGCATCCAATTCTACTCGATGGAAAAGCGCTTTCGGAGAAGATGCGCGTCGACTTGAAGGCGCGCGTCGCCCGACTGGGCGCGCCGCAACCGGAACTCGCAACGATTCTGGTCGGCGTCGATCCGGCCTCAGCGACCTACGTGCGCATGAAAGGCAAGGCATGCGAATCGATCGGTCTCGCCTCGCGCCGCATCGAACTGCCTGAGTCCACGACGACCGCGGAACTGCTCCGCGTCATCGACGATCTGAACGCTGACGAACGCGTCTACGGCATCCTGCTGCAACATCCGGCGCCGGCGCAAATCGACGAACGCGCGGCCTTTGATCGCATCGCGCCGGAGAAGGATGTCGATGGCGTCACTACGCTCGGCTTTGGAAAGATCAGCTTCGGCCTGGGCGGCTATCCGAGCTGCACGCCGGCCGGAATTATGCGCTTGCTCGACGAGTATAATATACCGATTTCCGGCGCGCACGCTGTAGTGATCGGGCGTTCGGCGATACTCGGACGGCCCATGGCGGCGCTCTTGCTGCAGCGCGATGCAACCGTCACGGTGTGCCACTCCAAAACGCGCGACCTGGCGGATGTCGTTTCGCGTGGCGATATTGTCGTGGCCGCGGTTGGTCGGCCGCGTTTCGTTCAGGGCGCATGGATTAAATCCGGCGGCACAGTAATCGACGCCGGGTACAACGCCGGCAATGTGGGCGACGTGGATTTTGATGCGTGTGCTGCAAAGGCCGGCTACATCACTCCCGTCCCCGGGGGAGTCGGGCCGATGACGATCACGATGCTGCTCGAGCACACCGTACAGTCCGCCGAACGCGTCCGCGCGCTGCGCTGAACCGGCCAAAAAAAAGCCGGCGTCTCCGCCGGCTTTCGTTGTAAGTTGCGCGACGGCAGTCGCGCGACCATGTCTGAATCAGGCTTTGGGCGCCCAGGAAGCGCAGTGGCCGGCCGCTTCGACCGGTCCCGGAAACAGCTGGCACCCGCCGCAGGCGGCGCCCGCTGCGGGAGCCTTGTACAGCGCGCAGTTCCCGCAGGACTGATTTGCGACTTCGGATTTCTCCACGTACTTCAGCGTGCCGGTCATTTGCGTACGCGTCGCCTGGTCCGCGGCGGACAGGCTGCTTACGTCGCCGCAAGCGGCGGCGGCAGTTTCACCGCCAGCGCCCTCTTCGGGCGGACGACGTCCGCAGGCTGCGAGCAGAGCGGCTGCTCCGGCCGTGGCGGCGCCAAGCAACGCGGTCTTTTTCAGAAAATCTTTACGGGATACGGTATTATTCATACTTAACTGCCATGAATTGGATTGAAAACGCGCGCAATGTTGTGCGGTCTCCAAATGCAGGCTGTACAGTTGCAAGTGCGCAGCCAGAAGGAATTGATACACAGCGCGCTGGCGGGATGAATTTGAGAATCAGTCTAAGGGTTTATCCCCGGACAGATCGCGGGCGCCGTCCTGGGCTGTATGCGGCGGCGCGTCGGCTCGATTAATCAATCGGTCCAGCAAAACGGCAGTCGCGACGGCGGCATTCAACGAGTTTGTTTTTCCCCGCAAAGGGATCGAGAGGACAAAGTCGCTCTTCTCCAGAGCGAGCGCCTTTACGCCGTCGCCTTCGCTGCCAATGATCAGCGCCAGCTCGCGGGCGGGCGGCAAGCTTTCGGTTTCAAAATGGGCGCGGGCCTGCGGTCCTCCGTCGTCTGTGTACCGCGTCAGGTCGGCCGCACTGGCCGAGGCGCAAATCCAGTAGCCCCGTTTTTTGAGTTGTTCGATCACGCTGTTCAGGTTGCTTTCTTGATAAGCCGGCAGAAACAAACTCGCGCCGGCAGAAACGCGGTGTACGACGTCGTTAATCGCGGCGCCTTTGCCCGTGAGAATAACGGCGCCTGCGCCCAGAGCTTCCGCGTTGCGGATAATGGATCCGAGATTCTGCACGTCCTGAATTCGATCCAGCAAGAGAAACAGTCCCGCCTTGCGATCGGCCAGATCGCGCCAGTCTTCCGTGCGGCGCCGGGCGCGCGCGGCGCCGCCGCGCAAACGCAATACCAGACCCTGGTGACTCAGGCCCGGAAAGCGCTGGTCTATCTCGCGGCGCGGCAGGCTGGTAACGGCGGCGCGATGCGCGCGCCGGCCAATCAGGTCGCGCAAATCGCGCGGCAGGCTGTCCTGGACGACGATTTCAATCAAATCCTCCGCGCGAAAGTCGGATTCAAGATAAGCGCGGACCGGCTGCCGTCCGTAAACGAGTTCGTCCATCAGAGCTTTTCCCAGACCGCGCCCTGCGGAGTGTCCTTGAGCGTGACGCCGCGCGCAGCCAGTTCGTCGCGAATCCGATCGGCGCCGGCGAAGTCTCTGTCTTTGCGAGCCTGCGCGCGCGCTGCGATCAGCGCTTCGATCTCGCGCACCTCTTCGTCTACGATCCCGGCGTCGGCGCCGGGCGCCGGGCGATCTGCAAAGTCCCACAGATCGAGCGCTTCATTCCAGCCGTAAAGGGCGGTCAGCGCGGCGGCGGCGGCGGCGGCCGGCAGTTCGTCCTTTTCGAGCGCAGCATTTACGTCCCGGACAAACTCAAAGACCGCCGCGAGCGAACGGGAGACATTCAGATCGTCGTCGAGGCCTGCGACGAACTCAGCGCGCGCGCGGACCGTGAAGTCCGCCGCGTTTGAGTCCAACGGCGTCGCGCGCCGCTCGCCGGGCGCGCCGGTCGCGTCTTCGGCGGCGTAGCGCGCTTGCATTTCCGCGACGCTGGCGCCAACGATCGACCGCAGGCGATCAATGACATTCTGCACGCGCCCGGCGGCCGATTCGGCGCCCAGGATGCCGTCGAAGGTGAAATTGAGTTTTTGCCGATAATGCGTGGCGATCAGGACATATCGAATGGCGCGCGCGAGTCCCCCGCGTTTTTGCAGACCCGCGAGCGCCGCGGGCGCCTTGCCGGCGTCAATCAGCGCCTGCAGACGCTCCGGTTCGCTGAAGTCACGCAAAAGGAATACGTTTCCGAGCGATTTGGACATCTTGCGTCCTTCTACAAGCAGGTGCTCGTTGTGCAGCCAGTAGCGTACGAAGTTGTCATGCGGATATGCGCAGCAACTCTGCGCGATTTCGTTTTCGTGATGCGGAAACAACAGATCAATGCCGCCGGTGTGGATATCGACGCCGTGCGCGCCGAATATCTCGCGAATCATCGCCGAACATTCCAGGTGCCAGCCGGGACGACCGCGGCCCCAGGGACTGTTCCAGGCGGCGCCGCTGGCTTCGTCGGCGGGCTTCCAGAGCGCAAAGTCGCGCACGTCTTCTTTTTCATACTCGTCCGCGGCAAAACGCCCGTCCGCCGCGACGCGCAATTGTTCGGGATCGATATGCGAGAGTCGCCCGTAGTTCTTAAAATTTGCGATGCGAAAATACACGCCGCCGTCCGCGGCGTACGCGTACTGGCCCTGTTCCAGAGCCTGCATCATTTCGATCATGGCCGGTATGGCTTCCGTGGCGCGCGGGCGATGTTCTATCTCGCGGATACGTAAGAAGCGCAGGTCCTCCAGAAAGGCTTCCACGTACGGCGCCACGTAGTCGCGAATGTCGCGCCCGGCGTCGCGGGCCCGCTGGATGATCTTGTCTTCGACATCCGTCAGGTTCATAGCCTGTTCGACGCCGTAGCCGCGGTACTGCAAATAGCGGCGCAATAAATCGACGAACACATACGCGCGAAAATTGCCAATATGCGCGAAGTCGTAGACTGTGGGACCGCAGTTGTAAATGCGAACGCGGGTCGGATCGGCGGGAGCGAAGATCTCCTTTTCGCCGGAGAGCGAATTCGAAAAGCGCAGAGCCATGCTAATTCTCCGGATATAACGCGTAGGTGGTTGCGTAGTGCAAATAGTTCTGGTAGGTTACACGGCAGTAGTTGCGGGACTCTTCCTTGGGTAAGGACTCGAGAAAGAAATAAAAGTCGCCGGAGTAAAATTCCCGTTTCCAGCGCCGCAGGTTGCCGGGACCGCCATTGTAAGCGATGGACGCCCAGCGGAAATCGCCGTCGTTTGTGCGGATGAGGTCCGAAAAGAACTTAGCGCCCATATTTATATTCACATCCGGATCCATCAGATCCGGCGATTGCAGGCCAAGCCGCGGCGCCAGCCAGCGTCCGGTAGCGGGCATGATTTGCATAAGACCGCGCGCTCCCGAGCGACTGATCGCGCGCTCGTTAAACATGCTTTCCTGGCGCATGAGCGCGTAAACCTTGTGTTCGGAAATGCCGTATTTGCCGGCGTAGTTGAGCACAATGGCGCGATGCGGGCGCGGATACAGGATCTTCAACAAGCCAGGCGGCAAGGTATAGGGATCCTCCGGCGCGTTTAATTCGCGCAAAAGCCAGCGCGTGTAATAGACCGACATGTGCAGATTGCCGCTCTGCAGGCCGACGGCGGCCTGGCGGGCGATGAACTCATTGCGCGAAACGCGATTCTTGTACAGCAGCTGTATGTATTCGGAACCGAGTGCGGCTTCGCCCAGGCGAAAGAGCAGGGCGGCGTCTTCGGGCGCCGAGTAGCGCCCGCTGTCCATGTCCTTCCAGAGCCTGGCAGCCTCCGGGTCGGTGAAACGCGCAATATTGCGGCGCGCGAGGAAGCGCTGCGCCGCTTCGTTATCGCCATGGCGGCCGACCCAGCGCAGGTAGTCTTCGCGCGTAAATGCGTCGTTCCACTCGCGCACGTAGTCGCCGGACGGAGCCTGCGCGTCCCAGAAAGCGGCCACGTAAAAACTGCCGGGCGCCATCAAATAAAAATCGCGTTGCAAGCGTTCAACGTCGGCCTGCCGGTTGCGGCTCTGGAGATAGCGCTTGTACCAGTAGACAAAGCGGCCCTTGCCGGTCTGGTCCGGCAGCGTTTGCGCGGCTCGCGTCCAGTAGGCTTCGGGCGCCCATTGAATCCGGCGCGCGTCGTCGCCGATGAGCGCGGCGATGAGCCGATCCTGAACGGAATAATATTGCGGATGGGCCGCCAGAAACTCCAGGGTCTCGGCGAAGTAGCGTTCGCGCGGCGCCTGCGCCTCAAGCAGCTCAATGTAGAATTCCCAGAGCGAGGGCCGCGCGGCGCGCGCTGTTTCGAAGCCTTCCAGGAGGGCGACGGCGCCGTCCGATTGCCGTTTTGCGTGCAGAGCGCGCGCCCAGGCTTCGAGGGTTTCGGGATTCTGATTTAAGTAGGTGTAGCTCGCGCGCGCCAGGCTGTGAATGGCGCTGCCGTAACCGGCCGCGATCAGGTAGGCGCCGTCGCCGGCGGCCCGCCCGGCATTCGTGCTGGCGATGATTCGATCCGGGCTGAGCGCGCCGCGCAGCGCGGCGATTTCCTGGGGCGATAAATATTCGGCGAGGGCGGTGAGGTCGCGCACCGAGTCCGGCTGACCGCTCAGCGCCTCGCCGCGGAATAGTTCGGGAAAGCTGCGGCGCATGTCCTGCACGATCGCGCGCAGTATCCAGCCGGCGCGCGTCTCGCGGGCCGACTGAATAAAAGCCGACCTGGCCGCGTCCCGCTCTCCCGCGCGCACAAACGTACGGGCGCGCCACAGATCGCTCATGCTGCCGCCGACCTGTCTGCGCGCGGCCAGACTCGCCGCATCGGCGACGGCGCCGGATTCCAGCAAAGTTTGCAGTCGGCTGGCGTAAATGCGGCGATTAATCGGATCGTCCTGTTCCAGGCTGGCTCGCAGAACCAGCGCGTTGGCGAATCCCGAGAGCCCCTGAATCCGCGCATACTCCGAGGCCTTCCAGAGCGCCAGGCGTTCGACCATGGCCCGGCGGGATTCCGGCGGCGCCCCGGCGACGCACGCGACGAGTACGTTCTGGTCGCCTGGCGGGCAGCCGATGCCGGCCGCCGCCAGATAGCCGCGGAACGCAGCGCTTAGCTCGGCGTTTGATTGGCCGCGCGCCGGGGCGCCGGACGTGCGCAGCGCCTGCATCCGGGCGGTGGCCGCTGCATAACGTTCAGCTGCGTCTGAGGGATTCCGATTCAAAAAATAGCCTTCGACTGCGCCCCAGCGGCCGGCGCGCAGTTGTCCGTACAGGTCAAAACTGAGCGGGGAGGCCGGGACGCCGCTCGCAGTCACGAGCAAAGAGCCGACGAAGGCGCAGAGGCGCGGGGAAAGGAAGGACATAATCTCCGTTGACTTCGTCGGGAACGGCCCGTTTTTGTAAAATACAATCGCCGCTCCGACTCGATAATCAGTAGAAGGGCCATGTCATTATCTGCAACGTTATCCGCTTCCGGCGGCCCGGCCCGCACGGTGCGTTTGAATCCCGACTGGGGACGCTACGAGCGCCAGCATCGCCAGCACCTTGAACGCTTTCTGTCGGAACTTGAACCCTGGATGCACGATCGGATCGAGCTGGAGCGCATCTTCCGCCCCGGTCCGGACGGACAACCCGTCTGGTTCATGGAGGCGTCCATCGCCTGGCGTCCGGGCGCCCTGGCGCGTCGCGGTCTGGCGGATCGCGCGCGTCTACTGCTGCCGGAGTGTTACGTCTCGTTTCTGCGCAAACCCTTCCGCGATCCCGCCGGCGATCCGAACGAGGAGCGCCTGTTTCGCGCGCTCGCGCTTTACGCGGCCGCGAGCGGACGCGATTTGTGGATCTATTCTTTCGCCGCCCTGTTTGAACAACATGGCAAAAGCCGGGACGATGTATTTGAGCTGGCGGCGCTCTGCTCGGCGGACGCGGGCGCCGCGCTGCGCGCCGACTACTACCGGCGCCGGATTTGCAACCCTTCTCCGTATTTTGAACTTTGCTTTCAAATATTATCCGGGCGCAGCGCGTCCAATGCGGAAGCCGACCCGGGCGCAGCGACGGTTAAGCGACTGCTCTGGCTGGACGCCGCCGCCGAGGGCGATGCGCCTTCCGAACAGTACCTGATTCGACGCATGACGAAGAATCCGCCGATCGAGGCCGCGGATCTGGCGGATCTCGCGCAGCAGTTGATCTGTCGCGGTCGCCTGTTTCGCGCCGCGCGCCTGGCCTTGCGCCACGCGCGCGCCTTTGGCGAATCCGACTACGCCGTGCGTCTCGCGCTCAATCTGTATCTCGGAAACGGCAAGCATCTGCACTGGCTGCGGCGTTTTGCCCGCAGCACGATCGAAGTCCATCCGCGCGATTGGTTCGCCTTGCACTTCTGCCTGGCGCGCATCCAGGCCGGCGACCGCAGCGCCAGTCTGGCCGAGCAAGCCCTGCAAAACAAACCGCGCATCCTGGCGCCGCCGGAAGAACAGCGCTTACGGTTTCAGCTCGCGCTGGAAGCCGCCGCCGCGGGCGAGTCGCCGCCGGCGCAAAGCGACAGCGGCGACTGGATTGACCTCGTCCAGGCCTTGTACCTTTCGTGCGCCCCGGCCGCGCCGGAACGCCTCGAAGAAGAAAACGAGCTGATGGCGCAACTGGTCGAGTTGCAGGAAAGTCAGGGCGGCGTGGACGTGGAGCGACTGGATATCCGCCTGCACGCACTGTTCAGCTCCGCGCGACGTTTGCGAAATCTGACAGCGCCGGCGGAGTTCTTGCGGCTCGCAGCGCGTCGCAGCGGCGCCTCGTTTGCACTGCGGCTTTTTTTCGCCCGTCGCCTGCATCGCGGCGGCGCGGCTGGCGTTGCGTTGGAACTGGCGCGCGGCGCCGGCGCACGATCGCCGGCTGCGCAGCATTTTCTCAGCGAACTGTTCGCGGCCGCCAACGAACATTCCCGGGCGGAACGCCTTTATTTGCGGCTGCAGCAACGCTTTCCGCAGTCGGCCCTGATTGCGTACAATCTTGGCTTAGTGCAGGAGCGCGGCGGACGTCAGGCGGCGGCCCTGCAGAGCTATCATCGCGCCCTCGAACTCGATCCGCGCCTGCTCGAGGCGCGCGACCGGATCGTCCTGTGCACCTGATCCGGAGACAGTCGGTCAAAAAAGGCTTGTCAATGAGGGCGCTTCGGCGATTTTTCCGGCGTGACCGGAATGTCCCCTGAACAGCGCGACGAAGCCGAAAGAGCGCTGCGCTATCTCAAGCAGATGGAGGGCATCATCCGCACTTCGCCTAATGCTGAGCAGCGCGCCAGGGTCTCGCGCGAGATTCTGAAATATCGCGAGAAGCTCAGCGGCCTTGCGCCCGGCAAGGATTTCAGCAAGAGCAACGCCGACCAGATCCGTGCTGAGTTAGGTCTCGAGGCGGGCGCGGCGTCCGGCGCCCAGGGCGCAGTCGCCGCTCAGGCTCAGAGCGCCGCCGGCGGCCGGGCTACGGCCGGATACAGCATTCTGCAGAAGTTTCCGGTGCAGAAGGGCAGCCCGAACAGTTCCGACCCGGACGTAAACTTTCTTTCGACGGTCTGGACTGTGATCAACGTGGAGTACTGGCCGGCGATTTCCGAGCAGCACTGCAAGCTCGACTTCTCGCATTCTTCCGAGCGGGACGGCATGCGCGCCCAACTCGAAAACATCAGTCGCAATCTCAAAGTGCTGCTGGAGACGATCGAAGAGTATTCCGGCGCGGAAAAACAGGACTTTCGCGAACAACTGCTCAAGATGAAAAACCGGCAAACCCGCGCCTTCATCTTCGATTCCAACGAAGCGCTCAAGAAGCTGCGCGAATTTCTGGAGAAGCTCTGCGACGACGTGCAGTCCCGCGGCGGCGTTGTGATGAACAAAGCTGAGCCCTTGCGCTTTAATGCGCGCTTTGAAAAAGCCACCGTGCTGGAGGGCGTCTCCGTGGCGGACGGTCTGATCGAGTTTCATCAGTTTGTTGCGGAGGCGATTCAGCATTTGAATTTGCCGCAGCTCAAGCCGCCGCGTACGCCGGGCGCGCCCCAGGCCTGAGTTCCGCCCGGCTGGCGCTCGGCCGGGCTTGCGTCGGAAACGGCCGCTCAGCCGGTCCGGGCGCCGGGTCTGCGGAAAAAGCGCTTTCCCGGTTGCGCCCGGCCCGTAAGTCTGGCCCCGCAGCCGGCATGGAATCGGACTGAAACTGCGGAGCAGGCGGAATGGCACTCGTTAAAGCGGCATCGGAAGTCACCAATTCGACGATTGGCGAAAATTCCTATTTCAGCGGTCGGTTCTTCATCAACGGCTCGCTCAAAATCGACGGCAAGTTCGAAGGCAAGTCCCTTCAGGCCGACCAGCTGTACATTGGCGTTACGGGTCGCGTGAAGACCAATGTCACCGCCAGCTCGGTCATCGTTGAAGGCATCATTATCGGCAACATTACTGCGCGCAACCGCGTGATGCTCTTGCCCACGGCGCGCATTCTCGGCGACATCAGCACGCCGGAACTGATCATCCAGAACGGCGTAATTCTCGAAGGCCGTTGCATGATCAGCCACGACCTCAAACATTCTGCGCGCGCCTACATCGACGCCGAGTACGTCCGCGACGGTCTTTCCCTCGAAAAACTCTTTGGAACAAAACAAAAGGCCTCCTGAGGCTGCTGTGCTGCTTGTTACCGCCGGCGATCCCGCCGGCGTCGGCCCCGAACTCCTGCGGGCCGAACTCCCCGACTTTTGCGCACGCACCCGCGCGCCCGCTCTGGTCTTCGCCACCGGCGAGGCCCGCGCTCTGGCTGACGCGCTTGGCGCGCAAGGCGTGTCCGTTCGGCTGCTCGCGCCAGACGACTGGCGGTCGGGCGCTAACGAGGAATTTCCCGGCGTACAGGTGGTCGACGTTGCGGCTTCGGAAAACGGTCCGCCCGTGCAGGCCGGCGCGCCTTCGCAGGCCAGCGGCCGCCTGGCTTTGCGCGCGCTCGAATGGGCCTGCGACTTCGCCCTGGCGCGCCCGGTGCGCGCGCTTGTGACGCTACCGCTTTCTAAAGAGTGGGTGGCGCGTTCCGGCACCCCTGGCTTTCACGGGCACACCGATTACCTGGGCGAACGTTTCGGCTGCGCCACACTGATGCTCATGCATGGACGCGCGTTGTCGGCGATTCCCCTGACCGTGCACATTGCGCTCGGCGAGGTTCCGGCGAAACTCCGGCGTCAGTTGTACGATCCGGCTTTGCTGGATCTGCTTCTGCGCGTACGACAACTGGCCGCGTATCGCGGCGGTCCCTGGGCCCTGTGCGGACTTAATCCGCATGCGGGCGAAGGCGGCGAGCTGGGCCGCGAAGAGCTTGATTTTTTGAATGAGCGCGCCGATGCCATGCGCAGCGCCGGCTTGCCGGTGGAAGGCCCGTTTCCTGCGGACGCGCTGTTTTTTCCCGAGCGTAGAGCGCGGTATCGCTTGTTTCTGGCGTGTTACCACGACCAGGGACTTATCCCATTCAAAGCGCTTGAGGGCGCGCACGGCGTGAATGCGACGATCGGCTTGCCGATTATACGCACCAGCCCCGATCATGGAACAGCTTTTGATATTGCCGGACGAAACTGCGCCGATCCGCGCAGCCTGCGCGCCGCGCTGGATTGCGCGGTCAACGGGGAACTCAATCCGGTCGAGCGGTCGGCGCAGTAAGATCCGGCCGATGGGGTGAGGCGGTATGCAACTATCTGAACTGATTCCTGCGATCTTTCTGGTCTGGACGCTCGGCCTGATACTTGTGCTGTTTCGCAGCTCGATTCCCGGCGTATGGCGCCTGGCGGCGCTGCTTTTGTTTCTATTTTACTGCGGCGTTTATTATCAGGAATTGCTGGCTGTCGCCGGTCGCTTCCGGGCGGACTACGGGCGCGAATTGCCCAAACTGCTCGTCACGCTGACGCAACTCCTGCCAATCTTTCTCGTGCTGTTCTGGCCGATCGCACTCTGGATGGCGTTTTTTGCGCCGGGCGAGCGCTTTGGCGGCGCCCTGGTGCGCAATCTCTCGCTGGTGACCCTGTTTTACTGGCTTTTCTGGCTTGGCAGCTGGAAACTCGGCTACTCCCTGGAAGACGGTCTGCGTAAGATTTTACCGGAGCGCGTGCAGCTTCCGGAACTGCCCGATCCTCCGGTCGATCCGGCTAACGCGGGATCGCGTCGAGACGCTCGCTGAGTCGGGCGCCGTAGCGCCAGTGCAACACGCCGCCCACGGCGACCAGTGCGGCTGTCGCCGCCAGTAGACCCCACTCCGGCGCACCCGCGGCGCGTACGCCAAGGCTTGCCGCACATAGACCGAATACGCCCAGGTAGAGGCCCGCCACGCGCAAGGGCCGCCAGCCCAGGCGTGAGAGCAGCTGATACATATGGGTGCGATGGGCCTGGACGATGTTGTCGCCGCGCACCAGGCGTCGCAGCAGGGTCAGAGCCGGATCCAGCAGGAAGGGCGCCCACAGAATCATCAGGCTGAAGGAGTCGATGAGGGCGGGTGCGCGCGCTTCCAGTCGCAAAGCGAGATGCTGCGCCTGATTGGGATACTCGGTCGAGTACGGAAACAGTATCGCGGGATAGGCCAGCACAAAACCCAGGAAATACGAACCGGCGTCGCCCATGAATATCCGCGCCGGCGGCAGATTCCATATGAGAAATCCGGCCAGGGCGAAGGCGAGCGCCAGATAGGCGAATGCGAAGATTTGATAAATTGCCGCAGACTGAATGCCCGGGCCGTCGCCGGGCAAGTGCGCGGCGTCGTAGAAGAGTCCCAGACTCAGTGCCAGCGCGATGGCGGTCGCCATACTGGCCGCGAATCCGTCGAGCCCGTCCATAAAGTTGAAGAAGTTGATGGCGGTTAAGAGCCACAGCGTTTGCAGGACGAAGACGGGCCAGCCTTCGATCCACAGTACGCCGAACAGGTCCCAGCGATCGGCGCCGGCGTAAATGGAAATGCCGGCCACGATCAAGGCCTCAATTCCCAGACGGGCGCTGGCCGGCAGGCTGTAGGCGTCGTCCAGGAGCCCGAGACCCGTCAATACAACAGCGCCCGCCAACAGCGACAGGATCGGACCGGAAAGCGCCTCCGGCTCAAAGAACAACGCGGCGCAGAGGGTCAGGATAAATGCGCCGGCGAAAGCGACCCCGCCGCCGCGCGGCGTAGGGCGCGAGTGCATGGAGCGCAGGTTCGGCACGTCCGGCAGAAAATTCGGCGCAACCGTGAGCATTCCGGCGCCCACAAAAGACGACAGAAACGTGAATAGAATGAAGAAAATCTCCGTTGAAAGGGACATGGCGGCGGATTACTGTCGTTCCAGCGCGGCGCCAGAGCGGGTTTAATAGACAAAAACCCTGAGTACCTGAAACTGGGCGCGCAGTCAATAGAATATGGAATTCCAGGGCGTATATACGGCAGTACTGACTCCGTTTCAGAATCAGGGACGGACGATTGATTTCGGCGCATACCGCGAAATGCTCGAAAGGCAAATCGCGGCCGGCGTCGCAGGCGTCACGCCCTGCGGAACCACGGGCGAGTCGCCCACTCTGTCCCATGAAGAACACAGCGAGTTGATCCGTAAAACCGTCGAGTTTGTGCACGGCCGCACGCGCGTCATAGCGGGCGCCGGTTCCAATTCCACCTCGGAAGCGGTCAAGCTGACCCGGGACGCCTGCGCGGCCGGCGTTGATGCGATCATGCTGGTGAATCCGTACTACAATCGACCCTCTCAAGAAGGTCTGTATCAGCACTTTAAAACGGTTGCGGAGGCTTCCACCGCGCCGGTGATGATTTACAATATTCGCGGCCGGACCGGCGTAAATGTGGAAACGGAAACTCTCGCCCGGCTTGCGGAACTGCCCAACATCAAGGCCGTGAAAGAAGCGAGCGGCGATCCAGGTCAAATGTGCCGTGTGGTGAAACGCTGCGGCGGCCGCCTGGCGGTGCTCTCCGGCGACGATAATATCACGCCCGCCGTCATGGGCCTGGGCGGATCGGGCGTGGTGTCAGTGGCGTCCAATATTTTCCCGCGTCGCATGGTCCGGATGATGAGTCATTATTTGAACGGTGACTTCAAAAAAGGTAACGCCGAATTTTACGAACTGATCGATTTTATGAACGCGCTCTTCTCGGAAACCAATCCGGTGCCTGTGAAAGCGGCGGCCGCCATGCGCGGTCTTTGTGCGCCGCATCTGCGCCTGCCGCTGACCGATCTGGACGACGCCAATCGCGAGACTCTGCGCCGCTTGCTGGACGAACTGGGAGAGGACCGATGAACTCCTTCGCCATGGTGGGCGCGGGCGGGCGCATGGGGCGCACCATCATCCGTCTCTCGCGGGATTTCACGGATCGGCGCGGCGCGCCGCTGACGCTCAGCGGCGCCCTCGAACGCGCGGATTCGCCGCATGCCGGCCAGGATGCGGGACTGCTTTCCGGCGGTCCCGAACTGGGCGTGTTGGTGACGGGCGACGCAGAAACGGCGCTGCGCGGCGCGCGGGTCGCCATCGATTTCTCTGCACCGGAGTCTTCGCTGGCGGCGGCCAGGGTCTGTCGGCGTTTGGGCGTGGGCCTGGTCGTCGGTTCCACCGGCCTTACGCCGGCCGAGAGAAGCGAACTGGAAAGCGCGGCCGCCGACATCCCGCTGTTAATCGCTCCGAACATGAGTCTCGGCGTGAACATCCTGTTTCATTTAACGGCCGTCGCCGCGGAAGCGCTCGCGAATGGATATGACGTGGAAGTGACGGAAGCGCATCATCACCACAAAAAAGACGCTCCATCCGGCACCGCGGTGCGCCTGAAAGAAATCCTGCTGGAAACGCTGAAACGTTCGGAAGCGGACGTGACCTACGGTCGCTCCGGCATGCCCGGCGCGCGCCCGGCGCGCGAAATCGGCGTACATGCCCTGCGTGGCGGAGACGTGATCGGCGATCACACGGTGTTCTTTTTTGGCGAAGGAGAGCGCATCGAACTTACCCACCGCGCCACGTCGCGCGAAACCTTTGCGCGCGGCGCATTAAACGCCGGTGCGTTTATCGCCGGCGCGGCGCCCGGTCTGTATTCCATGCGCGACGTGCTGGGAGTTTGAGGTTCGTTTTGTTTGATTGGCCGCACATATCCAGCCCCTGGGACGTTCTGCGCACCCTGATTGATATTGGCATTGTCGCCTTTGTCGCCTATCGCGTCTTCATGCTGCTGACGCGGACGCGCGCGCTCCAGCTGCTGGTGGGCGTCGTCATTATTATGCTGCTGGATCTGGTCGCGCGACTCGCAGATCTGGCGACTGTTTCCTGGCTGGTCACAAACGTTTCCCAGTATCTCGTGTTCGGTCTCATCGTGCTTTTGCAGCCCGAGCTGCGCCGCTTGATCAGTGAAATCGGTCGCATGCCGATTTTTCAGTGGATCAACCCGCCGGTCGCCGTCGCCCTGGACCCGATCGTAGAAGCCGTGAAGAACATGGCGCAGCAACGCGTCGGTTCCATAATTGTAATCCTGCGCGAAATCAAACCGCAGCAAATCATCGAAAGCGCCGTGCGCGTGGACGGTCAGACCACGGCCGAACTGCTCGAAACCATCTTTCACAAGGACACCCCGCTGCACGACGGCGCGGTATTTATCGAGGGCAACCGCATTGTTGCGGCTTCGTGTTATTTGCCGCTCTCCAATTCGCGTTTGAAGAAGACCCACGGCGCCCGGCACCGCGCCGGCATGGGCATGTCCGAGGAATCGGACGGCATTATAATCGTCACCAGCGAGGAAAACGGCCGCATTACGGTGATGCACAACGGCGAAATCAAGACGCCGGTGCGCCCGTTGGAGTTGCAGCCGCTGCTCACGCGTCTATTGAGTTCGTCCGGCGAAAGGTTGAATCCCGACGGGGAAGCGCGCCCGCCCGAGGACGTTGGCGCCGGCGCCAGCGAGGGCCCGGGTTCTGGAGCAAGGAAGAACTGACGTGGAACAATTGCTCGCCAACTGGAAAATCAAAGTCGGTTCCTTGCTTATCGCTCTGGGATTATTCGCCTACGTACAGTATACGCGCACAATTGTGCGCACCGTACATGTGCGCGTCGAGCGGCCGGAATTGCCCGACGATCTGGTTTTCGCCGCCCGCGTGCCGTCCTTCATCAATGTCGTGGTGCGCGGTCCGCGGGAAACCCTCGATTTTGACGCCTCGGACTTTCGCATTCGCCTGACAAATCCGCGGCCGGCGGCCGGGGAAAATCGTTACGTTGCCAGCCTTTCGCCGGATTTACCGGAAGGAATTCGCGCGGATTACTCGGCCACGATTTCTCTGCAACTGGATCGCGTTCTCGAACGCGAACTGCCGGTCCGCGCAGCGTTAAAGGACATGCTGGATGACGGTCTGGAAATCGGCTATGTGCGCACGGAACCGACGGCCCTGCGCGTGCGCGGCCCGTTCGGTGCGGTGGCGGCCCTGAGTCATATCGACCTGCAGAGCGTTAACGTGACGGGACGCACATCGGAAATGACGACGACCGCGGCGATCGCCGCTCTGCCCGATTTTATCGAGCTGGCGCCCAACCAGCCCCTGGAAGTGATCGTGCGCGCGCTGGTGCTGAACAGAGAACGCAGCGACCTCCAGATTCTTACGGGCCTGCCGGTGCGCTGCTCAAATGAAATCCGCGGACTTGTCATGCGCACTCCCGCCGTCGAGTCCGTGACGATCGCGGTCGCCGGCGAGGGCGAGTTCAGCGCCGACCAGTTCGTTGCGCAGGTGTACTGCCCGGTATTTTTCGACCTGAGTCAGAAAGCGATTCGCCCGTCCTTTTCCATCCAGGATCTGCCGGTGATCATTGCGGACCGTTTGAATCGGCCCGATGTGCAGATAGTGAAAGTCAATCCGGCCCGCCTGGATTTGCAGTTCACGCAGGCGCCGGCGGCGGCGGCGCCAGAGCAGCAGGAAGGCGTCGAGGATCATCGCCTGCCGCCCGGCAATTGACGGGGTATTCCATGATTGTAGGTCTTGGCGCCGATATTATCGAAAACGAACGGATTGGCCGCGTTTACGCACGACACGGCGTTCGTTTCTTACAGAAGATCTTTACCGAAGACGAAATCCACTATTCGGTTTCCCACGAAGATCCCGTGCCCTATCTCGCCGCGCGATTCGCCGTAAAAGAAGCGGCAGTAAAGGCTTTGAATCTTAAAGGCGGGGCGGGCGTGAGCTGGAAAGACGTGGAGGTCGCCGGAAAAATCTTCGGGAAGAAGCAGCTGGCCCTGCATGGCCGCGCCCGGGAACTGGCTGACGCGATCGGCGTCACGCGTATGCATCTGACGCTTTCCCATACTCGAACTTCGAGCATGGCTGTGGTTATTTTTGAGAAGCTGCAGGCTGGCTGACGCTGAAGCGGCAAGCCCGGTTTAATTGCTCTTGAAAGAAGTCGACTTTGTTCTCGGCCGCCCAGAGTTCCAGAGATACATCCGCCGGGTCGCCTTCCGCATCGCGCGCCGCTTCTATTTGAAATTCAAGTTCCGCCCCGCGCGGAAAAAGACGCACGTTGGCCACGGCGCTTTTCATGCTGCGATCCAGCGCTACCGCGATGCGCAGAATGCCGGCGAACAGACGCACCTTGCGCTGAGCGTCCGGCGGCAGCCCGGCGAATTCCGCATGTTTGCGCGACGGCGTCGCTTTGCGATGATAACGCGCAGTCAGTGCGATGATTTCGATCTCCAGACTCGAAAAACCCATCAGAAATTCGGAATTCTTGATGATGTAGTAGCTGTGCTTGTGGTGCGCGCTGTGGGAGATTATCAGACCGGCATTATGCAATAGACCGGCCGACTGCAACAGCAGACTGTCTTCCAGAGAGAGCTCTGCGACCAGCCCCAGACGAAACAATTCGTCGAGAATGCGCACGGCGAGCATGGCAATGTGCTGCGAACTTTCCAGATGGCGCGGATCGCGTCCGAGCATTGCATCCGCCAGGTGTTGAACGGACGTGCGCCGGATGTCCGGGAAGAAGGTCTGGGCGCCGGAGCGACGAATCAAAGTGTCGAATATGACGCCTTCGCGCAACGCAAACGGCGAAATCTGTAGTTCTTCGATGCCAAGTCCGCTGAGTATTTCTTGCAGAAGAATCGCGCCGCCGACGATGATATCGGCGCGTTTTTCGTCGAGGCCGGGCAGACGCGCACGCTTGTGGTGCGTGGACGACTCCAGGATCTTCGCCGTGATTCGGTCCAGGTCGCCGCGTTTTAAGACCAGACCGCGCGTTTCTTCCGACGCGTTCGGATTCTGGTCCAGGAGCGCCATGCGAGCGAGCGTCTCAATGGTGCCGGAGCTGCCAACGGCCGTTTCGAAGCCCACGGCGCGAATCTGATCAAGCGAGCTCGCAATCGCGATCCGAATCGAGCGGCGGCACTCCAGCACGGCGCTTTCGCGGAGCGGCTCTTCCGCAAAGAAGCCGTCTTTCAAACGAATGGCGCCGATTTTGTGCGATACGATGAACTCCGGCTGACCGGCGACGCCGACCAGCAATTCCGTGGATCCGCCGCCGATGTCCATAGTAACGATGCGTTTGTTATACAGCGGCAGCGCCTGGAGGATTCCGAGATAAATGAGGCGGCCTTCTTCCTTGCCGGGTATGACTTCGACTTCAAGGCCGCACTCCGCGCGCGCCCGCTCGAGAAACGCCTCTTTGTTTTCCGCTTCGCGTACGGCGGAAGTGGCCACGGCGCGCACTTCCGCGTTGAGGCTGCGCGCGATTTGTACAAAACGCTTGAGCACAGCAATCCCGCGATCCATCGCATCCGGTTTGATGAAGTTCAAGTCGCCGGCGCCGCTGCCCAGACGCACGCTTTCTTTTTCGTCGCCAATGACCTCGAATTTCCCTTCGCCGCGCAGACGCACAACTACCAGGTGAAAGGAGTTCGTGCCCAGATCGATGGCGGCCAGATGGCTTTCGCTTGCCTTCACAGTTGAACCCCTTCCATTTCCAGAATACGCAGAGCGTTGGAGCTTTCCACTGGCCCCGGGCGCAGGCGATAGTCGAAACTCATGCGGCCGTCGGCAATCGTTTCCTGAAAATGATAGCAGGCGAATTTCGGCGAGGCGAGTGCGTATTCGAGCAGCTCCATGTCGTGCGTGGCGATCAGTCCCGCCGCCGCGCTCGCCTGCAGATGGGCCAGAACGCCGCGGGCGGCGATAAATCGCTCCCGGGCGTTAGTGCCGCGTAGCATTTCATCGATCAGCACGAAGGCGGGCGGCGCGCCGCGTCGGGAATATTCCTGGAGCAGCTTGATCCGACGCACCTCGGCGTAAAACAGCGAGACGGATTCCGCCAGGTCGTCGCGAACGTTCATGGAGCTGACCAGAGTCCGCGCTCGAAAACAAAAGCGCTCCGCGAGAGTCGGCGCTCCGATCATGGCGAGCGTGAGATTCAGACCCACGCTGCGCAAAAAAGTGCTCTTGCCCGACATATTCGAACCCGTGATCAGCCATAGACGGCGCTCCTCGCCAAGCGTAAAGTCGGCGCCCACGCGTCGGATCGGAGGAATCAACGGATGGGCGAGACCCGTTGCGGCGGCGATCAACGTCGACGGAGCTTCATTGAGCGCCAGGTTTTCGGCGAAATGGAAGCCGTCATCCGCGTCCGCCAGACCGGCCAGGGCCTGCAGCGCATCCACCAGCGCCAGCTCATCGCGCCAGCGAGCGAGTTCAGCGGCGGCTTCCGTCTGCCACCTGGCGAGGGCGCGCAGAAGATGCGCGTCGTAGAGCAGAAAAAAGCCGGCCAGAAAATGCAGCAGCGGATTGCGTCGAAAGCTGTAGAAGCCCGCCAGACTCGCGAGCCGCCGCATCTGCCGCGCCGGAACCTCTTCAAATACGCTGAGACTTCGCAGGCGTTCCGAGCGCATGCGAAAGCCCGCGAGCACGGCGAAAAGCCGATCGAGCCCGGACAACGCCTCCGCGTACGGACCAAACTGCGCCGCCGTGTTGCGCTGACGAAAATGCAGGTATAAAAAAAGCAGCGCCTGCGCCGGAAGACTCAGCATAAACCAGGCTTCGTTCCAGCCCATCTTGAAGCCGATGTAAGACGCGAGCGACGTCAGCGGCAAAAGCCAGGCAAGCGCGGATAAAACGGGCGCCGGCGTCGCGCGCGGTGCGCGCACAATCGCATCAATCCAGGCGAAATCTGCGGCGGGGCCGGCCTCGCGCGCAAGGGGCGCGCCGGCGCGACGCCAGCGAAAGCGAAATACGCGCCGCGCCTGCAGTTCCGCGATCGCAAGCATGCGCTGACGCCAGGCTTCCGGGTCGCAGGCGTCGGCGTCGGGTTGGGATAAAAGAAGTTCGTAGAATTTTTTTCGACCGGGCGGCGATGCCGTGCGATCCGCATAACGTCCCAACGAAAATTCGCCGTGTATCGCCAGGTCGTCGGCGTACGGATGACTGGCTTCCGGACGCAGGCCGTCCGGGGCGGCGGGCAG
The DNA here is from genome assembly GCA_036170535.1 of Leptospirales bacterium. Taxonomy (GTDB): domain Bacteria; phylum Spirochaetota; class Leptospiria; order Leptospirales; family Leptonemataceae; genus SSF53. The sequence goes on along the minus strand of JAVHPJ010000231.1, from coordinate 24,008 downwards.
GGCGCGTCGCCACTCGCCGTCCCGGCGCAGTTGATCGCGTTCATAGCAAAGCCGCTGCTCTTCGGCCCGGCGAATTGCGCGTCCCGTCCGATCATAAAGAAACCATACGACTACATAGAGAATGGTTCCGGGTAAAAAACTGAGTGCAGACCAGCCGTACGCGACGCGACCGTCCCAGAACAGGACCAGCGGGGCGCCGATCGCCAGCAGGACCAATAACACGCGCAGGCGCGCCAGACGCGTCGCCTGCTTTTGCAGGCGCGCGGCGGCGCGCTCGATGCGCCGGAGCCCGCGTTCGATTCTGGAAAGGGCGGAAGAAAGAGACGACGTCATACATGCGGCTCCCGGGCCTGAGTCGGAGTCAGAGACCCGCCTTGCGCTCCAATGACAAGCTGATTCGAGCGCGGGCGCCTTTTTGCTTGATCGACGGCGCCCGCCTGAAAGCCTCGCGGTCTGTCCGCGCCTGATGTCATGGATTTTCGCGCACTGGCGCCCGACGAACTGGCGGGCTCGGGCCGACCTGTGCTGGTTCCGGCGGGACTGACGGCGGCCCGCGAAATCTGGGCGCCGCTGTGTCGCGAGCTGGGTCTCGATTACCGGGAGTATGCGGAACTGCCCGGCGAGCGCGAGCCGCTCCGGGCGCGCCTGCGCGCGGAACTTGCGCGCGAGCCGGCCCTCTGGATTGCGCCCACCTCCTTGAAATTACGCCCGGAAATTCTGGGCGGATTGGGCGGGGCGGTCGGCGCCTTCGCCTCCGCGGCGACGGGCGATGATCATGTCGATCGCGCGTGGTTGGCGGAGCGCGGCGCGCCCTATTTTGGCGCGCCTGGCGTCAACGCCCGTTCGGTGGTGCAGTTCGCCCTGGCGGCGCTGCCGGAGCTGATCGACGAAGCTCGCTTGCTGGAAGGGGCGCTTGTGGTCGGCATCATCGGACTCGGACGAATTGGCCGCGGCCTCGCGGAGAGTCTGGATAATCTGAACCTGCCCTGGATTTTTTACGATCCCTTTATCCCGCCTGATTCCCGGGCGCGCAGTCTCGAAGAGGTTCTCGCAGCTGACGCAATTACGGTCCACACGCCGCTCACGCACGAGGGCGCCTTTCCGACCGCGGGACTCATCGATCGCTCGCGCGCGGAACTGGTCCGGGACGGCGCCGCGTTCCTGAACCTCGCGCGCGGCGGAGTGCTGACGCCGGAGGCCTGCGCCGTACTGGCGCAAAAGACGCGGGCGTGTTTTGACGTTTTTCCCGTGGAACCGCCGAGCGTCGCAGCCGCGCTGGCGCCGACCCTCGCGACGCCGCATATCGCGGGCTACAGTTTTGCGGCGCGCGCGGGTGGCGTGCGGGAACTCGCGCGCGCCTTTCTGGCCTATCTCGGACGCGATCCTGATGCGGCGCCGCCCCTGCCGCGCGTGGAGTTCGCCCTCGACGTATTTGAAGCGCCGATTCTGGAATCGCACCGGCTTAAAGCCGACCCGACAAGCTTTACCGCCCGCCGTCTTTTTTATCCGCCGCGAGCGGGCTTCGCCGGAACGAGCGCCAGCCGCGCGCAGGAACTGCGGCCCTTTCACCGGCGGCTATGGGAACTGGGCGCGAGCGGCGATGAGTGAACTGCGCGAAAAAATCCGCTCAATCGCCCTGGATAGCGGCTACGATCTGGTCGGTTTCGCCGGGCTAACGCTCGCGCCGGCGGATCGGGAACATCTGGAACGCTTTGTACTGAGCGGCGCGCACGCGGACATGGACTGGTTTGCGCGAACTTTACAGGTGCGTCAGGATCCCGCGCGGCTCTTTGCCGATGCGCGGTGCGCTCTGGCGCTGGGCGTCTATTATCGCGATGAGACCCACGAAGCGGCGCTCAAAACGGCGCGCGTCCGCATCTCGCGCTATGCCGTGGGGCGCGACTATCATCGCACCCTGAAGCAAAAGGGACTCCGGCTTTTGCGGCGCCTGCAGAGCGAACTGGCGGAGGCGGCCCCGGGTCTCGACGGCCGGGTGACCGTGGATTCTGCGCCGGCGCCGGAGAAGATCCTCGCGCGCATGGCCGGTCTCGGCTGGCAGGGCAAACACACGAATCTGATTCATCCCGAGCTCGGGTCGTATTTTTTTCTGTCGATCCTGCTGTTAAACGTCGACCTGCCGCCGGATCAAGAGGCGCCGGACCAGTGCCGCGAGTGTCGGCTTTGCCTGGACGCTTGTCCGACGAATGCGCTTGCACCCTACCGGATTGACGCAGCGCGCTGCCTTTCTTACCAGACGATCGAGCGGCGCGAACCGATGCCGGCGGATCTTGCGCAACACGCGCGCGGCTGGATTTTCGGTTGCGACATCTGTCAGGAGGTTTGCCCGTACAATCGAAATCGCAAGGCCCGCACGCGCTTTACGCGCGAAGCGGATTTTCGCGCGCGTCCGGCGCCGCTGGCGTTGCAGGAGAGCGCCGTCCCGCCGGATGAGTCCGCCTGGGAGGAACTGACGCGCGGGTCGGCCCTGCGGCGCCCGGGCCGACGGAAACTGCTCTGGAATCTCGAACAGGCGCTCGCAGGCGCGGACGAGCATGGATCTTAGTCCGCTCTACAGCTGGTATGCCCGCGAAAAACGCGACTTGCCCTTTCGCCGCACGCGCGACGCGTACGCAATTTGGGTTTCCGAAGTCATGCTGCAGCAGACCCGCGTCGCGCACATGCTGCCGCGCTACGAAGAGTTTTTAAGACGTTTCCCGGATATTGCCAGCCTCGCCCGCGCACGGGAAGACGAGGTGCTTGCGGCGTGGCGCGGGCTCGGCTACTATTCGCGCGCGCGCAATCTGCAGCGGGGCGCGCAGAAGATTGTCGCCGAGCATCAAGGTCGCTTTCCGGAAGATCCGGCGGCCGCGCTGGCTCTGCCGGGCGTGGGCGCTTATACGGCCGCCGCCGTCTTGAGCATCGCCTACAACGCGCCCAGCGCCGCCCTGGACGGCAATATCAAGCGCGTGTTCGCGCGCCTCTTTGCCCTGGAAGCCGATGCGGAGCGCAAAGAGCGTGCACTGGCGCGTCGCGCGCAGGAGCTGCTCGTCGCCGCGGGACCGGTTTCGCCTGGCGATCACAATCAAGCGCTCATGGAACTTGGCGCGCGCATTTGCACCCCGGGCCGGCCGCGTTGCGACGCATGTCCGCTGAGCGCAGTCTGCGCGAGTTTCAGGCGCGGCGGTGCGGAATTCGCCGCCGGCCTGCCGCCCGGCGCGCGACCGGCGACGGAGACGCCGCTTGAGCTCACGTTGTACTGGATTCACGCCGCCGATGGCGAGCGGACCCTCGTTGTGCGCGAGGCGGACTCGCGATTTTTCCGCAAGCTGTGGTTTTTCCCGTATCGCTGGCGGGGTCTGGAAGGCGGCGCAGACGTTCTGCCGCCGGGACTGCCGGGTTTGTTTGCCTCCGGCGCACTGGGTCCGGCAGGCGCCGCCGCCGGGCCGGGCGGCGTTGGGCGCGCAACGTTTCGACACAGCATTACGCGTTACCGCATAGTCGGCGTCGTGGAAGAATACCGCTTGCTGGGCGATTCGGAGCGCACGCTGGCGCAGTTGCGCGCCGCCGGCCAGGCGGATTGGGATTTTGCGCCCCGCGCCGAACTCGAAGAACGCGTGGTGAGTTCGCTTGCCAGGAAAGCCTTTGCCGCGCAGCAGCGACTCAGAGGCTGAGCGCCGGCCCGGGCGGCGCGCTCAAGCCTGCAGCGCGGGCGCGCCCAAACCGAGCATGCGCATTTTCACCATCACCTCGCACAGGTAGTCGATGCATTCGGCCTGCGTTTTGGCATGACCTTCGTCGCGGCCCCAAACATAGATGCCGTGATTCCGCACTGCGACGGCGGGACTTGCGGGAAATGTTTCGATGGCGACGCGCAGCGAATCGGTCAGCTCGCACTCGCGGGCCGTATTGTCGATGACGGGCAGAGTAAAAACGTCGTAATATCCGTGCCCCGCCAGGCCTTTGATCATCTCCAGGCGGGTGAATTCGAGGGTTGAGATAAAGCCCTGCCGGCGCTCCGCCAGCATGGTTGCGAGGACGACATTGACCGAATGCGAATGCAACACCGCGCCGGCGTCGCGCAGTTCATAAGCGGCCAGAAAAAGCGAGGAGCATTCGGTCAACTTGAGGTTCGGCGTCCGCGGCCCTTCGATTACGTCGCCCGCGCGGTTTACAACGAATACGTCATCCGGTCGAATTTTTTCCTTCTGCACTCCGCTGGGCGCCATATATATTGCATCGCCGCGACGGATCGAGATTCCGCCGCCGGTGCCGCTGACCCAACCGAGCGCGTAGAAATTCCGACACATCTCGCAAACCATTTCGCGCAGGTCTTCTTGCGTGGTTTCCATGGTGTTTTCCTCCGCCGCGCCGGCGTAACAATAGTGCGCATTTCTCAGAAACGCACTTCGATGACAATGCCGCTGGTGCGATCTACATAATCTACATTAAAAAACGTGTCGCGCACTTCCTGGTGGAAGAGACGCGTCTGATACGTATTGTAGCGATGCGCCGATTGGGCCGCGCCGAACACATTCGCCAGATAAAAAAAGACTCCGACCACGCCGAACGCAGCCGACGCAACGTGCGGACGATTGGCTCGATTCTCGAGATCGTACATGATGGCCGCCGAACCCAGAAACATGCCGTTAAAAAAGAACGCCGTGACGCCGTCCACGTAGTGCTCGCTGTAAATCTGGCCGGCCCCGGGCAGCAGCGCCGACAGACCGCCCGCCAACCACGGACTTTTCTGCGGAGTGCGTTCGTACTCATCAAGGGCGGAGAGGACGCGCGCGCTGACCTGACGCACCTCTTCGGCCTCGCTGTCTTTCATAAGAAACGAATAGTGGGAGCGGGCGGCCGTATGATCGGCCCGATCCAGAAAAATAAGACCCAGCAACAGTTGGGCGCGACCGCGGCCCAGCGCGTCTGCGCCGGTCAGGCGTTCAATGCGATCCGCTTCGACGATCGCCTGGTTCTGCCAGCCCAGGCGCAGCGACGCAAAGAGACGCAGATAAAGGTGCGAAAAGTCGCCGGCGTCGCGCAGCGCTTCCACTGCGCTGCGGTAGCGTTCCCGTCGAATTTCGGCAAGGCCGATGCGCGCTTCCAGAGCGCGACGCTCAGTTTCCCCGGCCAGACCCAATGCGCGCTCATACTCGATGCGCGCCAGGTCGTATTCGCCACGGGCGTAAAAGCGATCGCCGAGTTCAGCCGGCGATTCGGCCGCCAGCGGACGCGAGCCGCCGGCCGTAGCCAGCAGAGTGAGGCCGAGGCCGATGCACAGCGCGCGCAGTCGCCGCTGCACAAAGGGAATGGAAGCGAATGCGCGCATGGAATCGGGCTTGCTCTCGAGCGGAGAGCAGAACCAGTTCGCTTCGTGGGGCGGGCGTGTCAAAGGAGCTTTGCGGCGTTCGGCCTCGTTTTTTTTAGCTTCGGGTGCCAGAGCGTGGCCCGCGCCCCGGCGCCCGGCGCCCCGGGCGAAGCGTCGGCCGGCTCGCCGGCAAGCGCGGCGACGGACGGCGTGGGGGCGCCGCAGTCCGCCTGGCTTCTGGCGCCGCTCATGGCCCTGATCCGTCAGCATCGCGAGACAGCCACGCATATGGATGGGCCGCGCTGCCCGCTGTATCCATCGTGCGCCACGTATGGCGACCAGGCCTTGCGTCAGTACGGCCTGTGGGGTCTGTTAATGCTCGTGGATCGACTCTTTTACCGCGAGTTTGGCGAACTGCGTCGCCGCTATCGACTGGCGCCAGCCCGCGTCTCCGCCACGCCGCGCTATCTCGATCCCGTGGACGACGGGCTGCCGCCCTACCTCCTGCGCCAGCCTTCGTTGCTACAAGAAGACTCCACGCGCTGAAGCGGCCTGGCCGCCCCGGAAAATCTGCGCCAGGCGGGAACAGGGCTTGTCACAGGGACATAAGACAATGGCTTATGTCTATCATGTCTGTCACGGAGCGCGGTTCTCCCGCCGTCGCCGAGCCGCGCGTGCGGCCGGCCCTCGAGTTGTTGGGTCCCCTGGCCTCCCATCCGGATTACGCGGCCCTGGCGTCGGATCCGGACTACTTCAGTCTGCGCGCGGGCGGCCTGCATTCGCCGCTCTGCATCCCCGGCATGGAAGACGCCATCTTGAGTTTGCGCGCCGCCGTTGCAGGGCGCGAGAGCGTGCTGGTGCTGGGCGACCGCGATGTGGACGGAGTCAGTTCAACCGCGCTGCTCGGCGGATTTCTGGCGGAGGTGCACAGCGGTCCCCTGGAACTCGTCGTATCCGATGATGGCGACGACTACGGTCTGTCTGGCGCGCTCTACGAGCGCATCCGCGACGGGAACGCGAACCTGGTGATCCTGTTGGACATGGGCTCGACGCATGGGCGTGAGATCGAAGCCCTGAATGCGCGCGGGAAACGCGTCATAGTTCTGGATCACCACCAGATTCATGATGAAGAGCGGCGCCCGGACGCCGCGCGCTGTGCGTTTGTTAACCCCATGCGCGACACGACTACGCGCTACGAACACCAGGGCAAGATCGCTACCGTCGGACTGGTGTTCAAATTGCTGTTGGGCTTCGCTCTCTCGCACACTCGCGAATGGCGCCGTTACCTGAGCCTCCAGGCGGGAGCGGAGTTCGTCGTCTATCGCGCAGGGCGCCGCCTCGGGCGTTTTCCCACGCGCGCCGCCGCGCGGGCGGCCCTCGCAGCTGATCCGGATGCCTAGTGGATTGATCTGGAAAGCGGACCGTATCCCTTAAGCGCTGCGGAGCTGGACCTCCTGCGGCGCGATGAACTGGCCGGCGGCAAGGCGCTGTTTGGACACATTATTCGATCGCGCCCGCGTCTCATGGAGTTTGTGCGCAAACATGCGGACATCGCCGCCATTGGCATTGTAACCGATCTGGTGCCGCTGGTCGGCGAAAATCGCGCCCTGGTGCGACTCGGCATGGGTCAGGCCGGCTTTGAGCGACGCGGACGGCGCGAGTATCGTCCCGGCTATCAGGCGCTGCTGGAGGCGCTGAGCGTCCCCGCGGAGCGCGTGCTGAGTCGCGAGCTGGGTTGGAGCGTCGGCCCCTCGCTGAACGCTGCCGGACGCATGGGCAACACCCGTCTGGCGCTCAACCTGCTGCTCGCGCGCGAAGCGGATGAGGCGCGGCGGCTGGCGACGGAGCTGGTCAAACTCAACGAAGAGCGCAAAAAGCGCACGCGGCGCAATGAGGAGCGCGTGGAACGGCACTTCGCCGAACATCCGGCGCGCCTCGCGCAACCTTTGATATTCTGTTACCATCCTGAACTGGAACCGGGCGTCTCCGGCATTGTTGCGGCGCGCCTGACGGAAAAGTATCGCAAGCCGGTCGTCTATGTAAATCCGGACGGCGAATATGCGCGCGGATCGGCGCGCACCTGGGACGGCGTCAATGTGCTCGGGCTCCTCGAGCAGGCCGCCGATTTGTTTATCCAGTTCGGCGGACACCCGGAGGCGGCCGGCTTTTCCATCGCCTTTGACCGCCTCGATCAGCTTGAGCAAATCCTGCTGGAGCGCTTTACGGCGTCGATCGAGACCATGCGCGCCCAGGGACGCGAAGCCAATCAGCAGAGCACGGCCGTCTACCATCTGGAACTGCGTCCGGAGCGTCTGGGATATCGACTGCTGCGAGAACTGGAACTGCTGGAACCTTTTGGACCGGGCAATCCCGAACCGATTCTGCTGTTGCGCAAGGTGCGGCCGGTGAATCCGCGCTACATGACCAACGGCGAACATGCGCGGTTCAGCGTGGCCGGCGCCCCGGCCTTTGTCGATCTCATCGCCTGGCGGCGCGGCCGCGAGATTGAAACGGCGATTGCGGAAGGGGCGGTCTTGAACTTATACGGCTGTCTGGAACTCAGCTGGTTCGCCGGGCGCGCCCGTTTACAGTTTCGCGTGGATCGCCTCGAACGCGCGGACTGACCCGGGCTGCAAAAAAATAAAACCCGCCGGCGTTGTTGCGCGGGCGGGTTCCGTTTAATTCGACCTCAGCCGAATTATTCGTTCGGCACGGCGTCCTGCACAATGCTGCCCGGATTTTTCGAGGAAAGAAAGTAGATCACTTCCCATACCTCGCGATCGCTGAGGGGCGCGCCGCCGCGCGCCGGCATGACGCCGCCGGTAACTGATTCCGCCGGACCAATGCCGCGCATAACCATGCGTGCGATCTTGTCTTCATTATTAAAGTGCAGCCACTGGGCCTTAATGAGCGCGGGACCGACCACGCCTTGCAATTGCGCGCCATGACATGCGACGCAGGCGCGTTGGTAGGTCGTCTCGCCGTTCGAAATGGCCTGGGGCGTGCGCTGCGGAATGATCATGATGGAGGGCGTTACGTACGCCGCCCCCTGCGCCGTGCGCAGATCCATCGCGCGATCATAGCCCAGAAAGCCGTGCTTGTAGACCGCATACAAGGAGCCGGCCAGCAGGCTTCCGAAGAATACGAACAAAATCCAGTTCGGCACGCCTTTGTTGTCAGTATTGCTCATACTAAGTCTCTTGTTCCATTCGCTCATTCGCCGCGCCGCGCGCGGCCCACGGCGGATTAATTATAAAATTTCCCTGCGAACTCGGACTGTTTTTTGCCCAGGCTCAACAGATAAGCGACCAGCGCGTCCCCGCGCGTTTTGCCGTCCAGTTGCTCAAAAGCGCTGCGTTGGTACGGATCGGAAAGCGGGCTGGCGCTTTGCATATTCATGCGAATGCGCCAGGCGAGCATCAGCGGATTAATGCCCGCATCAGACTCAAAAAGATGACCAAAGCGATGATAAGCGGCTCGCTGGGAGTCGGTCTTGTCGCTTTTTAGCAGCGTTTCCAGTTGCGCAGAATCAAGCTTGCCGGCGACGCGCGACAGGTCCGGTCCCAGGCGCAGACTGCCGCGCTGGGCGGGCGTCTCAAAATAATACTCCATAGCGTCCGGCAACAGATAGTAGCCGTAGGCCTCGGCATTTGCAAAGCGCGCCGCTTCCCAGGCGAAAGGTCGCAGCGCTTGCGTATGGCAATACTGACAGCCTTCCTGGTAATAAACGGACGAGCCCTCAAGGGCCAGCGCGCTCGGCGGCGCCAGATAGGGCAGGGCCCCGTGCGTCGGCGTTACGCTGCGGCGGTAGGGGAACCAGACCGCGGCGAGCGTCGTAATCAGGGCCAGCGCCGCCGCAGCGAGCGCCAGACTCAGCGGATCGCTCAAGATCTGGTTTAACTTCGAAGATACTGGATTCGGCTTATCGCTCATTAATGCGCTCCGTGCGAGGCTGCGGATGCGGCCGCGGAATAGCGCGGTTCGCCCGTGTTCAGCTTCGGCTCCTGATAGGGCCCGGCGGCCCGTTTCGCGAGAAAGACAAAGTAGGTTAGAGCGGCGATCGTGAATGCCAGCGCGACAAAGACCGCGCCGATCAGATGCAGACCGCGAAAACTCAGCAGGTAGTCCACGACGAAAGACGCTTCTTTCTTAAAGAAAGAGCCCGCCATGATGACTTCCGTCCACTGCTGTACAACGAGGGCGCCCTCCGCGTTCGCAGCCTGCTGTTCGTAGCCCTGCACAAAACCATGGGCGATATTCGACACGATGAGTACAAGCGCGCCGAGTCCGCCGGATAACGCGAACCACTTTGCGGCCTGATCCGAATAATTCGCATTTTTCAGGCGCTGTCCGATCAGGAGTCCGCTTGCGCCCAGCGCGAGCAATCCGTAGCTCAGGGCGTCGACGCTCAAATCGCGCGGATCGAGGGGCGTGTAGCCGACCAACGCTTGCATGAAGCGCGGCGCGAGAACCATGCGCACCACTGTGAGGACGAGCAGGAGAAACAATCCCCAGCGCAGCGCGAGACCAATGCCGTCGGACTGCACGCGTTCCGGGCCGCGCGTAAGCGTATACTGCACGGCAAAAGCGCCCGAAAGGATCGCAGCGCCGAGCGAGATCATCGAAAAGATGCCGATTGTCTGCAGCAGTTCCGGCGCAGCCGTAAAAACCTGATTCACGGCGCCCGCAAAGGGAACCAGCACGGCGATGCCGATCACAGCGAAGCTCACCATCGCCTCGCTGTGCAGGGGCAGGTGGTAATATTTCGGAACAAAATATACCAGCGCGGTGAGGGTCGGCAGCACGATGAAATACACGAGCACGCCAGTGCGATACACTTCCTGCAGGGCGCTATCCTGGATGCCGGTGGTAAGGGCGGTCGATTCGAGCGGACCGTATGGCAGACCAAAATTGCCGATTACATAAAACGCCAGAGCGCCCGCGCCGGTGAAGATCGCCAGACGCGAGGGCCAATCAAACTTCTTCGCGGCGCGCAAAGCCTGGATCGACGCAACCAGAAAGGCCAGCAGCGCCAGGCCGATCAGCTGATCGGAAAGCCAGGTTCCCTCGCCGTACTCACGACCTTTATTGTAGCCGGCCAATATCGTAATCAGGGAGAGCAGCACCGCCAGTTGTTGGAACGCAAAGCCCACAAAAGCGGCCGGCGCGAGAAACAGCTCCGCGCCCGAGGTCTCACGGACAATGTAGTAGGCGATGGCCAGAAAAAACGAGAGCAAGCTGCCGAAAATCAGCGTCTGCGTAAAGAGCGGGCGCATGTAACCGTAGTCCATTGCTGGCGGCAGGCTGCCCGGCGCAGTCAACAAGATGAGCTGGGTGAGCAGTCCCAGGATAACGGCGAGCACGCCCCAGGCGAATCCGGCCACGAGCGAGGCGCGGATCGTCAGTTCGATCGATTGCGTCTTTTTAAACATGCTGAGTAAGGAGTTCATCTGCTGTTTTCCTGATCCGGGTCAGCGACCGCTGAGCCCCTGAACATACTCGTAAAGGCTCTGCCACTCATCGTCGCTCAGGCTGGAGTAAGCGGGCAGATTTAAACCACTGGCGTTTGTGTGGCCTTCGCTGAACGCGCCGACGCTCCCAAGGGCGCCGCTATCGCGAAAATCGCGCACGCCAAGAAAGACGGGACAATTGCGAGTCGGCTCGTCTTTACAGGGAACCGGACCAATGCGCACAGCCCGCGCGCTGCCCTCGCCGTAAACGCCGTGGCAACGCGCGCAGTTATTATTGTAGAGATCGGCGCCAGGCGCTTCCGCCAGGGCTTCCGCGCGAGCGCGGCGGGCGTCATCCACGGCGCCAGCGGAAATCTCCGCCTCAAGCGCGGTGGACGCAAGCATCGTGTTCAGGGCGGGCGAGCGCGGACGTTCACCAATCGGTTTGTAGCCCATTTCCCAGCGCCGGCTCTTTGCATACGCGTCGGCCGCTTCCGCTTCGCCAGCCGCTACAGCCAGCGCGTGCGTTTGCGCGGCCTCGCCAGCGGGCTTCTTCGTCAGAGAATAGAGGAAGTGCGCCATTGCCCAGCGACCGCGGTCGGTATACGCCTGGTAGTTATGGCCCGGGACGCGCTCGGAGCCGACCGTAATCGCCTTGAAATATGCAGTCGGAGTTTTGCCCGGATCAATGGCGACGTCTTTGAAGCCGGGAGTCACGACGCCCTTGTCCGCCAACTCTCTGGCGTCCGGGCCCTGGCCGTCAAAACCGACGCCGTGGCAGCCAGCGCAGCCGCCGGTCGCATAATATATGGAACCCTGGTAAATTGTATCCGGGCCCACGGCATACACGGGCGCTTCGCCGCGACCGCAGGCGGCGGTCAGCGCCGCACAGAGCAGCGCGAGCGGGATCGTTTTCAGTATCGCGTGAAGTTGCATAGTAAACTCTGTATAGTTCCAGCAATTACTGGTGGAAATGCAGGCACTGTTCCAGGCGCGGATCCTTTTTGGGGATCAGCGCGTTGCGTTCGAGCATCTTGCCGACGATCAGCACAAAGCTGCCGCCCACAAACATGAGCGGTCCCAGTTCCTGCCAGGAGAAGGGAATAAAATCGCCGTGCGCGAGAATCGGGTAGGTGGCCCAATACATATCGAGCACCTGGCCAAAGATAATCAGGATGCTGATGCGCATCATGTAGTTCAGGTCGCGCACCTTCTCGCGCTTCAACAGGAGGAAGAAGGGCAGCACAAAGCGCACAAATGCGAGTGCGACCGTAATGAAATACCAGCCGCCTTTAACGCGATACTGGTACCAGACGGTCTCTTCGGGAATGTGGCCGTACCAGATTAGCATGTACTGACTGATTGCGATATAGGCCCAGAAGATCGTATGGCCGCGCAGAAACTTGCCGAGGTCGTGCAGATGGTTCTCGTTTACGCTTTCGCCGTAGTAGCCGCGGCCTTTAAGGAAATAAACCCACAGCACCATGGATGCGTAAAAGGTCAGCGCAAGTCCCGCGAAAATGTAAACCGCCCAGATGGTCGAAAACCAGTGCGGGTACATGCTCATGGTCAAATCAAAGGCGCTCATCGACCAGGTAAGGCCGAAGATAACGAGAAAGCCGCCGCCCAGCTTCGCCATCAGTCGCGTGCGCGCAATCTTGCCGTCGCCGTCCTGCGCTGTAGATTGTTTCCAGAATAAGAACCCGAAAAGCGCCCACACCAGCACGGCGATCAGATTGCGCGCTTCAAAGACGCCGGGTATCAGCCACCAGGCCTTTTTGGGAATCAGCGGATCGTCCGCCGGCGCGTGCGTCCAGAGGGCGAAGATCGTATCCATGCCGCCGCCGAGGAGAATGATCGCCATCAACACGAACGCAACCGGCAGATACCACCAGTAGGTTTCAGCGACGCGGCGAATCGTCACATTCCACATGGTTCCGGCGAGATGATTCACCGCCACAAAGAAAATGCCGCCCACGGTAAGCGGGAGAATGACCAGGAGCGCGAGGTGCAGGGAATAAAACAGTCGGGGATTCCAGCCGTGGGCGCCGTGCTCTTCGGCATGGCCGCCGCCGTGCTCGCCGTGACCGCCATGATCCGCGTGCCACGGCAAGAAGACTTGCAATGCGATCAGTACAAGGCCCGCGACAATGAGGGCCAGGCAGATCGTTTGCAGCTTCCTGGGAAACTGGAACTTAATTTGCGCTTCGTCGGGTAGATGAACCATGATTACGCCGCTCGCTTACTGTACTCTCAGTTATTGTTACCGGCCGCCGGAGCGCCGCCAGGCTGCTGACGATGATGCGCCTGCAGCAGACGGACGTACCGAACGATCGTCCACCGATCATTCACGGGAATCGCCGCCGCGTAAGGCTTCATGCGTGCGCGTCCCGCCGTGATAATATGAAAAATTTCACCGTCGCTCCAGCCTTCTATGGTCGGACTCACGACTGCCGGAATGTTATCAAAACGCGGCGTAACCGCGCCGTCGCCCATCCCGGTAAAACCGTGACACGGCGCGCAGTAGGTATTGTAGCGATTCTGGCCGCGTTCAAGGATTGCAGCGGTGTTCGGCAGCGGATTTTCCAGCGCACGCGCGCCTTCAAAATCGCCGGCCGCATACGGGTAGGGATTCTGGCCGCGCGGCACGGAACCCTGGGGCGGCACGCGAATGCCGGAGCCCGGACCGCCAAACGCGTCGTGTTCATCCATGCCGCGTTCCCAGGCGGCGCCCTTAACGTCGCCCAGGGTCGTGTAGTCCTCTTCCTGGGCCTCTACAAAGAGACCGTCGTGCATATCGAGAAACCAGTGGATGCCCGATTTGTTTCCGCGGTAGTTGCAGCCCGTCGCGCTCGCCATGGCGAACAAAGCGAGGAGTACGGCCCACATCCGATAACGTTTCATCTGGTTTGCGCTTTTCATCAGATCTCTCGTGTTGCGCCTGGCCTTCAGGCTGCGCCCGCGACGGGCGTCTGGTTGTCCGGATCCTGCACCTTCGCGATATACATCGGGTGCAGCCCTTTCATGAACTCGATCACGCCTTCTTCAGAGTAGTTGGCCGAGTCGCTGGGAATCCATAAGCAGAACTTATCGTTAGTAATGTCCGGATGCAGAGGCTTCCGGAAGGGACGATACATTTTAGAAAGCAGAATCAATCCGGCTACCGTAGTGTGGCCGCCGAAAAGAACCGTGAGTTCGAAGAGAATCGGCACCATGGCCGGCCAGGCATAGGTCGGCTTCCCGCCGAAATTCTGCGGGTACGAGCGGAAGTTCGGCAGCGCATCGAAGTAGGGCAGGATGCGCGGGAAAATCATCTCGTGGACGGCCGTCTGCAAAAGAAACGCCGTCAAGAGTCCCGTAAGGCCGGCGAAGAATGTGATATACGGAATTTTGCTCCGCTTAAAGCCCATGTCGAACTCGAGGCCGTGCACCGGAAAGGGCGTAAGACAATCGAAGTTCGTATAGCCTTTCTCAAACGCGGCGCGGGCGGCGGCCGAGATTTTTTCGGGCGTAGTAAAGAGCGCATATACGCCGCGGTTTGTTTCGCGATACGTGTATTCAAAGAAACGATCCAGAAAGCCGAACAATCCGTCGATCGGCGCCTGCAAAAAGCGATCGAGTTTCGGAGCGAAAGCTTCGAGCGCCTGGTTGAGTTTTTCCTTCGCGTTCATAATGCCGAATTTCTCCTCTATGCCGCCCGGGCTCAATGATGCCCGTAGCCTTTGGCTGCGTCCGGCGACACGATAATGGTTTTGGTCTCAGCCATTGCGATCGTGGGCAGGAACCGGCAGAACAGTAAAAAGAGCGTAAAGAACAAGCCGCCCGAACCGAGCATGATCGCGTAGTCGTGGAAGGTCATGATATACATGTCCCAGCTCGACGGCAGATAGTCGCGGTGCAGCGAGGTGACAACGATCACATAGCGCTCGAACCACATGCCGATGTTTACAAAAATCGAAACGATCCAGAGCACGTAAATGTTCGTGCGGAGCTTCTTGAACCAGAAGATCTGCGGGGAGATCACGTTGCAGGAAATCATGATCCAGTAAGCCCACCAGTAGGGGCCAAAGGCGCGGTTAATGAACGCGAAGGCCTCGTTGGGGCTGCCGCTGTAAGCTGCAATGAAGAACTCCGTGCCGTAAGCGAGACCGACGATCATGCCGGTGAGCGTTACGACTTTCGCCATGTTCTCGAGGTGCTTGATAGTGATGTATTGCTTCAGATTAAAGACTTCGCGCATGATCACGAGCAGCGTGAGCACCATGCCAAAACCCGAGAAAATCGCGCCGGCGACAAAGTAGGGCGGGAAGATCGTGGTGTGCCAGCCCGGAATTACGGAAGTGGCAAAGTCGAAAGATACGATCGAGTGCACTGAAAGTACGAGCGGTGTCGACAGAGCCGCAAGAATCATGGCCGTCGATTCGTAGTGCGCCCAGGCGCGCGCGCTGCCCACCCAGCCCAGGCTCAGGGCGGAGTAAACGGCCTTGCGCGTCTTTTGCCACCAGTCGCTTTCTTTTACCCGGTCGCGCACGGATGCGATGTCCGGCACGAGCCCCAGATACCAGAACACGAGGGAGATCGTAAGGTACGTCGAAATTGCAAACAGGTCCCAGAGCAGCGGCGAACGGAAGTTCGGCCACAACGTGCCGCGTTCATTGGGCAAGGGCAAAAACCAGATCAGCACCAGCCAGACCCGGCCGACGTGGATCACGGGAAAGATCCCCGCGGCGGCGACGGCGAAAATCGTCATGGCTTCCGCCGAGCGGTTGATCGCCATGCGCCATTGCTGACGGAACAAATACAGTACGGCGGAAATCAGCGTACCGGCGTGACCGATGCCGATCCAGAATACGAAGGTAATAATGAACGAGCCCCAGCCGACCGGGATGTTCACGCCCACGATGCCCATGCCGGCGGCGAACAAATAGCCGATCTCGACGAACAAGAGCGTCAGGAAGACCAATGAGACGCCAAACGCGCCCCACCAGAGCTTTGTCGGGAAACTCTCAAGCGGAGTAGCGACGTCCGTATTAACGTCGGCGTAAGTCTTCCCGCCCTCAACGAGCGGGAGGGACAGCGGTTCTTCTTCGTGGGTAGCTGTTGCGTTTGCCATACTGTCGCTTATCCAGGTTCGTCTTTCAGACCGATTCGCTGCGGTTGCGAACTTTTGCCAGGTAGGTAATCGACGGTTTTACGCCGAGATAATCCAGCACCTGATAGCCGCGCTTCTTCGCCTCGCGGGCGACCAGCTTGCCCAGCTTGCCGTTTTTGTCGTAGATATTGCCAAAGGTAATCGCGCTGGAAGGACAAACTTCCTGGCACGCCGTAACCACCGAGCCGTCCGGCACGTAGCTTTCGCCGCGTGCGCGCGACTCGTGCCGGGCCGCCGCGATTCGATGGATGCAGAACGTGCATTTCTCGATCACGCCGCGGGTGCGCACCGTTACGTCCGGATTAAAGGCCAGGTGCTGCGGATCGCGCAGGTTGCGGATGAAGCCTTCCCAGTAATACCAGTTTTCGTACCAGTTGAAGCGGCGCACTTTGTAAGGGCAGTTGTTCGAACAATAGCGCGTGCCCACACAGCGGTTGTAGGTCATGACATTCAGACCTTCGCTGTTGTGCGACGTCGCCGCCACCGGACAAACGTTCTCGCACGGCGCATTTTCGCAGTGCTGGCAGAGCATCGGCTGGTGAGCCGCTTCCGGGTTTTCTTCTTCGCCGGCAAAGTAGCGATCGATGCGCATCCAGTGCATTTCGCGGCCGCGCATGACCTGGTCTTTGCCGACCATCGGAATGTTGTTTTCCGTATTACAGCTGGTGACGCAGGCCCCGCAACCGGTGCACAGGTTCAGGTCCACCGTCATGTGCCAGCGCGTATCTTTGTAGTTCCACGGCTGCATCAGCGATGCTTCCGGGAAATACAGGGCGTCGGGCTTCAGTTTAAACGTTCCGGTTTTGTATTCGGCGAGGGTGGTCTCGCGCAGAATCGGACGATCGTGCTGAGCCGACCCGCCGTAGGGCACCTGATGCACGCCGGGCGGCGTGAAAGGAGCTTTTTCTTCTTCGTTAAACGTATCGCGATAAATCGTTTGAGTGGAAGCCAGGCGCAGGCGTTCGCCGGTGGGCGTGACTTCCGCGGCAATGCCCGCAAACGTGAAAGAATCCGAACCACGGCCAGCCAGGACGAGCGCATTCTGGCCGACTTCGTTGGCCGCTTTGCCCGCCGCCGTGCGTCCATAGCCCAGAGCGATCAGCGCCGCCTGGGGATGAACGCCTGGCTGAAGATGAACCGGCAAACGCAAAGAACCGGTCGCGGTCTTAACCTCGACCTCGTCGGCCTGTTTCAGGCCCAGACGACGCGCGGTAGCCGGCAGCATGACGACGTAGTTGTCCCAGACGATTTTGGTCACGGGCTCGGGCAGTTCCTGGCGGTAGGCGTTGTTCGCCAGGGCGCCGTCGAGCACCTGCACATTGTAGTAGAGGCCGACGATGAGTCGATTGCCTTCCGAAGAGCCGGCCGGGCCGGACAGGAGCGGCAGTTTCTGGAGGCTCTCACCGCGGAAGCCGCGCGCAGTGCGGGTTTGATTGAGACCGGCCGCGCCGGTCGCCGCGTAGCCCGCCTGCAGCGCGCTGTTCCAGAAACGCGAGAAGTTGCGTCCGCCAGCGACAGTTTGCCAGCGCGCGCGGATGTATTCGTAGAAGTTCTTTGCGCCGCCCAGTTCACCGCCAGCGATCTGGATCAGACGATCCTCAAACGAAAGCGTCTTGTAGAGCGGGCGAATCACCGGCTGCTGGATCGAAAGAACGCCTTCGATGACTTCGCTATCCCCCCAGGCTTCCAGGTAGTGGCTGAGCGGCAGAGCCGCATCCGCCAGACTCGCCGACTCGTCGATGCGATCCGTCAGCGCAAGAGTGTAGGGCGACTTTTCCAGCGCCGCTTTTACGTTCAGGCTCGCCGGCAGATGGTAGACCGGATTGGCCGCCAGGACCAGCGTCTTGACCTTGCCCGCGGAGATTTCCGCCAGCAGAGTTTGCAGTTCCGAATCCGATGCGCCCGGGCTCAAACGAACGGCCGCGCCGTGATCCACGGTCTTGCCGTCGTTTTCAAGAATCGAGTTCAGCAGGTTGATGGCGATCTGGCCGGCCGCATTAGCGCCGGTTGCCGCAAGCGGCGAACCGCCCAGAACCAGACTGCGACCGCGCGCGTTCCAGAGTTCATCGGCGATGCGTTCGATCGTCTTTTCGAACGAACCTTTTTTGTAGAGCACGTCTTCCGACTTGAGCCGATCGGCGATGCTGGCCGGCGTATATTGCTCCAGCAAAGCGCGCGCGCCGCCGGGTCCGCCAGTGCGGCCTTTGACCACGACGATTTGCGCGGCGAGTGCGAGCGCGATCAGGGCCTGGTCGCCCGGACGAATCGGGTGGCGCTCGTCGGCGTTGGAGCCGGTCAGGCTGTACATGGATTCGAACGCCACCAGACGATTCATGTTCGTCTGACCGCGCCGCAGTTCGCGCTTCTTTGCAAAGGCGCGACTGAAGTAGGTCGGCTGGATCATGGTCCCGAGAAAGTCGCCGTCTATGGCGACGACGAGATCCGCTCGATCCAGGCGATAGTAGGGCACAAGGGCGTCGCCGTACGCGGCGCGTTGACCTTCGGCGATCTGCCGCAGGGTCGGGTCAGGGCGCAGCTCAACGTGCCGTCCGCCCGGGAAACGACGCAGAAAATCGCCGAGCAGCGCGCGGCTCGAGGGACCGTCGATCGGGCCGGTGAGCAGCACATAGTCGCCTTGTTCGAGACGTTTGCGCGCATCGTTCGTCAGCGCCGATTCGTCGGCCGCTTTTTTCGAACCGCTTTTGCGATCAATCAGCACCGCTTTGCGCAGTCGATCGGGATCGTAGAGGTCCATGAGCGAAGCGCTTACGCTCGCGCTGACGCCGCCGCCGCTCAGCGGGTGGTCGGGATTGCCCGCGATGTGGATGGGCCGCGATTCGCGCGTTTTGACAATGATTCCGGTGCCGTCCGGCGCCGAGCTCGAATAATAAACGGGAGTTCCGGGCGTGCTCTCCGCCGGATTAATCACGGCAGGCACAATTTGCTCAGTCGGACGACGGCAGGCGGCCGATGCCATGACCGCGCCAGCGCCCATGATCTTCAAAAAGTCGCGTCGTGACACGCCCTTCTTGCGATCCGATTCGCGCACCTCAATGGCTGACTCGGGAAACTCTGCGCGTTTCCAATCCGAGGCCTGGAGTTGCTGTTTCTCTTCGAGCGATTGCCAGAAGCGCTTATGCTTTTGTTCCAATTGCGAGTTCTTCATACGCGTGATGCCGAACCGTTCCTTTGCGGTGCTCTCAATAATGACAGGTGCTGCAATCGGTCAGATGAACGGAAACGTTCTGACCCATGGCGCCCACTTGCGGAAGAGGATTCTGAACCAGATGCGCGTTTTCCCGGTGGCAGTTCACGCACCAGCCCATGTTAAAGCCGTTGACGATCTCAATTTTGTCCATGTTGGCGACGTCGCCGTGGCAGGTCTCGCAGGTAAAGCCCTGCTGGATGTGCGGCTTGTGGCTGAACCGGACGTGGTCCGGCAGATCGTGGACCTTGAGCCAGCGCAGCGGCTCGCCCTGGTTGTAAGCCGCGCGCAGAAATTGGATATTACGGGAATCGCCGGCCACGTATTCATGGCAGCGCATGCAGGTGGCGGTATCCGGAACCGTCGCATGCGGTCCGTTCTCGACGGAAACGTGGCAAAACTGGCAGTCGACGCCCAGCTCGCCGGCATGGATTTTATGACTGAAAGGGATCGGTTGATCCGCTGCGTAGCCGGTATACTTGGGATCAATGACCCAGATCCAGTAGACAAGGCCGACGAAGGCCGCCAGCAGGAGAAGTTTGACTCTGTGTTTGCTAAGAACCTGGCTCAGTGCGTTCATTTATTGAATCTCGAGCGGATGCGGATCGTGAATGCTCTCGAAATACCGGGCCGTTTGCATCATTCGATGCGGTTTGCGTCTTTCGAAACGCCCGACCACCGTGCTCCAAAAATTTACGCGTCAGGGAAGTGTCAATTGATTAAAGCGATTTTGGATCTATCTGCTGAAATATTTGCAGTTGCACTGACAGAATGACGTCTCGTCGCATCCGGAAGCGTCGGGATGCGGGGCCTGCAGCGTTCTGTGCGCGGACTGCGACTTGCATTCCCGATAATACATTGTACGCCGAGAGATCCGGTGATTTCTTCATAAGTAATTTGCGCCTCCGGACGGGTGCGGCGCTTTGAGACATTATCTCAAAGCGCCGCACCCGTCCCCGGGACCGAAAATTGATGAAATCTGCCGGAAATACCGGGAAATCCGGGACACGCGCCGCGGGGCGCGCACACGGCGCAGGGAGCCATACAAATGCGATTGGATAAATTGACCATGAAGGCGAGCGAGGCGATTCAAGAGGCCCAACATCTCGCCGCGGACCGCAAACATCCGGAAGTCGCTCCCGAGCATGCACTGCTCGAGGTCTTCCGTCAGGCGGACGGCGTGGGCCCCATGATACTTGATCGCCTGGGGATCGCTCGCGACTCGATCGAACGATTGCTTGAGTCAGCGCTGGCAAAACTGCCGCGCGTGGAGGGCGGAAGCGACGTGCGGCCCTCGCAAAATTTTGTGCGCTTGCTGCAGAACGCCGAGCAACTCGCGCGTAAACGCGGCGACCAGTATCTCTCGACGGAGCACATTTTGCTGGCGTACCTGCAGGACAGCCGCTTCAGCCTGAGCGGCGAGCTGGCGCGGCTGGGCCTGAGCGCCGCCACGGTCGAACAGGCGGTCGGCGATCTGCGCGGCGGCCAGCCGATCCAGAGCGACAATCCCGAGTCGGCCATGCAGGCGCTCGAAAAATACGCGCGCAATCTGAACGTCGCAGCGCGCAAGGGCGGCCTGGATCCGGTGATCGGTCGCGACGAGGAGATCCGGCGTATTATGCAGGTGCTCTCGCGGCGCTCTAAGAACAATCCGATTCTGATCGGCGAGCCGGGCGTGGGTAAAACCGCGATCGTCGAGGGCCTGGCCGGCAAGATCGTGGCCGGCGAAGTGCCGGAGGGGCTGCGCGACAAGGAGCTTTATGCGCTCGATCTGGGCTCGATGGTAGCCGGCGCAAAGTACCGCGGCGAGTTTGAAGATCGCTTTAAAGCGCTTTTGAACGAAGTGCAGAAGTCCGAAGGGCGCGTGGTGCTCTTTATCGACGAGCTGCACACCCTCGTAGGCGCCGGCGCCGCCGAGGGCAGCCTGGACGCGTCGAACATGATCAAACCGGCGCTGGCGCGCGGCGATCTGCGCTGCGTGGGCGCGACCACGTTGAAAGAGTATCAGAAGTATATTGAAAAGGACCAGGCCCTGGAGCGCCGGTTTCAGCCGGTCTTTGTCAAAGAACCGACGGTCGACGAATCGATCATGATTCTGCGCGGCTTAAAAGATCGCTACGAACTGCATCACGGCATTCGCATCACGGATGCGGCGATCATCGGCGCGGCGAAGCTCAGCGATCGCTACATCACGGACCGATTTTTGCCGGACAAGGCTGTGGACCTGATCGATGAGGCCTGCTCCAAGCTGCGCATTGAACTGGATTCGCTGCCGGAAGAACTCGACACGATTTCCAAACAGATTCAGCAGCTCAAAATCCAGCGTGAAGCGCTCAAAATGGAAAAGGACAAGGCCTCGCAGGAGCGCCTGCAGACGGTCGAACGCACCCTCGCAGATGTTGAAGAGGATTTCCAGGGAAAAAAAGGCGTCTGGGAAACGGAACGGCACGGCGTTGAACGCTTGAAACAACTGCGCGAAGAGATTGATCAGTGGCGCAATCAGGAAAAAGAATTCGAGCGCCGCGGCGATTTTAACCGTGTGGCGGAGATTCGCTACGGAAAAATTGCGGCGCTCGAAAACGAAATGAAACACCTGGAACAGGCCGTTCAGGAAAAAGAAAAGCAGTATCTCAAAGAAGAAGTCAGCTACGAAGACATCGCCGCGATTGTCGCGCGCTGGACCGGCATCCCGGTTTCCAAAATGATGCAGGGCGATAAGGAACGCCTGCTCGGCATGTTCGACGAACTCAAGCGCCGCGTGGTCGGCCAGGACGATGCGCTGCGTTCGGTGACGGAGGCCATTCAGCGTTCGCGTTCGGGCCTTTCGGATCCCAATCGACCGGTGGGCGTATTTTTGTTTCTGGGCCCCACGGGCGTGGGCAAAACCGAAACGGCGCGCACTCTTTCGCAGTTTTTGTTCGACGACGAAAACGCAATGGTCCGCATCGACATGTCCGAGTACATGGAAAAACACGCGGTCGCGCGACTCATTGGCGCGCCGCCGGGCTATGTGGGCCACGAGGAAGGCGGACAACTCACCGAGGCGGTGCGGCGTCGGCCCTACCAGGTGATTCTGTTCGACGAGATCGAAAAGGCGCATCCGGACGTGTTTAACGTCTTTTTGCAAATCTTCGACGACGGGCGACTCACGGATTCCAAAGGCCGCACCGTCGATTTCAAAAACACGATCATCATCATGACTTCTAATATTGGCAGTCATTTTCTGATGGACGAGGCCTTAAACGCGGAAGAAAAAGAGGCCCGCGTGCGCATGGAACTGCAGGCGCGATTTAAGCCGGAGTTCTTAAATCGCCTGGACGAAATCATTTTTTATCAGCCGGTGTCGCTCGACTCGCTGTTAAAAATCGTTCAGTTGCAGACCGATCTCGTGCTCAAGCGCGCGGCCGAGCAGGGTCTGCGCGTAAAGGCCCCGGCCGGCATCCTGGAATGGCTCGCAAAACGCGGCTACGATCCGCAATTTGGCGCGCGGCCGCTGAAACGCCTGGTGCAACAGAGCGTGGGTAATCTCCTGAGTCGCGTCATACTCAAAGGCGAGTTTGACGCGGACAAAACCTACGAGCTGGCCCTGGACGGCGAAAAGCTGAAGCTCAAGTGACCGAAGACGAGTTCCAGCAGGCCCTCGACTTAGCCGGGCGCTTTCCCGCCCGGCATTTCAGCGTGCACGACGGCGCCATCTGCATTGGCGATCCGGCGGAACTGACCGACCCCGCGGCGCGCGCGGAACTGCGGCGCTGGATCGCAGCGTTTGGTCCCTGGCGCAAAGGGCCGTTTCAACTCTTTGGCGAACGCATCGACGCCAACTGGAAAAGTCACTGGAAATGGGATCGCATCGCGCCTTATCTCGACGCGCCGGCGGACGCACGCGTCTGCGACCTGGGCTGCAACAACGGCTATTATTTGTTTCGTCTGGCGGAGGCGGGCGTCCAGCGCGCGGTCGGGTACGATCCCGCGCCGGCTTTTGGACGCGCCTTCGCCTGGCTGAACGCTTTCGCCCGACGCGAGGAAATCGAATATCGCCCGGCGGGTTTTGAAGCGCTCGTGGAAGAACCCGCCGCCTACGACGCGCTGTTATGCATGGGTCTTCTGTATCACCACAGCGATCCGGTGCGCATCTTACGTTTGTGTCACGCCGCCCTGCGTCCAGGCGGACAACTCATCGTGGAAAGTCTGGCCCTTCCCGGCGAATACAGCGCCCAGCCGATCGCCCTCGCACCGGGCGGACGGTACGCCGGCATGAAAAGCGTCTGGTCCGTGCCCAATGCCGCCGCCATTGCAAACTGGCTGGAACGCACGAATTTTACCGGCATTGAGTTTCGCGGCGAGTTTCGCTACGCAGACGAACAGGCGCGCGTCGGCGATTTGCCGGGTCTCGGAGACGGTCTGTCCGTAGACGCTCCCGGGCTGACCATCGAAGGCTATCCGGCGCCCGTGCGCGCATATTTCAGCGCTCGCAAACCCGGCGCACGTCGCTGAAGGCCGCACGAATCGCGCTTGTGCGCGGGGCGGGGCGTTTTTTTTTGAACCGGGCGCCTTGCACGCGCCGCCGGGGACAATGTTCGAAATAATCAACTTCTATAAATTTCATCCCATTGAAGCGCCGCAGGAGTTTGGCCAGCGCTGGGGCGACCGTGCGCGCGAAATGGGACTCGCGGGGACCGTGCTGGTTGCGCCGGAGGGGCACAACCTCATGCTGGCCGGCGCGCCGGAAGCGACGGCGCAGTTCTTAACGGCCTTCGATGCGGCCGTGGGCGTGGATTCGGCCGGCCTCAAGCGCCACTCCAGCGAACGCCGTCCCTTTAAGAAGTTGCTCGTCAAAGTTAAGCCGGAAATCATCAAGACGTCCTGGCAGGCCGATCTGAGCCTCAACGCCGG
>JAVHPJ010000230.1:0-5581 GCA_036170535.1 Leptospirales bacterium | reverse complement strand
GCGCGGCGGACCGGCCCGCGTCCTGCTCGTGGACGCGGACGCGGACGCGGACACGGACACGGACGGCCAGGCCAGCGCATCGTGTTATATCCTGGGCCCCGCCCCCTCGCCGAAATGGATCGCGGGGACAACCTCGCGGGCGCAGTGGATCGCTTTATCCACGGCCAGCAGGAGCGCCTCGACGAAGCCAGCGTCTGCAGCGAGCTCGTGGTATTCGAAGCCGCACTGCAAATCCAGAGCGACCTCGCGCCCTTGCGGCGCGCGCACATCGGGCGCGCTGTCCCGGGACCGCATACGACAAAAATCGTAGCGCGCCCGGCCGAAAGGCCGCCCGGCCCCGCCGCCTGCGTGAAAAACGCTTGCAGACCGTCAAAAACTGGGCCTGGCTGCGCCCCTACATGGCGCTCCGAGCGTTTTCTCTGCTTTGCCTGACTTTCCTTCTGTGCGTATTTACAGCGATCCGGTCGCTCGCCGCCGAACCTGAGACGCCGGCGCTTGAACTTACGCCGACGCTTGACTCCGCCAGTCTCGGCCGCAGCCTGGAGCTGCTGCGCGACGATACCGGCCGATTGAAAATCGAGCAAATTGAGCAAACGCAGACCGGCTGGCGCAGCAGCGACAAAGAGTTTCCGGGATTCGGCTTCACACGCGCAACGTACTGGGTGCGGCTGCGTCTGCATAACGCGCAAACCCAAACGCGCGAATGGCGCCTGGAGCAGGGTTATCCCCTGATTGATTCGATCAAGCTTTACGCAATGCGGGACGGCGAACGCATCGAAATCGCCGCTGGCGACGCTCTGCCCTTCGCCGCACGCGAAATTAAACATCGCAACTTCGTTTTTTCCATTCAGACTCCGCCGGGCGAAACCGTGCTTTATCTGCGCTACGAAACGGCGAGTTCGATGAATATCCACCTGCGCCTCTGGCGACCGGACGCGTTTCTCGAGTCGGTTTACGCCGAGCAGATCGCGCTGGGCCTCTATTACGGAATCATCCTCGTGATGATTCTGTACAATTTTTTCCTGTTCGTCTCCCTGCGCGATCTGAGCTATCTGTACTACGTATTTTCTATCGCAGGTTACGCCCTGTACCAGCTGACTCTCAACGGACTGAGTTTTCAATACCTCTGGCCGGGCGCAGTCTGGTGGGGCAACGTCGCGCTGCCTTTTTTTATGTTCGCCGGCGTTGCGGGCGCCAAGCTCTTCAGTCGCTCGCTTTTGAATACAGCGCAATACGCGCCGCGGATCGATCGCATTCTGGTCGCACTCATGGCGCTCACAGGCGGGCTCGCGCCGATTTCGCTCTTTCTGCCGTACCGCATCGGCATAATTGCAGCCGCGCTGCTGGTGCTGATCAGCGTGGTTTTTATGGCCGCGGCCGGCGTCGTCACGGCGCTTGCGGGCTATCGCCCCGCGCGCTACTACCTGGTCGCCTGGACAATGCTGCTTCTGGGCGTGCTCGTCTATGTGCTCAAGACCTTCGCAATCCTGCCGGACAACTTCGTCACAAACTGGAGCCAGCAAATCGGTTCAGCGCTGGAGGTTATACTTCTGTCTCTCGCCCTTGGCGCACGCATTACGCTTCTGCGCGAGGCCAACGAAAAGGGCCAGCGTGATCTGATCGCCAAGCAGCAGGAAATGCTTGAGCTGCAAAAAAGGCTGGCCGGCGCCTTTGCGCGTTTTGTGCCGCAGCAGTTTTTGAGTTTTCTGGAACGGGACAGCATCCTGGACGTTCGTCTGGGCGATCAGGTGCAAAAGGAAATGACCATCCTGTTTGCGGACATTCGCTCGTTCACCGAACTCTCCGAGCGCCTGAGCCCCGCGGAGAATTTTAACTTTCTCAACAGCTATCTCAACCGCGTGGGACCGATCGTTCGGCAGAACGGCGGCTTCATTGATAAGTTCATCGGCGATGCGATTATGGCGCTGTTTCCCAACAGCCCTGACGACGCGGTCAGGTCGGCGATTCAATTGCAGACCGCAATTCGGGAATACAATCGGGATCGCACGCGCGGCGGCTACGAGCCGATTCGCGTCGGCGTCGGCCTGCACACAGGCAATCTGATTCTCGGCACCATCGGCGAAGACGAGCGCATGGATACCACGGTAATTTCGGATGCGGTCAATCTGGCGGCGCGCATCGAGGCCCTGACAAAACGCGTGGGCGCATCCATCCTGATCAGCGAGGGATCGCTCTTTCAACTGGACAATCCAAACGCCTACCGCTTCCGCATGCTGGGCAAAGTGCGTGTTAAGGGCAAAAAGAACTCAGTGTCGGTGTTTGAAATCTACGACGGACTTTCGGATTACGTGGTGGAGTTTATGACCCGGACGCGCGCGGAATTTGAACAGGGCGTGAGCGCCTACTACTCGCGCGACTTTGCGCTGGCGGAGCGTAAGTTTTTGAGCGTGCTGGCGCAGAATCCGGCCGACAGCGCCGCGCAGCTCTACGCCACAGCTGCGCGACGCGCCCTGCGTCTCGCCAACGCAAGCGCCGCGCCCGCGTAATACGCTCCTCGGCCGGAATCAATGGCGCAATCCGCGCGTCAGACTGAGCCCGGCGGTGCAATGTCCATAGACAGCTGCTGCAGGCGAGCCGCCTTGTCGCGTTCCAGGGACTTCAACTGCGTCTCGAACTCGGCCAGCGAGCGCTTGAGTTCCGCCAGCCGGGTTTCCTCTTCA
The DNA here is from genome assembly GCA_036170535.1 of Leptospirales bacterium. Lineage (GTDB taxonomy): Bacteria > Spirochaetota > Leptospiria > Leptospirales > Leptonemataceae > SSF53. Next base: position 2,900 of record JAVHPJ010000230.1, on the reverse strand, counting down.
TCCAGTTGGCGCACATAACGAGTGCGCAACTGACGTTCGTCGGCGTGCTCGCCGAGCGCCTTTAAATTGTCGCGCACCCGCTTCTGTCCGTCGGCAAGCAGCGCATACTCCTCCTGGACGCGCCGCCGTTCGTCCTCGAGCGCGACGATGCGCCCCTGAACGGCATACAGCTCGCGAATCCTGGTCTCGCTCGCCGCGTCAATCAGGCCCGTCTGGCGAAATTCCTGGAACTGCCCTTCGTCTAGTTGCATCAATCCATAGTACACGTAGTCGCGGCGGCGCAGGGCGACTTCGAAGTTCAGACTGCCGTGCGCAGGAATGGAAAGCTTAAAGCGATACCGCGATTCGGTCGTTTCGTGGGCCGCCGCGGGCGCAATCAGATCCGCGCCGGGCGTAATCGGATGATCCAGCAGCAATTCAAGGGCGCGTTCGTTGGCGCTGTTGTCGATGCGATAGATTGTACGGTCCACGGTCCAGCAATGCAGGGTAAGTTGCTGCTGCACAAGCACCGAACGAAAGACCTGCCCGCGCTCCGATTTGTGATCTTTTGCAATACGACAGCCCAACTCCACCGCGAAAGGCAGCAATCGCTCTTCGCCGGGCCGCGTCGTATCCAGCATGGCTTCGCCCAGATAGTCGTCGCCCTCGTAAAGCGTAACCGGTCCGCCTTCCAGCGTCAGGCTCGTCGAATTCCTGAAGCGCAAGCTCGCCATGGGATTTTTTTCGCGGATGGACTCGTTGTAGACCGCCACGCGTTCGCCTTCAAAGGGCGCGGAGAGTATCGGCACAAGCGCGGTTTCGCCGCGTTTGACCGTCACCGGATGATCGATGTCGTACGCGTAAAAATCGCCGGTTTCCACTCTGCGCGTCGTCGCCTGGGCCGACTGCGCTGCGGCCATCTGTCGACTGGCGCGTTTCGCGGGCTGCGCGGCCGGCGCGGGCGGAGCGGCGGCTACGCCGGCGTAATCGCCAAAAGACGCCAGCTCTTCCATCTCCATGGGCGGCGCGAGCGCGGCTTCGAGCAGCGGGGCGCCGTAGGCCGCTTCCGTCTCAACGCGAATCTCCGGCCGCTGGCGATAGCGCGGGCTGTAAAGATCATGCACAAAACTCACCGGCAGGCCGGCGACCAGCGAGAGTTGCACGTCGGTCCAATCCTCGTCGTGGGTGTTATCCACCAGCGCCCAACCCTGCAAAAGGCGCCGCTCGCCTTCGCCCAGAATCATCCGATACGAGGTCTTCCACACCGGCGCTTCGATTACGTAGCTGACAAAGAGCCGGCGCTCGCCGACGCCGCGCGTAAAGATGGTAAGTCGGCGCAGCTCGCGCTTGCGCGAATACAGGTTGGAGGCCAGCGCGCGATCGAGGTCCTGGTTGGCGCGCGCTTCCAACAACTCGACCTCCTCAATGTCAAACAGGGGATAACTCGCGAGCCGACCATCTGACAGTCGAAACGCCAGGCGGCGCTCCACGATCGTCTCTTGCGCCGCGCGCCGCTCGACTCGATCCAGTCCTAAAGATACGCCGACGATTTCGCGCCCGGCCAGACGCAGCTTCATCGGAGCGCCCGCCAGCTTTTGCAAAAGCCCGGCCAGGGCGTTGTCCGGCTGCAGTTCGAGGCCGATCTCGTCGGCCGCCCGAGCCGCTTCGTCGGCGCCCTCGAAGGAAACGCTGGCAATTACGCCGCCGTCGAGATCCAGCACCACGAGCGACTTGAGCGCGTCGTTCATGTCGCGCTCTTTAAAGGCGAGTTCCACCGATTGATTCTCGCGGATGGAACCCTCGCGTTCAAAGCAGGCCATGCCATGTTTAAAAAGAGCGATGCGTCGAATCGGCGGCATGGGCTAAAGCCGGCGCGCCGCGCAGCGCCGGTAAAGCTTTTTTGGCTGGCGGCACTGACTGCGTCGGGGAACTTCAGGCGCGCGCCGCGCGTCCAAAGCGCATGCGTGCGCAAATCGGGCCCATGAAATACACACTGCCGCTCGTCGCGTCCGGTCTGGCTCTGGCTGCGGCGGCGTTATGCTTCGGCCCGGACGCGGCCCGCATTGCCGCGGAACGCACGTCGGCTTTCAGGCAGCGCGCGACTGTCGCGGATCGCCTGGCGCAGTATGGCCCGGCGGCGCGCGCCCGCCTGGCGCCCGCCTTCGCAGCAGTCGGCGCGACGTATCCGCCGGCGCGGCTGACGCTGGTCGGACTCAAAGACGAACGCCGTCTCGAAGTCTGGGCTGCCGATGCAAGCGGCCCCTTTCGCTTTGTACGCGCCTATCCGATTCTCGCGGCCAGCGGCGAGCTCGGACCCAAGCTGCGCGAGGGCGATATGCAAACGCCGGAAGGCGTCTACGAAATTGAAGCGTTAAATCCCAACAGTCGCTTTCATCTGTCCCTGCGACTCAACTATCCCAACGCCTTTGATCAAATGCACGCCGCGCGCGAGGGGCGTACGGCGCCCGGTTCGGACATTATGATTCATGGCGGCGCGGTTTCGATCGGTTGTCTCGCAATGGGCGATCCGGCGATTGAGGAACTCTTCACTCTGGTCGCAGAGACGGGACGCAGCAAAGTGCGCGTAATACTGAGTCCGGCGGACTTTCGCACGCGTGATTTTTCCTACGAAGCGCCCGACGCGCCGCCCTGGACCGCGGACCTCTACGCGAAACTGCGCAACGAACTAGACGCCTTGCGTTAGTCCGGATTATCATGACGCACTTGCTTTGCTGCGGCGCCGCGCTCCAGGCATGCCCGCTTAGTAAATTCTACGAGGTTCACGCAGCGCCGCTACGCCTGGTATTTGTGTGCAGCGCGTCTTAAAAAAAACCGAGGCGTCGCAGTTTTCTAACAAAAATCTTTTAGTTGTTTCCGTTCTAACTCTCGCTGCTGCTCGACGGTGTTGATTCCGCCGCGCT
>JAVHPJ010000229.1:0-1278 GCA_036170535.1 Leptospirales bacterium | reverse complement strand
GGCATGACTGACTCTGAATCGTTCGTCTGATCACTGGCTGATACTGGACCGCTTTACCAACCATCCGCCGGTAAAAACGAAAACTCCGGTCTGCGACCCAGGGTTTTCTCTGCACGCTCCATGACTTCCTTGAATCCCTTAAGAACTATTTTGCGGGTTCCGCGAACCGTAATCCGGTCAAACAAAAGACCCAGGGAAGTGAAGGCGCGTTCCAGGCTCTCCTCGCCATAGACCGGCATTCCGTCCCGTACCACGAGATAAATTTCATGCGCTTCCAGCTCCAACAGGGACCGGTAGGGGTCGTTCGGATGTTTGCCGCGCCAGGCCGCCAGGTCTGCACGCAGTCCGGGGGCGATTGCGCCGCGGTCGTCCAGCCGCAGCGCCCGCGCCGATTCGCGCGTGATCATGTCGAGCAGGCGGCGGCCGTCGAGCGTGCGGCCGACCGTGTTCTGGAAATAAGCGGCGGCGGCGCGCAAGTCCGTCAGCAACCCCGGGGAGCCGTACATTGCGGCGTCGCTGCCGAGCAGGACGGGGATGCCGCGATCCATAGCCTTCTCCGCCGCCAGCGTGCGCCCATAGAGGTGCAGATTCGAGCCGGGCGCCCAGACGAGGCTGGCCCCGGCCGCGGCGATACGATCGAGATCGGCCTCGGAAAGTCCGATGCCCTGCAGCAGCACGGTGCGATCGCTGAGGGCCCCGAAGTCCTCCAGCCGGGCGAGGGACTGTCGGCTTTCAGGATCGGTCCCTTCGGCTATGTGAGTGATGTAGGGCAGGTCTTCACGGACGGCGCGTTCGTGTTCCCGGCGCGGGCCTTCGCCCCAGCCCAGACTGTAAGAGCATATCGAATGCGAGATTCCAAAGTCCGCCAGGAGGTCGACGGGCAACTTGCCCGCGAAGGGCGCGCGCACAAAGGCGGGGATGTGATCGACGACCGTTGTCGCGCCGTTCAACAAATTTCGGTACGCACCCAGGGAGTAAAGATCCGCCACATCAAAGAGCATGCGTTCTTTGAAAAGCGGCGAAGATTTGAGTTCGTTGTCAAAGGCGAGCCAGTTCAGGTAAGGCCGGCCGGCGCCGTTGAAGGGCAGATAGGAGGCCAACAGGCTGTCGTGGGCGTTTATGAAAGATGCACTGAGCGCCAGACCATGCAGGTTAATGTTCAAGAGGCCGGCTTCTTCTTCGCCGGGGCCAAGGAGTCGCGTGATGCGCCCGTCGCCCAAAAGAGCCCCGGAGGCCTTTTCGATCCGATCCGGCCCGACCAGGGTCGCGTTTGTGATC
>JAVHPJ010000228.1:0-26321 GCA_036170535.1 Leptospirales bacterium | reverse complement strand
TGATGTTGCTCTACCTGGCCTGCCTGTACGGCCTGGCGGCCCGCGTCGGGTTGCACAGGCGATTAGAAATCGCCCATGCCTCCCATACCGCCCATGCCGCCCATTCCTCCCATACCGCCGCCGGGAGCGCCGCCTTTGTCCTTTTCGGGCAAATCGGTGATGCTGACCTCGGTGGTGAGGACCATGGAGCCGATCGATGCAGCGTTTTGCAGCGCGCTGCGTACGACTTTCGCGGGATCCAGGATGCCGGATTTCGTCAGGTCTTCCCACTGCAATGAAGCAGCGTTAAAGCCGATGTTTCCTTTTTCCTGCATGGCGCGCTGAACGATTACACTGCCTTCGAGTCCGGCGTTGGTTGCGATCATGCGAAGCGGCTCTTCGAGCGCGCGATAGATGATCTCCGAACCGGTTTTCTCGTCGCTTTCCAGTTTCAGGTTGCGAATCACTTCACGAGCGCGCAGCAGCGCGAGACCGCCGCCAGGCACAATGCCTTCGTCAACTGCGGAGCGAGTGGCGGAAAGAGCGTCTTCCACGCGGGCTTTTTTCTCTTTCATTTCTACTTCCGTGGCCGCGCCAACATGAATTACCGCAACGCCGCCGGACAGTTTCGCCAGACGTTCTTGCAGTTTTTCGCGATCGTAATCGCTGGTGGTGTCTTCGATCTGACGCTTGATCTGAGCGATGCGGCCTTTGATGTCTTCGTGTTTGCCGGCGCCTTCAATGATCGTGGTGTTTTCTTTGTCCACGGTCACCTTTTTGGCCTTGCCCAGTTGTTTAACGTCGGTGTTTTCCAGTTTCAGGCCCAGATCTTCGCTGATTACCTGACCGCCGGTCAGAATCGCAATGTCTTCGAGCATCGCCTTGCGACGATCGCCAAAGCCGGGCGCTTTGACCGCGCAAACTTTCAGCGTTTTACGCAGATTGTTTACAACGAGGGTCGCCAGCGCTTCGCCTTCGACTTCTTCCGAAATGATCAGCAGCGGACGTCCGCTCTGCGCGATTTTTTCGAGCAGCGGCAGGAATTCGCGCATGTTGGAGACTTTTTTCTCGTGGATCAGGATAACCGGATCGTCGAGCGTCGCAACCATGCCTTCCGGATCGGTTACGAAATAGGGCGACTGATAGCCGCGGTCAAACTGCATGCCTTCGACGACTTCCATGTGAGTGTCGATGCCTTTTGCTTCTTCAACCGTGATAACGCCGTCCTGGCCGACTTTCTCCATTGCATCTGCAATGAGTTTACCGATTTCCGAGTCATTGTTGGCGGAAATAGCCGCGACGGCCGCGATGTCATTTTTGTTCGCGCCGACGTCTTTCGCCATAGACTTGATCTCGGCGACAACCGCTTCGACCGCTTTGTCCATCCCGCGTTTCAGGAACATCGGGTTGGCGCCAGCGGCGACGTTTTTCAGGCCTTCGTTTACGATGGACTGCGCCAGAACCGTAGCGGTCGTGGTTCCGTCGCCGGCCACGTCGTTGGTTTTGGTCGCAACTTCTTTAGCCAGTTGCGCGCCCAGGTTCTCGAAGTTATCTTCAAGTTCGATTTCTTTGGCGACGGTTACGCCGTCTTTCGTGACAGTGGGCGCGCCAAATTTTTTGTCGATGATCACGTTGCGACCGCGCGGGCCGAGCGTGGCCTTAACTGCGTTCGCCAGTTTGTTAACGCCCGCTGCCAGGCGGCGGCGCGCGTCTTCGCTGAATTGCAATTGCTTTGCCATTGCTGTTCTCCTTAAATTGATGAGGCTTAGAGCGACCGGTTATCCAATGATAGCCAGAATGTCGCTTTCGCGTACGATCAGGAATTCCTTCCCGTCGTGTTTGATCTCGGTGCCCGAGTATTTTCCGTACAGAACGCGATCGCCGACTTTAACATCGAGCGGGATCAGTTTGCCATCTTCATGACGGCCGGGTCCGATCGCCTCGACTTTGCCTTCCTGCGGTTTTTCTTTTGCGGTATCCGGGATGTAAATCGAGCCGACCTTTTCTTCTGATGCGTCGAGCGGCTTGATCAGAACCCGATCTGCCAGCGGTTTGATAGCCATGACAGTGTTCCTCCAGTCTTCTTATCTCAATAAATTTTGAAAACGCGGCTTAGCAGTCTGATGCATCGACTGCCAGCTCATGCGCCAAATAACTCAAAATCATCCGCCAGTCAAGTGTTTACCGTAAAAAATTGGCAGTCACGCGCGGAGATTGCCAGGGAGGTGAGTGCCAAGGGGCGAGCCCCTGATGGATCGGCGCGTGGGCGAGGGCTGCCCATGGCAGGAATCAGCCGACATAATACAGTCCCAGACCGGCGCAGAAGGCTTCAGGGAGGGGTTTGGGGCGAACAATCTGCTGTCGCCGGCGCCTGAATACTGCTAGAAGCGGCCGCTGGCGCCGCCGCCGCCGAAGGTTCCGCCGCCGGCTATCGGGCCCCCGCTTGCGTCGGAACTATTACGCGGGTCCGGCCTTCGCGCGCCGGCCCCGCCGCGCGCCGCGCCGCCTGCGAGCAGCGCCAGGGGTGCGAGCACGTAGAGGAGCAGCGTCCAATGCCACGCGGGCGGATCGTTTTCTGGAAAAAAGAGGCGATCTGCGATCCACATGTCGGCCAGGAAAGTAAGCGCGAAATACACGCCGGACATTGGCAGAATCATCTTTAACGCGACCATGAACCCGCGGTACGGTCCAAACCAGATCTCGACGTAGATAAATAAGAGGAACCAGCCGATGCCCAGAACAAGGGGCAAGATGACTTTTGCCGCGCGTTGCAGGGCCGGGCGCGCGGCGAGTGGACGGCGAAACAATCCAATCAGAACGAGAAACACAGCCAGTTGCGGCAGGCTCAGCGCGAGGGTTGCGAAGAGCAGAAGCGGATAGCGAAAAAAGCCCAGGGCGCCGGGGCGATCCAGCGATTCGCGCAAGACCTCAAAGAGGTAATATTCCAGGCGGTCGCCCGAAAAGTAGCGCACCAGCCGCTCTGCGTAGCAGCGGTTTTCTGTCAGTTCCATTGCGCGCGATTTGTCTTCGGCGCGATCCGTGTCGATGTGACAGTGTTCATGCAGGTAGTACGAAAGCGCGCCTGTATTGTAGGGACTGGGTTCGCCGTTTCGATTCAGCAGATCGACGACATACGGTCCCCACAGGGCGATAAGGAGCGCGTCAGCGCTTTCGCCGGCGGCGGCGTGCGCCGCGACTGCGCGTTTTTCCATCTCAAGCAGATAATCGTCCGAGTGCAGGCTCAGTATAGTCATTGGACCCTCGGGGCCCGTTGTTTCGTAGCGTTCGACCGAATAGGCGGGTTGCGCAAAGAGGGACGCAAATTGCGCCGCCGGCCAACACATGAGAAGCAAAACTAAGAGCGACTCGCGCGACGACATGCCGACAGGAGAACTCCCGCAAAGGGGCCGGCAACCGGATTTTTGGAATTATGCGCTACAAGCGCGGCGCTTTTCTTCTGGTTTTCGCGCGCGGCGAAACTGAAATCGACCTATGAGCGGCGACGAAGCCCTGGCCTGCTTTCATCCGGCCACCCGCGCCTGGTTTCTGGAAAATATCGGAACGCCGACCGACATCCAGCGCCAGGTCTGGCCCGTTTCCAGCGCGGGCGAACACATTCTGTTGACTGCGCCCACCGGCAGCGGCAAGACTCTCGCCGCATTTTTGTGGGCGCTCGATCGCTTGCTCTCCGGCGCCTGGGAAGCGGGCGCCTTGCGCGTGCTTTATATTTCGCCGTTAAAAGCGCTCGGCAACGACATCCAGAAAAATCTGCTGGGACCGCTGACGGGCCTGCGGGGCGCCTTCGAAATGGCGGGCCAGCGGCCGCCGGAGCTGCGTGCGTTGACGCGCAGCGGCGATACGCCGCAGACCGAGCGGCAACGGATGCTGCGGCGACCGCCGGAGATCTTAATCACCACTCCGGAGAGCTTAAATATCCTGCTCACATCGCGGCGCGGTCGCGAGCTTTTTACCGGACTCAAGGCCGTCATTCTCGACGAGATTCACGCCATCGCCGGCGGTCGCCGCGGCGTGCATCTGATGACTGCCGTTGAGCGCTTAACGGAACTGACCGGCGAGTTCCAGCGCATCGCTCTCTCGGCGACAATTCAGCCCCTCGAAACGGCGGCGGCTTTTGTCGGCGGCTTTCGACGCCTGCATGCGGACGCTGCGCCGTCGTCGGAAGCTGCGCTGCAGCCGCGCCCCGTGCGCGTGTTGAGTTCGGCTGCGCCCAAACGTTACGAGCTGACGGTGCGCGCGGCGCCGCTCCTGGCGCAGGATCCCGGCGATGACGATGTCTGGACCGCGATGGCGTCGGATTTCCTTAAGCGCATTGCAGCGAATCGATCGACGCTTTTTTTTACTAACAGCCGGCGCCTGGCGGAGCGACTTACGCGACTCATTAATGAGGCGGCCGGCGAGTCGCTGGCCCTGTGTCACCATGGATCGCTTTCGCGGGAATTGCGGCTGGCGGCGGAAGAGCGGCTAAAATCCGGCGAACTGCGCGCCATCGTGGCCACCAGTTCCCTTGAGTTGGGCATCGACATAGGGTCCGTCGATGAAGTCGTCCTGGTTCAGACGCCGCGCACTGTCGCGTCGACTCTGCAGCGTCTGGGGCGCGCCGGTCACGGCGTCGGTCAGACCAGCCGCGGCGCCATTTATCCTTCGCACGGTCGCGACTACCTTGACGCGGCGCTTATGGCGCGCGCAACGCTCGACCGCGACATCGAGGCCTTAAAGCCGCTGGATGCGCCGCTGGACGTCCTGGCCCAGATTCTGGTATCGATCGCAATTCCGGAAGAACGGAGCGTCGACGAGGTTTACGGACTCATCCGCCAATCGTATTCGTATCGCAATCTGGATCGCCGCGAATTTGATCTGACGCTCGAGATGCTGGCCGGTCGCTACGCCGACTCGCGCATTCGCGAGTTGCGACCGCGCATCGCCCTGGATCGCATCCGCGGCGTCATGCGCGCGCGCGACGGCGCGGATCGAGTCTTATATATGTCCGGCGGAGTCATACCCGATCGCGGGTATTTTGATCTGCGCCTCCTGGAATCGAGCGCAAAAATCGGCGAGCTCGACGAGGAATTCGTCTGGGAGCGAAGCCTCGGCGATAATTTCAGCCTGGGCAATCGGTACTGGAAAATCGTCGCCATCACCCACAATGACGTGTTTGCCATTCCTGGCGAGAACGCAAATGCCGTGGCGCCTTTCTGGCGCGCGGAAACGGAGGATCGGGGACTCGCCTTTTGCGATCGTCTGGCGCAATTCCTGGCGGAGGTAAACGATCGGCTGAATGATCCGGCGCTCCGGGAAGAAATCGCGCGCGACTATGCGCTTGAGCCGCTAGCAGCGGACCGACTGGTTGAGTTCCTGCGCGAACAGCGGTCCGCTGCCAACGGCGCGCCGCTGCCGCAAAAAGACCTGCTCTTAATCGAGCGCTTTCATGATCCGATCAATCAATCCGATCAGATGCAGGTGATACTGCACACGCTGCGGGGCGGACGGGTAAATCGGCCCCTGAGCCTGGCGTTAAAGGCCGCGTGGCGTGAACGGTACGGCGTGCGCCTGGCCGCCATGCACGATGACGACGCCGTGTTGATCGCACTGCCGCCCGATTTCGCCGCCGCCGAGTTGTTGGAACTGCTGGCGCCCGAGCGCATCGAGGCGCTCTTGCGTTTGAGCCTGGAAAGCAGCGGCTATTTTGGCGCCCGCTTTCGCGAAAACGCCGGCCGCGCGCTCTTGCTTCCGCCGCGCGGTTTTCGCACGCGTCTGCCGCTCTGGTTTAATCGCATGCGCGCAAAAAAGCTCATGGAGGCGACGGCGCGTTATGCGGATTTTCCAATTTTGCTGGAAACCTGGCGCACATGTTTGCGGGACGAATTTGAGCTGGGGCCGCTGGTCGAATATTTGCACGATCTGCGAACCGGCGCAGTTCGAATTGTTGAGACGGCCACGCGCACGCCCAGCCCTTTTGCGCGCAACCTGACTTATCAGGAAACGAATTATTTCATGTACGCCGACGACTCTCCGGCCGGCGAGTCTCAGTCGAATCTGGACGATGCGTTGATCAGCCGGGTGGCCTACGGCGACGCGCCGCGCACGCAATTTGACGAAGCGACGTTCGTCGAGCTGGAAGCGCGCTTGAAGCGCACTGCGCCGGGCTACGCTCCGCACAGCGCGCTGGAACTTACGGAGTGGATCAAAGAGCGCGTTCTGATTCCCCTGGACGAGTGGCGCGAATTGCGCGCCGCCGTAGCGCGCGACGGGGGAGAGTTTCCTCCGGATGAAGCGCTGCAATCGACCGCGCTGGCGGCGCTGGCGCCTGGCGCGACAGTCGTGTGCATAACGGCGACGGAGACGCTCGCTGAACTCGCCGGTGCGTTGAGCGAAAATCCAGAGCGCCTGCTCGCCCTCGTATCGCGATTTCTGGCGCACTATGGCCCCATAGCGCCGGAATTTCTGGACGCGGTTTTTGGCCTGGCGCCCGGGTTTCGCGCGGATCTCGTCGACCGGCTCCAACGCGACCGGCGGATTGTGGCGTCTCAGTTCGGGCGCGCAACGCCGCAAATCTGCGACGCCCAGAATGCCGAGCACCTCTTGCGCCTCGAGCGCCGGCGTGCGCGACAGAAGTCGGTCGTCCTGCCGCTGGCAAAACTGCCCTTGTTTCTGGCCGCCCTGCACGGCATGGCGCGCAAGGACGTTCCGCCTGCGAATGGTCGGGACGGGCCTGCGGCGGTCGACGCGCTCGACGCGCTCAAGACGAATCTGGATCGCCTGCTGGGCTTTCCGGCGTCCGCCGCCCTGTGGGAGACGGAGTTGCTGCCGGCGCGTCCGGGTGCGTACCAACCGGCGCTGCTGGACGCAGTCTTCGCTGATGCGGATCTTTACTGGTTCGGCTGCGGCCGACGCACTCTCAGTTTCGCATTCGCCGAGGACCTGGAATTGTATCTGGCGGAGTCCCAGACGCTGGCCCCCGAGCGCCTCGCATTGCGCGATCAGCTGTTTCGCGAAGAGGGCGCGCGTTACCCGCTGCTCGAACTGGCCGCACGCGCCGGACGCGGCGCGGCGGAAACGACCGAGGCGCTCTGGGATCTCGCGTGGAACGGACTGGCCGCTGCGGACTCTTTTGCCGTCGTGCGCCGCGCCGCCGAGTCTTCGTTTCGGTCTCTGCGGACAGCGCCTGGCGGCCGTTTATCGCGACCCGGCGGACAGCGTTGGTCGACCGGCCGGGCCAGCGGCGGATTATGGCAAGCGCTGCCAGTTTTTGAGGTGGAAAAGGATACTCTGCGCGCCGAGGAACTGGTGCGGGCGCGACTCCGGCAATTGTTTTTGCGCTACGGGGTGCTGTTTCGGGAACTGCTCGAACAAGAGGCGCCGGCGCTCCGCTGGCGGCGCGTGTTTCGTACGCTGCGCTTAATGGAATTGTCCGGCGAAATCGCCGGGGGATACTTTTTCGAAGGCGTGTCGGGTCTGCAGTTCGCCAGCGCCGAAGCGCTGCGGTTGCTCGCTGGCGATCTGCCGGAGGACGCCTTCTGGTGGTGCAGCGCGCGCGACCCGGTCAGTCTCTGCGGGCGGTCGCTGCCCGGTTTTTCCGCCAGCCTCCCGCCGCGCGCGGCAGGCGCGGCGATTCTCTGGCAGGGCGCGCGACCGCTGGTAATTTCACGCCGTTTTGGTCAGTCCCTGGACATAGCGGTCCCGCCCGACGATCCGGCCTTGCCTGGCGCGCTCGCAATGGCCGGCGAATGGGTGCGGCGCACGGTGCAGCCGCTCGGAAAGATTCAATGCGCTACGATAAATGGCGTAGCCGCGGTCCGCAGTCCTTATCGAGCCGCTATGCTCGCGGCGGGTTTTCAGGCCGATTATCGATATCTGATTCTGCGCCGCGGAAATTGAGCCGACGGCGCCACTCCGCCGCCATTTACAAAAACTGCGGAAACCACAGTAAATGCTTGCGGGCCGGGCCGCAGCGTCTTACTTTATGGCGAGCGACCCCTATGCTCAGTTCCGCTGCACAGGTTCCCGGCATCATGGACGACTTCTTCATGAAGGCGCCCGATTTGCTCGCCGTCGTCGACTCAGCCGGCCACGGCCATTTTTTGAACCCGGCCTGGTCCCACTGGAGCGGTTTCGCCCTGTCGGAACTGCGCGATCGCGCTCTGATTTCGTTCGTGCATCCGGAAGATCGTACGGCTCTGGTCGCGCGCCTTGCCATAAACGATCAGCCCTTTTGCCTTAACCTGCGCTTCCAGCGACGCACGGGCGACTACGCCTGGTTGCGCTGGAACGCCGCCCCGGACGCGGCCCAGACGGCGTTTTTTGTTACAGCGGCGGATGTTAGCGCCTACATAGCGCCGCCGCGCGCCGGCGGCGATCGCGTCGGCAACGGCTCCGGCGGCGAGCTCAGCGATCAGATGCGTCTTCTGGTGCACGAAAAGGAGCTGCTGCTGCACAAGTTCAAGGAATGCCAGCGCAACTTCAAGCGTCAGAGTCGCGAAGACGAGCTTACCGGTTTGTTTAATCGGCGTTACATTTGCACCCGCTTGCGCTACGAGTTCTTGCGCTCTCAGCGCTACGAACGCCCGCTCGCTGTCGCTATCTGTCGCATAGACAACCTCGATGAAATCAACGCGCAACTCACCCATCGCGCGGGCGACGACACGATTGTCAAAACCGGCTGCCTTTTGCGCGGCGCGGTTCGGTCCATCGACGCGGTGGGCCGCTTCGCCCAGAGCGAGTTTGCTCTGATTTTTCCCGAGACGAGTCTCCTGCACGCCGTTTCCATCAGCGACAAACTGCGGGCCGCTGTCGACGCCTTCGACTGGTCGTCCATCGCCGCCGGATTGAAAGTGCGTCTGGTGATCGGCATGGCGGAGAACGCGCGCATGCGCAGCATTGACGATATGCTCAGCGAGGCGGAGATTCAATTGTTTCGCGCGCGCACCCTGCACAGCCGACAACCGACGGAAGCGATCCGCTGAATCCGCCGCATTGGCGCAGCGGCCGCGCAGCACGGCCCGCATCGGGCTTGCTCCGCGGGGGCGGGGCGGGCAATTCGTTCCCATGTCGCTTCGACTCGTTCCGGCCCTTACACTCTTGCTTCTGGCGCATTGCGGCCGCGGGACGCCGGGCCTCGCCGATTTGCCCTATGGCGTTGCAATTGGCGAACCGGGCGCGCATTCCGTGCTGTTCTGGGCCCGCCTCGCTCGTCCGGGTCGCCTGCACGTGCGCATCGAAGACGTCGCTGGAAAATTCGCGCCGCGTACGTTTCGATCCGCGCCAGCGCGCGCTGACGAAGATCTCACGGTGCGGCTCGTTATCCAAAACCTGGCGGCGGGCGCCGAGCATCGCTACACCGCCTGGGCGGACGCCGAACCGGGCGAAGAACCGGGCGATCGGCCGGCCGTGCGCGGAAGTTTTCGCACCCTGCCGGCCGCGACTGACGCGCGCGCCGTACGCTTTGTTTTTGGCGGCGATCTGGCGGGGCAAAATGTCTGTCGGGATAAGTCTCAGGGCTTTCCCATCTTTGCCGCGATGCGCGCCCTGCGTCCGGATTTTTTCATTGGTCTTGGCGATTTGATTTATGCCGACGATGTGTGCACGTCTGCGGGGCGGTACGGCAATCCGCAGATTGCGCGCGCTACCGGTCCGGCGGTTGCGCTTGCGGAGTTTCGCGCAGCCTGGCGCTACGTCCGAGCGGACGCCGGCTACCGGGAGTTTCTGACACGCACGCCCTACTTCGCCGTATGGGACGATCACGAGGTGCGCAACGACTTTTCGCCTGCGGATCACGCCGCCGCCGGTCCGGGATTCAGCGCAGAGCTGCGCGGCCGGCCCCTGTTGGGGCCCGGGCTGCGGGCGTTTTTGGAGTATAATCCGATTGCGGCCGACTTAACTGAACCCGTCCGGTTGTATCGCCGCGCAACCGCGGGCCGCCATCTGGAACTTTTTCTACTGGATACGCGCCAGCATCGTGCGGCGAATCGATTGCCGGATGCGGGGCCGCCGACGAAGTCGATGTTGGGTGAGACGCAGCGCCGCTGGCTCATCGACGGCGTGCGCTCCTCGCGCGCAACCTGGAAGATCGTAGTATCAAGCGTGCCCATTTCGATGCCGACCGGATCGGAGGCCAGCGTGCGCGGTCGCGACGGCTGGGCGAGCGGCGGCGATCCGACGGGTTATGAACGCGAGATGCGCGAAATACTCGCGGCTTTTGCGGAAGAGGGCGTTACAAACCTGATGTTTCTCACTACGGACGTGCACTGCGCGGCCGTGTTTCGCTATCGCCCTTTTCCGCAAACGCGGCCCAACTTCGAGTTCCACGAGGTCGCTGTGGGACCCTTGCAGGCGGGGGTATTCCCCAATCGCGAGTATGACCGGGCCTTTGGACCCGAACGCCTTTTCTTTTACGGGCCTCCGTCGGCTGCAGCGATTCGGGACTTCGCGGAGGCGCGGCGTTGGTTTAACTTCGGTTTTGTAGAAGTCAGCGCCGCCGGAGAACTGGAGTTATCCATACGCGATTCCTACGGTCACGCTGTGCACCGCTGGACGACTCAAGCCGCGCATGAAGTTCGCTGAGCTGAAACCGGCTGGCGTTCAGCGGCCGCGGCCCGCGGCCAGTCCGCCGTCCGCGGGCAAAACTGCGCCGGTAATCCAGGCCGCCGCGTCGCTGGCCAGAAACAACATGGCGCCGGCTACGTCCGCCGGCTCGCCGGTGCGGCCCATGGGATGCATGTCGACCGACGCCTTAAGCGCAGCGGGATTCTGAAACAAAAAACCGGCCAGGGGCGTGTTGACCAGGCCCGGCGCAACCGCGTTAAACCGCACGCCGCGCTTTGCATAGGTCATCGCTGCGGAGCGAATCAGGCCTTCCAGCCCCGCTTTTGCGGCGGCCAGCGCTTCATGATTGACCAGGCCGGCGCTCGCCGCGGCGCTGCTCACGCAGACTACCGCGCCGTAGCGCCGGGCGAGCATGCCGGGCAGAACCGCCTTCATTGCGAGGAAAGGCGCCGTCAGATTGAGCTTTATGGCGGACTCGAAGTCGGTCAGCGAGGTCGCCTGCAGAGACTTCAACGTGATCGAGCCCACAGCGTGAAATAGATGATCGATCCGGCCGAACGCCGACTCCGCAGTCTGCACAGCCGCATTAAGGTCCTTCTCAAGCGTTGCGTCGCCGACAATTGACAATAGCCTGTCGCCATGCCGGGCTTTAAGCGCTCGCAGCTTTTCCTCCGAACGTGCAAACGCGACCGCCCGCCCGCCATCGGCAATGTACTGCGCGCATAATTCTGCGCCCAAACCGCCGGTCGCTCCGATAATTATTGCGACTCGATCTGCAAAACGCGCCATGGCGGACATGCGTAAACCTAATAGCGGAATCTTCGCACGACGCTAACTTCTTACGCTTGAATTTTGTAGGCATTTGTCCGGAGTTATTGAACATAGTCCTGCATGGCCGGGGCCTGGCGCACATTGTTTGTCGTGTGGATCGCATTGCTGGCGCCGCTTGCGTGCCAGGAACGTGCGCCAACCGCCCGCGCCGTCCAGGGAGTTCTCGATCTTCGCGGCGCAGACCTCGAGCGGGAGCGGGTCGAATTAGTCGGCGACTGGCGCTTTCAACCCGGCGCGCTCTTTGGTCCCGAGACGCCAATGCCGCCGTCCGCTATATTCGTCCGCACGCCGGCCCCCTGGAACGACATTGAATACCAGGGCCGCGCTTTGGGGCCCGCCGGCGCCGGCGTATACCGTTTGCGCATTCAGTTGGACCCCGAGCAGGCCCGTCGGATCGGGCTGTGCGCTATCAAAGTGCGCGATCTGAACACAGCCTTTCTTCTGCATGTCAACGGCGTCGAAACGCTGAGCGCGGGTCGGACGGGACTGACGGCCGGCGAATCCCGGCCGGCCTTCCTACCCGGTACGGCGATCTTTCCGTGCGCGCCCGATATCGATTTGAACTTGCAGGTATCTAACTTCGTGCATCGCAAAGGCGGCGCCGATGAAGCGCTCGTCTTTGGCGCGCGCGCAAACATTCGTAGTCTCAATTCAACCGAGTTTGGCCGGGCGATGCTCTTGATTGGCGCACTGCTGGCGGCCGCCGTGTACCAACTTGCGACTTTCTGGCTGCGCCGCGAAGACAAAGCGGCGCTATTCTTCGCCTTGCTTTGCATCGCGCTCGCAGCGCGAACGGTGACAGCCGGCGAATACCTGCTTGGCGCCTGGTTTACGGGCGATAACTTTCCGTGGCTTTTGCGCATCGAGTATCTGGGCCTGTATCTGGCCACGGCGATTTCGGCGCGTCTGCTGCATGCGCTTTTTCCGGGCGAGTTTCCCCGGCGTCTGTCGCTCGGATTCTTACTTGTGACTGCGCCGTTTGTGCTCGCGACGCTGGCCACTGAGCTCGCTTTCTTCAGTCGGCTGGTGATATGGTTTTATCCGGTGATCGGTCTCTTGATCGCAGCGGGTACGGTCGCCGCGTCGCTCGCTGTGCACCGGCGGCGCGACGGCGCTCCCATGTTGCTCGCCGGCGGAGTCGCTTACGGAGCAACCGCCGCCATTGACATTCTCAATCATCTCTATGTGATCGAATTCGCCGATAACGCGGCGCCGCTGGGAGTCTTGATTTTTGTGTTCTCGCAACTGATCTTGCTGGCGGGCCGCTCGGGACGCGCGCACAAAACAGCGGAAGAGCTTTCGCGCACGCTCGAACGCACGGTATCGGAGCGCACGGCCGAGGCCGACGAAGCGCGTCGCAAAGCGGAAAACGCCAGTCAGGCGAAATCCGAGTTCCTGGCGATCATGAGTCACGAAATCCGCACGCCGCTCAATGCCATCCTGGGCGCCTCGGAGTTGCTGGGCGATTCGGAGCTGGACCCGGCCCAGCGCGGCTATGTGCAGCTGCTTTCGCGCGCCGGACAGAATCTGCTGAATCAGTTAAATGATATTCTGGATTTTTCGCGGGTGGAAGCGGGGCGTCTGGAGCTGGAGAGCGAAGCCTTCGCGCCGGCGGACGCGGCCGAAAACGCGCTGGCGATTGTGCGCCTGCGTGCGGCGGAGAAAGGTCTGGAATTACGCGCGCAAATCGACGCCGCTGCGCGCGTCGCTTTTCTGGGCGATCGTGGTCGCTTTGAGCAAGTGATCGTAAATCTGCTCACCAACGCGGTAAAGTTCACCGATCGGGGCTACGTCCAGTGCGAAATCGGCGTGGAACATGCTCCGGACGGGGCGAACCTGCGCGTACGTGTTGCGGATACGGGACCGGGCGTGTCGCGTGAGCAGCAGGATCGAATTTTTGAGATTTTTACCCAGGCGGACGGTTCGCTTACGCGCAAACACGGCGGGTCGGGCCTGGGGCTCGCGATCTGTCGGCGCCTGGCGCGCGCCATGCATGGAGATGTGACGGTGGAGAGCGAACCCGGTCAGGGCGCTGAATTTACTTTCACGGCTCGTCTGCCGCTCGCTCCCGAGAATCAGCCGGCGATTGTCGAACGGCGCCGCGCGCCGGGACGCCTGCGGGGGCGGCGAATTCTGCTGGCGGAGGACAACCCCGACAATCGCCGCCTGCTGGCGCATTTCTTTCAGGACAGCGGCGTGACGCTCGTGACCGCTGAGAATGGCGCTCTGGCGGTCGATCTCTTTCGCAACGACAGCTTTGATCTGGGACTGATCGATTTGCAAATGCCGATTATGGACGGCTACGAAACGATTCGCAGCATTCGCAAACTGGAGGACGAGCTCGGCGCCGAGCGCTCGCCGATGCTGGCGCTCACGGCTCACGCCGGGCGCGAGGATGTTGAGCGCTGTCTGGCCGCCGGATTCAGCGGCCACCTGACCAAGCCGATTACGCGAACGCGACTGATGAGCGAGTTGGGCCGCTGGCTGGCTGCGGATGGAGAAGGCGACCGGGAGGCGTAGAGGCGAACCCCGGCGCTGCTGCCGGGCCCGACTCAGCGGGCGGAGAGGGACGGGTCTTCGCGGAAACGGTATTCCCGGTAGAGATCCCAGGTTTCAAGGATCGATTCGACCGAAGTGCACAGGCGCAGCATGGCGCGCATGAGCATGCGCGCGTCCTGCATGGCGGCGCGGCCGCGCGACCGCTGCTCTTCCAGGAGTTGCTTCATCGCGCCGATAAAGATCGCGCGGGAAAATTGGCGATACGCCTGATTCTTGGGGCGCGGCGGGAACAATTCACGGATAAAGCCGTAGGCATAGTGCTGAAAGCGCTCCGGATCGCGCTCCAGCTCGCGGCGTTCATCAGCGTTAAAGGCGCACAGATACAAATGCAGCAGGGTAATTACCGCTGCGCGCTGCGGGCCGAGGCGTTCACGCGCGTGTTCGTACAGCGGAGCCTCGAGGCCCGCGCAGATGAACACGCGCCAGCCTTCCATACTGGCTCGAACGATTTGTTCGAGCTGTTGGGGACTGAAAGTTTCCGCTTTGCCTGCAGGATCCATGGGGCGCCGAGTCTTGCGCCGTCGGGCAAGGCTCAGTTCCTTATGAATCCGACTTTCGCTGAGTTTCAACAAATAATCTCTGCGCCGCGCAACACTGGACAAATTTTTTGCAAAAGCCCGGGTCAGAGGGGCCGCTCAGTCGTGGCTGTGCGAGGAATGGTCGTGCTGCGAACTTTCGTCCCCCGCTTCGGCCGCTTCGTTCGCCGCCGGGGCCCCGGAATTCTGCGTAAAGGCGCCGGCCGCGCCGTGTTCGTAGACCAGTTTGCCGCCCAGATGACCGGTATACGCGGCCGAGGCGATCGCGACAAAGCCCAGCGCCGCCGCTCCGAGCTGAATCGCCGTGCGGCCTTTTGGCGAAACTGCGCCAGCGACCGTCACAACTAAAAGCGCGAGCGAGAGCTGAAAGAATCGCTCCCCGGCCTCGTGGTGCTCCTCAATCACCGTTTCCGGAACCACGCGCTCGACAATTTCCTCGTCCACGTGACCGGTGCGCGTGGCGGCGAACGCGCCGAGGGCGACCAGGGCCTGCAGAACTACCGCAGCATACCAGGCGCGGGCCGGCAACGCTCCTTTTCGGATAAGCAAAAGCGCCGTCAGCGCCACAAAGGGAAACAGCATGGCAAAGCCGATCGGCAGATGCACGATTGCTGGATGACAGGGGATCCCCGCACAGTTCATAAGTTACCTCCGGTCGTACGACCTGCCGCAACGATACCGCGTCGGTCGCGGATTTGCAATAGGACAAAGGTACCGGTGCGGGTTAATCCGGTTCAAGAGCGGCCGATCAGCGTGAGAAACTCCGCCTCGGAGACGATGATTGCGCCAAGGCTCCGCGCCTTCTCGAGCTTGGAGCCGGCGCCTTCGCCCGCCAGGAGATGCGAGGTGTTCGCGCTGACGCTGCCGACGGCCTTTCCGCCGCGCAGCTTGACTTCTTCCATGGCCAGGTCGCGCGGCTTAAAATTCTCAAAGCTGCCGGTGACGCACCAGGTCTGGCCGGCGAATATTTGATCCGCGGCGGCCTTGCGGGGCGACGCCTGCGCCGCGAGCTGGAGACCGGCCGCTCGCAGTCGCTCGATCAGATCCAGAACGCCCGGATCGCGAAACTGCTCGATGATCAGGTTGGCCGTTCTTTCACCAATGCCGTGAATGCCCTGAGTTCCCTTCAGAAACTTGACCACGTCGCTGCGCGTCGCCAGTTCGAGCAGTTTCGCGCTGGTATCGAAGCCGTGTTCAATCAGTTTGTTGAGACTCGCGGCTTTGACGCCGAGCGCTTCCGGCGGCGGCAAAGCCGCGTCCGGTGCGCGGCCTTTTTTCGCCCCGGAGCGCTTGAGCAGGGCCAGGAACTCCGGCTCGCGAAATCGCGCGAGCAGCTCATCCGCCCCGACCTCGCCGACGCCCTTAATTTCGCCTTTTGTCTTCGTCAATGTCTCAAAGGCGTCGTCGCGGTGCGCCAGCGCGATGATTTTGTCGATCGAGTCGTAGCCGTTTTCGATCAGGATCTCCGTCGCCGCCGGACCGACCTCGCGCAAGCCCAGCGCGGGCAATACAAAGCGAAACTCGCGCGCTTTGCTTTTCTCAATGCCGTCGAGGAATTGCGCGACGGACTTCTCGCCAAAACCCTCGATCGCTTCGAGTTCGGCGCGCCGCTTGTAAAGCTCGTAGATGTCCGCAATCGACTGAATGAAGCCCGCCTGGTACAGGATCTCGCAGACCTTTTCACCCAGACCGGCGATATCCATTTGCTTGCGTTGCGCGAAAAAAACGATCCGATTCAGCGTCTTGTCGGGGCAGTGCGGATTGGGACAGATCCAGTCGGCGGCCTGATCGCTGCGCGTAAGCGCGGTTTTACAGGAGGGGCAGTTTTTTGGAAATCGATACTTCTTTCCGGGCCCGGGATCGACGACCGCTTCCACCGCCGGTATGATCTCGCCGCGTTTGGAAACGCGCACGCGCGAGCCGATGCGCACGCCGAGTTTTTCTATGTAGTCGGCGTTGTGCAGGGTTGCGTAGGATACCGTGGTGCCGGCGAGTTTAACCGGTTCCAGAGCGGCGCGCGGCGTAACGCGACCGGTGCGCCCGGTAAACACCTCAATGTCGCGCACAATCGTCTCGGCGACCTCCGGTTCAAATTTCAGCGCAGTCGCCCAGCGCGGCGAAGCGGCGGTGAAACCCAGCTCGGCGCGCAGCGCGAGATCGTCGATTTTCAGGACCAGTCCGTCGATGGGCATGTCGACCTTGCGGCGGCGCGCCTCGAAACTTGCGAGGCTCGCGGCCAGGTCCTTGAGCGCGACGCTCGCGTTATCCGGACTGACCGGCAAGCCCAGTCCGGCCAGACGGGCCAGCACGTCCTGATCGCGCGCGGTCTTGCCGGATTGCAAATGTCCTTCGAAGGCGACGTAGCGCAGGGGGCGCTTTGCAGTTTCGCGCGACTTTTTGTGCTTGAGCGATCCGGCCGCAAGATTGCGCGGGTTGGCGTATATGGAACCGTAGGCTTCGTTAAAACGTTCGAAGTCCGCAAAGGTCATGTAGACCTCGCCGCGCACGGCGACTGTTTCGGGTTTGGTCAGTTTATGCGGAACGTTGCGAATAGTTAGCGCGTTTGCCGTAACATCGTCGCCAACCTGGCCGCTCCCGCGCGTGACGGCGCGAACGAGCGCGCCCTTTTCGTAGTAGAGCACCAACGTGGCCCCGTCCACTTTCCATTGAACATTGATGACAACATCCGGATCTTTCGCCGTCTTGCGGGCCCACTCCAGCGCTTCGTCGGCGTTGTATGTGTTACCGAGCGACAACACGGGAATCGTATGCTGGAACTTGGGGAACTCGCTGTCCAGGTCGGAGCCGACGCTGCGCGTGGGCGAATCGGGAGCGGCCAGCCCGGGATGCGCAGCTTCGAGATCCTGCAATTCCGCCAGCAAACGATCGAAGTCCGGGTCGGAGATTTCCGGCTGATGATCGACGTAGTAAAGGCGTTGGTGACGCCGGATCTCATCCGCCAGCGTCTGCATGCGCCTTACGATTTGTGTATCGCCTTTGGGCACGGAATGTCAGGCCGCGAAACGCTCAGTCTTCTTCGACGCTTTCCTGACGTCGCGAGCAGGCCCCGCTTTCCTGCCAGGCCTTGCAGCGCCCGTAAAGATTCAGGGAGTGATCGGCCAGCGTGAAGCCGTGCTGCGCCGCTATGGAGTCCTGGAGCTTTTCAATGTCGGGATTCACGAACTCGTCAATGCGACCGCAGTCCAGACAGAGAATATGGTCATGGTGTTCGCTGCCGGGAATATGTTCGTAGTATTTTGCGTTCTGTCCGAAATTGTGCTCGGTGAGCAGGCCGGCTTCCACCATTACCGATACGATGCGATAAATAGTTGCGCGCGAAATCTCTCCGCGTCGATCCTTCAGCATCTCCGCCAGGCTGTCCACAGTGAAGTGGTCGTGAATGCCGAAGATCTTCTCCGCCACGAGCAGGCGTTGGCTGGTTATCTTCAGACCGGTTTTCTTAAGGTAGTTCGAAAACGTTGCGAGTTGCTTGTGAATGTCGATTTTGCCAGCGGCCACGGGAGCAGTCTGGGAGATTTTGCGAAGCTGGCAATATAATTTTCCGTCGCCTCCAGGCGGCGCAGGCGGCGGTCACTACGTACAGCGCGCCGCTTGCGGCGGCCCGGTTCAATTGACGCCGGCGCCGGCCAGCAACACGCGCTCAAGTTCGACGCTGATCAAGCGATAACCGGACTCGGTCGGATGCAGCGGATCGTCGCCGGCGTAGAGCGGCGGGATCAGCGGCTCGCGATCAAAGAGCGCCTCAAGATCAATCAGGGGCGTTCCTTCGGGCGCTCCGCGCGCGCGCAGAGCGGCATTGTTTCGCCGGAGCGCGGGCGCCAGGGACTCGATCAGGGTCGGCGGCATCAGGAAGTAGTAAACTCGCGCGGCGCTGCGCGCGCGCACATCCTGGTGAAACCGATCGAGATGGTTCAACAGGAGCTCGGGGCCGTAGAGAAATGCGTCGTTGGTGCCCAGGGGCGCAAAGATAATCTCCGGGGGGCCGCTGCGGGCTTCGTCAAAGGCCTCGTCAAGCCGTCCGGTCCAGGTTAAAAAATCGCTGTTGATACGCCCGCGGTAGGCGACCTGCCAGCCGACTCCGAGGCGCGCGGCCAACTCAAAACCATGCGAAAAGTCGGTGAGCGAGTCGCCGATTATGAGAATACGCCGGGGCGCACCCCCGACCAACTGCGCAGCGGTTTCGGCGAGCGAGGCCGGCTCGCGTGCATCGCAGGCGCTTGCCGCAAAAGTCGCCGCTGCAAGCGCCAGGGCGCGGCCGGCGCGCAGCATCAAGCGGGAGCGGGGCGCGCCGGGCATCAGCGCAGGGTCAGCGCCTCGGGCGGGTAGTCAAACACGATCCGCACTTTGAAGTTCGGCGCGCCCGGCGCCGACTCGAGATTCGATTTGCCCGTGTAAACCAGGAGACGCCCGCTTTCGATATCATACACGAGGCTGATAGGATCTGCGAGCGCGCGAATGACAACGTTCTCCGGCTCCATCTTGAGTTGCAGAGCGCGGCGGCCGTTGTGCGTGGTTTCCCCTGTTTTGTACATGCGGCAGGCGAAATAGGTTCCGCGTTCGGGCACTACGAAGTTGCCGCGCAAGGGCTGACCGGCGGCGAGCGTGTCAAAATTCTCGCGGACGAAGTAGTCAAAACCGCCGTCCACCACCGCGGGCGCCGGCGCGTTGACGACGCTCGTCCGATCGGCTTCGGTTTTGGACTTGCGAAAGCCGACCTGAAACGCGCCGCCCTGAGCGCGCGAACGTTCGACAAGACCGCTGCGCAGATCTTCCAGTTGGAAGTCCGGCGCGGTGCGGCTGCGCGTGAAGGTGATGCGTTTTTTCGCCAGTACGCTGCCGTTCGCCGCGGTGTAAACGACGTCCGAATAAACGTGCCGGCCGTCCTGCCAGACTTCGGTGTGGTTTTCGCTGTACACATAGCGCCCGGTGGCGATATCGTAGGCGTTGGATCGATACGACAAGCGACCATTCTCCCTGGCGAACAGGGGCGTGGCGAGCGCTCCCAACGCTGCGCCGGCCACGAGCGCGGCGAAACTGCGCGCGAGCGTACGGGTTGTCAGGATTCTTACCATGCTTTCATTCGCCTCCGTCAACAGGGGGAAAGTAAGTCCGGAGCTGCGCTTCGGAAAGTGAAAAAACTGCGCGGCGCAAACTTGCGGCGCAAATCGACGCCGTCCGTTCAGCGAAAGTGCGCGAATCCGGTCGGCGCCGCGGCATTCTGTCCATGGTCGCGCCAGATCACGGGTTCGGCGCCGGGCGATTGAGCGCGGCCGATCACATGCACCGGCGCGGCGCGCAGTTCCGGCCGCTCGGCGGCCAGAAACACTAACTCAAACTCTTCGCCGCTTTCGGCGGCGAAACGCGGTGAAATCTCCGGTGCGGCGCAGGGCACGGTTTCCAGGTTAATCTCAAACGTCAGCGCGCTGGCGGCCGCGAGGCGCGGCAAATCCACAGCCAGACCGTCGCTCACATCCATCATCGCATGCACCTGCGGATTGCGCGCCAGTTCCGCGCCTGCGTCCAGGCGTGAGCGCGGGCGCAGGTGTTTGGCCAGGGCGCGCGCGCGGAGCTCCGCGCTTATTTGCGGCGCGGCGCCGGACAGGACCTGATAACCGAGCAGGGCCAGACCGAGTTCGCCGGTCACGCAGACCAGATCGCCGGCGCGGCCGCCGCGGCGTTCGAGGCGCCGATCGGTCTGGCCGGCGAGCGTCAGCGAGAAAAACAAGGCCGGCGCACGAAAGCAGTCGCCGCCGATCAGTTCGGTCCCGGCTGTTGCGAGTTCCGCAAGCAGCGCGCGCGCAAAACGCGGCGCGAAATCTGTTTCCAAATCGCGGGGCAAGCCCAGGTTTAGAAGCGCCCAACGCGGCCGTCCGCCGTCGGCGGCAATATCGGAAAGGTTCGAGTGCGCCAGCTTGATCGCCAGATCTTCCGGCGCGGACCAGTCGCGGCGAAAGTGCACGCCTTCCGCCAGACTATCGGTCGTCACGATGTTCGCTTCCGGCGCGAAGGCGCAGTCGTCCAGCGCGCGGTCGCCGCCGGCCGGATAAAAAAGCGCGATCAGTTCGGCTTCGTTCATGGTTTTTCTGCAAGCGGAGCGGCCGCGCCAGGGCTGTCTTCCGTGCGCAGCAATGCGCCGTGACCGCCGGCCGCAGTTGCGCGTTCGTACAGCCATTCGAAAAGCTGCATGCGCGACGTCCGCGCGAGCGTATCGGCGAAGCTGCGCGGGGGCGCGTCCGCTTCCGTGCGCAGCCGAATTCGCACGCTGTAGAGCAATTCATCCAGCGAACGCACGTTCGGCATAACGCGGTCGGGCGTTGCGCCGGAGAGGCCGTGCGGAGAGCGGGCCGCGGCCGGCTCGTAGAGGAACAGCGCTTCGAGCAAAACCAGCAAAGCCTCCGAGGGATGAAAGATGCGTTTTGCATGCGGGCGCAGCGCGGACTCAATGGCGGTCAGGTTCAAGCCGGGCCGGTCGAAGTCTTTGATGATCAAGGTCCGCACGCGCGGCTTGAGCTCCGGTTTGCGTTGTAAAAGCGCGCTCAGCCCCTGAAAGTAGCCG
Source organism: Leptospirales bacterium (assembly GCA_036170535.1). Classification (GTDB taxonomy): domain Bacteria; phylum Spirochaetota; class Leptospiria; order Leptospirales; family Leptonemataceae; genus SSF53. Next base: position 5,279 of record JAVHPJ010000228.1, on the reverse strand, counting down.
TGCGCATCGACGCGGCTGCTGTCCAGATTGACCAGGGTGAAAAATGGAACGCGCGACGGACCTGCGGACGGCGTGGCATCCTCGCCGGCGGCGGCTTCGAGCGCAAAAAGCGCCTCCGCGCTGGTGCGAAAATCCATGCGCGCGTCGTAGCCGGCGAAATACAGCAGTTGGCGAAAGATCGATCGCAGGGTCGGGTCGTCTTCAATTACATGCACAATGCCGCGCGCTGGAATCGGCGCAAGCGAGGGAAAAAGATGCGGCGCCGATCTTTCCGGCAAAAACCAGAAAGCGGCTGCGCCTGCGGCAAAGGCGCGTTCGGCGCAAACCGCGCGCTCCGTCGGCGAATCGGCGCGGGCGACGAGCAAGAGCGGTCGGTAGAGTCCGGCCAGTTCCCGGACCTCGGTCCAGGAGGCGCGCGGAAACCAGTGCAGCCGCTCATCCAGAAGGCCGGGCATCACGCTGGCGTGCCGGGTTGCGTCCGACTCGCCGCCCAGCCAGTACTCAAGCAGGGCCAGATCGCGTTCGCCGGCGCTCACCGCGGCGACAAGCGGCCGAATGTTTTTCGATTGCCGGGCGGACATGCGTATGGCGTCGTTTTCCGACGCTCCAACGGATCGGAAAGAAAAAAGCCGCGCATGTCATCCCGTTTCATTCCACGACTCCTCGCGCGGGTTCTCCTCGCATTGTCGCTCGTCGCATCGCTGCAGGCGTGCTGCGGCGCTTCCAGTCTGCGCGTTTCCGAAGATTTGCCGCTCGTGCAGTCGATTCTGGATCGGGAGACGCTGGCGGGCGATCGAATCTCGCTCTACAGCCTGCCGACCTGTTGTTGGCCGGATACGGAAGAGGAGGGGGAGCTTTTGCCCACGCGCGCCAGCGGCCCATTGTTCACGGGTCTGGACGCCGTGTCCCTGGATCGCTTTGCGCTTTTGCGCAACCGGTCGTTTGCGCTTTTGACCAATGCGACCGGGCGCGATCGCACCTTGACGACCGGCCTTGAGCTCATGATTCAGAGCGGCGTGCGACCGGCCCTGGTATTCGAGCCGGAGCATGGTCTCTACGGGGCTCTCGATCGCGAAAGCGCCGACGGCTTCACGATCGAACCGCGCTTTGGCCTGCGGGTGCTCAGTCTCTACAGCGTGCGGCGCAAGCCCGACGCAGCCCAGCTCGAAGGCGTCGATCTGATTGTCGTCGACATCGACAACCTGCCCGTGCGCTGCTATACCTACATCAGCACTCTGACGTACTTGTTGGAAATCGCCGATCGGCTGGGCATTGAAGTCCTCATACTGGATCGACCGAATCCCTACGGCTTCTGGAAGGCCCAGGGTTCCTACTTAAACGAAGACTATCGCAGTTTTGTAGCGGAGGCGCCCACGCCTTTTTTGTATTCGCTCACGCCGGGCGAATACGCGCGCTTTCTGGCCGATCTGCGCTATCATCAGCTCAAGCTGAGCATCGTGCGCGTCGCCGGCTATGAACGCGAAGATCGCGACGCGACCCTGCGGCGGTCGTGGATCAATCCTTCGCCGAACATTCCCTCCCTCGAAGCGGCGCTGATTTATCCGGGCCTGGTGTTTTTCGAGGGCGTGGACTTCAGTCTGGGACGCGGCACAACGCGGCCCTTTGTGTATTCGGGCGCGCCCTGGCTCAATTCGGCGGAAGCGGTGCGCCGGCTGCGCGCACTTAACTTGCCAGGAGTGCAAATTACAGAAACCGCATTCGAGCCGACCGCGAGCGTTTTTCGCGGACGGCTCGTCCATGGCGTTCAGATTACGCCCACGTCGCGCTTGTTCGATCCTTTGCGTACGGGTTACGAATACATGCGCATTGTGCGGGAGCTTCACCCGGACGAATTTCGCCTGCGCAAAAGCGGCGGCCGCTACTTTATCGACTCCCTGTGGGGCGGCCCGCAATATCGCGAAGGGATCGAAGCCGACTTGCCGTACGAAGAATTCCGCCGGGGCTGGGCGCGCGAAGCGGAACAATTTGAAGAACTGGTCGAGCCGTACCGCCTCTATTGAATAACCGCCGCAAAACCGCCTGAACGTGATTGTGGCGGCTCTCCGGCCGACTGCGGCCGTTGATAAGCACTACGTATGGTAGCCGGGCGCGCCGCGTTGAAAAAACTAATCCTCAAGCATTAGAAGCGCGCTGCTCTTGTAGGTAAAATTGCCGGCGTGTTCCAAAAATTCTTTTTTTCCTTGAAAAGCGCGGGCTGCGGCCAAGCGTTTGCTGCGCACACGACTCGCCGTCGTCGGCAGTCTCGTTATTGTAAAAAATGCGCGAGACGCAAAAAACGCGCAATCGGGGAAATTTGAGCGCAACCGCAGACATGACTATACGCAGGACCAAAGATCCCGAGCAGTTAAAAAAGCTGATCGAGCATCTTTACTGCAAGCTGGACGTCTCCCTTCGTCATGCGGACGGAGAATTTCCGGTGCGCGTGCTGGGTTTTGCCAATAACACCCTGGAAATTGACGGTCCGCCCGTCGAGGGCTCGGAACGCATTCTAAAAGTGGAGAATCGCGAGCACCTGATGCTGCTCGAATGCGAGTTCATCGAATCGCGCGCGGCCGGTCGCGAGTCCGTGCGGCCCGTGGCGCTGGAGTTGCGCAAGAAACAAGCGCGCGATCCGCGCATCGCGGTCGACGAGGATCAGGCGCGCACCCTGTGGATCAGCGGCTGTCTGCCGCAGGCGACGATTCCGGCGGCGATGGGCTCCTTAAACAAAAAACGGGACGTGATTGTGCGCGTGTACGCCAACGCGCTGCGCGAAGCCCTCGGCGAAGAAGACCACCTCGTTTCCATTCATTTGCGCCGCTCCAATCGGCTTGATCACCGGATGCGCCCCATGGCCGCCCGGCGCGCGGCGATCTTCGCCGCCAGTCGCTATGAAGAGCTGTTTGTAGACGACGTGGATCTTTCTTCGGTGCTGCCTTTTGAGGACTACGTGCGCATTCGCAGCTACGACGATTATCCGCGCACGATCGTTTCGGAGATTTCTTATCCGCTCTGGTTTCGCAAGACCTATCTCTACGGCTATATTCAGATTCTGGGCAAACGCCAACTTGGCGGGCCGGCGATGGAACTGGCCGCGCAAACGGCGCGTAAACTCGAGACCGATTTGTTGGGCTACGATTGCCTGCCCAAAAACCCGCTGCGCTGTCCAATTCTCGACTTCAGTCACACCGGCATCGGCTTTCTTTTGCCGAACCACTCGCCATATGTGAAAAGCGTCATGCCCGGCGAGCCTCTGATCCTCGATGTTCACTGGCCGGACGAGGCGCTGTCGACGATCACCGGCGTGGTGAAGAGCATGAAGAACATGGAGCGGGCCTATCGCATAGGACTGCAACTGGACCCCATGACGCCGGAGACCACGACGCTCATTGAAACCCACGTCTTTGGCAATCCGCCGCCCGCGGACCCGGCTTGAAGGCTCATCCGGCCGGCGCTGCGATTCAGCCTGCGTAGAGCAATTCGTAGGCCCGGGCGCGCGACTCCTCCGTGTAGCGCGACTCCCGTATGTCGGCTGCGAGCCGACCTTCTTTTAAAAACAGATAGCGTCCGCCCAGGCCGCGGAAGGGCTCTTCTTCGTGCGTCACGGCAATGCAGGCGGCCCCGGCCGACAGGCGTTCCGCCAGCAGTCCCCGGAACATCGCTGCGCCCGCGCGATCCAGGCCCGTAAGCGGTTCGTCGAGCAGGATTAAATCCGGCGCTCCCAGAAAGGCGCGCGCCAGACCCAAACGCTGCAGCATGCCGCGCGAAAAAGCGCGCGGGGTTTCGTCTGCGCGCCGTGCCAGGCCCGCGCGTTCTATCGCCGCATCGATCATCGCTGCGCTCTCGCGCGCAGGCCAACCGTGCAAGCCGGCGAACAGACGCAGATTCTCGCGCGCCGAAAGGTCGAGAAACAGGCCTGGCGCATGACTCAGATGGCCGACCCGTGCAAAAAATTCGCGGCGCGCGGCGGCGCGAAGCAGCGGTTCGCCGCGAAAATAAATGCGACCTTCATCCGGCGCGCTGCGCGACAGCAGCGCCGACAGCAGGCTCGACTTGCCGGCGCCATTGGGACCCAGGATACGCAACAGTTCGCCGGCGCGCGCTTCCAGATTCAGGTCTTTGAGGGCGGCGCGGTAGCCGTAGTAGCGACTCAGGCCTTCCAGACGCAGCAGGGGCGGGACTGCGGCCATAGGGTCCTATTGCGCCGCGGGCCGGGCGGCCTGCGCTGCGCGCCGGCGATTCCGTCCCAGCTGAACGGCGAAAGAGAGAATTAAGAAAAGCAAGAGCGTAACGCCGGCGAGACCCACGCCGGCCTTAAGCGGCGTATCAAAGATCGGATTGATCTCTTCGATCGGGCCGTCGTAGAGAAAATCGCCGGAGCTGAAATCATAACGGACGCCGCCGGTCGGCGGGTACATAACGCGCAGGGCTTCGCCGGCGCCGGGGATGTTTTCCTGGACTACCGAACCGCCCTGTATGATCGGGCGCGCGTTTTGCGGGCGCCAGAGCAGAATGCGAAACTTGTGCGAGTTGTCATCGCCGGCTGGATCGTGCAGTAACTGATCGGTGAGAAGTTCGCCTTCGACCAGGTAGCTTATGGTGAGCTCGGACGAACCCGGGCGAAATCCGCGCCCCAGACGAAAATATCCCGGCTTGCCGGAGGGCGTCAGTTGCAGGGGAATCGCCATTTGCGAAGACTCATGCCGCAGGCCGCCGCGCACTTCCGTGGCGCCGGTTGGAACGTACACGAACAGATCGTCGGTGCTGAAGCTGCGCCGCGGTTGCGACTGATTGGCGATAATGTACATCGACTCTACGCGCAGGCCGTTCTGGACCTTCGTCACCTGCAGGGCGGCGGTGATTTGCACATCGGCGCGTTTCGCGCCGGCATCGTAGACCGTGATGGTCTGCGGTGCGCGATAAAAACGCGGCGCGGGCGGAATCATTTGATTATAACTTTCACCCTGAAACTCGGCGCGTATCAAGTGCGGTCCGTCCGGCGCGGGTATGGGCGCGAATGCAAAGTCCGGACCAGCGCTATTCAATGTTTGCAGCGGCTGCATGCCTTCCGAGAGTCGCAGCAGCGTCAGTCGTTCGGCGCGCACCGGCGCGCCGGTGGTGCCATTCACCAGTCGGCCGCGAATCACGATCATTTCGCCTGGCGCTGGCGGAGTTTGCGCCCCGCCGGCGCCGCCGGCGGGCTGCGCGGGCAGGGCCGACGCCGCCCAAGCGCTGGCGCAAATAATAAAGCGAAATTGGTGCGGTAGCAGGCGCGGCAT
>JAVHPJ010000227.1:0-1301 GCA_036170535.1 Leptospirales bacterium | reverse complement strand
AACGCATCGTCGTTCCCGCGGGCGGCTATCGCGTGGGCGAAGTCGTCGAACCCGAGGGCCCCACCGGGCGCGCGTTTTTCATTCATCCCAACACGCCGGGACAGGTCGTCGCCGAGGCCGGCGATACCATCGGCGCGTATTACGAATTCTCGGAGTGCCTGTGCCTGCGCCAACCCGCGGGCACGTTCACGGTAGGACAGATTGCGTACTGGGATCGCACACTGCGGGTCTTTCTACCGACGGCTGCGGCGACCCGGCGCGCGTGTTTGCGCGTGCGCGGACCGCTGCCGGGCGCGCCGCGCGGGAACGTGCCGGATACGGCGTATTACCTCGGTCGACCGGTGTTTGTCGCGGAGTTCATCGGCGACCTGCATCGACTCAGCTAACGCAAGCGAGGAACTTCATGGCGGAAATTTTCCCGGAAAAACGAGAATGGTCGGAACTCCTGCGCTACTCAGCGCAGGAAACGCCGCAACAACGCCTGGGCGATGCGGCGGCGAAATGGCTCGCCAGCGAGCTGGAAAAACGCGGGCACGCGATCACACCGACGCAGGTGCAAAACGCATTCACGCCGCGTGACGCCCTGGAAGTGCTGCTCGCGCGCGTGTACAAGTACATCGGGCCGGTGCTGGATCTGACCGGCCGCATCGTATCGCACTCGGTGGACGGCGGACGCAGCCTCGCGCGCTGGATCTCGGAGAAACAGCCGGTGTTCGCGTCGCACTTCATCAGCGCGGCGCAGGCCTCGGGCATGCCGACGGAGACGGTACAGGTCGTGCTCGATACATCCGTGCAACTGGATCTCTGGGCGGCGCCGCTGTTCAGTGCCGTCCGTGCGGATACCAACGGCCGCTTCAAGGTCAAGTTTCGCGAGGTGGAACTGGAGTGGAAGCCGACGCCGGCGCTGACCTTGCCGCCCACGTATCAGAACGTCTGGTATGTCGACGAGTGGGGGACCATCCGTTACGCGGGCGCGCTCGCCTACGACGTCGACATCGTCTCGCGCGGATACATCGAAGAGATCGAAGATGCGGCGCAGGAGTTTGTGCAGGGTTCGCTCCTCGCGGTGCAGAGTGCGCGCAAGAACGTGCTACTGCCCCAGGCGCTCGGCAAGGTCGTGCCGCCGGATACAACGCTCGGCGCAACGCTGGTGGAACGGCAGTTTCGCACGCTCTGGGCCGGGTATCACGCGATCCGGCGCGATGCGCAGAAGTGGCGCCAGAATCCCACGGTGCATTTTATCGCAAACCAGGAACTCTGGGGCCTCGCCTGGGTCTCGATCCAGAACTACATCCGCAGCG
>JAVHPJ010000226.1:0-5738 GCA_036170535.1 Leptospirales bacterium | reverse complement strand
CAATGAGCGACAAGACTCGGCGAACCCAACTATACGACATGCGAACCTCTGCCGGCGCGAAACGCCGGAGTTCCGGTAAGGGACTTTTGATCCACTCAGCCGCTGGAACTCTTGTTTTCGAGTATTTTTTTGCGCAGCGCGTCATTTTCAGCCGGGGCGTTGCGCTCCGGCTCCCGCAGGGCGTAGCGGACGGCCAGGCGATCCCGATAGCCGAGCAGATAATGTTCGATATTCTCCGCGCCAATCCGGCGGACCGCGCCGTGCACCAGCACCGGCAGGCCCAGTCGCGCATCTTTCCAGATTGCGCCGACGGGTGAATTCGTTTCGGCAAGAAAGTAGGCGAGCGGCAAAAAGCAGCGGCCGTGAACGGCGCCCTGCCCTGACGCTTCGAAGGAATAGTCGCACTGGAACCATTCGGTGCGCAGGGGTTGATCCTGCCGAAAAACCGGCGTAAGGCGTACTATTTCCGCCTCCGCCTGCGCCGCCAGACCAAAGCGGCGCTTGACCAACGCCACAAACAACGCAAAGAGCGCAAGCCCCGGAATCAGGGCCAGCGCGTAGAGCGCGCTATTTGCGGCGTCGAGGCCCACGAGCGCCCCGTCAACCGGCGTGCCCGGTGTTCGCCGGGTGCGCGGGGGGATTTGCGCCCGAATCGTCGTTTGCGTCGGTCGTATCAAGCACCGAAGAACCCGAGGAGGACTGCTGCTTGCGCTTGTTCAATTCCTCGTGTTTGCGTTGAATTTCTTCTTCCCGGGCCTTGCGAATCACTTCGTAGCCGGGCCAGAACTCTTCTGCAAACTTGAGCTGCTTTTTGCCGTCGGCGTCTGCGGCCACGCTTACGAATATCTCGGTGGCTTCTTTGTAGCCGCCTTCGAGCATCCGGTTGGCCATATAGTCTTCCAGCTCGCGCTGCAGGACGCGGCGGAGGGGACGGGCGCCGTATTTTTCGTCGAAGCCCATCTCGGCGATCATATCGCGCGCATCAGAATCCATGGTGACGCGCACTTTTTTGTCCACCAGCTGGCGGTTCATCCGCGCTTCCATGATCTCGATGATCTGGCGAATGTTCTCGCGCGTGAGCGTGTGGAAAGTAATGACTTCGTCGATCCGGTTGAGGAACTCCGGATTAAAGTGCTTCTTGAGCTCGTCGAGCAGTCGGTCCTTTTTGAACTCTTCGCGTCGACCCGAGGACTCGGCGAAGCCCATCTTGCCGCCCTTCTGCATCTCGCGCGCGCCCAGGTTCGAGGTCATGATGATAATCGTTTCGCGAAAATCGACCTTGCGCCCGTGCGTGTCCGTCAGAGTGCCTTCGTCCAGGACCTGTAAGAGCAGATTAAACACGTCCGGATGCGCTTTTTCGACCTCGTCAAAAAGCACCACGGAGTAGGGTCGCCGGCGAACAAACTCCGACAGTTGACCTGCGTCGTCGTAGCCCACGTAGCCGGGCGGCGAACCGATCAGTTTGGAAACCGAGTGCGGCTCCATGTATTCGGACATGTCCAGGCGAAACAGGTTTTTTTCGTCGCCGAACAGAAACTCCGCCAGCGCGCGCGCAAGTTCCGTTTTACCGACGCCCGTGGGCCCGATGAAGATAAAGCTTCCCGAAGGCTTCTTCTGGTCTTTAAAGCCCGTGCGCGACCGACGCACGGCGCGGCTGACCATCTTCACCGCCTCGGTTTGACCGACAACGCGCTGGGCCAGTTCGTCTTCCATGCGCAGCAGCTTCTGGGCCTCGCCCTCCTCGATTTTTTCGAGCGGGATGCCGGTCCATAGACTGATGACGGAAAAGATGTCTTCGGTGGAGATATCGACGGAGTAGTCCGCGATTTTTTCCTGCCACTGGTTGATCTTCTCTTCCAGCGCCTCTTTTTTGGCGTTGATGGCGTCGCGAATCTGCGCAGCCTTTTCGTATTCCTGCGCCTTGACCATGTCGTCCTTTTTCTGGACGAGTTCTTTGATCTCTTCTTCGAGCAGCACGATCTCTTCCGGACGCGAGCTGTTGGACAAACGCGCGCGCGAGCCGGCCTCGTCGATCACGTCGATGGCCTTGTCCGGCAGGTAGCGATCCGTGATGTACCGTTCGCTGAGCTTCACTGAGAGTTCCAGCGCTTCGTCGGAATAGTGCACCTTATGATGCGCTTCGAAAGATTTCTTGAGTCCTTTGAGGATCAGAATCGTGTCGTCGACCGAGGGTTCTTTTACCAGGATCGACTGGAAGCGGCGCTCCAGCGCCGAGTCTTTCTCGATGTACTTGCGAAACTCGTTGAGCGTGGTTGCGCCAATGCACTGGATTTCGCCGCGCGCAAGGGCCGGCTTGAGCATGTTGGCGGCGTCAATGGCGCCTTCGGCGGCGCCCGCGCCAATCAGCGTGTGCAGTTCGTCGATGAAGACGATGATGTTGGAAGAATTCTGAATCTCCCGCATGATCTTCTTCAGGCGGTCTTCAAATTCGCCGCGATATTTTGTACCGGCCACCAGGCTCGCAAGATCGAGGGCGATGACGCGTTTATCGAACAAAAGATCCGGCGTTTGATGGTTTACGATGCGTTCCGCGAGCCCCTCGACGATCGCCGTTTTGCCGACGCCGGCCTCGCCGATCAGCACCGGGTTGTTTTTGGTTTTGCGGCAGAGCACCTGCACCAGTCGCGCAATCTCCTGATCGCGGCCAATCACCGGATCGAGCTTTTTGTCGCGGGCAAGTTGAGTGAGATCGCGCGCGAACTCGTCCAGGGTGGGCGTGCGGGATTTTTCCGGATTCTGCTGACGACTGGCCGCGCCGGCTCCGGACGTCGCTACGCCCAGGATGCGCAGGATCTCGCCTTTGATAACCGAGTAGTTCACGCTGAAGTTGGCCAGCGCCGCCCCGGCGACGTTGTTGTTGTCGCGCAGCAAGGCCAGCAGGATGTGCTCCGTGCCGACGTAGTTGTGCTTGAGCCGCTTGGCTTCTTCTTTGGAATAATCGATGATCTTTTGATACTTGTCCGGGTTGGGCGAGATATCGATAAGGAGCGTGCTGCCGCCCTGCTTGGATCGACGCTCCACTTCCTTTTTGAGTTCGCCCAGGTCGATATTCAGATTCTTGAGAATCTTAATGGCGACCGAATCCTCCTCGCGCAGGAGGCCGAGCAGAATATGCTCCGGACCGATCATGTCATGCCCCAGGCGCTTGGCTTCCTGCTGGGCGTATTCATTTATGACGCGTTTGGCTCTTTTGGTAAAATCAAACATTAGCGATCTCCGCAACAGCTCCGTGGACCAACCGCTTTGCCCCGGGCGATTCCGGCTTACTCTCTGTAAATTGGACGAACGATCTCGCTGGCAGGCGCCAGTTTTGCGGGCCGTCGAGGGCGTTTAATCGTAAGAAAGCGCCCGCAAGACCGACGAAAAGCATAAAACAACCCGCCCCTGGGCCTGTCACGGTTTTTTTAGAGATCACGCCCGGAGGCGCCGCTCTGAACGGCCACTTATGACATATCGGAATCGAGCGGGCTGACTTTCGAGCGCAGGGAAATTTCCTGCGTAACAATTCGCTCAACGAGCGCCGTCAGGCGCAGAATTTCCCGCGCCGGGTCGGCGCCGCGCGGCCAGTGCCGGTTGGACAGCTGCACCAGATCAGTTTCGGGACTGCCCTCCCCGTCGGCGCCGCGAATTTCCAGCCCGTATGCAATCAAGCGCTCACGCCAGGCCGGCCACACGCCGCTCTGTATCAGGGACGCAATGTTTAACAAAAACGAAACGCGCATAGCCTGCCCGGCCAGAGCGGGACAGGCCGTAAGCCAGCCAAAGGCCGGATCGTGCTGCCAGTCGTAGAGTTCATCAAAACGCCGGCAAAGCGCCAGACCTGCGAGCGCCCGTTCGGCCGCTTGCCCCGGCGGCGGTTCCAGAGCAATCCACTGAAAACGAACATGATCCTCGTCGCCGCAATATACCAGCGCGCTCTCCCGCTCAGCCGCAGCGCCGCCGGATTCCGGCGCAGCTGCGATCTGGACGGAGCGCGGCGCGAATCCCGCATCCGCGAGAGCCTGTAAGCGCACGGGACTCAGCCTGCGAAGCGCGCCGTTGAACAGCTCGAGCGAGACAGCCGCGCGCTCGCCGAGCAGCATTTCCGCCAGGCCTTCCCTGGCGGCGGGCGCCAGACTATGCCAGTACGGCACGCCGCGCAGATTGCGCGCCAGCCGGACGCGCACGGATAAGAGCGCCGCGTCCCTCGAAAACGGAGGTCGCGCCTCGCGAGCGCGTGCGGGGGCGGCTGCGCGCTTGATCGGGACCGGCTCGTCCTCTGCCAGGCCTGCCAGAACCTCGCGGATTTCTGCGCTGCGCGCCAGCGCAAGCCGCGTGCGGGATGGACGCGCGGCGGGCGCCGATGCGGCGCCGTGATACTTCTGCAGCTGCGCCTCGAGTTGAGGCGCAAAGGCGGCGTAGCAGCGCGAGCACCCGAGCAGACCGGCGCGCAGAAAGCGTCGATAACTGGTGCGGCAGTGTTCGCACACGGGGGCGCCGGGCGCGGCGTGGCTCTGGCGACAGTTCGCGCAGTACAGGCTCTCGTTCCAGGCGCCGGCGTCCGGCTCCAGCAGATGCACGGTGAGCCTGCGTCCGCAGTCAGGGCACTTCACGGAGTCGCTCGCTTAACCGCCAAACGCCTCGATGCGCCCTTCTTTCAAACGGTGGCGCAGCGGAACGCGCGCGGCCAGTTCCATGTCGTGCGTAACAATTACCAGCGTGAAACCCAGTTCGCCCTGCAATCGCCACAGCAGTTCGGCCAGGCGATCGGAGTTGTGCTTGTCGAGATTGCCGGTCGGCTCGTCCGCAAGAATCAGCTGTTTGCCGCCGACCAGGGCCCTGGCCACGCCGGCCCGCGCCATTTCGCCGCCGGATATTTGCGCGGGATAGTGTTCCAGGCGATGCGATAAGCCGACCAGCCCCAGGCTCTGCTCCGCTTCGCGGCGCGCTTCCTGAATCGGTCGCCGCAGAATCAATAGCGGCATCATGGCATTCTCAATTACCGTGAAGTCGGGCAAAAGATAGTGATGCTGGAAGATCAGTCCGACCGTCGTCGCCCGAAAGTCTTCTTTCTCGCGCTCGGTGTAGCCGGCGATGTCGCGCCCGGCGACGCGCACCACGCCGGAACTGGGCGCGTCAATGCTGCCAATGATATTCAGCAAGGTGCTCTTGCCCTCGCCGCTGGCGCCCTCCACGGAAACAATTGCGGCGGCCGGGACTGTGAAGTCCAGATCCTGTAAGACCGTAATGGTTTCCGTTTCGCCGCGATACTGCTTGGTCAGTTCGCGAATTTCGATCATTGCTTCCATGCTACGTCTCGCCTTCAGCTCTGCAGTATCTACTCGGCGCGGATGGTTTGCACCGGATCCAGACGCGCAGCGACGAGCGACGGGAAATAACCGGCCAGACCGCTCAGGATCATGGTCGCCAGGGCGACTCCGAAGATGACGGTGACGTCGGCTTCCACCGGCAAATGGTCAAAGTAGTAGATATTGCGCGGTATTAAACTGATCGGCGTGCAACTTGAAAGAAACTGCCGGCAGCCTGAATTCAATACGTCTTCCACCAGCTGAATTACAGCCTCAAGCCGATTCGCAAAAAAGATGCCGAGGCTGCCGCCGACCGATGTCGCCAGAAAGCCGATCCACATGGAATGCGCGGTGAATATCGCGATAATGGAGTTGGTGGGCAGACCCATCGCGCGCAGCATGCCGATGCAGCGCGACTTCGCCATCACG
>JAVHPJ010000225.1:0-5785 GCA_036170535.1 Leptospirales bacterium | reverse complement strand
CACGCCTTCTTTCGTGCCGCAGTCGGGCTCGGTGATAATCATGTCCTGACTGATGTCCACCAGACGACGGGTCAGGTAGCCCGCATCAGCGGTTTTCAGCGCCGTATCCGCGAGACCTTTGCGCGCGCCGTGCGTAGAGATGAAGAACTCCAGAACGCCCAGACCTTCGCGGAAGTTCGAGCGGATGGCCAGCTCGATGATTTCGCCGGACGGACGCGCCATCAGGCCGCGCATGCCCGCCAGCTGACGAATCTGCTGCTTGGAACCGCGCGCGCCGGAAGCGGCCATGGTGTAGATCGGGTTAAAGCCGCGCTGATCTTTTTCCAGTTCGGCGAACATGGACTCGGTAATGAGTTCGTTCGTCTTGGTCCAGATCTCGATGACCTTTTTGTAGCGCTCATCGTTCGTGATAACGCCGTTGCGGTGCGCTTTTTGAACCTCGGTAACTTCCTTGTTCGCGTTTTCGATCAGGTCTTTCTTTTTGGGAGAAACCTTGATGTCGCTGATCGCAATCGACGGCGCAAAACGCGTCGCGTAGCGGAAGCCCAGCTCTTTCATTTTGTCGAGCATCTCGACGGTGGCGCCGGAGCCGTGACGGTCGTAAACGTCCGCGATCAGCTTGTTCATTTCCTTTTCCGTGACCGAGTGGTTCACGAAAGCGTAGCCTTCCGGCAGGATGTTATTGAAGAGCATGCGACCGGCGGTCGTCTGAATCAACTTGCCTTCGCGCAGCACGGAGATGCGCGCCCGCAAGCCCAACGCGCTGGCGTCGACCGCGTACATAATCTCGTCGAGATCGGAGAAGCTCTTGTTCTCGCCGATGTCGCCTTCGAGTTGCGAGGTCAGGATGTAGATCCCGAGCACCATGTCCTGCGTGGGTCCCACGATCGGCGCGCCGTTCGCGGGGTTCAGCAGGTTGTGGCACGAAAGCATCAGCATCCACGCTTCCAGCTGCGCCTTGGGCGACAGCGGCACGTGAATGGCCATCTGGTCGCCGTCAAAGTCCGCGTTAAACGCGTGGCAAACGAGGGGGTGCAGTTTGATCGCCTTGCCTTCCACCAGCACCGGCAAGAAGGCCTGGATGCCGAGACGGTGCAGCGTGGGCGCGCGGTTCAAGAGCACCGGATGCTCCTTGATCACCTCGTCCAGGGCTTCAAAGACTTCTTTCTCTTCCGCCTCGACCTTCTTTTTGGCCGATTTGATGTTCGGCGCGAGTTCGAGATCGACCAGGCGCTTCATGATGAAGGGCTTGAAGAGCTCGAGGGCCATTTTCTTCGGCAGACCCATCTGGTGCAGCTTGAGGTCGGGTCCGATTACAATAACGGAACGGCCGGAATAGTCGACGCGTTTGCCCAGCAGGTTCTGGCGGAAACGACCGGTTTTGCCCTTAAGCATGTCCGAGAGAGATTTTAACGGACGATTGCCCTTGCCTTTTACCGAACGTTTGCGGCGGCTGTTGTCGAAGAGCGCATCAACGGCTTCCTGCAGCATGCGCTTTTCGTTGCGCACGATGATTTCCGGCGCTTTGAGCGCGAGCAGACGCTTCAGACGATTGTTGCGGTTATTGACGCGGCGATAGAGATCGTTCAGGTCGGACGTTGCAAAACGGCCGCCTTCAAGCTGCACCATCGGGCGCAGTTCCGGCGGGATAACCGGCACCACGTCCAGCATCATCCACTCGGGGCGGTTGCCGGATTCTTTCAGCGCTTCCAGAACTTCGAGGCGCTTCAGCAAACGACGGTCGGTGATGCGGCCTTTGTCCTGGATTTTCTGACGGATTTCGCGGATCTCGGCTTCGACATCGATGCGGGCGAGCAGTTCTTTTACCGCGTCGCCGCCGATCATCGCGACGAACTTATCGCCGTATTCGTCCAGAAACTCGTGGAATTCTTCCTCGTCGATCAGCTCGCCTTTTTCGCGGCCCGATTCGGCCGGCTCGATGATGACGTATTTTTCAAAGTAGAGAATGCTCTTGAGTTGATTGATGGTCAGGTTTAAAAGCAGGCCCATGCGGCTGGGCACGCTGCGGTAGTACCAGATGTGCGCAACCGGGCTTGCCAGCTCGACGTGGCCCATGCGTTCGCGGCGCACCTTACTGTGAGTCACTTCGACGCCGCAACGGTCGCAGATTACGCCCTTGTAGCGAATCGACTTGAACTTTCCGCAGTAGCATTCCCAATCCTTGGTGGTGCCAAAGATACGCTCGCAAAAAAGACCGTCCCGCTCCGGACGCAGGGTCCGGTAGTTGATGGTCTCCGGCTTTTTCACTTCGCCGTAGGACCACTCGCGAATGCGATCGGGCGACGCGAGCTGAATGCCAATTGCTTCGAAATCAGTAGTTTGTCTGGCTGCCATGGTTGTTCCGCCTTATTCCCTGTTCGCTGCGATACGTCCGATCAAATGATCCGCTCGATGGTTTCGAGCTTGATCTTGTTGCGTCGGCCGCCGCGGCTCAGTTCGTCCTCGAGATCGGTCAGCTCGATGCGTTCGCCGCGCGAATCATAGAGCGCCATATCGAGCGCCAGTCCGCGCAGTTCCTGCATTAGAACGTTGAACGATTCCGGGATGCCCGGCTTGATCGTATGTATGCCTTTCACGATCGCTTCGTAGATGCGCGCCCGGCCGAGCATGTCGTCGGACTTCACCGTCAGAAGCTCCTGCAGCGTATGCGAAGCGCCGTAGGCTTCAAGCGCCCACACTTCCATCTCGCCCAGACGCTGACCGCCGAACTGAGCCTTGCCGCCCAGGGGCTGCTGCGTAACCAGCGAGTACGGACCCGTCGAACGCGCGTGGATTTTGTCGTCCACGAGGTGCGCGAGTTTCAACATATAGATGTGACCGCAGAAGACCTTGCCTTCGAATTTGTCTCCGGTGCGACCGTCAAAGAGCTGGAACTTGCAATCGGTCGGCAGGCCGGCCGATGTCAGGTATTCTTCGATATCGCTTTCTTTGGCGCCGTCGAAGACCGGAGTTTCAAAGCGAATGTTCAGCACGTGTCCGGCGAAACCCAGTTCGGTTTCGAGAATCTGGCCGATGTTCATTCGCGAAGGAACGCCAAGCGGGTTCAGGACGATGTCCATGGGCGTGCCGTCTTCCATGAACGGCATGTCTTCTTCCGCCATGATGCGCGCAACGACGCCCTTGTTTCCGTGGCGGCCGGCCATTTTGTCGCCGACTTGCAGCTTGCGCTTTTTCGCCACGTAGACTTTGACAAGTTGCTCGACGCCGGCCGGCAGTTCATCGCCCGCTTCGCGGGAGTATTGCTTCACATCGATGACGATGCCTTCCGTGCCGTTCGGCATGCGCAGAGACGTATCGCGCACTTCCTTCGCCTTTTCGCCAAAGATTGAGTGTAGCAGTTTGTATTCCGGAGTAAGATCGGCCTCGCCTTTCGGCGTAACCATGCCCACGAGGATATCGCCGGCGCGCACTTCGGCGCCGATGCGCACCACGCCGGTTTCATCCAGATCGCGGAAGGCCTTGTCGCTCAGGTTCGGAATATCACGCGTAATTGTTTCCTGGCCCAGCTTGGTTTCGCGGGCCTGGATTTCGTACTCGTCAATGTGAATCGAGGTAAAGACGTCGTCTTTTACAATGCGCTCGCTCAAAAGGATCGCATCTTCGAAGTTGTAGCCTTCCCAGGGCATAAACGCAACCAGCACGTTTTTACCCAGGGCCAGACGACCCTTGTCGACCGCCGGGCCATCGGCGAGCACGGTCGCCATGCGGGTGATGCGGCCGACTTTGTCACGCTGCTCGGCGAAGACCTTCTGGCCGGCCAGGGAGTCGCCAACGGCCACAGTCTGACCGCTGCGCACAAAGGCCTCGAAGACCACGTCTTCGTCCTTCATCGGGAACTTTTCCACGCGACCGTCGTCGCCGGTAAACTCCAGAATCTCGGCGTTGAGCTTGGTGACTTTCCCCGCGGAAGGCGCCACAACGACGCGCGCAACGGCCACCTGATTCATGCAGGTGCCCTGGTTGGAGCGTTTGAACTTTGTAAGGCTGTAACTGCGCAGTTCTTTGGCGCCGTTGGGGCGCACGTGGATTGCGTCTGCGTCCATTTTCACAACGACGCCATCGACGTCGGCGGTGATACAGGTGCGCGAATCATACGCTGCGCGCGATTCCATGCCGGTGCCCACGTACGGCTCTTCGCTGACCAGCAGGGGCACCGCCTGGCGCTGCATGTTCGAGCCCATCAGTGCGCGGTTTGCGTCATCGTGCTCGAGGAACGGAATCAGGGCAGTCGAAACGCTGACGACCTGCATGGGCGCCATATCCATATACTGCACTTCTTCCGGCGCACAGAAGGGAAAGTCCGCGCGACGCCGACAGGAAATTGATCGCGTTTTGTACGTTCCGTCTTCCGCGACCGGCGCGTTCGCCTGGGCGATGTTATAGTGCTCTTCGATGTCCGCAGTGAGATACTCGATCTCCTGGCTGACTTTGCCCTTGCCGACTTTGCGATACGGCGTTTCCAGAAAGCCGTATTCGTTCACGCGACAGAAGGTCGACATCGAGACGATGAGACCGATATTCGGGCCTTCCGGCGTTTCAATCGGGCACATCCGGCCGTAGTGGCTGTAGTGCACGTCGCGAACTTCGAAACCCGCGCGTTCGCGCGAAAGACCGCCAGGCCCGAGCGCGTTCAAGCGACGTTTGTGCGTCAGCTCCGACAGCGGATTGGTCTGATCCATGAACTGCGAAAGCTGACTGGAGCCGAAAAACTCGTTAATCACCGCCATGATCGGCTTGATCGAGATCAACGCCTGAGGCGTAATCACGTCGATATCCTGAACGGTCATGCGCTCTTTTACAACGCGCTCCATCCGGGAAAAACCGACCTTGAGCTGGTTCATCAAAAGTTCGCCGACGCTGCGAACGCGGCGATTGCCAAGATGGTCGATATCGTCGAAGTGGTATTCCGGAACCTCGTTTACCAGATTCACAAAGTAGCGCAGCGTTTCGATAATGTCTTCTTTGCGCAGCGCGCGGTCTTCAACATTGGTGAAGATCTTCGGGTTGTGATAGCGGAACTTGTTGTTGATCTTGTAGCGGCCCACGGCGCCCAGATCGTAACTTTTTTCCGAGAAGAACAGACGGTCCAGTTCAGCGCGCGCATTGTCCACGTTGAACGGCTCGCCGGGACGCATGATCTGGTGAAACTTCTGCAGGGCCTGCTCCGGCGTTTCTGCGCCATCTTTCTCCAGACAGTTGATGATGGTGACGTCGTCTTTGCCGCTGGGGAACAAAATCAATTCGATCTGCTTGACTTTCAGATCTTTGAGGATGTCGAGGTTGTCCTCGTTGACCCGTTCGCCCGCGGCCATGACCACGTCGTTGTTTTCGGGGTTCACAATCGGCGCAGCGAGACGTCGTCCGATGATCTTTTTCAGATCCTTTGCGGTCGCCTGGCCGAGTTTCTTAACTTCGGTTTCGTAGAAGAGGCGCAGCACATCGTCGTTGGCGCCGACGCCCATCGCCTTTAAGAGCAGCGTGGCCGGGAATTTTTTCTTGCGGTCAATACGCGCGACCAATAAGCCCTTCGTATCCATCTCAAGCTCCAGCCAGGAGCCGCGATAGGGAATCACGCGCGCAGAATAAACGCGCTTTTCATTGTCGTAAAAGAAGAAAATACCGGGACTGCGGTGCAGCTGGGATACAACGACGCGTTCGGCGCCGTTGATGATGTAGGTGCCCTGCTCGGTCATCATGGGCAGGTCGCCCATGTAAACCGTCTGCTCGCGGACACGCAGTTCAGGCCATGGTATCCGCGCCTGAC
>JAVHPJ010000224.1:0-82990 GCA_036170535.1 Leptospirales bacterium | reverse complement strand
CCACCCCGGGCGTCCGCAGCCTGAACGCCGGCGACGTGGTCCGGGTCCACAAGACTCGCGAAGGCTACCGGTACGAACGCGCCGACGAGGCCCACACCCGGACCTTTCTCTACACCTGCCAGCCCTATCGCCTGATCGATGGCGATACCTTGACCGTGCATGTGGACCTCGGATTCGGAATCCACCTGCGCCAGACCCTGCGCCTGCGCAACCTCGACGCCCCCGAAATGATAACCCGAGAAGGTAAACGCGCGGCGCGATACGTCCAACAAGCGCTGCGCGGCTGCACACAACTCGTAATCCAGACCCAGCGCAACGACAAATACGGCCGCTACCTGGCGCACGTACTCTTCAAGCGCGGCGCAAAGACGCCGGAGGAAATCTATAACGAGGGCCGCTTTCTGAATCAGGAACTTCTGGAAGAAGGGCTGGCAATCCCGGCGTGAGAAGGTATTGAACGATTCAAAGGACCAGATTACACAAAGGCAAAACGACGCAGTTCTTACGCTGCGCCGGCTCTTTAACACGAACCGCAGCCGGGCCCCCGCCCGCGCAAACGGAGCAGAACGACTGAACGCGAACACCGAGCGACGCGTGCGGGACAGGCATTGCCTCCGACCGCCGCATCGCGCAGTTTTTTACGACGCGAATGTTATCGCAGAAAGCCCGCGGAATCTTTCGCGGCGATTTTTGGACAGCCCGCCCTGCGTGAGCGATGCGCAGCGGGGCGAGCGAAGCGAAGCCAGACGCAAAGCGCAAATACACAGAACGCAATTTTATATTGGAATAACTCTGACGGCATAGTTTCCCGCGCGCTTTGCGGCCGCAGCGAAGCGGAGCGCGGAGCAGCGCGACCCGCGGGCGAAGCCCGAGGGGCACGCCCCAAAGAGCGCAACAAATACACAAGACCTGAAGGCGCCGGCGGGGCCCCGTGCGTGCTGCGAAGCGGAAGCTCCGCCGTTGCCAGGCGGCCTTTCCAGAACCGCCTCCCGCCCTAACGCTCGATGCGCGCGCCATGCCGGATGGACTCGCCGGGAAATAATATCACCTCATCGCCTTCTTGCAGGCCTCCGCGCAGCAACGCCTCCTCCGGATTGCGTCGCGCCAGTTGTACAATGCGTTTCTCCGCACGATTGCGCACTGCCAGAAAGACCGCCCAGTCGCGCCCCTCGCGAAAGAGCGCACTGGACGGAACCTTGAGCGCGTCCTCCGCCTGATAGATGACGATGCGACACTGCACGCGAAAGCCGTCGCCCAGGCCCGGGCGCGCGTCTTCCGCCGTCAGCATATCGAGAATTACATGCACGCGCTGCTCTTCCACGCCCAGCGCCGAAACCCGCGTGAAAGCCGCCGGTTCGATCAAGCGCACGCGCGCTTCAAGCGGCGCCTCTCCGCCCCAACCGGTGATGCGAGCGCTCGCGCCCGGTTCAATCTGCACTGCGTCCGCTGTCAGCGCGTCCGCGACGATTTCCATGCGCGCAAGATCCGCCATCTCCAGGATCGGCTGGCCCATCTCGATCGGACCCGCGCTTTCGCGGAATACGCGCAGGACGCGTCCGTTTACCGGCGCCAGCACCGCGCGCGGCGCATCCCAGACCACGGTCGCAACCGGCTGCCCGCGGCGCAGCGCATCCCCGGGATGCCGTTCGACGCGCTGCAGTACGCCGCTCACCGGCGCCAGCACGGTGAATTTTTCGCTGACGCGCGTGACGCCTTCCGCCTCGACGGCCTGCTCGTACAGGCCGCGCGTCACGCGCCCGATTTCCACGCGCGTCGACGCCGGGCGAAAGGAAAGGTACGCAAGCACAAGCGCGAGCGCTGCGCCTGCGGCAATCCCGAGATTTTTCTTCGTTAAATACGAACGGAGTGCATTCATGGCTCGATTCCAGCGGCAGTGCGCGACCTATTCGCGCACCTTGAGTACGCCGATCAAGTCTAAGTGGTTGATGCGACGACGAATTATCGCGGCGCTGCCGACCGCGGCGAGAAGGGTCGTCAGGATCGCCCAGGCGTACGTGCCGGCCGAAATTACGACCGGTATCTGAAAGCCTTCCGTCTGCGTCGACTGCACCATGACTTTCGCAACATACAGGCCGATCAGGCAGCCCAGCGGGAGGGCCAGCGCCAGCTGAAATCCCAGTTCGCCCAGCAGTATCTGAAAAACTTCCGCGCGCGTGAATCCCAGCACCCGCAGACTGGCCAGTTCCCAGGTGCGTTCGGACAGGGACACTGCCGCCGTGTTGTAAACGACGCCGCCGGCGATCACGACCGCAAACAGAAACAATATGAATGACATGGTCACTATCATCCCCGCCATCGTCTCGCGAAAAGACTCGAGAGTCCGCGCCCGCGTCGACAGCCCGGCGACGTTCGGCGCAGTTTTCAGTCGCGCGTACAGCGCTTGCGCTTCTTCCGCATCCGTCTTTATCGCCACAATGTTGACCAGTCCCTGCTCGTCGAGCAGCCGGTTTAACGCATCTCGATCCATATACGCGCCGGCGCCCAAAAATTCATCAACCGCGCCGGCGAGATGCGTTTCAACTTTCGCACGCCGACCTTCCAGAAATTCCACCCGCACCGGATCGCCCGGCGCCAGTCCGAGCTTCGCTGCAATCTGCCGATTCAGAAGCAGCCCTTCGGCGCTCAGTCGCACGGGACGCAGGTTGCGCCCCAGCAGTCGCCGCAACTCCGCTCCGGGCGCCAGCCCCAGTATCACCGTGTCTTTTGTCCGCGGGCCGACGCGCAGGCGCGCGGGCGCCGTGCGGTATCCTTCCGCAAAGATCACGCCCGACATCGCCTGCACTTCCTGCACAACGCGCGCAGGCGCCGGCGAATAAAAACTGACGACCGCATCTTCCCGCTGAATCTGATTGAACTGCGCATCGAGCATGAGCTCCACTGCGTCCTGCCAGAAGCCGCCGATCACCACGATCATTACCGCCGCAGCGATGCCCGCGACGGAAAAACTTGTGCGCAGCGGACGCAGAGCGATGATGCGCACGATCATGCGCGGCACTGGTTTGCGAAATAGCCGCGCGAGTCCCAGCGTCTCGACCAGCGTGTGCTGAAAGGCCGCCGGCGCCGGCGGGCGCATGGCCTGCGCCGGATTTAAGCGCATGGCGCCGCTCAACGCTCCGGCCGCGCCGAGCGCTGCGCCGCCGAGGGTGAAAAAGGCCGCCGCCAGCGGCGCGCCGAAGCCCTGTGAATAATAGAGCGCAGGGAAACGATAATATTCGCCGTACATTTCGGTCATTCCGTGGCCCATCCAGGCGCCTAATGGGACGCCCAGCGCAATGCCGCCCAGACCGATGACGGCGGCGAGAGCCAGGTAATGCAGACCGATTTCGCGATTGCGAAATCCCAGCGCCTTGAGCGTAGCAATCTGGTCGCGCTGCCGGTTCACCAGCCGCCCCACGACCACATTCAACAAAAATGCCGACACCGCGAGAAAGATCCCGGGAATCCAGACGGCCATCGTCAGCAGCTGGCGGAACTCGTCGGTCAGAAACATGTGCGAAGGCACGCGCGAGCGATCGTAGGCGCCCAGCGCGCCGTACGCTTCCAGCGCTTGATCCACACGAAAAATCACGTCATTGCGCGAAGCGTCCCGCGCCAGACGCAAGGCGACATCGTTAAAGGCGCCTTCAAGCGAAAAGGCCGACTCCAGCGCGCGCCGCGACATCCAGAATATTCCAAAACGTTTGTTGTCCGGAACTGGATTGGCGCCGTTGAAAGCGTACACAAATTCCGGGGAAAGCGCGACGCCGACAATGCGCAGGCGCTTGCGTTCGCCGTTGACAATCATATAAACGGAATCGCCGATCGTCAGGCCGTTGGCTTCCGTGTAGGCTTGATTTACGAGAATTTCGTCTGCACTGTACGGCGCAGGCGCGCGTCCTGCAGTCAGGTGCGTCAGATTCAAAGCTGCGCGCCCCTCGTCCGGCAGCGAAACAAAGCGTCCAATGCCGGGCTCCGGCTGATCGGCCGCCTCGACGGTCGCTTCGCGAACAATCCGCGTTTCCACTGTCAGCACGCCGGGCATCGCAGCCAGTTCTTCGCGGAGGCGCTCCGGCGCGCGTCGTAATGAAACGAACACATCGGCGAAATTGCAGCGCTCGTAAAAGTCCTGCTGCGCGCGATTGAGCGCGTCATAGGCGCCCAGCGATGCGATCAAGACCGACACGCCGCTCGCCGCCACCAGCGCAATACTGACCGCCTGCAGCCGCATACTGCGCAGCTCTCGCCATAATTTAAGATTCAGAGCGCGCATCAGAGTCGTGCTTTCAGTTTTTTCGTCGATCCCGGCCGCGGTCGCCGGCGCATGGGCCGTTACCAGTCAATTTGATCAGCGGCGACCTTGCGCCGATTGCGCGTCACAGAAGCAATATGGCCGTCGGCCAGCCGGATCACGCGATCGGCCATGCCCGCAATGCCGGCGTTATGCGTGATGACCACGGTGGTTGCGCCCAGGGTTTCGTTCACCCGCGCCAGTGCGGCGAGCACGATGCGTCCCGTTGCAAAATCCAACGCGCCCGTCGGTTCGTCGCAGAGCAGCACATCGGGGCGCTTGGCGATCGCCCGAGCGATGGCGACGCGCTGTTGTTCGCCGCCGGACATTTGCGCCGGAAAGTGCCGCGCGCGGTCACGCAGATCCACGAGCGCCAGGGCCTCGTCCGGATCCAGCGGATGTTCAGCGATTTCCGTAACCAGCGCCACGTTTTCGCGCGCGGTGAGACTGGGGATCAGATTATAAAACTGAAAAACAAAACCGACATGCTCGCGACGATAAAGCGTAAGTTCCGAGTCGCTGGCGACCGCAAGATCATGTTCGCGATAGCGCACAACGCCCGAGCTGGGTCGATCAAGGCCGCCCAGGATATTCAGCAACGTGGACTTGCCGCTGCCCGATGGCCCCAGGAGCGTCACAAACTCCCCGGGATACAGATCGAGGTCGACGCCGGCCAGCGCCAGCGTCTCAACCTCGCCGACCTGATACGAGCGGCTGACGCCGCGCGCGGAGAAAATCGGCGCGAGCGGCGGCGCGACGACGGGCCGGGCGCTCCGCGAACGCGAGCCCGAACGTCGCCGCACTGCGGAATCAGCCATGGTGACGACGACGATCGTGCTCGCGGGTGAACAGCAGATCGTTGGTCACCTGACGCAGGCGCGTCGATAAGAAATGCGCCAGCGATCGGTAGAAGTCGGCGGCGATTTTGGTTTCCGTAACGAGCAGCGCGCGCATTTTATCGTGCGGCAGTTCGTAAAGTTGCGTGGGCTCGGACGCGCGCACGGTGAATTGGTGGGGCAGATCGTCCAGAAAGGGCAGTTCGCCAAAGTGCGCGCCAGTGCCGAGCATTCCGTAGTCCTCGCCTTCCGTTTCGTCGACGAGTTTAACCGTACCCAGTCCAATGAAATAGATGGCGCGCGGCGCTTCGCCCTTGTAAAAGATCGTTTGACCGGCGTTGTAGCTTTTGGTCTCCACTATGCGCGCAATGCGATCGACCTCGTCCGGCGAGAGCTCCTTGAACAGGTAGATTTTTTGCAGAAGTGCGGTGAGTTTCTCCATCAAGCGATGCAGGTCGCCGCCGCCTGGGTTTTGCAAGTCCAATTCCGCCCGGCGGAGAAAAAAGCCGGGCGGGCGCGGCGTAAAACGCAGCTTTAAAGGACGCGCCAGTCTGCGCGCGGGGCGGCGGCGTCGCGCCGCTCCAGGTAGGTCTGGATGCGTTGCATCCGGCGCCGGATGGCCGCGTTGGAACAGCCCGCAAGCCGCAGGCACACGTGCGGATTCGGCAGAATGCCGATCAGAAATGCAGCCTGCTCGCGGGTCAAATCCTGCGGCCGTTGCCTGAAATAATGCGCGGCGGCGGCCTGCACGCCATGGATGCCGCGACCCCAGTAAACTCGATTCAAGTAGAGCGCCAGCAGCTCGTCCTTCGAATAGACCCGCTCCAGTCGCTGCGCAATCCTCAACTCCAACAGCTTGCGTGACAGGCTGCGTTGATTATTCAAGAACAGGGTGCGCGCCACTTGCTGCGTGAGGGTGCTCGCGCCGCGCAGCCGCTGATCGCGCAGCGCATAACTGAACAGAGCGGCGCGGGTTTCGCGCATGCTGAAACCGCGATGCGCATAAAAGGCCTGGTCTTCCTGGAGCAGGACGCCCAGGCGTAAATCCAGCGGAATCCGTTCGAGGGGGACCAACTCGCGCGCCTCCGCACTGACGCGCGCGCCGACGGCAGTATGCAAGAGCAGTCGACCGCCTGCGGCGGATTCGATCTCGCCTGCGCGCGGCGAACCGCGCCACGCGGCCAGACCCGCGCGCCCGGCGCTCAGGACGCACCAGGCCGCCACAGGCAGGCAGAGCAAAAACAGCGCGGCCAATCGCACATGGGAAGTCTCCGGCGCCGCGGGCGCGCGGCAAGATTTTATCGCAAGGCCCGCAGCCAAAAGAAATAAGGTCCCATGCGCTGGCGCCTGTGGCTTCCGGAAGACTACTCGCGAGTGCGCACGGGCTGGGAGTTGCCCGCCGAAACGGACACCGGCCCCCTGCTGCTCCTGCTGCATGGCGGCGAGCCCTTTCGCCTGGCCGGGCCGGCGGCGGCGAGCGAAGGCGCGCCGGCCCTCGAACTGGAACTGGCGGATCTGCGTCAGGCCGAAACCTGGCGCAATTTGTTTCGCTACTATGCGCTGTATCGCGGCGATCTCGCGCGCTGGCAACACCGGCATCCGGAAGTCGCCCCCGAAACCCTGCTCGAAGCCCTGGGCGTCAGCGCCACCTTTAAGTCGGTCTCGGAATGGCGCGAATGGAGCGAACTGGACGAACTGAGTCTCGCTCTCGGCCGCCAACACGATTTACCCCTGCCGGCGCTGCGGCTCTGGAATCGTCTCGCGGACGATCTGCGGCGCGGCTGGCTTGGCATCTGGGAATTGCGAAATTTCAAACGCAATTTGATCCGCGATATCATTCTGGATTTTTATGAACTGGCGGCTGAGGCGCAGAACGAGACGCTCGCGGAGGCGCGGCGTTTCGCCGAGACCTGGCAGCAGCGTTCGGCTGTATTTCCCCAGGATGAAGTGCGCGACCTGGTGCGCGCGCGCCGGGCGCCGGCTGTCGCGCAATTGCGCCGCGAGATCTACAAGATCAAGCGCGAGCTGGGCCTGCGGCGCGGCGTGCAGCTGGATTCGGCCGAGGATCTGGAAGACGCGCGCCTGACCCTGCGGATCGAGTTCGAATCGGTCGCGCAATTAGACGAGCTGTTACGCGCCTGCCAGGACGAAAAATTTCGCGCAGGCCTGGATCGCATCATCGCGCTTCTGCGCTGACGGCGCGCGCCCGGATCAATCGGTAACTATTTTGCTTGCCTCGGGGCGGCCCGGGACTTCCTTGAAAGACATGATTCGCACGATCGCTTCGGCGTACCAGATTCTCGGCGCATACCGGGACTTGCTGCGCACCGTGAAGCGCAAGGTGCGCAACCCGGACATCAAGCTCATCAAAGAGGCCTTCGGCTTCGCCCACCGCGCGCACCGGGAGCAACGCCGTCTCTCCGGCGAACCCTACATTCTGCATCCGCTCGCCGTCGCCACCCTGCTGGCGGACCAGAGCCTGGATAACGCCAGCGTCGCCGCCGCCCTGCTGCACGACGTCGTCGAAGACACTAAATTCACCGCTGATTCGATCCAGCGCAAGTTCGGCGACGAGATTAACAATTTGGTGAAAGCCGTCACCAAAATCTCGCTGGTAAAAAAGAAGGGCGAAGGCGCGCGCGAAATCAACCCGCGCCAGTACATGCGCCTCAAAGAAAAAGAGGCCGCCGAAAACATTCGTATGATGCTGCTCGCGACCGCTCAGGACGTGCGCGTCATCTTGATCAAGCTGGCCGACAAGCTGCACAACATGCGTACCTTGCAGTACCAGAAGCCGGAGAAAATTGAACGAATCGCGCGCGAGGTGCTGGACATCTACGCGCCCATCGCTGGTCGACTCGGCATGTTCCGGATGAAGTCGGAACTGGAAGACCTGGCCTTCGCGCATCTGAAGCCGGCCGACTATGAAACGATTGAGGCCAGTCTCGCCCAGTCGCGCCGCGAACGCGACGAATTCATCAACACGATTAAGAAGGTTTTGTTTCAGCGCCTGCAGGAAATTAGCATCAACGCCCGCATCGAAGGCCGCGCCAAACACAGCTACTCGATTCATCAAAAAATGAGTCAGCAGGGCAAGCGCCTCGACGAAATCTACGATTTGCGCGGCATTCGCATCATTGTCCAGGAGATTCGCGATTGTTATGGCGTGCTGGGCATTGTACACACGCTCTGGCCGCCCATTCAGGGACGCTTTAAAGACTACATCGCCATGCCCAAAAACAACGGGTACCAGAGTCTGCACACGACAGTCGTGGGGCCGGACGGCAAGCCGCTCGAAATCCAGATCCGCACCCACGAAATGAACGAAGTCGCCGACTACGGAGTCGCCGCGCACTGGATTTACAAAAGCGGCGCCATCGGCGGCCCCGATCTGAATCGCATCAAGTGGCTCAACCGCCTGAAACGCCTGATCGAAGCGCCGGAGGACGCCGGCGATTTTATCGAAGATTTGCGCGCGGAATTAAATCCGGACGAGGTCTATGTCTTTACGCCCCGCGGCGACGTCATTGATTTGCCGACCGGATCCACGGTCCTCGATCTGGCGTTTCGCATCCATACGGAAATCGGCCTCACCTGTCGCGGCGCAAAAGTAAACGATCGCATTGTGCCCTTGCGTTACGAACTCAAAAGCGGCGATCGCGTTGAAATACTCACCGACAAAAGCGGCTCGCCGTCGCCCAACTGGCTGCGCTACATTCGGTCGCCGCGCGCGCGCCAGAAGTTGCGCTCGTACTTTCGCCGCCTGCAGGACGAAGAACAAGGCGCGGAAGAATCGGACGCGCGGGCGGCGGAAGTCCGCTCGGACAGCACGCGGCCCCGCCGACTCGAAGAACTGGAAGAGATTCGCATACGCCGGCGCAAAACGCGCGACCCCAAGCAGGTGCCGATCGAGGTGGCGGGCGCCAGCGACATTGAGGTGCGCTACGCCGGCTGTTGCCGTCCGGTCCCCGGCGATCGCATCATTGGTTTTGTCACGCGCGGCCGCGGCGTCACAGTGCATCGCGTCGACTGCAAACACCTGCCGGACGCGGAACGCCATCGCATTATCTCCGTCAAGTGGGAAGGCCTCACCGAAAAATATCCCGTGCCCATTGAAATTAAGGCGCAAGACCGTCAGGGTCTGTATCTGGATCTGGTCGGCGGAATCACGCGCACTTTCACCAACATACTCAAGGCCGAGGCGGACATTCCGCGCAACGGCGAGGAAACCATGCATGCGCGCTTCCTGCTGGAAGTGGAGCACGTCGATCATCTGCGCGAGATCTTCGAAAGCCTGCAGGCCGTGCCGGGCGTGATCTCAGTCGCGCGCATCGACGGCAACTGAGCGAAGCCCGCGGTTCACTTTTGATCGGGGCTACCGGGCTCTCGCGCCTGGTTTGAGCTCGCCGGTGAACTCGTCCCAGTCGGGCCTCACAAAGGTGCGGCCGTTGACGACTACGACCGGCAGGCCCACCGATTGCAGTTCCGGATACGCCGAGCGCACCAGTCGCCACATGGTCGCCTTGTGCGCTTCGCCCTCGTCAATATCGTGAAATTTGTAGGCGAGACCGGCCTCTTCCAGACGCGCCGAAAACGACTGGCAGACCGGGCAGCTGTGCCGCCCGTAAATCTCGATCTGATTGTCGGCGCTGTACGAAGCCGGCGCGCTCGACCGACAGGCCGCGCCAGAGAGGATCAGGGTCGGCAGCAGAGCAAGAAGCGACAGGCGCAAACGCATACTGCGTACTCGCCGGCGACGTCCTGCCTGGCAAGAGCTTTGCCGGCCGCCGCCGACCCCGCGCTGAGCCCCCCGCCGAGGACGCCGCGGCAATCGCTGAAACTGAATCTCAAAATCATTGACCCGGCGACCGGGGCGTCCAGAGTCGTCCCGTGAAGCTGTCACCGCTGCCGCTTTTGATCGCCTGCACGCTTGTCGGCCTCGCGCCCGCGGTCAGCGCCCTCGCGCATGTCTACGTTATGCCGGAGGAACTGCTCTCCCGTGAATTTCAGGGCGCAACGGTCGAACGCCGGCCAGTGTACCTGAGCCGGGAGCAGCAAGCGGCGCTAAGCCGCGAACCGGGGCTGGAACGCGTCGGGCGCTTTTTTACGTTTTACGTAGCAAAGTCGAACGGCGCCGTCGTGGGCTACGGCGTCTTTGACACGCATCGCGTCCGGACTAAAGAAGAGACTCTTTTCGTCGCGCTCACTCCGGAGGGTCGCGTACGGCGCGTGGAAGTCGTAAGTTTTTTTGAGCCGGAAGAATACCTCGCGCCGCGCCGCTGGCTGGATCTTCTGGCCGGCAAAACGGCGGCGGACGCGTTTCAGGCGGGTCGCGATTTGCCGGCGATCACGGGCGCGACGCTCACCACCGGCGCGATCGGGCGCACAGTAAAAAAAGTCCTCGCCATTCATCGTCTGCAGCTGACAGGCGACTGATAGCATGAAATTTTTCGTCACTGGCTCGCTCGCCAGCGCGCGCGGGCCGCGCCTGATTCTCACCTGGACCCTGCTTCTGCTGGCCTGCTTTACGGCCGCCCATCTCGCGCGCGAGACCCTGAGCGACGGCTTCTGGCCGGGCGATCTGGCCGCCGCACTGCACTCGCCGGAGGCCCTGGACTACGCCAACTGGAACGACTCGATGGCGCCGGGATTCGCCGCGCGGCTCGAAGAATTTCACGTGGATCTGTTTTTGTTTTCGATGGCCGCGCTCATTTTGAGCGCGATCCTCTACCAGGCGCACGGTCCCGAACGCCTGCGGCGCGCCCTCATCGCGACGCTGTTCGCCTTGCCCCTGAGCCACGCCGCCTGTAAGTTAGCGCTCTTTTTCTTTGAGGCCTTCGCGTGGCCAACCTTCGCCCTTTCGGCGCTCCTGCACGGGGCTTATGGCGCGGCCCTGCTCTGGTGCCTGTCTTTTCTGTATCGCGCGCGCGGCGCGACGCCGGGAGCGCGCCCATGAAGTCCGATCATTCCGCCCTGCGGCCCGCGCTGCTTTTCTTTTTGCTGCTCGTCGCGCTGGAATTCGCCAGCGGCGCCCTGCTTTACTACTGGAAAATCGGCTTCGCTTCCGCCAATGTCTTTGAATATTATCACGGATCAGAAGCCGCGCTGGCCCGCTATCCGGATCGACCGGACCGATTCCTCGAACCGCGCACTCTGCTCGGCCTTACGAAAATCGCTCTGGGCCATTTGCTCGCCTACGGCGTCGCAACGCTCGCGCTCGCGCATTTTGCGCGTTCCCTGGCCGGCCGGCCGCCGCGCTGGTTGGACTGGCTGTGCGCCCTGTTTTTTTTCGCCGCTCTGCTCGAGATCGCCGCCGGCTTTCTGGTCCGATTCGCAGATTGGCCGCCCTGGTTTCGCACGGGCGCGTTTCTCCTGTTTCAAAGCCTGGGCTGGTTTTTTATTGCGCTGACAGTGCGACTCGTCCTGCGTCCGCCGCATGCCGCCGTCGCGCCGCCGCTGCCCGCGGCCGCGGGAGTCGGCGAGCGATGAGCGGTTCCGCTTCGCGGCCGCAAGGACGCCCGATCGGTTCACGCGTGCGCGGGGCGCGCCTGGCCGTTCTGGTGTTGTTTTGCGCGGGCTGTCAGAGTTATTTCGCCGGCTACGCGCTGGAACGCTACGCCGAAGACGATGCGCGCGTCGTGCGCATGGCGGACAACTACCTGGGCGGCGCGTTTCGCCTGCCCGGCAAAATTGCGCTCTTCAGCGCACAGTTAAATTTGCAGCGCACGGAGTTTCCGGGCCAGCCGCCGATATATTCCTTTTTCTTTCGCGCTTATGACTTTCAATATCTGAAGATTGCGCCCGGGCCGGCATTGGAATTGATCGTCGATGGGCGCACGTATCGCCTGGAAGGGCCGGGCAGCGAGCGTTTGCGACGCGCGGCCTTTGAAAGCGATGCGGGCGTAATCTATCAGGAGTCGGCCTATTTCCGGCCGGTTCCCGCGGAGCTGCTGCAGGCGCTCAAACAAGCGCGCCAGGTGCGGGTGATCGTACGCGGGGAAAGCGGGGAGCGCACCTATTTTGCCGAGCCGGTAAACCGCTCGAACTTTCGCCGCTTTCTGGAAGAATTCGGGCCAGGGGCCGACGAATAACCGGACCCGCAGCGTATTGTCGCTCCGGGTCCGATTTTGCGCCGCCTGCGCCGGGCTCAGAAGATAAAGCCGACGCTTGCGTTAATCTGATCCACCTTGTTGTTCGACGGGCGGAGCGGTTCAATGTCGCCGTCATACGTCGACGCGGTTTCGTGCCGTTCGTACTCCAGTTTTAAAACCACGTTGGGATGCGGGAAATACGCGACGCCGCCGGTGACAATGCTGCGGTCGTTGGACCGATTGGCCGCGCCGCGCACGCCATAGGCCTCGCGCGCCGCTTCCGAACTCTGAATCACGCCCAGGTTGCGGTTGCCGGTTGCATTGTTCGTATTGGTGCGGCAGCTGGCGCCCAGTTCGGCGCAGATGGCGTCTTCCAGATCTTCCACGCCGCCGGCATAGCGTTCCACGGTCTTCCACTGCGTGTTCAACCGCTCGTAGCGCACAAAGGGGTACAGCTTGTGCGCCGTTTCGATGAAACTCAGCACGTTAAAGCCGAGTTCGCCGTAGCCGCCCCACACGCGCTGGCCAATATTCTTGTTGGTCGCGTTGTTTACCGAACGCGCGTCCTGCTCGTTCATCCAACCTTCCGCATAGAGCGCGCGGCCCTTCCAGGGGCCGTAATCCAGTTCCCCGTGACCTTCGGCGATATGCACGCGCACGGCGCCGGACTTAAGCCGATTGGTCTGTGCGGTCGTATACGCGGCCAGCAGTCCGGTGCCGTCGCTGAGACCCGCCAGCGGATCATTCAAGCGATTATTCCAGGTTACGCGCGATACCTCGCCCTGCCCGTTATCGCCCACGTAGTACGATCCGCCGATCGTTACGCCTTCGACGGGCGTCACATCCGCCGCAAAAACGTAGGCCCAGTCCTGCGAGCGCGCCAGCGACCCTTTTGTGCGCCCGTCGCGAATCCAGGTCGAATCGCTGAACGAAACGCCGCGTCCGCCGGACACCACGCCGGTCCGGTAGTAGAGCCAGTCGCCGATTTGGCCGTGGGCCAGCGCGCCAATTTCACGCCAGGTGCTCGGGATGAGGTTCGTTTCCGTGCGCGAACGCTCAACCGCCAGAAAGGTCGTCGGCTCGTGACGCATGTTCGTAATGCCGACCGGCAGCAGGTTTAAGCCCAGCTGCAACTGGAAGGCCTTCGCGAATTCAAGATCGATATACGCAAACTCCACGAATACTTCGCTGGAGTTCACTTTCGTAGTCGTCGTGGTCCGGTTCGTGAAGTTGACGCCGGTTACGGCGGTCTTCTCTTCGAAGCCGGCGTGCTCATATTCAATTTCGGAGTTCAGCACGATCCAATCGTTGAAGCGGTAGCCCGCGTACAGTATAAACCGATGCACGTCGGTCTGATCGGCCCGGAACTCCGAGCGAAAGTCGCGGTGTTTGATTTCGCCGTAACCGCCCCAGGAGAGGCCCTCATCAATATGATAAACTTCGGAGGCCGCCGGACCCATGCCGCCCACGCTGCGGTATTGCTTGGTCGCGCGGTCCAGTTTGGCGTTTTCCAGTTCCTCTTCGAGCGCACTCAGGCGCTCCTCCACGCCCGGGCTCTGGGCCGCCAGCGGTCCAATTGCGAGTCCCACAATCGCCAGGGCCGGCAGCAAACGCCCGACGGCAATCAGTCTGATTCCCATTCTCTCTCCTTTTCCCGATCCCGGGGCGCTCGATTCCAGCGCCCGGCGGAAAATTTGTATTGAGACGCAGTTTCAGGAACCAGGCGCCGGGGTCAACCGGAATGAAACTCAGTCTCAATCGCTTTCTGGCGTCGGGCCCTCCGCTTCGTCCTCGCCCAGCAAATCGGAAAGAAAAAAGGCCGCCAGATCGCTGCGACCGATCATGCCGGTGCGCGCATACAGGGAGGTGCATTGGTTGCGCACGGTTTGCTCGCTGCGGCCGCCGCGCGCCGCAATCTCTTTCAGACTGTAGCCGCGAATCAGCCCCTCCGCCAGGCGCCGCTCGGCCGGCGACAGGCGCCAGCGATCAAACTGTTGCTGAATGGCGCTGCGCAGTTCCGCCAGCGCATCCCCGTGCCGCGCCCGGAAGTCGGCCAGCTCCTGATCGAGATCCGCAGCGCGCAACTCGGCCCGGCGCAGCCGCAGCGAAAAGCCGCTCCAGAGATACGCGAGCGCGCCCAGCGCCGTCAGAATCATCGCCGCTTCCACGCCGACGTGCAGGTCAAAACCACGTTCGCCGGAGTCCATGATCAGGTCCACTACGGCAAACGCCACAAGCGCAACCAGGGTGAGCGAAAAGGTCCAACGAAAGCGCGCATCGACCATATCAGGACATCCGTACCATTGCAGTTTGACTTCCAACGTGTTTGACTGCCTGACATGTGCAAGTTGCTTTTCCGCGCCGTGGCGCTGGTATTCTCCGGGTTCGCTGCAAGCGCCCTGACAGCCGAGCCGCAGGCGCGCGGTGCAAGCCTCCAGGAACTGGCCGAGCTGGCCGTGCTCGGCAGCGCCGAACTTCAGGCGTCGGACGCTCTCGTTCGAGAATTCGCGGCCGCTCGCGAACAGGCGCAGGCGCCGCTCAATCCTGAACTCGCCTTCGAAGTTGGAACGCGGCGCGCGGCCGGCGGAACCTGGCCGGCGGACAGCGGCGGGCGCGCCGCCAGTTTCACGCTGACGCTCAGCCAACCGTTCTACTTTCCAGGCAAGCGCACGCTGCGTTCCGACTTTGCCGCAGCCGAGCTGCGCCTGGCGGAGCTTGCGCGCGACGAGGCGCGGCTCTTAATTCGATCGCGCGCAGCCGTCCTCGCCTTCGCCGGCGCCGCCGCCGATGCGCTCGCCGCACGCGCGGCAACGCGTTTACAACGCTTTCGTCTGGTGGACGCCTATCTGCAGAGCCGGCCCTTCCTCTCGCCGACCAGCCGCACAGAACGCGACATGGTGCGCGGACGTTTGCGCATCCTTGAAACTGAGCAGGAAGCGCTGGGCATGGAAAAAAACGCGCTCGCCCGCCGACTGCAAACTTATCTGGGAGCGACGCCGGCGCCCGCTCTGCGCACGGTCTGGGCGCAAGCGAACGAATCCGTCGATTGTTCGGCCCTGCAGGCGCGCGCGCTCGAGCGCAATCCCGAACTCCTGCGCAGCGGTCTGACTGTGACCGCGCTGGAAGCGGAGCTGCGCCTCGCGGAACGCAATCGTTATCCCGACTTCGCCCTGCAGGCGACGCTGGCGCGCGACGGCGCGCCTTTGCGCGAAGACTACTATGCCGTCGGCGTGCAATTAAGCCTGCCGATTTTTGACGCAAATACGCATCAGGTGTCACGGGCCCGGGAGCGCGCAGCCGGCGCGCGCGCCATCGCTGAACAACGGCGCAGGGAAATCGAACGCATCGCCGCAGCGACGTGTGATCGCTTTGAACTCGCCAGCAGCGCCGTGCGCCGCTTTCCCATCGAACTGGATGCGCGCACCATGAACGCCATGCGCGAAACCGACGCCGCATTTCGCTCCGGCCGCCTGGAACTGCTCGCTTACATAGAAGCCGACGCGCAGAGCTTCGCCACCTTGCGAGCTATCTATCAGAGTCAGCTGGACTACCTCGAGAGTTACATCGCCGTCTACAGCCTTGGCGGCGAGTGGCGTCTGCCGGCGGATTTTTCAAACGGAACGGGGGAATAAATCATGTTCGCCAGACTCATCGACATTTCATTAAAAAATCGCCAGTGGATCGCCGGCGGCTCGTTGGCGGTTGTTCTCATCGGGCTCTACAGCGCCTGGTTTTTGCCAATCGACGCCGTTCCGGACATCACCAACGTGCAGGTCGTGGTAAGCGCGCAAACCGGAGCGCTCGATCCGGGGCGCGTCGAGAGTTCCGTCTCGTATTACATCGAATCCGAACTTGCCGGCCTGCCCGGCGTGCGCGAGGTGCGGTCTCTGTCGCGCACCGGGCTTTCCCAGGTGGTGGCCGTATTTGAAGACGGCGTAGACGTGTTTCGCGCGCGTCAACAGACCGCCGAGCGGCTGCAGTCGGCGCGCGCCAATTTACCGCCTGGAATCGAACCGGAGATCGGCCCGCTGTCGACCGGGCTCGGGGAAGTTTACATGTACGCGCTGACTGCAAAACCGGGCAGCGCACTCGCCGTGCGGCCGGAAAGCGAACGGCTGCAGTATTTACGTTCCGTGCAGGAATTCGTCCTGAAACCCTTTCTCAAGGCTAATACGCCGAACGTCGCGGAAATCGACACGATTGGCGGCTACAATCGCGAGATCGTCATTGAGCTGGATCCGGCGCGCCTCGCGCCAGCCGGCGTCACGATTGAAGAAATAACGCTGCGCCTCGAGACAGTCGGCGAGAGTTTCGGGGGCGGCTACATCGAACGCGACGGCCGCCAGATCGTTGTGCGCACCGAGGGAGCCGTACAACGCCTCGAGTCGATCGCCCGCATGCCGATCCGCCTGAACGCCTACGGCGCGCCCTTGCGGCTGGGCGCGGTTGCGCGGGTGCGCGAGGGTCATGCGCAACGGATGGGCGCGGCCACCTATAACGGCGAAGAAACCGTGCTGGGCACGGTCATGATGTTGCTCGGCGCAAACAGCCGCGAAACCGCCCTGGCGGCGCGGCGCGCTCTCGAACGCGCGCCACTGCCGGACGACGTGCTGGCCACGGAAGTCTACAGTCGGGACTTTCTGGTCAATGCGACGATTGCGACCGTGCTCAAAAACCTGGGGGAAGGCGCAGCGCTCGTGATTGTAACGCTGCTTTTGATCCTTGGGAACTTTCGCGCGGCGGCGCTGGTATCGCTGGCCATTCCGCTCTCGATGCTCGCGGCGGTCACCGGCATGGAACGCTTTGGCGTGTCGGCGAACCTGATGAGTCTGGGCGCAATCGATTTTGGCCTACTGGTGGACGCTTCCGTTGTGCTGATTGAAAACGTTTTGCGCCGTTTGGAGCCGTTGCGCGTGGAAGACCTGAGCTTCCAGGATCGCGTGACGCTCGTGCGCGAGGCGGCCCGCGAGGTGATCGCTCCGGTTGCGCTGGGCATGTTCATAATTATGGCCGTCTACTTGCCGATTCTCGGCCTGACCGGCATTGAAGGAAAAATGTTTCGACCGATGGCGTTGACGGTGCTTATGGCGCTGGCCGCCAGCCTGCTCGCCGCCGTATTGCTTATGCCGGCCCTCGCGCTGACTTTTTTGTTTCAGAAAAAGAAACCGCACAAAGATCCGCTGCTTTTCGCTTTAATTCGACGCGTTTATATTCCGCTGTTCCATATCGCCCTGGCGCACCGCGCGAAGTTGCTGGTCGGCGCCCTGGGCCTGTGCGCGCTGGCACTGCTCGCCTTTAACCGCCTGGGCGCGAGTTTTATTCCGCAACTGGGCGAGGGCGATTTGCTGGTGAGTTTTGTCCGCAGTCCGTCCATGGGCCTCACGCGTTCCATCGAGTTGCAACGCGAAGCGGAGCGCCGGCTGCGGAGTTACGGAGAAATTGAGCGCGTGTTTGCACGCATCGGCGCGCCGGAGACGGCCAGCGACCCGATGGGCGTCTACATGGCCGACACCTTTGTCATTCTGAAAAAGGATCGGTCGCTGTGGCCCGAGCGCAATGGGCGGCGGTATTCGTTGGCAGAGTTGCGCACGGTCCTGCGGGAAGACCTCGTCGCGCGCTACCCCGATCAGGATATATCGCTCAGCCAACCGATCGAGTTTCGCTTTAACGAAATTCTCGAGGGCAGCCGCGCGGATGTCAATTTGCGCATCTACGGTCCGGATCTGGAAACGCTTTATCAGCTGCAACAAACCGCGGAGCGCCTGCTCGCAAATGCGCCGGGCGCCGAGTCGGTCGAACTGGACGCAATCACCGCCCTGCGCAAGGGGCCCGCGCTGGATGTCCGCATCGACTACGATCGGCTGGCGCAATACGAAGCGCCGCTTTCGGCGGTGAATCTTGCGCTGGAAAGCGCCATGAGCGGGCGGCGGATCGGCGTATTCAGCGAACAGGACCGCCGTTTTCCGGTCGTACTGCGGCTCGCGGAGGGACTGCGCAACCGACCCGAGAACATCGCGGACATACCGATCGGACTCGCCGACGGCGGCGTGATGCCGCTGCGCTACGTGGCTTCGCTGCACGAGCGCGAAAGCGTTATTAACATTGCGCGCAACGGCGCCCGCCGTTATGCGGCCGTCGCCATATATCTGAAAGACCCGGACGCACTGGGTTTTGTCCGCCGCGCGCAAGATCTGTTAAAGCGTGATCTCGCGCTGCCCGCAGGCTATTATCTTGAGTGGGGCGGTCAGTTCAAGAATCTGGAACAGGCGCGCTTGCGATTAGCGATTATAACGCCGCTCGCTCTCGCGATCATATTCTTGATTCTCTTGCGCGGGCTCGGAAGTCTCAAACAGACGGCGCTTATTTTCGCATCGATCCCGTTCGCCGCGAGCGGCGGAGTCATCGCGCTGTATGTTACGAGCACTCCGTTCAGCGTATCCGCTTCGATCGGCTTTATCGCACTTTCCGGGATTGCGATCCTCAACGCCATGGTGCTGGTGACATTTTTTAACCAGCTGCGCGACCAGGGCCATCCCCTGCTGGAAGCCGTGCACCGGGGCGCTTTGATCCGGCTGCGCCCCGTGAGCATGACCGCGCTCGTGGCGAGTTTCGGATTTTTGCCTATGGCCTTGAATACGGGCGCCGGCGCGGAGGTGCAGCGTCCGCTGGCGATTGTCGTGATCGGCGGCCTGTTTACGGCCACCACTCTGACGCTATTGCTGCTGCCGGCGCTGTACGCCTGGATCGAGGGCGCCGGAAGACTCGTCGGGAATTTTGACGTAAACAGGAGCGAGGAACGCTAGCCCGGACTATTCATGAGATTGATAGCTGTTCGAGAAAAACCGCATGATCGGGCGGTTTTTGCTCATTTTCTGGAACGCGTCCCGGCTTTGTTCAGGAAACGCTGTGTGCTGCGGCGGCGCGCGGCGCCGCAGCATGGCGGGCGGTTCATGAATAATCCGGGCCAGCGCAAGCCTCACAACTCAAACTGACGCAGCAGACGTATGCGGCCGTCTTCCAGGAGGAAGCGGCTGCGCCCGCTGATGGATCGGCCTTCGACGCGATATTTGCGCACGCTTGCGCCAAAAGACGCTTCCACATTGGGAAACAGTTCTTCTTCCGCGATGATTACCGCGTCCGGCGGAGGATCTGCGGCGTTGTGCAGGCGCTTCCGCTGCTCATCCAGATTGCGCAGGGTTTTGCGGTACCGTTCGACGATCAATCCCAACTTGGCCCGAGTTTCCTCCTCGCCGGGCTCCGGCTTGCGACCGCGCTTGCGCGCCTCGTCGATCTGCAGCAGGTGGTTTTCCGCGCGCCGCAGGACCTGCTGTTTCTCATCGTATTCGCGATTTAAGGCCTGCATGCGCAGCATGGCCTCCGGAGTAATGCCGACGGTGATCTGGGTCAACGGCTCAATGCGCGAACCCAGCTTGTTCGCGTGCACGCTCCGGCCGGCGAGCGTCGCGCCGCCGATTAACTCGCCGCGCCCCGCGGTAATCACCACGTCGCCGCCGGCGGTTAGCTGAGAATTAAAAGCCGCCTCCTCGACAAATATGGATCCCTGGGCGAGCACATGCGCATCCTGGAAAAAACGCGCATACACGTCGCCCTGCGCCTCGATCTGTCCCTCGCCGCGCAGCACCGCGCCGCCCGAAAGCACAATGTCGCCCTGCGCGAAGAGTCGCACTGCGCCAACAGTCTCTTCTATCAGGATGTCGCCGGCTGCACGCACTTCAAAGCCGTCGAGCACCTCGCTTTTGATGCGCACGGTGCCGGGAAAATCGATATGACCAATCGAGTAGTCGACGCGATCGACCTCGAGCACTTCCTCCACCGATATGCGCGCTCGCTGATCCGACGTGACATTTTGAAAGCGCACGTGACCCGCAATTTTTGCGTAGAGGCGGCGTCCGTCGTTGGAGAGTTCCGTGTTGGCGCCCGCCAACAATTCCGGTTCCCCGCTCTCACGCGCCGGCAGTTCGCGGCCGCGGACCGTATAGCCGGGCGTTCCCGGAACGCCGCTGGCCAGTTCCGCAAGCAAGTCGCCCGCCTGGCAGGTCTGAATTACATTTAACTTGCGAAAATCGACGCGGCTCGATTCGGATTGCGCCGGCGCCGGAACGGCGCGCGGATGGGGATCAAATTTATGCGCAATGCGCGCCGGTCGGCCGGGACCGGGATGCGTTCCGCGCGCAATGCTGAACAGCGCGCGGCGGCGCGGTCGGTCGGGCGCCTCGTCGGACGGCGCTCCCGCGTCGGACGGCGCTCCCGCGTCGGACGGCGCTCCCGCGTCGGCGGCGCTTTCGTCGATTGCGGGCGTGGCGCCGGCGGCGATTCGCGCGAGCTGATCCTCGTCCACGCCGTGCGTTACTCCCGCCGCGAGCAATGCGGCGCGCACTCGCTCGGCATTCGCTTCTCGGCCGCCAAAACGCGGCGGCAGAATCTCTACGCTGGCCAGCATCTCGTCGTCGCTGACCGTAACCCGGATCTCGGCGTCAACCGCCGGCGGCGCCGGCCACGCGCCCACGTCGTGGAATTCGCCGTCGGCCCGTTCCACAATTTCTTCGATCGCGAGTCGATCGTACGTCGGCAGTTGAAACAATTCCAGGCGAGCGATCACATCGGCGAAACGTACGGGACGCCCGCGACGGCCGGGCGGAAAGACGCACAGCCACGCCCGATCCTCGCGCCGCTCCACCAGAAAGTGGCCGGACTCGCCGTCTTCCAGGTCGCGTAAAAATTCACCGGCGGATTGCATGGCGCGGTCTATTGCCGGAGCGGCAGGAAGTCGTCAAAGAAGCGCACATAGGTTTTGCCGACGCAGGCCGGATCCAGTATGCTCAAATCCGTGCCGTACGCCGCCAGCGCAAACGCCATCGCCATGCGGTGATCACGATAGGTTTCAATGGCGGCCGGACGCAGGGTTTCCGGCGCGTCGATATAAAGATAGTCCGCGCCCTCTTCCACGCGCGCGCCCAGTTTTTCCAGCTCCAGTCGCAGCCCGCGAATGCGCTCGCTTTCCTTAACACGCAGATTGGCAATGTTACGAATGCGCGTGGTTCCCTCTGCAAAAAGCGCAAGCACGGCGAGGGTCATGGCCGCGTCCGGCATGTCGTTCATATCAACATCGATGGAATTCAGCCGCGTCCCGGCGGCCGGGCCGCGCGCTTCGATCCAGTCGTCGCCCGCGGTCACTGTCGCGCCCAGACGCCGCAAAATCTGGATAAAGCCCAGATCGCCCTGGCGCGACGCAGCGCCCAAACCCAACACGCGCACGGGGCCCGATCCCGGCAGTGCGCCTGCGCCCAGAAAATACGTGGCGGCGGTGGCGTCGCCTTCGACCGCGTATTCGCCGGGACTGACGTAGGCCTGCGGGGCTGCTACGTAATACGAACGATAGCCGTCCATCTGCACGCGCACGCCGAACTCCGCCATCATGGCGATCGTCAAATCGATGTAGGGCTTGCTCACCGGTTCTTCCGGCAAACGCAGGCGAATCGGCGCACGGGAAAGCGGCGCGGCTAAAAGCAGCGCGGATACAAACTGACTGGAAACCTTGCCGGAAAGCTCCGTTTCGCCGCCCGCCAGACCGCGCGCATGCAGGCGCACCGGCGGGCAGCCGCTTTCGGCCGGCGAAACATCGACGCCCAGACGACGCAGTCCGTCCGTCAGATCGCGTATCGGTCGCCGACGCATTTGTTCATTGCCGTCGATTACATAGTCGCCATGCGACGCGGCGAGCGCGGCCACGAGCGGCCGCAGAGCGGTGCCGGCGTTCTCCAGATTTAACTGCGCGGCGCGCGCCGGAAAAGGACCGCCGCAACCGTGCACGAAAAGAAAGTCCCGCCCCTCCGCCTGACCGGGCTCAAGCGCGACGCCGAGCAGCGGCAGGGCTGCGCGCAGGGCCGCAATGTCCTCAGCTTCCGGCAGATTCCACACGCGGGTGGATCCGCGGGCCAGCGCTGAAAGCAGGAGCGCGCGGTTGGCGATCGACTTGGAACCCGGCAGGCGCACCGCGCCGCGCAGGCCGGAGAAGCGCGTAAGTTTTAACTCGTCCATTTGCGGGGCGCGGGTCTGCACTGCGGCAGGCTCCGCCGGAGCGCCGGGTCGCGAAAGAAAAAATCGGCGCGGCCGTTTGGCCGGCATGCGCTTCGATTGACCGGTCCGCTGCGAACGGAAGCCTGAACCCATGAATCCAGAAATCGAAGAAGGCCGCGAATTCCGCCTGGACTTCGATAAGCTCGGCGCCATAGCCGCTGCCGGCGAGCCCGTGGCGCCGGTCGTCGTGCAACACGTAGATACTAAAGAAGTATTAATACTCGCCTACGTGAACCGCGCCGCGCTCGCTCAGTCGCTGACGGAAAATCGAGCCGTGTTTTACAGCACCTCGCGCCGCGAACTGTGGATCAAAGGCGCCACGTCCGGCGATTATCTCGATCTTATTGAAGCGCGCGTGAACTGCGAACAGAACTCGCTGGTCTTTCTGGTGCGGCCGCGCGCAGGCGGCGTGTGCCACACGCGAAACGCGGACGGCAAAACGCGGCCGGGCTGTTATTATCGCAGGCTTGAGTCGATCGAGCGGCTGGCGCCGCTTTGAGCTGTGCGGGCTGTCGGCGCCCGGGTTGCCGCCGGCGTCAGGATCCGGCGCTCCACTCCGCAAATTCCCGCGCGTGATACGTGAGAATCATATCCGCTCCGGCGCGTTTGAAGGCGGTCAGCGTTTCCGTCACGGATCGACGATAGTCCAGCCAGCCATTCTGCGCCGCCGCGCGCAACATGGCGTACTCTCCGGAAACATTGTAGACTGCAATCGGCAAATCGCTCGCGGCGCGCAGGGCCGCCACCACGTCGAGGTACGGCAGCCCCGGCTTGACCATCAGGATGTCCGCTCCTTCCGCTTCGTCGAGCGCCGCCTCAATGCGCGCCTCGCGCACGTTCGCCGGATTCATCTGATAAGTTTGTTTGTCGCCTTTTTTTGGCGCGCTGTTGAGGGCGTCGCGAAAGGGGCCGTAGAATGCCGACGCGTATTTGGCCGTGTAGGCCAGGATGCCCGTATTTTCAAAACCCGCCGCGTCGAGCGCCCGGCGAATATAACCGACGCGACCGTCCATCATATCGCTTGGCGCAACCAGATCCGCGCCGGCCCGCGCCTGGCAGAGCGCCATTTCAGCGAGAATCGGCAAGGTCGGATCGTTTTCAATCTCGCCGCTCTCCGCAACCAATCCGTCGTGGCCGTCGGAACTGTAGGGATCCATGGCGACGTCGCTGATGACGCAGAGTTCCGGAACGGCCGCCTTGATCGCACGAATCGTTTGCGGATACAGGCCGTCGGGATTTGCGGATTCCGCGGCGCGTTTGTCCTTTTTTGAATCATCCAGCGCGGGAAAAAGCGCGACGGCCGGCACGCCCAGCTTGTAGAGCGCGCGGCATTCGCGCACGATTTCATCCAGGCTCTGCCGGAAAATGCCAGGCATAGACGCGATTTCTTCGCGCCGGTTTTCGCCGGCGAAAACAAACAGCGGCATAATCATATCCGCAGTCGCCGCCAGGCTTTCTCGCGTCAGGGCGCGCAAAGCGGCGCTGCGGCGATTTCTGCGAGGACGTTTCAGCATAACGCACTCTGCGGTGGTACGCTGCACGGTAAAGCAAAAGCCGGTCTGGCGTCGGCCAGAGCCGCGGGCGTACGCCTCCGGCCTGGGCCGTCCGCGCCGGGAAAAAAGAAACCCCGGCGAAACTCGCCGGGGTTTGCACGCTTGAATTTGCGCGGCTCGAAGACTCAGCGCATGGCCGAGCCGCTCCGCAGCGCCTGGATGCGTTTTTCCAGCGGCGGGTGCGTCGAAAACAGCGCCAGCAGTCCGCCGGACTTGCTCGAAATTTTCATCGAGTTCATGGCGGGCGCTTCGTTCGGGTTGTTCAAATCCACGTGACGGCGCAGCGCTTCGAGAGCTGCGATCATCTTTTCGCGACCGGCCAATTTTGCTCCGCCGGCGTCGGCGCGGAACTCGCGATAGCGCGAAAATGCGGCCACGACCATTGAGCCCAGGATCGTGAAGAAGATGTCCAGCACGATGGTTACGACAAAGCGCACAATCCAGCCCAGTTCTTCGCGAACAAAATTGGACACGGCGAACGCGATGATGCGCGCAAAGAACATGGCGAAGGCGTTCACCACGCCCTGGATCAGGGTCATGGTCACCATGTCGCCGTTGGCGACGTGCGCGACCTCGTGGCCCAGCACGCCTTCCACTTCCGCTTCGCTCATGCCATGCAGGAGTCCCGTGGAGACGGCCACCAGAGAATTGTTCCGAGTGGGACCGGTTGCAAAGGCGTTCAGTTCCGGGCTTTCATAGACGCCAACTTCCGGCATCTTATCGATTCCGGCCGAACGCGCGAGGCGATGTACGCGGTCCACCAGAGGGCGCAGATTCGGATCGCGGGTGTTCGGATCGATGATCTGAACGCCCATGCTCCATTTCACCATCGTCTTGGAGAGGAGCAGCGAAATGAACGCGCCGCCCATACCCCAGACCAGACAGAAGAGCATCAACGCGGTGTAGTTGATCCCGCTGGCGCTCAGGTACCGGTTGAGACCGAACACGCTGGTGACAATGCTGATGGTCGCAACCACCAGAATATTGGTCAGAAAAAAGAAGAATAACCGCTTAGCGACGGCCATGGATGGTCTCCAAAAGAAAGATTGTCGTATAGATAAACATAGTCCCGAGTTTCGTCAATCTGCAAGGTAAAAAAACAATGCGGAGCGGTCCGACCGACGGCGTTCCGGCTGCCGGAATCCTGCACCCCCTGAGTCATTCACGCAAAGCCCAGGGCAAGCAGGACATTGTAATATAGAGGAATCCCGAGAATTATGTTAAACGGGAACGTAATCGCCAGCGACATGGGCACGTAGAGGCCGGGATTGGCGCGCGGCATCGCCAGGCGCAAGGCCGCCGGCACGGCGATATACGAGGCGCTGGCCGCCAGCGTCGTCAATAACAAGGCGTTGCCGATGGGAAAACCGTCCTGGCCGCCGAGTGCGCGCAACAAGAGCGCAAACGCAATGCCGATGCTGGCGTTCACCAAGGGCGCCAGCAAGCCGAAACCCACCGCAAAGGCGCCGGCGGCGCGCAAGGCGCTTAAACGCCGCGCCGCAACCAGGCCCATATCCAACAAGAACAGACACAACACGCCGTAGAAAATATCCTGGGTAAAGGGTTTGAGCGCGGCGGCGCCGGCGGGTTTTGCCAGCGCCCCTACCGCCAGGCTGGCCAGCAGCAGAAACACGGATCCGTTCAAAAAGGCGTCTTTGACAATATGCGCGGCGCCGCCGGCGGCGGGGGCCGGTTCGTCTTTTTCGCCAAAGCGCCCGGCCAGATAGACCGCAATAATGATTGCGGGGGCCTCCATCAGCGCCATGGCGGTGACCATGTAGCCGCCGTATTGCAGGCCGGCGCTTTCGAGAAACGATATCGCAGTAATAAATGTAACCGCGCTGATCGAACCGTAGGCCGCGGCTACGCCCGCAGCGTTATAAACGTCGAAGCGCAGGCGCAGCACGAAATAACTGTAGAGCGGTATCAAAATTGAGAGGGCGACGGCGGCGCCAAGCGCCAGGATCAGCGTAAGGTTCAGGCCCTGGGCGGCCGCCGCGGCGCCGCCTTTAAAGCCGATCGCCAGCAACAGGTACAGCGAAAACAACTTCGGCAGCGGCTGCGGAAATTCGAGGTCCGACTTGACCAGCGCCGCCAGAGCGCCGACGAAAAAGAACAGGATCGGCGGGCTCAGTAAATTGGAGAAGATTAGTTCCGGATTCATGGCTTGCGGATTTCGCGACGGCGAGCCGCCTGCATGAGCAGGTGCGAGGCGACGGGCATGGCGATAAACTGAAAAATAATCGCGGCGGCGATTTTCAGGCCGCTGGCCTGGATTTGCGGATGCAGCCACAGCGCCAGGAGCAAAAGGGCCAGGCCCAGAGTCAGGCTCTTGCCGAGCGCGTGAGACCGCGCATAGAGATCCGGCAGGCGCGCCAGGCCCAGGCTGCCCAACAAGAATAC
Source organism: Leptospirales bacterium (assembly GCA_036170535.1). Classification (GTDB taxonomy): domain Bacteria; phylum Spirochaetota; class Leptospiria; order Leptospirales; family Leptonemataceae; genus SSF53. The sequence continues at coordinate 56,721 of JAVHPJ010000224.1, read as the reverse complement.
CAGCGCCCCCAGAAAAAAGCTGAGTCCCGCCAGGAGTTCACGCCACTCACTTCCCTGCATTGGAACCTCCCGTATCGGACCCGGACTGCGGGCGGGGCGCAGCGTTCGCCGCTTCGTCCGCCGGCGCGCGGCTGAGATAAAGCGTGAAGGCCATGGCGCCCGAGAAACCCAGGGCGCCTATGACGAGTATCAGTTCGAGATACACGTCGTCCGCCCACAAAAACGACAACCCGGCGGTAAGCGCGACCGCGCAACTGGCTACGCCTTCAAAGGCGAGAATACGATTGGGCGCATCCGGCCCCCGCACCAGACGATACACGGAAAACAGCGCGGCGAGCATTACGAGCCCGACGCCGGCGAGCGCTAAGGCGTTCATCATGAGGTCCCTCCGGCCGGCGCTGGAGCGGAACGAGTAACGGCCAGCAGCGGACGGCGCAAGCTCGCATCGATTGCGGCGCAATTCCGGGCGGCGTCTTCCAGCTCCAACGCGTGCACCAGAATTTGCCCGCGGTCTTCGTCAATTTCCACGCTGGTTGAACCGGGCGTCAGCGAGATCAGGTGCGCGAGGATCAGCGTTTCCAGTTGGGTGAGCTCTCGCACGTCGTAGAGGAAAAATCCCGCGCGAATGGCGCCCGCCGGACGGGTCAGCACAATCCGGGCGACGTCCATATTCGCCTTCAGAAACTCGAAGGCGAAACCGCCCGTGAAGCGCAGCAGCGCCAGGCTGCGCCGCACGTATTCCCGCGAGCCCAGCGCATCCGGCAGGATCATGAGCAAAATAAAACCAAGCGCCAGGCCGATCACAAAATCGCTCAAGGCGGGCGACTCCGCCAGAAAGAGCCAGAGGCACGCAACCGCCAGATGTATCACAAGCGAAATCACGGCGCGCCTCCGTTTGACAGGCGCCAGTAGGCGCCGCGATCCAGGCTCTGTTCGGCCGCGGCGCGCGCGACATCGAACACCGGTCCGGCGCCCAGGCCAATGGCAAGCGACAGGGCGGTAAGCGCGCCGGCGATCCAGGTCATGCCGCGCCAGCGAGCGTCGCCCGTACGCAGCTCGGCCGGCTCGCGCTCGCCAAAAAACGCGGCATTCCAGATTTTGAGCATGCTGAACAACGTAAGCGCCGACGCGACAAGCGCGGCGAGCGCCAGCGCGAAAGCCTCAAGACGCAGCGCCTCAACCAGAATTAAATATTTGCCCCAGAAACCCGAAAGCGGCGGCAAGCCGGCCAGACTCAGCGCCTGCAGCAAAAAGGCCGCGCCCGCCCAGGGCGCAACGCGCCAGATGCGCCCCATTCCGGCGAGCTCATCCGTGCGGTTCAGCGCGGAGACGATGCTGGCGGTGAGAAAGAGCGTCGCCTTCACCACGATATGATGAATGACGTAAAAAATCGCCGCCGCAATCGCCAGCGGCGTAAACAATCCGAGCGCAAGGATCATAAAACCGATCTGACTGATAATGTGAAACGAAAGCACCCCGCGCATCCCGGTGCGGGAAACTGCGCCCAGCACGCCGAACAACATCGTGGCCGCAGCCAGCCAGGCGAGCGCCTGATGCAGCCAGACGAGTTCGTGCGGAAATACAGACGTGGTCATGCGAATCAGGACATACACGCCGACTTTTGTCAGCAGGCCCGAGTACAGCGCCGCGAGCGCGCCGGGCAACGTGGGATAACTGTTGGGCAGCCAGTAGTAAAGCGGGAACATCCCCGCCTTGATGCCAAAGACCACAAGCAGCAAGCCGGCGAGCGCGGAAACGCGCGGATCGGCGGGATTCGCCGCCATGCGCGCGCCCAGCTCGGCCAGATTCAGGGTGCCAAACGCGCCATAGGCGAAGCCGGACGCCAGCAGAAAGAGCGCGCTGCCGGTCATGTTCACCGCAACGTAGGGAAACGCATGTTTCACCTCGTAATCGTCCGACTCCAGAGTAAGCAGTGAATAGGAGGCGAGCAACATCACCTCAAAGGCCACAAACAGATTGAACAAGTCGCCGGTGATAAACGCGAGATTGATGCCGGACGCCAGAAACATCACGAGCGGCAGACGCAGCGGGTGCTCCCGCTCCGCCGAGCCGGTGAGAAAACCAAACGCGAGCGACGCCAGGGTGATGATCGCGGCGAGCAGCGCCATGATCGCCGCCAGGGGATCAAGCACGAGAATGATGCCGTAGGGCGCGGACCATCCGCCGAGCGCAAGCGAGAGGCCGCCGGAGCGCAAGGCGTAGATCAGCAAAGCGGCGGCCAGAACCGTCTGCAGCGCGGCCGCCGCCAACGCGAAGCCGCGCCGCAGGCCGCCCGCGCGTCCGAGCAGGAGCAGCAGAAGCCCCGCCAGCAAAGGGGCGAAAACCGGGGCGACGGTCCAGTTGGCGCTCATGGTTCGCGCTCCGCGGGATCACGGGACGCAAACAAACGACCGGCGTCCGTAGTTCCGTGGTCGACGAAGATGCGGTATAACAAAAAGACCAGATAAGTGGTGACGCCGAAGCCGATTACGATCGCCGTCAGGATTAGCGCCTGCGGCAAGGGATCGACGCTCATGACCGCGCCCGCCCCGAGAATGGGCGCCGACTTGCCTTCCGGGGAACCGGACATGCCCAACAGAAACACATTCACGCCATTCGAGAGCGTCACAAAGCCGAACAGTATGCGCGCAAAACTCCGATTCAGAATCAGGTACACGCCGCCGCTGATCAGCGCGCTCGCAAGCGCTGCGGTCGCCAGACTCATGCGCTTTCGCCTCCCCCGATCCGGCCGTCCGCGCGTCGCCCGCCCGGCGGCGCCGCGGCGTCCGCTGCGGCTTCGATATGCGTCTCGTGCACGGCGGCGTACAGGCGCTCCTCGTCCAGCACAAGCGCCGTAAGACCGCGCACCGACTTGGCCAGCGTAAACAGAATCTTTACGACCGCGCCCAATACGGCCAGATACACGCCCACGTCAAAAAGCAGCGGAGTGCCGACGAAGATTTTGCCCAGGCCGGGCGCATCGACGTAGCCATTCCAGTGTTTGAGAAAGGCTTCGCCAAAAAAAACCGGCGCGACCGAAACAGCCGCCGTTAACACCAGCCCGACCGCCGCGAGACGCATCGGGTCAAAGGGCAGAATACGATGAAACTGCTCAAGCCCGCGCGCAAAACTCAACAGGATCAGCGCGACCGCCGAAAGCAGACCGGCGATAAAGCCGCCGCCCGGATAGTTGTGACCGCGTAATAACAAATACAGACTGAACATCAAAATGGGAAAAAACAAGAGCGCCGCAGCGGCGCGGTAAATCGGCGAGGCGATGCGGGCGCTTTCGCCGGCCGGAGGCGCCTCGCGCGCTCCCGGCGACATCGTCGGCGCTCGGTCCTGTGAGCGCTTTTCGTCCGGCCGCCGGTAACGCATGAGCAGGCCCAGACTGCCCAGACCGGCCGTGAGGAAGACCGCGACCTCAAAAAGCGTATCAAAGCCGCGAAAATCGATGAGGATGGCATTCACTGCGTTGCCGGCGGCGGCCTGACTGAGACTGTTTTGCAGATAATAGTCGCCGGCGCTTTCCGCCGCGCGTTCGCCGGCGCCCGCCACAAAGAGCGTGAATGTGATCGCGCCGACCAAAAGCGCAAGCGTCGCCCGAAACGCCGCCCCGCCCCGATTGCGCGGGGCCGCTCGTTCGCTTTCCGCGACGCGCTCTGGAAAACGCGCGAGCAAGAGGAGCACCAGCAGCAGCGTGGCCGTCTCAATCAGGATTTGCGTGAGCGCCAGATCGGGTGCGCGATACAGCACAAAATAAAAGGTCGTTAAAAATCCAATTACGGAAAGCGCAATGATCTGCGACGTCCAGCGACGCAACAAGGCGACCGCCAGAACAAATACGGACGCCAGCGCAACGGTGAACCAGGCCAGCGTCAGCTCAATCGGCGCCCCGGAAGCCCCGAGCAACGCGACCGCTTCGAGTCGCGGCTGCAAGGCGGGCCAGAGGATCACGCCCAGCAGGCCGGCCGCGAAGCTCAGGATGATCGGCAAATACAGCGTCGGGCGATCGGCGGCCAGGGCGCGCGTAATCCACGCGGCGGCGCGCGGCGTGGCGTCCATGACCCGCTCATAGGCCCGCGCCAGGTCGAACCAGGCCGGCGCGGCGGCGCGGCCAATCCAACGACGCACTGCGAACGCAAGTCCGACGCCGGCGCCGAGCGCGGCCAGGCTCAGCAGCAGCTCCGTCTTAAATCCCTGCCACAGGACGACGTCCGCAAAGGCCGGCGCTGTCATGTCGGGGACGCTGAAGATTTGCAGTCCCTGGTTGAGCGGCGCCGTCCATACGCCGCCGACAACTACAGCCAGCGACAAAACGCCGGGCGCAAAAAACAATGCGGCGCGAGCAAGGGGCGCGAGCTTCTTTGCGCCGGGGGCGGCGTCGACTCCGGCGGAGTCCGACTCCGGCGGACGAAAATAAAATTCATAAACAAAACGCGCGGTGAATGCGACCGTCAGGACGCTGCCCAGCCAGATTGCGCCGACCGCAAACGCGCCGATCGACGAATCTTCGTGGAACTTCGCCAGCGCGTCTTTTAACGCATATTCCTTGCTCAAAAACCCGAGCAGACCCGGGACGCTGGCCATGGATAAGAGCGGCGGCAAGGTCAGGGCTAACAACAGCGGATGCCTGGCGCCTGCTGCGCCGGCCTCACGCAGATCCGTGCGACCGCCCAATTTTTCCATAAGGCCGGCGATCATAAACAGCGCGCCCTTATACAGCGCGTGACTCAGAATGTGCAGCAGATCGTAGCGGGGACCGTCGGCGGGCGCCAGCCCGTACATGCCGATCAATACGCCCAGCTGCGCCACAGTGGAATAAGCGAGGATCGCCTTGATCTCATGAGCCAGAAAGGCCGCCAGCGCGCCGATCAGAAAAGTCGTAAAGCCCAGCGCGACCAGCGCATCGCTGAACCAGCGCTCGTCTTCATAAATGGGAAAGAGCCGACCAATGAGAAACACGCCGAGCTTCACCATTGTGGCGGAATGCAGGTAAGCGCTGACCGGCGCCGGCGCCGCCATCGCATTCGGCAGCCAGAAATGCAGGGGAAACTGGGCCGATTTGCCCGCCGCGCCGATCAGAATGCAAACCAGAGCTGCGTTCAGCAGGACGCCCCGTTCGCCCGCCAGCTCGCGCAGGTCCAGGGCGAACAATGCCGTCAGTTCGTAAGACCCGGCGAGACCGCCCAGAACAATCAGCCCCGTTAACAGAAACAAGCCTGCAACAAAGGTTACAATGAGCGCCATGCGCGCGCCCTTGCGTCCTTTTTCCGTTTCGTACTGAAATCCAATCAGCAGAAACGATGCGACGCCGGTCAGTTCCCAGAATACGAACAATGCGAGCAGATTGCCGGCCAGCACGGCCCCGAGCATCGCGCTGGTAAATATAAGAAGGTACGCATAGAAACGCGGCCGCTCCGCATACTGCGCGCCCATGTAACCGGCGGCGTATACGTAAGTGAGCGCGCCCATTCCGGACACGAGCAGCGCAAAAAACAGGGAAAAACCGTCGACGATCAAGCTCAGGCTCAGGCCAAAAGCAGGAATCCACGGAATGTAAAAAACGCTGCGGGCCTGCGCGGACTGCAACTCGAAGCCGACGTACGCAAGCAACGCAAACGAAACGAGCGGGAACAGCGCGGCAAAATAGCCGATGGCGTCGCGCAGGCGCGCGCCCCACGCAAGCGTAAGCGCGGCGCCGAGCAGGGGCGCAAAAATCGCTATAAGCAGTGACAATTCCATGCAAATCGCACGCGAAATAACCGCGGCGGCGAAAGCCCCCGCTGATTCCGGTTTCCCGCATGAAAAGCATTCGCGACGGAAACGGCGAAACTTTTTCCCTACCGGGCGAGTCGCTCAGCGCAGTTCGGGACGATTGCGGAAGTGCTCCAGGGCTTCCGGATTCGCCAGAGCCTCGCGATTCGTCACCGGCTGGTTGTCGATGACGCGTTTCACGGCCACCTCGATTTTTTTCATATTGCGCGTGTACGGGATCTCCGGCGTCGCCAGCACCAGAGCGGGAACATGACGCGGCGACACCTCGTCGCGAATTTTCCGGCGGATGGATTCAATCAAAGCGGGCGTTAACTGCGCGCCGACTTTTAACTTCACAAATAACAGCACGCGCACATCGCCCTGATACTCCTGCCCCACGCACACGCTGTCTTCAATTTCGTTTAACGCTTCTACAACACGATAGATTTCCGCCGTGCCGATGCGTACGCCGCCGGGATTCAGAGTCGCGTCGGATCGTCCATAAACGATCAAGCCGCCGCGTTCGGTAAGTTCCGCAAAGTCTCCGTGCCGCCAGACGCCAGGATAAACGTCGAAGTACGCCTTGTGATACAACTGTCCGTCGGGATCATTCCAGAAATAGAGCGGCATCGAAGGAAAGGCGCGCGTGCAAACCAATTCGCCCTGTTCGCCGATAACGCTGCGAGCGGCGTCATCGTATATCTCGACCGCCATGCCCAGCCCGCGACATTGCAGTTCGCCGCGGTACACCGGCAGAATCGGATTGCCCAGAGCGAAACAGCCGTTCAAATCCGTGCCGCCGGAAATGGACGACAGCTGCAAATCGGCTTTAATATCGCGGTGCACATAATCGTAACTTTCCGGCGCCAGCGGCGACCCCGTAGAAAGCATGAGTCTGAGCGCGGAAAGATCAAATTCGCTTCCGGGGCGCGCGCCCGCCTCCGCCAGTGCGGAAATGTAGCGCGCGCTGGTTCCGAATACGTTGATCTTGAATTTTTCGGCCATGCGCCAGAGCGAGCCGGCGTCCGGGGCGAAGGGCGAACCGTCGTAGAGCGCCAGCGTCGCGCCGACCGCGAGAGCGCTCACCAGCCAGTTCCACATCATCCAGCCGCAGGTTGTGTAGTAAAAGATGCGTTCGCCCGCACGCAGATCGCAATGCAGTATGTGTTCTTTTAAATGATTCAACAAAACGCCGGGACCCTGCACCATGCACTTGGGCAAACCGGTGGTGCCGGACGAGTACATCACATAAACCGGATGATCAAAGGGCGCCTGATAAAACTCGGCGGTCTCCGATTCCTCGGCGATAAAATCGGCGAAACTCACGACGCCGCGAATCGCAGCGCAACCCTCCAGCGACTCCGGCGCCGGCGCTTCCGGATCCTCAAAGGGAACCAGCACGAGTCGTTCGAGTTGTGGAAGACCGGCGGCGATCTCGACAAGTTTTTCCGTAATTGACAGAAATTTGCCCTTAAAGCGATAGCCGTCGCTGGCGACCAGGACGCGCGGACGCACCTGACCAAAACGATCAAGCGCCCCCTGCGCCCCGAAGTCGGGACTGCCGCTGGTCCACATGGCCCCGACCGCCGCGGCGCCCAGCATGGCGATCACGGTCTCGGGCATGTTCGGCATAAAGCCCGCCACGCAATCGCCGGGCTGCACGCCCGCACGCCGCAGGGCGTTGGCGAAGCGCGCTGTGCGCAAAAAGAGTTCGCGATAACTCAGCTCGCGCGGGGCGCGATCTTCGCATTGAAACAGAAGCGCCGGCCGCTCGTCGCGAAAACGCAGCAGGTTCTCGGCGAAGTTGAGGCGCGCGCCCGGAAACCAACGGGCGCCGGGCATGCGGGCGGGATCATCCACGACCCGCTCCCACGGAACGCTCGAAACCATGCCGACGCGTTTCCACAACAGACCCCAGAAAGCGGCCGGATCCTGGACGGACCAGGCGCGTAGATCTTCGTAGGCTACGAAGCTGCGGCCGGCGTACGCTGCGGCTTCCCGCATAAAATCAGTCATTTGCGCGGCGGCGATGCGCTCGGTACCGGGCGACCAGTGGGGCGAAGACTCTGCCATGGATTCCAGTTGCCGACGGGCGATTGGCCGAACAAGTACAAACGCAAGCGGTCCGGTTGGAATCCCGGCCGGTCCTTTTGGCCCGGCTTTGGGTTTTAGTAATTGACAGAGCCCCCGTCGAAATCAGGTTTCGAGGGTCAGGCTGTCGCCAGCCGAACCGCAGAGAACCTCGGGCTTCGAATTGGAACCCACGCGTAAAACCCTCTCGCTCACGCTACTGGATAATTTTGTCCGGGAGAAACTGGAATCGATTTCACGCGAACTGGAAACCAGCCTGCGCATGGACGGACTCAGTCACGCCATCCACTTTGTGCTCATGGAATTGGTCGGCAACGCGGTGAAGGCCAACCTCAAGCGCGTCTTTTTTAAACGGAACGGATTCGACCTGGACGATCCGGAAAGCTACGCCCGCGGCGTGCGCGCCTTTATGAAAGATTACAACGCGCTGGACGAGGCGCAGTACCAGAGCGCGCTGGAAGAACTTGAGTTCAACGTCAATGTGCACGTGGACCTGAACGAGGACCGCCTGCTGATCCACGTCGACAATCGTGCGTTGCTGCTCGCCGAAGAAGAGCGCCGAATTCGCCGCCAGCTGGCGGGTTCCATGAATGTAAAAAATATTGTGGAATTCAGTCTTGAGTACGGCAACGACACGGAAGGCCGCGGACTCGGACTGGCCATGATCGTTTTATTAATTCGCGACCTGGGCTTTAATCCGGACTTATTTCGGGTCTATCAGGACGGCCTGCGTACGATCGCGCGCCTGGAATTTCCGCTGAGCGCGGACTATACGCCGGTGCGCGACGCGTTTTTGCGCAGCAACGGCTCCGCCAATCACTGAACCGCGCGGCGCCACAGCGCGGCCAGCGCGCTGCCAAATAGACTGTGCACGGTGGCCGAAATGGCCGCCGGTAAATCCGCTCCGCGCCCCGGGAAATTGCGGTTCGCCAGTTCTACGCCCAACCCGGAGTTCTGCATGCCCACCTCGATCGAGATGGTCCGCGCACTGGTTTCATCCACGAAGAGCCGGCTTGCAAGATATCCCAGCAAAAACCCGGTCGCATGCAAACACACGACGGCCAGAATCACGCGTCCCCCGGATTCCAACAGAACGTCGCGTTTTGCGCCCAACACAGAGCCCACGATCAGGGCGATGGCAATAACCGCCGCAGCCGGGGCAAAGGGAATCAGTCGCGCCGTGAAGCCGCGCAGATAGCGATTCAGCAGCATGCCGGCGGCGATTGGCGCGAGCACGACCTGCACCGTATCAAGCAAAAGTCGCAGCGGACTGATTTCCATGTAACTTCCGGCCAGCGCATACGTTAATGCGGGCGTCAGAATCGCCGCCAGCAAGGTGGAAAGCGCGGTCATGGTCACCGAAAGCGGAACGTCCACGCGCGCAAGAAAGGCGATCACATTTGATGCAGTGCCGCCCGGACAGCAGGCCACGAGAATTAAACCGGCGGCCAGTTCGGGCGGCAACGTAAACAGACGCGCCAGGGCGTACCCCGCGGCCGGCATCACCGTGTACTGCAGCGCAACGCCGAGCGCCACCGGCCAGGGCCGTAACAGGACGCGCCGAAAGTCGACCGGCGCCAGCGTGAGCCCCATGCCGAGCATAATCACCGCCAGGCCGACCGTAATCCATGGGCCCTTCATCCAGGTGATCGCCGGCGGATACACGAGCCCGGTGATTCCGGCGAGCACGGTCCACAGCGGAAACAGGTTGGTGAAACGGGCTGCGACGGCGGACATGGTTGGAACGGGTGACGCGCGGTTTATGCGAGCGGCGCGGACTCGCCGCCGAGCTCGGTTCTTATCCCGGGCCCCGGCCGGACGCTCCCATGCCGCAAGCTGACGCCCACTCGCCCGCACGATACCGCGCAAGCAACCTCATTCTGGGAGGCGGCGCCGCGGGCTTTTTTGCCGCGATCCAGTGCGCGCGCGAATTGGCGGCGGGGGGATTTGCGCCCGACGAACCCGACATCGCGCCGACGCTTTTGATCGAGGGGGCGCGGACTCCGCTGACCAAGGTGCGCATATCCGGCGGCGGCCGCTGCAACGTCACCCATGCCTGCTTTGACGCGCGCGAACTGGCCGCCCGCTATCCACGCGGCGCCCGCGAACTCACCGGCCCCTTGCAACGTTTTCAACCGCGCGACACTATGGCCTGGTTCGAAGCGGAGGGCGTCGCCCTGAAGATCGAGTCCGACGGACGCGTCTTTCCCCGAAGCGACAACTCGGCGAGCATCGTCGACGCCTTGCTGAGCGCCGCCGAACGGGCCGGGGTCCAGGTGCGCTGCGGCGATCCCTGCGCCGCGCTGCTCCGGGACGAGTCCGGGTCCGGCCCCGGCTTTGTTGCGCGACTACGCAGCGGCGCGGAAATCGCCGCTGAGCGGGTGTTGATTGCGACCGGCGGCGGCTCCGCCGGACCGCGCTTTGCGGCTGCGCTCGGCCATCGCATCATTCCGCCGGCGCCGTCGCTATTCAGTTTCAAAATCGATGACGTTGATCTGCGCGCTCTGGCCGGCGTCGCCGTGGAAACCGCGCGCGTCGCCCTGCCCGCAGAGCGACTGAGTGAAGCGGGCCCTTTGCTTGTGACCCACCAGGGTTTTTCGGGCCCGGCCGTGCTGCGCCTTTCGGCGCACGGCGCGCGGGCGCTGGCGGCCGCCAGCTACATCGCCGATCTGGAAATCGATTTTGCGCCCGACCAGAGCGACGAGCGCCTGCGCGCAGCCTTCGAAATGCAACGACGCGCGGGCGGCGGACGCAGCGTGCAGAATGCGCCCCCCGACGCCCTGCCGAAACGACTCTGGCGCTATCTCGTACACAAGGCCGGCGTGGACCCGGAACGCAAACTGGCGGCGTTGACCCGCACGGATCTGGTCGCCCTCCTGACGATGCTGAAGCGCGCGCGATTTCGCGTGAATGGCAAAGGCGAATTTAAAGAAGAATTTGTTACAGCCGGCGGCGTCGCCCTGGACGAAATCGACTTCACGCGTTTCGCCAGTCGTAAATGCAAAGGCCTGTATCTGGCCGGCGAAACGATCGATATCGACGGACTGACGGGCGGCTATAATTTTCAGGCGGCCTGGACCGGCGGCTGGCTCGCTGGATCGGCCATGGCGCGCGATTCGCTGGCCCCGGCCTGAAGGCGCAGCACGGCCTGCGTTAAACGACGCGCTCGATAATCAAGAGCGAAACGTCGTCGGTGAGCTCGCCGGCCGCAAGCAGACCGTCCAGCACGCTCTGGGGCCGACCGTCCGGCGCATCCAGAATCGCGCGCAGAAACACGCCGGGATCTTCGTTGAGTCGTTCTTCGCCTGCGCCGCGCGCCAGATCCAGATCATCGCGGCCATCGGAACCGGAAACGAAACGATCGCCCGGCGCCAGTTGCAGGCGCTCAATCGCGGGCGCCTCGCTCTCCAGAGTCATGCCGAGTTTTTGAGCCGGCCGTGCAACGGACAGAAATCGCGCCGCGCCGCCCGACGCGAGGGCCGGCGCGGGATGATCGCAATTTAAAAACCACACTTCGCCGGTCGACTCGTCGGCCGCGCCCATGACAGCGCTGACCAGCATATAACCATTAAAGCTGCAAAACACCCGATTGAGTTCTTCGTGCGCAAAGCGCAACCACGCCTCCGGCGCATCCACTCCCGCCAGGGCCGTGGCGCGCGCCGCGAGGGCCTCGAATACGGCGCCAAACACCAGCGCGCCGCCGGCGCCCTGCAGAGACTTGCCCATCGCGTCCGCGTTGGCGAATACCTGATAACGCTTGCCGCCCAGATTGGTTTCGCGCGCAATACAAATGTCGCCGCCGATTTGAGCGGACCATTTTTTGAACTGAAAGGTCTTTTTTTGCCGGATAACGGCCTGAAAGCGCAAGCGCTCTCCGCCGATGCGCACGCCCGACAGAGGCTCCATAAGCAGCGACGTCAGGTAGTAGTCCAGATCCTGGGTTTGTTTCAGGCTGCGCGTTTCGCGCAGCGAGCCTTCCAGTTCGCGCGTGCGCTCCTGCACTTTCTGTTCGAGGTCGGCGTAGAGCGAAGCGTTTTCGAGCGAGACCGCGGCCTGCGCGGCGAGTATCTGCAGGGTCTCCGCCAGCTGCTCCGGAAAGGCGCCGGGCAAAAGATCATTTTCCAGATACAAGACGCCCGCCAGCGCCCCTTTCAAAAGAATCGGCATGCAAAACGCCGACTTGACCGCGCGCCGCAAAATGGCCGGATCAGCGCCAAATTCCGGATGCTGGGCGGCGTCGGCTATGTTAATCACCTCGCGCCGTTCCACCGCCGCCGCCACGACGCTCGTGGGAATCGAATCAACGGCCTTCAGCGGGAGGTCCGGCGCGGCGATACGCAGTTCCTCGCCCAATTCGCCGATTGCAATGACCCGCAGCCCCTCGTCCGTGGCGCGCAAATAACAACCATGCCGCGCGCCAGCCAGCGTCATCAGCGCTTCCAGCACGCGTTCCACCAGCCGCGCGGGGGCGATCTCGCTCGATATCGCAGCGGCGGCCTTTAAAGCAGCGATGGCGTCCAGACCGCCGCCGCGCGAATCGGCCAGGCGGCCTTCGCCGCGCGTCGGTTCTGAACGCGCGCGCAGAGCCGGAAACTCCGCTTCCAGGTCGCGCGCTTTTAGCGTTGCGCCCCAACGCAGATAATGATAGCGAGCGTCGGCAAGACGCGTTAGCGCTGTTTCGTTCATCCCGACCGAAAGCATTACGCGCGCCGAACGTTCCGCCGAAATCGCGCGCAGCGGGGCTTCCTCGTCGCGTTCCGCGCCGATCATGGCGCGATCGTAGGCCGCAAGCGCCTGCAAATACCGCCCCCGATCGGCCAGAGCCTCGCCCTCCAGCATCGCCAGGCGCGGCTCAAAATGCGCCGATTGCAGTTTCGCCCAACGGCGGTACGCGCGAATGGCGCGCGCCAGCGGCGCTCGTGTTCCGGGCCGCGCCAGGTTTTCGCGCCGCGCAGCGGCGCAGGCCAACGCGCTGTAGAAGAGCACCGCCGGACCGAGCGCAAGCGGACGAGCCGGTTCGTCGATTTTTAGCAGCCGCAGTGCGGCCTTTTCGGCGGCGCGCACCTCGCCCAGGATGTAAAAATTGCGCACGCGCAAAAACAGAGCATAAATCAGCGTCACCGGATTTCCAGTTTCGAGTTCAGCCGAGTGCGCATCTTCGTCGTACTCGCCGTCGCTGAAGGACAGCCGATTACGCGTGAGTCCGGCCAGGTGTTTGGAAGCTTGCAGGGTCAAGAGAAAGTCTCCGGCCACATCGCGGTCGCCGCTGCGCTCCGCGAAACGCAAAAACGCGCGGGACTGGCGGTCGCATTCCGCCAGAGACTCGCCCCGCGCCGATGCCGCAAAAATGCGATTCGCCAGCGCGTACCCGGCGTAAACCAGGTCGCCGGTTTCGAGTCCCGCCCGGAAGGCCCGGCGCAGATGCGCCGCATTCGTCCGCAGAGGCTGCTCCCAGTGATTCAAAAAGGCGCCAAAGATCGTGAGCAGCCGCGCCTCCAGCTCGCGCGTTTTAAAGCGCTCGTTTAGTTCCAGCGCAACCTCGCCGAACTCCGTCGCTTCTTTAAATTTCCCGAATACGCTCTGCAGCAGCACGGCGTACGTCATAAAGCCGAACGAAGAAACCCGGCACAGCCCGAACTGATACGAAAAACGCGTCATCCGCAACGTGATTGATGCGAACAAATTTTGATCCAGAAAAAACGCCGCCGGCGCCGCCGCCATGAGCAGGTCCATTGCGCAGCGGACGCGCTGATCGCTCATGGGCGGCAGATCCAGAGTTTCGCGCGGGGTCCGTCCGCGCCGGAAAAAACTCACCTGCAGCGTTTCAAGCAGGGCGCCAACAACGCCCGGACGCGCGCGCAGGCGCACGCCAAGCCGCGCCAGACCTTCGCGCGCCAGCTGAATCGCATCCTGCAGACGACCGATGTTCGTGTACAGCGTCGCCAGACGACGGTAAGCGCGCGAGAGTTCCAGCGGATCGCGCATCTCGGAACGCATTCGGCGGAATAACGCTTCCGCCTGATCGCGATCGCCGGCCAGGTATTCGCTTTCAAGCGCCTCGAGATGCGCGGCGAAAGCCAGCGCGGGATTCCAACGCCAGCATTCGGGTTCCAGCAGCGAAAGCGCCGCGCGGCTGCAATCGAGGGCCGTTTCCCAGGCTGCATTTTCGCGCGCCAGGCGCGCCGCACGCAGATTCAGCGCCAGCACGCTGCGGCGTTCCTCGGGATCGGACAGGCTGTCCAGCGCATGATTTAAGTGACTGGCGGCGGCGAAGAGTCGGTTGGAGCTGGCCGGCGCTTCCAGACTGCGCGCAAGGGTGCGGCCGGCGGCCAGGTGCACCTGGCGCCGCTCCGCTTCCGGGAGCATGCGATACGCGGCCTGCTGAACGCGATCATGGACAAAAATAAAGCGCCGCTCGCCGCGCGGCCCCGGATCGTCGACCGCGTCGCCCGCGGCGAAGAGCAGGGCCTCGTCGAGCGCCTCTTCGAGCGCCGCCTCCAGTTCGCTGGTGTCGCCCAGGGCCGCCGCCAGCAGGTCCGCACGAAACTCGCCGCCAAGCGCAGCTGCCGCAGCGAGCGCGCGCCGGGCCGGCGGGGAAAGCCGGCCGATCTTGCGCGCCAGAAATTCGCTGACGTCTTCGCGATTGTTCAGCCGGGTAAGTTCCGCATCCCACGTCCACATCCGTTCCGAAACGTCGTATTGAATTCGACCTTCTTCGCGCCACGCGAACAACTGCTGCACAATATGGAAGGGATTGCCGCCCGCGCGTTCGCAAATCGCGGCCGAAAGTTGACGCGTGGACTCCGGCGAGCGCGACAGACTCGCACAAATCCAGCGATTCACGTCGTCCGGCGAAAGCGCCGTGAGTTCGATGCGTTCCACGGGCGCGTGCAAACGTTCCAGCTCTTCAAGCGCGCTTTCGACGTTGCTCGCGTCGTGCGCGCCGGCGTTACGCGCTGCGGCGATCACGTGTATGGAATTCTGGCCCGGATCGGTCAAGAGTGCGCGCAGCAAATCCAGCGAGGACCGATCGGCCCATTGCAGATCGTCCAGGAAGAGCGACAGCGGCCGCTCCGGCGCGGCAAATATGCGAAAAAACGCCAGGGCCGCGGCCTGAAACCGATTGCGCGCCTCGCCCGAATCCAGTTCGTCGCCGGCATTACGCACGCCGAGCAGCGCGCCCAGCTCCGGCAGAAGTCCGGTCAGCGCGGCCGCGCCTTCAATTTCGCTCTTGAGTCGTTCGACCAGACGAGTGCGTTCCTCGCGCGCGAGTTCGCCCAGAGTTGCGAGCAAACGCCGCGCAGCGCCGATCCACGCCCGAAAGGGTTCCGCGCGTTCGTATTGTTCAAACTTGCCGTGTGCAAAAAAGGCGGCGCGTTCGGCGGCGCGTTTTTCCAGTTCGCGAATGAGCGCCGACTTGCCGGCGCCCGGGGCCCCCTGAACCAGAGTGAGGCGCGGCCGCGCGCCGCGGACCGCATCCAGGGCCGCTTCCAACGCGGCCAGTTCCGACTCGCGTCCATACAGTCGCTGCGACAATTGAAAGCGTTCCGGAGCATCCAGTACGCCGGGCCGAAATTCATCGCCGGCGCCACGATCGAGCAACTGCCGGAGCCGGCGCAAATCGGTCGCAAGACCCGCTGCGCTCTGGTACCGATCTTCCGGATCTTTAGCGAGCAAGCGGCGCAGAATTGCGTCAAAGGCGGTCGGCGTGTCGGCGCGAAAGCGCGCCAGCGCCGGCGCCTCGCGGGCAATGTGCGCGTAAAACCACTCGGCGGGACTGGCCGCGCGAAACGGCGGACGCCCGCACCACAGCATGAAGTACACGCAGCCCAGGGCGTAGAGATCGGCGCGGTAATCCACCGCGCGATTCATGCGTCCGCTCTGTTCGGGCGCCAGACAGGCGAAGTCGCCGCGAAACCGCGCCTCCGACTCAATCTCGCGGTTCAGGCGCGACAGACGCGAAGCCGCGCTGAAATCCAGCACCGACGCGCGCCCCTGGCTCTCGTCGATGACAAAACAATCCATGCGCAAGGACCGATGGACAATATCAGAGGCGTGTATGCTTTCCACCGCGTCCGCCATGGCGATCGCAATGCGCAAAAACCGATCCGCGGCGAGTTCGCCGCCTTCGGCAATGCGCCGCAGGCGCTCGCCGCCAGGATCGGCGAGAATCAGAATCGGACCGCGCGCGTGCTCGCGCACATCCAGCAGCTCGGGCGCGCCCCCGCGCAAGCGCCGACGCAGACGGATCTCGCTGCGAATCAGCCGCACGTCGCTTTCGTCGGGACGTTCGCGGCTCAGCGCCCGCAGGAGGCAAGGCCGGCCGTCGGCGGTCACCACGCCCGTGTAAAACAGAAAGCGCTCGTCTTGCTGGTAGAGCGCGTCGGCGCGTATTCCGCTCAGTTCAATCATGGGGTCGTGGGCGGCCGGAACTGTCCGTCCGCCAGATACACTACGTCACGCGGCCCCAGAAAATCAATAGTTTGCAATCTTTAGAGGTTGGCGCAGCGCGCAAATTCGACGAGAATTGCGTAAGCGCTGCAACGCAAACTAACATCGTGCAGCGCTTAATTTCCCCGGAATCGAACTCAGGCGGCCAGACCGCTATGGCGCAGGAGGGCGCGCGTGTCCGGACCGCGCCCGCGGAACTCGCGGAACACCTCAAGCGCGGGCCGGCTGCCGCCCAATGCGAGCACTGTCTCGCGAAAGCGGCGACCAATCGCACGAATCCGGCCCTCGTCGTCCAGACCGGCTTCTTCAAACGCGCTGAAGGCGTCCGCCGAAAGGACTTCCGCCCACTTGTAGGAATAGTAGCCCGCCGCGTAGCCGCCGGCGAAGATATGCGTGAAACTACAGAGAAAGCGATCCTCCGGCAAGGACGGCAGAATCGCCGTGGCCGCCTCGATGCGCCGCTGCACGTCGAAAATCGTTTCGCCCGTATCGGGCGTCCAGTCGTGGTGCAGTTCCAGATCAATGAGCCCAAAACGCAACTGACGCAACATGTCGCTCGCCGCGCGAAAGGTCCGGGCCGCGGCGATTTTTTCGAAGAGTTCGTCCGGCAGGGGCGCGCCGGTGTCCACATGCGCGGTCATGCCGATCAGCGTCGGTTTATGATAACACCAGTTTTCCATAAACTGGCTGGGCAATTCAACGGCATCCCATTCGACGCCGCTGATGCCCGCCACGTCCGGATCGTCCACGTTTGTGAGCATATGCTGGAGACCGTGGCCAAATTCATGAAACAACGTTTCCACCTCGCGAAAATTCATGAGCGAGGGCCGATCGCCGACCGGCGGAACGCCATTGCAAACCAGATACGCGACGGGCAGCTCGAGGCCGCGCTCCGTGCGCCGCCGGCCGATGCATACGTCCATCCAGGCGCCGCCGCGTTTGTCTTCCGGACGCGAATAGGGATCCAGATAAAACGCCGCCAGCTCTGCGTCCGATTCGTCGTACACTTTAAAGAAGCGCACGTCCGGATGCCATAGTTTCGCCTGCCCGTCCGCCGGGCGTATGCGCACGCCGAACAACCGCCCGGCCAGCTCAAACAGTCCGTCCAGTACGCGCGGCATCGGGAAATAGGGTCGCAGTTCTTCGTCGGTGAACTGGAAGCGCTCTTCACGCAGACGCTCCGCCCAGAATGGAATGTCCCAGTGCTCGAGTTCGCCCTGGAATCCGCGTTGGCGCGCCAGCGCGCGCAACTCCCCCATTTCCGCCTCGGCCGGCGCGCGCGACGCCAGGCGCAACTCCTCCAGCAGGCGCCGCACCTCGGTTACATCGGGCGCCATTTTGGAATCCAGACTGACCTCGGCCCAGCTCTTAAAGCCCAGCAACTGCGCCTGTTCGCGGCGCAACTCCAGCGTGCGATATATGCGCGCGGTGTTGTCGGCCGGGCCGGCGGACGCGCGACTGATCTGCGCGCGATAGAGTTTTTCGCGCAGCTCCCGATTGAGGCCATGCTGCATGACCGGCATATAACCCGGTAAATCGAGGGTCGCCAGCCACGGGCCTTTTTCCGCAGTGGCGGGCGCCGGCGCGGACGGGTTCGCGCGGTTCCAGGCCTGCGCGGCGAGGCCGCGATACGACTCCGGCAAACCGGCGATGTCGGCTTCCGTCTTGAGTTCAAAGGTCGTCGCGCGCGTGGCGTCCAGCACGTTGTTCGAAAACTCCGTGGACAAACGCGTCAGCTCGCGCGCAATTTCGTTAAAGCGCTCCCGCGCGGGGCCCTGCAGTGCCACGCCGCTGTGACGCGCATCGCGCAGACGCAATTCCACAGCACGCCGCCGGGACGCCGTCAGCTTTTGAAACTCCGGGCCGCTTTGCAGAGCGGCAAGGGCCTGATAAACGGCCGCCGATTGCCCCAGACGCAGATAGAAGGTGGTCACCTCCTCCTGCACGCTTTCGTAAGCCTCGCGCAGCGCGGGCGTATTTTTCACGCCCAACAAATGACCGGCCGGGCCCCAGGTGCGCAGGATTTCGTAGTCCATGCGATTCAGCGCCGCAACCAGCGACCAATCGCCGACGGCCCTCGTTTCCAGAGCGTCCAGTTCCGCATTCAGGCGCGCCAGGGTTTCACGAACGGCCGGAACCACGTGCTCCGGAGCGATGCGATCAAACGGCGGCAGGACGTCTCGTTCAAGGAGGGGATTGGCGTTCAGGGCGACCGGGCTCATAATATGAAAGAAACCCAAAGCCAGCGGCCCGAGCAAGTATTTTCAAGCCGCGTTCCGGCTTTGTTCAGCAGCAGTGCGTGCAGCGGCGTACACAAAACTGTAGACGCCCGGGCCGCAGAGCTCTGGCTACGGCGCAGGCCAGCGCCAAACGATTTCGGAGAGCTACAATGCGAAATACTGCAATACGATGGATCCCGCGCGTTCTGGCTTGCCTGGCGTTTGCGGCGCCGCGCGCCGAGCCGATCGAGATGGTTCCGCGCGGCGAGTTCGCCTACCAGCCGCGCAACGAAAGCGAGTACATGCAGGCCTGGAACGTGAACTACCACGGCCCGGAGCTGCGCATTTACGCCACTTTTGTGGTCAGCAATTTTGGCCCGGGCGATCGCAACAACGGCGTGTCCGTGCTGGTAGTCAAAGACGGCGTAAGCCGCGCCTGGACGGCGGAATACACCGATCGCAACTTCAGCGGCGCGCCCGGGCAGTTCGGCTTAAAAACGGAAAACGATCAGCTGCACTTTGAAAACGGCGCCTATCGCGCGACGATTCGCGTGCGCGATGAACTGGAAATCGATCTGGCGCTGCAACCCCTCGCCGGCGGCGTGCGCCTGAGCGGCGGACGTTTGCGGGTGAGCAATAATCCCGAAGAATTCATTCGCGCCGACATTCCGCTGGCGGCCGCGCGCGCCAGCGGCCGCATCCGCATCGACGGCGCGGACATCGCCCTCGCCGGCGTCGGCGGCATGGAATACCTGTCCATGAACGCCTCGCCGCATCGGTACGCGAAACGACTCCGACTCACGCGGACATACACCGGTGGCCGCGGGGTATTTCTCGCACAACTTTATGGAACCGGCGCCTTTCCCGGCGGACGCTTTGGAGCGATCGCCATTATGGAAGGCGGACGCATTGTGGTCGGGGAAACGCTCAGCGACTGGACCGACTCAGCCGAGCAGAACGACGGTTTCTCCGGCTATCCGATTCCGCAGCGCAGCGTGTTTCGTTCCCGAACCTGCACCGCGAGCGAAAGCCTGGGTCGCAACGTAGGTCAGTATTCGATACTGGAAAACATCTCGGCGCTTTTGCGCTGGGTAATTCGCGTGCTCTTTACGCGTCCCTACACCCTGCACTACGAAAGCCGCGTCGAGGTCGATTGTAACGGAAGCAAACAATCCTTTAACGCAATTACATCGTGGTATATGATTAATCGATGAGCGAATTTGTGCATCGCACGCAGATTTTACGCAGCGTGCGAATGTAAAAACTAATTGCTTTTGTTCGTCGTCTCATTGTAACTGCGCCGGGCGCAACATGGGCCCAACGGGGGACGGATGGACCAGGTCTTCGGAATGATCGACGCGTACGCCAGACGCCCGTTTTTCACGGCGGACGGACAACTGGAACTGCCGGAATCCAACGCGGCCACTATCCTCGGCCTGTTGCTGGCGCCGCTCTACGGCGCGCCCGAAGAAACGGAACGACAACTCGACCTTGCCGGACGCTCGACGCGCATCTGGGGCGTCATCGCCTCCCTGCCCGACCTTGACTCTGAAAATGCGGCCGCGGACTTGCTGGCCTACGCCGAAAACCCCGCGATCTGCGCATTTGCCGCACGCGTCGCAAACCTGGCCCGATTTCCGGAGCAGGCCGAGCGCGTCGTGGGCCTCGCCGCCGACGCGGGCATGCCCATCGATCTGGCGTTGACCGCCGAGGACTCGGTGCTGACCGTGCTGGACTTCCTGGAGCATACGCTCCCGCGCAGCCTGGCGCTCGTCTTGAACGTCGAGGACGCCGCAGCGCTCTGGCGCGACAGCGAACTGCGGCCCTTGCTTGCGAGCCTCGCAAGTCATCCCGGACTTTCACTGAAGTTGCTTTTACCGCGCGGACTCCGCGGCGACGTGGCCCTGGGCCTTGCGCCGGCGCTCGAAGTTTTCGGCGAACGTCGAGTTTTCTTCGGCGGCCCCGCGGCCCGCGGTCTGCGCGATTACGCCGCCGCGTGGGACGGCGCCATTGCGGCCGTGCAGGCGCTCGGCGTTAGCGAACCGGATCTCTTGTTTAACGGCAACGCCCGGACCTTTTACGGCCTGGACGCGCGTCTCATCCGGCAACTCGAAGCTTACGCTCAAGCGATGCGTTCAAATTTGTAGATCTGACGCCCCTCGAAGGCGCCCGCACTGAAGAAGTATTTGCGCGCGCGCGATCCCAATTTTTCGTACACGTCGGAAGTTAACAGCGTGACATTGCGCGCGGGATTGTTAATCGCCATGTGCGCCGCCAGGTTCAGCGCCTCGCTGTAGATATTGCTTTTTACTTCGCGGTAAACAGTCTGTCCGGCGGTGATCGCGATATTCGCCTCGATCGGCTCCGGCAGATTTTCGAGCGTCAGATTTAAAATATTCAGATTCGCCCGCATCTCCAGCGCCGCGAGCAACGCCTGGGTTTCCGTTTCGCCGACAAACGCAAAAAAACAACCGTCCTCTTTGCGCGTCCACAAGCGCCCCTCGCGCGCCGCGCCAGCGTCGATGAGCCGCGTGAGCGACTTGTCCTGCATGGCCAGAAAACGCCGCGGATCAGCGGAATTTTTTAGCGAGCCCGGGAAGTGCAGTTGTAAGTAGAGGTAGTTGATCCAGTACGTCTGGCCTTCGGTAAACTCCGTCGGGGCGGCGTCCGGATCTTTGCGCTCCAGTTCCGCGCGGGCGAGTTCGGCGCGTTCCGTGGCGAGAAAGGTGCGCACACGCCGATTGATTTTTTCGAACTCCTCATGACGCGGGCGGGAGGCCGAAAAGTTCAGGATCTCCAGCCAGCGATCCGCTTCGAGAACCGCGCGGGCGATCACATACGCCAGGTGACCCAGCTTGATATTGCGCTTGCCCACAAAGTCAAGCGCGCCCGCTCGCAGGCATTCGACAATCAGCCGCTCCGAACTCTCCGACGAAATCACGATCGCCGGGATCTTGCGCTCCGCCAACTGTTTCAGGAATTCAAAGACCTCGCCGTCCGGCAGGCGCGACTCCGTCAGCGCGACGTCGCAGGGCGCGCGCGCAACGGCCTCCATCGCTTCGCTGATACTCTGGGCGAAACGCACGTCGACGTTGCGAAACTCGGATTCAAGCAAACGGCGATAGTAGTCCTGCACGCCGCGATCGGGATCGACTATGAGTATGTCCATGCGGGCCGCTCGCTCAGGTCGGAATGTACTGCAAGATTTTCAAGCCGCGATATTCGTCCGTCTCGCGAAAGTGCCGGCGTATCTCCTCCGGCAAAAGACGCGAGTGGGTAATGGAAACCGAAAGCGCGTTGGGCGCGGAATAATGCTTTTCGATTTCCTGCGCAATTTTCATGTCTTCGCTCGTAATCTTGTTCACTTCATTTTGAAAAATCGCGGCGCCGTAGTGCATGCCAATGCGCAGTTTGATGTCGTTTTCCGCGCGCAGTTGGTTTTCCTGGATGTTAAATACCGGCAGGTAGTTCAAAATTGAGATCATCGCCAGGGCCGACATGGGCGCGCTGTGATCCCCATGAAACACGGCCACGCCGCCGTCGCCGTACCAGGACCAGATGCGTCCGTCCCAGAAATCGACGTGTTTCTGCACGTACTGGTAGAGCAGCTTCATGCTCGTTTCAACGTCGTCCTTTACGTTCGTCCGCACCAATTCCGAGCTGGCCACAACGTCGATGCTGGCGAAACAAAAGGCGTATTCCTGGCCGGCGCGCATAAAGCCCCAGCCGGAGGTCTGCTCCAGACTCTGGTCTTTTTGGAAGCGCGCATTTTCCGCATTATAGATCCAACCGGCCTCGCGCAAAAGCTGCACAAGTCGTTCCGGACTCTTCAGTTGAATGACGCCGCCGCTCATGCCGTGCCCCTCGCGCGAAAACATGAAGGCGATAAACTCAAGCAGGCGCTGCTCGGTGTTGAAATATTGCAGCACGCAGTCGGCGGCGACCTTGCGCGGGATGACGATCTTTTCACCAAAGCCGGAAATTTCGTAGATGCTGAAGTTCGGGTCCACTTCGCGACCCAGGTGGTTCATCTGCTGCGTGTTCAGCGACTGCGCAAGCAGGTCCGCCAGGGCTTTTCGGATGTGCTTCATCGGGCGATCACTACGGTCAAAGCGGCGGCTTTGTTCCGCCGCAAAGGTGATCTTTCTTGACGCGCAGTGTCAAACGGAAAAGGCCCGCAGGGTCGCAGAAGCGCGGACTTACGTGCGAAAGTCGCCCGGCGGTCGACGATCGCCTGAGGCGCATTCCAGACTTTTAAAAACAGGGAAGGCGACAGAATCCCGGACCGGGCGGGCGCCGCAAAGCGGCCGAAGACCGCGCCAGGTCGGCGGGCGACCCGGCGCCGCGGCGAACCCGCGGTAAACGGTACGGATTGGGTGTGGAGGCTATCGGAATCGAACCGACGACCTTCTGGGTGCAAACCAGACGCTCTCCCAGCTGAGCTAAGCCCCCGATGAACCCGCCGGCCAAGCCGACGACGGGCCAAGCCCGTGAGGTCAGTGATTTTGACGCGCGTTTGATGTAAAGCGATTTCGATGCAGGACGCCGTACGGAAGAACTTGGCGGCATTTACGTCGGCTTTTCGAGTTTACAGGAGGTCGCCTGGCGGCGCCCCTTCCCCATGTCCGCAGCAAGTCGCGTTGTCTTGATCACCGGCGCCGGCGCCGGCATCGGTCTGGCCCTGGCGCGACGGCTCGTGGCAAATAACTGGATCGTCTACGCCGGGGTGCGCGATTTGAAACGCGCCGCCCGGGATCTGGGCGACACGAGCGCGCGGCCGCTGCGCCTGGACGTTACGCGCCCCACGGAAGCCCGCGCCGCGCTCAAGCGCATATTAAAGGATTGCGGGCGCCTGGATGCGCTGGTGAATAACGCCGGCTACGGGCTTTATGGCGCGTTTGAGGAGCTGAGCGACGCGGAGTTTCGCGCGCAGTTTGACACCAACTTTTTTGGCGCGCTTGAGCTCGCGCGGCAGGTTCTGCCCGTAATGCGCGCAGCCGGCGGCGGCCGCATTATAAACGTCAGTTCGATTCTGGGTCGGATGACATTGCCGACCGGCGCCGCCTACTGCTCGTCAAAATGGGCGCTGGAAGCGGCCACAGAGGCGCTGCGCTACGAAGTGGGGCCGTTTAACATTCACGTCTCCCTGGTCGAGCCCGGCCTGATTCGGACGCGCTTCAAAGACAACATGCAGCTGGCTCGGCCGACAAAATCCGCTTCGCCCTACGCCCCGCTGACCTCGAAAATCGGACGCGAGTACAGCGGTTTTTCTTCGAGCCCCGACGCGGCCGCGCGCGTCATCGCCGGCGTGTTAAACGCGCAGCGGCCGGCCCTGCGCTACAGGGCGGGTCTGGATAGCCGCGTTTATTACCGCTTGCACCAGCTTTTGCCCGAATGGCTGCTGGATCTGGCGTATCGCCTGGCGATCGCGCGGCTCTGGAAACGGCCGCACGGTTTACTGTAGACACGCCGACCGGTCCTGTGAGACTGCAAATTCCGGGTCCGTCCCCCGCTCGTCATGGCCGCTGCCAAAAAGAAAATCGCGAAAAAAGAATCTCGTCCCGCTGGTAAAGCCGCCGCCAAACCGGCGGCGAAAAAGAAAGTCGAAAAGGCCCGGCCGACCGCCCCCGCGCGCGCAAAGGCGCCGGCGAAGGCGCCCGCAAAAGCCCCCCCGCGCGCGGCCGCAAAGAGCGCACCCGCCGCTCGCCCGTCGGGCGAGTTTGCGCCGGCCCTGCTGGAATGCCTGTTGCCCGGTCTGTCGCGCCGCGAGACCTTTGAACGCATCGCCGGTCTCCTGCACCAGCATCTGGGCTACAGCGCCCTGAACTACTACGCGCCCTCCGGCCGCGCCCACAAGTACCGCCTCGCCGGCGTGGTCACGGCCGAACACGCACGGTACTGGCCCGCCGGCGAAGATGAACACGCGCCCGAAGTTGCCTTTGCCGATACCGCGCTCGGACCGGCGGTAACGGACGAAAAAGCGGCGCTGGCCCTCTTTCACTTTCCGGCCGGGGCGCCGTCGGAAGCGGATTTAAAGCCCGAAGCGTTCAAAGCGGACGGCCGACTTTCTACAATAGTTGCGCCCGCCAGGCAAAGCGACGGCAAGCCGGCGCTATTGCTCGTCATCGCTCTCGAGAATCCGCGGCCGGCGTACACCCGTTCCGATCTGCGCCTCGCCGAAGAAGCGGCCGCGGCGCTGGCCCTGGACGCCATTGAACGCGAGCGCCTGCGCGAAGAACGAAAACTTCGCGAGCGCCTGGAACACGAACGCGCGGAAAGCCGCCGCCTCGCTGCTGACGCCGCCGCCGCTCTGGCCGCGCGTACCGAACTCGAAAACGAAGCCGGCCGACTCGCCGCGGAAGCGGAAACGCGCGCCCGCGCGCTTGAGGACTTTGAAAAGCGCGAAGCGGCGCTACGGTCGGAGAAAGAAGCGATCGTAGCAGCCGGGTTGGAGCGCGAAGAACGCTTGAGCGCCCTCGAACAGGAGCTATCGACCGAACGCGCCCAACGCGCCGCCGAGATCGAACGCATCGAGCGCGAGAGCGCAGCGCGCGCCGAACATTTGCAGTCCGAATGGCAGGCGAAACTCGAAGCGCAGGTCCGGCATGCAAACGCCGAGCGCGATGCATTGATCGCCGAACGCGAAAAGCAAAATCGCGAATTTGAAAGCCTGCTCGACAGCGGACTCGCCGAAGAACGTGAGCGCTCCGAAAAAGAACGCGCGCAAGCGGAGGCGGCGCTGGCGAAGCGCGAAGCAGAATTGCGCGCAGCCCACGCGACGGAGCTTGAACGCATCGATCGCGAGCGGGAAGCGACGATCGCCGGCGTCCAGGCCGAATTGGAAAAGGCGCGCACGGAATTAGGCGCGTTTCGATCAAATCTCGCCGGGCGCGAAAAGTCCCTGCAGGATGAGATTGCCGGCCTGCAACTTGCGCTGGAAGAAAGCGAAAAGGAGAAGTCCGCGCGCAGCCAGGAAAAACTAAAAACGGAAGCCGAACTCGCGGATCTGCGGCGCCGGGACGAGGAGCGCGCGAAAGCCCTCCAAACCCGCGACGCCGAATCAAAGGCGCAGGCCGATCGAATCGCCGCCGCAGAAGCGGCGCTGGCTCAGGAAAAATCGCGGATCCAGGGACTGGAACAATCCCTCGCGGACAAAGTCGCGGACCTCAAGCGCCTGGAAGACGCCCTGAATTCGAAGGACCGCGAGCTGGGCTCGCTCAGCGAAAAACAAAACCAGGAACTCAACCGCATTCGCACGGAACTGGAACAGGCGCGCCGCAGCCTCGAGCAGAAAGAAAACGATTACCACGCGCAGACCTACGAACTAAAACAGAAAGTCAATAACCTGACTGAAAGCCTCGAACGTCAGCGCAGCGACGCCCGCGAAGCGGCGCGCAAACTCTCTGAGGATCTGGAACTCGCGCGCATGGAGCTCGCCGACAACGAAACGCGCGCAACGACCGAACGCGCGAAGCTCGACGCGACCATCCAGGAACGCGCAAAAGAACTCTCGGAAACGCGCGCACGCATAACGCAGCTGGAACAGAGCCTCGCCGCCGAGGGCGCCAGCGCGCAGAAGATCGAAGCGGAACGCGCGCGACTCGCCGCCGAATTACAAACGCAGGCTGAGCGCGCCGCGAGTCTGGCAGCGGATCGTGATCGAAAAATCGCCGAGCTGCAGGGCCAGGCGCGCGAAGCGGAAGAACGCCTCAAGCGCGATATTGCCGGCCGCGAACAAGCCCTGACGGAGCACCGTGCGCGCATTGAACAACTGGAAACGCGCATTGAGAACTTGCAGCGCGACCTGGGCAATCTGCGCGAGAATAAGGCCCAGCTTGAAAAAGAACTGGACGAAGGTAAAAAGCGCGAAACGCGCCTGCGCGGCGAACTTGAAGCGCGCGACAACGCCATTCGCGGCCTCACGGCGGACAATCAACAGGCGAGCGAAGATATCAAGCAGCTGAAATCCCAGGCGGCCGCCCTGAACGAAGAAGGCGATCGCCTGCGTGCGGACATCGGCCTCCGCCGCGAACGCGAGACGCGCCTGGAGCAGGCCGTCGCATCGCTCAAAGAAGATATCCACCTGCGCGACAATCGCATTAACGAAGAGCTGGAGAAAGAACGCGAGTTGGAGCGCCGCGTCGCTGAACTCAAGCAGAACCTGACGCAGTTGCGCGCCGAGCTGCAGGAAATGTATCAGAAAGAGAAGC
The DNA here is from genome assembly GCA_036170535.1 of Leptospirales bacterium. Taxonomy (GTDB): domain Bacteria; phylum Spirochaetota; class Leptospiria; order Leptospirales; family Leptonemataceae; genus SSF53. The sequence goes on along the minus strand of JAVHPJ010000224.1, from coordinate 29,993 downwards.
GCCTGCAGGACGAGGTGAGCGCGGCTCAGGCGCGCGAACGCGGCTCCAAGGAAGAAGGCCGCCTGCTTGGCGCCTTGACGCATTCGATCGCCAATCTGGCGGATCTGCCGGAAAAGCTGGACTTTTTGCGCAAAAATCTGCCCACGGACGCGCCCATCGAACGCGCGCTGATTTTCAGTTATTACGGCGAAGACGCGCTGCGCTTTGAAGACGGTTTTGCCGGCGAAGAACGCCTGAACGTCCTGCACGGGCTGCGCGCATTGTTAAAGGATACGGTCTTTGGCCAGACCCTGGCCGCGCTCAAGCCGCAGGTCCTCAAGCCCGCCGCGGGACTCGAGACGCCCGATCTGCCGCCGGCGCTGCAGACTGCAATCGCCGATAGCCTGGGCGCGGAGGCGCTGAAACTTCCGGGACGCTCTTTTCTGGCGCTGCCGCTCGTGGAGGGCGAGGAAGCGATCGGCCTTGTCACGCTGTGCTCCAGCCAGGCAAACGCGTTTCCGGACAGCGTGCTGCGCCTGCTCACCAGCGCCTCGCCGCTTTTCGCCGTGACCCTGCGCTACGAACGCCGCCGCGCGGAACTGGACCTGCACCGCTCGCGCATCCACCATTTCCGGCAGGTCATCAGTTATCGCGATCGACGTTATCTGGAAGCGGCGGGCGAACTGCAGAATCTCGCGAGCCGCGTGCGCGAACGGGTGCAGAGCGGCGCGGTAAACGGCGAGCTTGGCGATCCGGAATTCCTGCGCAACATTGAGCGCTCCGCGGACGAGCCCCTGCCGCAGCTGTTCTCCGACGAGTCGCGCCACCTGCGCTTTGCCGAATGGATCGACAGCATCGGCGCCCGCGCGGCGCGCGGGGCCGGCCTGAACTTCGAGCACGACATCGAGCTTGAAGCGCTTGAACGACTCTCCCGTCGCACGGGCAGCGGCTTTCGCAATCTCTTCTGGCTGGCCTACGAAGCCATCGACAACGTTGTGCAGCACAGCCAGGCCACAAAGCTGTTCGCCGGACTGCGCGGCGCGGAAAATCAAATAGAATTCTCCATAATAGACAACGGCGAAGGCCTGATTCGTACGGCGGGCACGGAAACGCCGGCGCGCGGCGAAGGACTGCGCGCCATCCGCAATCTTGCGCGCGCCGCCGGGGCGGAGATTGAATTCGGGCGCGACGAAAAGGGTCACGGACTCGCAATTCATCTGCGCTGGAATCTCGCGGATACCGAACTCGACGAAACTTTGAAGCTGGATCTGGAAAGCGGCGACTGAAGTCGCGCGTCGCGAGGGAAATCGCCCGCGCACGTTGCGCACCGGACGATGTGGGCCAGGGAAGACTCGAACTTCCGACCCCTTCCTTATCAGAGAAGTGCTCTAACCGACTGAGCTACTGGCCCTTCGACCCGGCCAGTTTTCCGGCGCGGGTCGCACACGCAAGAAAATTTTATGGCCGCCCTGCCCGCGGCTCGCCAGGCTGTACGGGATGCAGCTTCCAGCCCCGACGCGCCGGCCGTACCGAGTCGTACTCCTCGCAACGCTTTCTATCCTGTGCCTTGCCGCCGCGCCGATCCCGCTCGCCGGCGAAGCCCCGCAAAGCCTGGCCGCCGCATTCCGCGAACTGGATGCGCGCATCAAAAAAGTCGAACTGCCCAACGGCCTGCGCCTGGTGATGTTCCGCTCGGACTACGCGCCGGTCGCCGCCGCCTATCTCAAATTTAAGGCCGGTTCCGCCGACGAAACCGACGCGAGTTCCGGCATTGCGCACATGCTTGAGCATATGCTCTTTAAGGGCACGCCGCGGGTGGGCACGCGCGACTACGAGCGTGAACGCAAATATCTGGAGCAGATCGTCGTTTATGCGGATCGCCTGGACGACTGGCGCAGGCGCGCCCGCGACGCCGAAGCGCGCGGCGATGCGGCGGCGCTGGCGGCCGCGCGCCGCGAGATAGCAAAGCAGCGTGAGCGCCTGGCGCAGGTGACCCAGATGGCGCGCGCTTTTATTATTTCAGAAGAAGACTCGCAACTCTATGCGCGCCACGGTTCGCGGGGCTACAACGCCTATACCACCGCCGACCTCACCAACTATCAGATCGAGTTGCCCGCAAACCGTCTGGAAGTTTGGGCGCGCCTCGAGTCGGATCGCATGGTTAACAGCGTCCTGCGTGATTTCTACGTAGAACGTAACGTTGTCACGGAAGAGCGGCGCATGCGCGTGGAAAACGACGCCCGGCGCGCGCTGCTGGAAAAATTCCTGATCGAGGCCTATGGCGCCCATCCCTACGGCCGGCCGGTGATCGGCCCCATGGAAAGCATCCAGTTTTTGAACTACAACCAGGCCATGGAATTTTATCGGACCTACTACGCGCCGAACAACGCGGTGATTGCGCTCGCGGGCGACATTGATTTCGCCGAATCTGAAGCGCTGGTCCGCAAGTATTTTGGCGATATGCGCCCGCGCGTGATACCGCCGCGGCCCGCCGAGCCGCCGGTCGAACGCCGCGCCCTCAATGTCGAACTCAAGAAAGAAGGCTCGCCAGCCATCCTCTTCGCGTGGTTCAAACCGGCGGCGCCGGACCCGGATAATTTGTATCTCGAAGTGTTGAGCGAAGTGCTCACGGACGGCATCGATTCGCGTCTCTTTCAACGCCTGGTGGCGCGCGACAAACTGGCCGTCAACGTCTCGATCTGGACCGACTATCCCGGCGAACGATATACGAATCTTTTTATTGTAAATGTGATCCCGGCGCCCGGTGCGGATTACGAAAAAATCCAGGCCGCGCTGCTCGACGAACTCGACGTGCTGGCGCGCGACGGCGTGCGCCCGGAAGAACTTGAGAAAGTGCGCTCCGGTCTGCGGGCGGCCTTTTTGTATCGGCTGCGTTCCAACGCGGACCTGGCCGATACGCTTTCGTACTACGAGATCCTCACCGGCGACTACCGCAATCTCTTCAAATATTACTCTCTGGTCGATACGTTGACGCCCGACGATGTGCGCGCCGCAGCCGCGCGACATCTCAAACGCGAGTGGCTGATGAGCGCGCGCCTGCTGCCGCCGGATTCAGCGCCGGAAGGCGACGCAGAGCGGCCCGAAACGGAGGGCGGCGAAGATGAATAATCACATAAATCGCAAAGCGGCCGCAAGACGCGCGCGGCGCGTCGCTCCGCTCGTTCTCGTCGCCGTGACGTTGGGCGGCGGGCTCGCTCTGGACGCGCGACGTGAGAGCGCCGCGCCAGGCGCAAACGGCGGTTCGAGTCTGCTGTCCGATCTGCAGTTTGAGCCCATTCGCTTTCGCCGGCCGGCTGTCGAACGCGTTGCATTGCAGCACGGCGCGCTCTTGATACGCGCTCCGGAGAACACGCTGCCCTTTTTCACGCTCAGTCTGCAATTTCCCAATGGAACTTCGGCTGAACCGATCGCCCACGCGGGACTCTGGACGGCGAGCCTGTCGCTGCTGGATCGCGGCGGCGCCGGCGAGCTGAGCGGAGAAGAGCGCGCACGCCTGCTGGGCAAACTCGGCGGAAGCCTGTCGTTTTCCACGGACTACGAATACTGGGATGTGACGCTGCGCTTCTTAAAGCGGGACTACGCCGTCGCGATGCAACTGCTGCGCACGGCGCTTCTCGAACCGCGACTGCCCGAAGACGAACTGGCGGATGTAAAAAACGCCCTGCTGGCGGGAATTCAGCGCCGCAACGATACGCCCGATCCGATCGCCGGCCGCAAGTTAAACGAGCTGCTTTATCCGGGATTGCGCCGGGGCTATTCGCTTTCGAGCGAAGACGTAGCGCGGTTGAACACAGGCGCTATTCGCGCGGAACTGCAGCGACGGCTTTCCGCCCGGGACGTCATTGTCACAGTGGCCGGCGACTTCGCCGACCTGCCGGTCGAGGCCGATCTCAATCAGCTGCTGGCGGCTTTTCCCGCGGCGGCGCCGCCGCCGGCCGAACCCGCCGGCTACGAAGCCCTGCGCCGCGCGCGCAGAGCGAACGATCCATATCGCGGCAAGATCGTGCTTGCACGCACGCCGGCCTCGCAGGCGGTCATAGCCATAGGCGGATATTTGCCGGAACGCAAAAACGACGCCTTTTTTCCGCTGCAAACGGGCAATTACGCCCTGGGCGGAGGATCGTTTAATTCGCGGTTTATGCGCGAGATTCGGGCGGAACGGGGGCTCGCCTACTACGCCTATTCTTACAACGATTTCTCGCGCGATGACGGCGCCTTTATCGCGGGCGCCGGCACGCGCAGCCAGCAAGCTCACGAAACCCTGGCGCTTATGCTGCAGATCATCGGCGATATGCGTCGCGGCGTCAGCGCCGACGAGTTGTCGCTCGCCCAGGATTCGATTTTAAACGGCCTCGCCTTCCAGTTTGATTCGCCGGAAGACGTCGCCGCCAACGAAGCGCGTTTCACGCGTCTGGGGCTGCCGGAGAATTACATCGAAACCTTCCCCGCCGCCATTCGCGCCGTACAGTCGGTGCAAATCGGCCAGGCGGCGGCGCGCTATTTGAATCCGGACGATCTCTACATTGTGGTCGCCGGACCGGATGCGCTGGCGGAGCGACTCAAGTCTATTCGCCCGGTCGTCGTAGTCGAACCCGAGCAGGCCCTCTAGGACTCGCAAGATCGCACGCGCCGCCGGCGCATAAGGAGCCCCGTTATTAAACTAGCAGAGTACAGCTATCGCGATTGGATTTTCAACGGCGTTTCGGAAGGCGGCGTGCATACCTGCATGACTGTCCCGCGCTTTCGCCTGATGTTTGATATTGGCGTGGGCTCGCCGCGTTTAACGGAAATTCCGCAGCTGCTTTTAACTCACGGCCATCTGGACCACAGCGCAGGAATACCTTACTACATCTCGCAACGCTGCCTGCGCCGCCTGCCCGCTGCCGACATTTACACGCCGCCGGAAATGGAGCCGGCCCTGCGCAAGATCCTCCAGTTGTGGTGCGATATTGAAGGCTATCAGTCGGACTACAATCTGCATCCGGTCGACTATGATCGCGTATATCCCCTGAGCGGCAATTTTGGATTTCAGGCGGTGCGCAGTTTTCACCGGATCCCCTCAAACGGTTATGTGATCGTGGAAAAAACCACCAAATTGAAAGAGGAGTTTCTCAGCTTGAAAGGACCGGAAATTGCGCGGCTCAAACATGAACGCAACGATTTGTTCTACGAATCGTTTACGCCGCACGTCGCCTTCAGCGGCGACACAACGATTGAGTTTGTACTTGAGCGCGAAATCATCCGTAAAACGAAGATACTCTTTTTTGAGTGCACCTATATTTGCGAGAAGCGACCCAAAGAACGCGCGCGCGAATGGGGCCATACGCATCTGGACGAGATCGCCGCAAACGCCGAAGCCTTTCGCGACGTGGAACATTTGTTTCTGATCCATTTTTCGCCGCGTTATCGCCGCGACCAGATCCACGAAACGCTCAAGCGCAAGCTGCCCGACTGGCTCTACGAAAAAACGACGCCCTTTCTGGCGTGAAGCGCAGCGGACTTTTGTCATGGTTTCGCCTTTCACCTGTAACCTCTCTGGCTTGAGCTGAACTATGCGTCCCCGGTTCTCCGCTGGATTCCTCTGGCTGTTTTGCGCAGTGCTGCCTGGCTGCGCATCCTGGGATGCATTCTGGTCTGCGCCGGAAAGGCCGCCGACCGGCGCTGGAGCGCCTGGCCTGCGCGTTCAAAATGGCGTCGTTACGGACGGAACGCGCATCTGGCAGCCGTGCAGCTACGGTCAGGAAGCCGCCGGACGCGAGTGCATTGGACGTGCGCGACCGATAAACTGGTTTCAGGCGCGCGACTACTGCCGTCGTCTGAATCTCGCCGGCAAGGCCTGGCGCCTGCCGTCGCGCAGCGATCTCGAAAGCCTGCTGCGCCCGGAACTGCCGGCGCCGCCATACATAGACGCAAGCGTCTTTCCGGCCGCTGCGAACGGCCCCTACTGGTCGCGCAGCCCGTTCCAGGACAGCGACCGCAGCCGTTGGACAGTCCACTTCAGCGCAGCGCGCAGCCTGGGCGAAACCCTGGCTCATGGGGCGCATGTGCGCTGCATTGCCGATCCTCGCCCGGCGAACGTACGCGCAGCGGAGGAAGACGAAGACGGCGGTGACGACGATGATTCCTCCGATGAGGACAGTCCGGAAGCCATTCAAAATGAGCCGCCGGCAAGCATATTACCCCTCGATCAAATTAAGGATCACGACCAGGACTGATGCAGGGCGTGAAGTTTGTCTTCGCCGCCGCCTGCCAGACGCTGGTCTCCGTCTGCGTTCTGGTCGCGGGCGCCTGCGCCAGCGGATCGCAAATTCAGCTGAGCCCCGGCGCAGCGAGCAGTCTCGCACTCTACCAGGCCGAACATTTGCGCATACTCGCCGCAGTTGAGAGCGTCGTTGAGGGCAACCGGGCCTTCGCAGGCTGGGCGCACGCGCGCTCGGCGCACGGCATTGCATTTTTCGATTTTGACCATACCCTGGCGGACACGCGCACCCTGACTCCCGTGCGTACGCTTGCCGGCGCCCGCCGCCTCGATGATTCCAAATGCGGGCGGCTCGCTCCGGGCGAAGAGGCCGACTACAGCGTCTACTCGCGCCGCGCGCTGTTTGACACCCAGCCGATTGAAAGCGCACTGGGCGCCCTGCGCCGCGCGCGTGCACGCGGTGATCTGGTTTTTGTGATTACAGCGCGCAGCGACCGACACAACTACGCATCGATTCTCGACTATCTGGCCCTGCGCGATGCGGAGCCGGACGCGGTATTGCCGATCAATCACGCGCACTTTGGGGACCGGCTCTGGAAGCGCTTTAATACGTCCGGTTCGGGCGACAAAAAGACATTGCTGATGGCCGCGCTCATCGAAATCGCGCAGACGCGCGGCGCGGAACTGGAACGCATCGAATACCACGAAGATACCGATCACTACGCAATCGGCGCCATGCAACTTTTGCCGGCGGCCTTTCCCGATCTGCGCTACGAGTTTTTCGACTATATTCGTCGCTCAAGCGGCGCAGGCTTTGTCTATATGCAGAGCCGGATCGGCGCTCGCGAACCCGGCATAAACGCGCTCTGGCGCGACCCGCGCGGGCGCGAGTTGGCGATTGAATCGTACGATAGCGGCGATTGCCCGCGGTAAGATTTAAGCGCGTGAATTCCAGGGCGCACATCCAAACGCGCCCTCTGTCCGGCGTTGGCGCGCCGGCGTCTCGCTCAGCAATTCACGCAGGCGAAGGAGTCCGCGCGGCGCGCGAAGTTCGTGCGCTGCAGGTAGTCGTCGCCGCTGCCGAAAAAATGCGAACAACGACTCTGGATGTTAAAGTCGTTCGCTTGATCCACCGGCAATTGCGCACCCAGGTCGTAGACGCCCGGGCCCAATCGAAACAGGCGCCGCATCCCGCCGCGCATCAGGCCTTGCGACATGTCCCCGTCGCGATTGCTGTAGCACATGACATCCAGCGGAGGCTGACTGAGGTCGTAGCTGATCAGGATAAGGCCGTCCGTCGAGGAGAGGCCCTCAATCGGCGAAAATACTTCCCACGTGTTGGTCGCCGTCAGGCCGGCGGAACTTGCGGCGCCGGAAGGATTGGCTGTAATGTTGAAACTCGGCGACACTGCGATTCTTCGGTCTTCGGAAGTTACGGACGCGGTGCTGCACGGCAAATCGCAGGCCGAACTCAGGCGCACTTCCACGTACTGCCCGTTCGTGATCGGCGCGTCCGCCAGGCGATAGAGCAATTGCGGCGTGGACGCGAACGCGTCAAAATAGTAGATGCCGAGCCCCGACAGCGTTCCGCCGCTCGAAGCGCGCAGCGTAACTATGTCCTGTCCGCCCGAACGCGCCGGATATACGCGATCAATGCTCAAAGCGGCGCGGCCCAACCCGGCGCCGGTAAAGCTGATCGAGCCGCCGGCCGCCCCGGCGCCGGTGATATCCAGAGCGGAGCCCACAACGAGATCATAACTTGCGCCGGGCGTCTGCGTCGCAGTTGTGAGGGTCAACACGGACGGATCGCCGCTTTTAAGTTGGACCGTACACGGACACGCCCCGCCGCTTACGGTCGGCGCGGCCTGCATCGCCCAGCGCATGCGTACTTCCGCAGAATTGGATCCGGTGGCGTACGCAGCCAGGGGCCGATTGGCGTAGGCGTTTTCGCCGCCGCTGGCGATCGAAGCGGCCGCCAGGGAGGTCGTGGCGCCGGTGTAGTTCGGAGTGCCGACCGTACACCGCTCCGCAGCGGTTCCGCTTGTCGTGCACACGCCGAAGCTCGATTCAATCTGCCCCAGGCCGCGCAGGCTGGCGCCGGTCAGATTATTGCCGTTCGAAGTATACCAGGCGCCAGCGCTGTTTCCCGGCAGGGCGCGTCCGGCCTGCGGATTCCCGATCGGATAAAAGAAACGCTCCATGCTGTACGAAACATTGCGAAAACTATCGAGACGACCGGCCGGAGGCGGCCCCCCGTCGCCCGCCTCGTCGATCAGATTGAAGGCCGTATCGTAAAGCCGGATGCGCAAGGACGAACTTGCGAGCGAGAACTCCTTGGTGCCGGAAACTTTTAAGTCGGAATCGTTAATCACGCCGCTGTTCAAACTTTTCAGCAGGAAGTATCCGCCGGCGGGTATGATCAGACGGCCGCTGGAAAGATGACGCGACGCGACGCCGGGCTCGTACCAATTGTAGCGATCGGGAATGGGAAAGATGCGCGCTTCATCCTCCTCCCACGTGATATACCAGTGACTGATGTCAATCGGACGGGAAGACGCGTTATAAAACTCGATGTAATCGTCGTCGACGGAATACGTGGACCCGGTATAACTGCCGGACCAGAGCGCCTCGGAAATTACTATGTCGCCGTAGCTCGCGACATCGCCGCCAGTGCGATCGATTTGATTGGTGATCGGTCGGGACACGTCCCAGACGCGCTGCCACTGATCGAGCAAAACCTGGGCGGCGAGCGGATTGTGCACGACGAGCATGTTTTCGTCGTTGTTGTCCACTGCGTTGGTGGACCAGTTAAACGACCCCGTGCTGACGATGCTGCGATCAATGATGATCGTCTTTGCATGCAGTTTGCCGCCATGCGCGCTGACGCCCTTGACGGATGTGAACTCGTTGCCGTCCTCGCGCACAAAAGGACCGGTCGGCAGGAAGCGGCCGGCGTTGTAGAGGCGCGGCGCTTCCATTGAAACGCCGCGAATAAAGGTCTTGTCGTGAATGCCCTGCACGCGCACTCCGCGCCGCGCCGCGCGAATCAGCGCCGCCGCCATTTCGTCGTGGGTAAAGGCGAAGATCATAAAATGGATTTCGCTTTGCGCGCCGTCGATTAACTCGACCAGACGATCCATGGCGTCCTGACCGTCATACGGACTGAAATAGACCTCCACGGGCGTAAAATTTACCGTGAAATTGCGGCGGGTCGTAAAGGGCTCTTTGCGGGATCCGTAGCGACCGAAGAACATCTGCTCGAATTCCTGGGTGAAGACCGCCGCGATCTCGGGACTCTCGATAATCATAAAGTTGTTATTGTTGCGGGTGAGATCGGAATCGGTGATGTTCGCCGTGCCCATGAAGAGAAAGCGGCCGTCGGCCACGCAGAACTTGTTGTGCTGGATGGCGGTAGAGTTGCCCAGCGAAAAGGGTATGTTCGTCCGCAGTATGCTGCGATAGCCGTCTGTAACGGCTTCGTCCACGTCGCCCACCAGGCGCACGCGCACGCCGCGTTCTTCGGCGCGTATCAGCGCGTCCATAACCGACTGGCGTCCCAGATTATAAATCGCCAGATCAACGGTCGACTCGGCATTGTCGATCAGCTCGACCAATTCCAGATCCACCTTTTTATCAACGCTCGTTTCTTCGGACACGCCGGGATCGTTATAAAACACGGAAAATCGCGCCGGGCCGCCGAAGAAAAATCCCGGCGCGCCGAATATCGTTTCGCCATCGGAATTGTTGCACACGGTCAATGCGGATGCGAGCAACGCCGCCGCCGTGAGACGCGACAGGCTGCGCAGCGCATGCGGTCTATGGTCAGGGTTGGCGCGAGTGTTATGCATTGTGTTACTCCCCGATCAGAAAACAATCCGCGTGCCGATCTGCGCGCCCGTGAAGCGCGCGTTGCCCTGGGGCGCGTCGGACACCAGACCGGCCGTGTTGTAGTAGCGCATCGGAAAAAACACGCCCGCAATCGCCCATACCCGCCAGCCGCTGGTGACGTTCCATTCAATGCCGCTGGTGTACTCCTCGCCCAGGGTCTGGCCAAAGCGGCGCTGCGCCGCCAGCACCGCCGCCTGTTCGGGAAACAGCTGCTGGCCCAGACTCAAAAGCAGGGCCTGCTCCACTGCGCCAATCGGAGCGGAATTTGAGAATAGACCCGCAAAGGGCCGACGCCGCGCAAGGCCAAAGATTCCAGTTTGATTGGTATCGCTGATGCGGCTCCAGTCAAAGGTGAAATAAAATTGATCCGGCCAGCCGACTTTTAGTCCGATGTGTTTCACCTCGGCGCCGGACTTGCGATCGCGATCGAAGGGCGTGTTGTCGATTCCATCGTCGTCAACATAGCCGGACGGGTGCAGGCCCCAGTTCAGATTTGTCAATAGCCCGCCGATCTGATCGCCCTTAAACGCTGTAAAGCCGTGCGAAAACTGTTCGCCGTTCAGGTAGTACCGCCCGCCTTCCGCAAAAAAATACGTCGGCCGCAGAATCAACGCACGACCAAAGAACACGAATTCCGTTTCAAGTTGCCAGCTACGGCCGTTGGCATCGACATCCCGCGAAGGCAAAAGGTACTGGTCGGTCGCCTTGCGATCGATGCCAAAGCTATCCGCCACGGACAACGAGGCGCGCACCCAGCTCGAATAACCGGCATTGAGCCGCACGCCGCGCATAAAAACAAAATCCCGATCAGCGTCGTTCGAGGCCGCGCCCTCGTTGGAGCGATCCGATCCGCCGTCATTCAGGCCGCCCATGCGCGCGTAGTAATAAAATCCGCGCACTTCCAGATGCGTCCCGCCCAGATCAAAGTCTCCGATCAAAGGCAATCGATAGGTCAGGCCCTGGCGATACGTGTTCGAATCGCCGTTAAACGCACGTTGCTTTTCCGAATCATAACTCATGGACTGAACAAAATTGACCTCCTGGGTGTCCGCGCCGGAACCGAATAAGTCAATCAGCATCAAGTCCAGTCGACCGTACTGGCCGTACCATTTCAGGAACACCGCATCGAGCGAATCGTCCAGATAGTACTCGCGGTCAATTTCGCCGCCGAGCGAGTAGTACTGCCGCCCCACGCTGAGATCCAGTCGGCTGTCGCGCAGCGATTCCGGCTGCATATGAATATCCAGATACATCTGCCCGAAGTTCACCGTATTGGCGCCGACGGGCGTACGCCGACTGTCGTTATTTGCATCGCGGCCGGCGAGCTGATCGCCGCCCCAGAAGCCGGTGCGCCATAAATCCATGCGCACGTCCAGGCGGGGATTAATCGGGAAAAAGAAGTTCACCTCGGCGCCGCTGAGGGCGAAGTACATGCGGTCGTCCGTCTGACGCACGCTCTCTTCGTTCGCCTCATTAATCTTGCGCAGATCGCTGTTGTTAAAGTAGTTTCCATTGGTCCAGAATATCACGCGCCACTGTATGCGATCGACAAAACGCGAACGACCTTCCTGATCCTGGTCAAAGTAGTTGTAATTGTATTCATAGTCGCCGCTGCCATACGCCGAAGGCGGCCCGCGACGGCGCCGAAGCTCGGGTTCGGCCGCGCCAGCGCCGGCCGGCGCGAGCGGTTCCGTCGGCTTCGCCGGCTCCGGCGTCTCCGCTCTGCTTTCGTCAACGTTCGCCGGCGGCGTTTCCACTTCAAAGCCGCCCCCGGATTCCTCCTCCGCCTGCGCGAACAACGGCGGGAACGCCGCCCAGAGCAGGGTCATCAGGATAAATTGTGATAGGCGCAATTTTTTCATGATAGTGTCAACAGGAAGGATTATTTACGCCCGGCGTGCGGAAGCCGGGAGCGATTCCGTTGCACCATTGGGCGTTGTCGTCAGTAGCGCTCGTCCCGAAGGTGAAGCCGGGTTTGAGCGAAGAATAGGTCGAGGTCCCCGGCGTGAAGGGAAAGGGCGTGTACGACCAATTTGCAAAGCCGTTCGTCAGGCGCGCCTGGGTCTGATGCAGCCGATCGTTCGCGCCAATCAGGGTGGTCTCGGACGACAGCAGAATACGTCCGGTGAAACCGGAAAAAGCGCGCAGTGCGGCCAGATCGCCGGCCGTTACATCGGAATTCGCCACAAGCACAATCTCGCCGGACGCGACGTCCAGAGCGGAACTGATGGCGACCAGCTGGGCCGGATCGTTAATTCCGGCCGGGAGGTAACCGAGCACGCCCGCGCCCTTGCCGCCGTACACGATGCGCAGCGATGCATCAATGCGCGCCGGATTCGGGCCCAGGTTTTTTAACTCAATGTAGTCGAGGTTCGTGGAGGTATCGTCGCCCCACTCGTTAATTACAAGACCGGTTGGATCGCCGGAATTCACGCAATCGTTGCCGGCGCCCGGCGTCGGCGCGCGCACCACGAGATCGACCGAGTTGTTGTTGGTATCGGAACCTTCCGGACACCGGGAAAGCGACATGTTGGGAAACAGGGCGCTCGCCGGCGCGGTCTCGGAGTTGCCGCCGCCCGCCAGGCCGACAAAATCGATCAGATCACGATCGCTGAGATTAAACAGCGAGTTGTTATCGAAGGTGAGCGCAAAACAATCCGTGTCGCCGACTATCACGCTGCCGGTGAAAATTGCATCCACGCCGCTGAGGCTGTGTCCCGACCGAGCGAGCGTCAGTCGCCCGAAGGGCGGTATGCTGTACGCGCTCAGATTCATTTTTTCGTTGCCGCCGTCGAGGGTTGCGCACGCGGTTCCGGATCCAGACCAGCGCTGCAAATACACGTTGTACAGCGGGACGCTGAAAGCGGTCGGATTGTATAGTTCCACAAAATCATTCGCCGTTACGCCGTTAATGGCGTTGCCGATCTCGTTAATCCGGATGCGATTGCGAAAGCGCAGTCCCTGATCTGAACCGCTGGAAGGCGTCCATGACGCAATAAAAGGAACCGTATACCAGGAACCGGCCGGGTCTTCCCGCGACTCGGGAAAAAAGCGCGCTTCGATCTCGATCTTCGGCGAAAGCAAATCCGGCGCAACCGGAGAATAAATCGTCTGGTCGCTCGCCTGCGCTTCCACGGACAGCACGCGCGGCTCGGGATACTCCGGCGAAAATGCTGAAAAAAATACGCCCAAATATAAATCGTAGCGCGAGCGATCGGCGATCGCCTGGACCGGACTGGAAAAGGTTTGATAATCGCCCTGATAATTCTGCGGCGTCCCCGTTTTGTCTGAAACGTAAACCGGAATATAGTGTTGCGTCGCTTTGCGATCAAAAGGGAACGGCGGATGCGTGTTCAGATAATACGAACCGACAAAGCCCAGATCATTACTGAAGCCGACGCCGGTAAGGCAGGATTGGCTTTCAATAGCCGGACAGCCGGAACCGCTGCAGCAGCGCCGCGCGGGATCCGCCCCGCGCGGATAAACCCAGACCATGATAATCGACGCGTCGCTGTAGAGCGGATTGGAATGAAAGTCGACGTTGTTTAAGACGACCAGAATGTTCCCGTCGTCGCGGAACTCTACATGGCCCTGATCCGCCGGCAGCTCGGCCGGGATCAGGCCGAACAGACCGTCTTCGGCCATTTGATCCAGCATGTTGCAGCCGGACGCACCAACTGCGAAAATCGACAGGAAGATGAAGCTGCGCCAGATCATGGAATTTAAGGAACGCAGGGCGTTCCGTTCCCGGCGGCGCTCACGGCAAAATCCGCTGCATTGTTGTTCGTATCGCGATTGGCCGCCGACTGCGCGATCGATCGACTGATCGATCGATCCGCTGTCGCTCCCGCGTTGGCGGCCCCTGTCTCGGCCAGCGTCGCCGTTTCCCAGCCGACAAAATCGAGAATGTCAGCGTCGCTGTTCAGTCCCGCGAGGCCCGCGCCTTGCAGGAAGGTCGCGGTAGCGCCCGTGGAGCCCTTGCCCGCGCGCAGCAAGAGCGCCGTGCCGCCGGTGTTGGACATGGACACGCTGGCGCCGTCCGCGTGCTGGTGAATGCCGCTGCAAACCGCCGCGCCCTGCACATTGCCGGCCGTATTATTGCTGATTACGATCAACACGGCGCCGGGCTGCAGTTGCACTGCGCCAAACGTGATGATGCGCGAGGCGGTCGGGGTCGTGTTCATATACCACAGTTCGCCGCCGGCAAGATTGATGGTTTCGTCGGAGTTGTTCAGAATCTCGACGTATTCGTCGTTCGTATCGTCGTTGGGAGACGTGTCGTAGTTCGTTTCCCAGACCAGCAGTTTTTCGTCTGCGCGCGCCAGCTGCCCGATCGGGCGCGGTCCTGCGCCGGGGGTCACGCCGACCGTATTGGGCAAGCCGGGGGTTCCGTAACTTCGATCCAAAAATTCAGCGCCAATATTCAAATTTTGTTCGTAGGCCAGGCCGGTGTTCGTACTCCAATTGGAGACTGAATCGCCGCGCGCGGCCAGATTAATGCGTTCCATGGACCGGCGAATAAAGGCGCTCGCATCATTCAGGCCGTAGGCGTCGCTGCGACCGGAAAATGGCAGCCCGGTTTCGCCGGCGAGATCAACGACCGTCCCGCTTGCATCGCGCAGCCGACACTGATCGGTCGTTGTGTTATTGATCTCGTCGGAAGAACCGAAGTCGGGCCGGGCGTGCGCCGTATCGAGAATCAAGTTTGAGGAAGAATCATCGGTAAAGACCATGTACTGCCCCGGTCCGATGACCAGGCCCTGCGGCAACGTCGCGATTGTGGTGAAGGCGCCCGCCGCGCCGCACTCAAAGGTCCAGCCGCCCAGGTGCAAGGGCGCGGCCGCATTGGAATACAGCTCAAAGTATTCGAAATTCGTGCCGCTCAGATCGGCGCGATAGCCGCCCATCCAGTTGATTTCAGAAATCACTACTTCCAGACCGAGCGGCGCTGCGACCGCGCTCGAACCGGCGACCGAAATCGAGCGGCCCGCCAGCGACTCGAAAAAAGCCAGCGCGCGATCGGCCAGCTCCCGATCCTCGATAACAAACATAAATCCGTCGTGCGCGGAGTTGGATTTTGCACTGAACGGAAACGAACCGATGGCCAGCATGGGCCGGGCCGACTCCTGATCGATCAACATCAAACTGATCCCGGAACGCGCCCACTCGCCGCCCGCGACGCGCACGTCCTGCCCGCGATTTAAGAGATACCGCAGTGAATTGCCTTCATTCGTCTCCACGTCGGAATTTTCATCCGGCGTCATGTATGCGCTGGACGAACCGAGAATCATCCGCAGTCCCGCGCGGCCGTTCAGCGTATCATACGCCAGATCGCCGCTCTCACGCAGGTCGCTGGAGCTGTCGCTTTTGGAAGCGAAGAACTCGCTGGAGTAGATGCGCACCGAACGTTGCGCTTCATACGCGCGCGGGGCCATAAATTCCAACGGCGACTCTTCGGGGGCCGAGTATATCCCGACATCCAGATCGCCGGTCAGGTAATAATTGCGGCGATCCAGGCGCTGCTTGGTGGATCCGAACGAGCGATTGATCACCAGATCCATGACCGAGTTGAACTTGCGGGCGACGCCTTCTTCCGGGTCGCTCTGGGCGTAGGCCCAGAAGGAACTTTGCAGATAAAAGCCGGCGCGCGTCGGCGGGGATCCGGCGACAAAAACGCGCTTACGATCGCCGACACACACATTCATGCTGACGCGCCCGCTGCCGGCGTTGCCGGCGATGATCCGATCGCCAATGCGGGGGCCGTAGATACGCTCACTGTAGCCCTGCGCCTGATCGGCATCCAGGCCGATGCGCACATCGACATTGCGCAGCCTGGCTAAATGGAGGGCCTCCGCGACTACGGGCAGACTCAAATCTTCGAAGGCGCAATAGAGCGTATTCTGCGAAAGATGGATGACGCCGAGCAGCGCAGCCTCCATTTCGCCGCCGCGATTCTGAACGCCGACGCCGGAAAAATCGAGCGTAAAGGCGGGAACTTCGCCGCCTGTCAGAAGAGCGGCCAGGTCGTACGGATCCTGGTCGTTTCGGCAACCTGCGACCGCGGCCAGCAACAGGCCGGTCAGCATGCAAGCGAGGCATCGAACAGAACGCACGCCATACTTTTGCGCGCACGTTTTACAGTCAGATTACAACTCACTGACGATCAGGGCGGGGAATTCGTAAATTGCGTCAGTTTCGCATTTGGCGTTACAGTTTCAGCATTTCGCACGAAATGGAGTTGCGTTTTACGCACGGCAGGCGGCGCTGCGGCGTGCGAATCCCTTGCGCCGCTCTCGCGATTCTTTCGGCTTTCAGTCTTACGCCGGTGCGTTGCACAACGGAAGATAGTCGGTCTTCAGAGACGGCCGCCCTGCTTTATGCGCTCGTTGCCGCCGGCGTGGTCTTTCGCAATCCAACGCCGCCGGACGCCTGCGCCTCGGCCGGATCCGGCGATGAAAACAATTGCGGCATTCCCGAAGGCGACGACTGAAAGCGTCGCGCGATAATTCAGGGGCCCACAAAGTAGCCTTCTTCAAATACTCCGTCCAGAACGCGGCCGTCCGGGAAGCGCATGCGACCGCGTCCATTGGGACGTCCGCCGCGCACGCCGCCTTCGTATTCCGCTCCGTCGGGAAAACGATACAGACCCGCGCCAGCGGGCTCGCCCGCACGCCACTCGCCTTCATATTCGCGTCCGTCCGACCAGCGCATGCGACCCTGGCCGTGGGGCGCGCCGTCTTTAAACTCGCCTTCATAGAGTCGAACGTAGTCCGCACGCCGGCCGCGGCCGGACGCGCAGTCGCCTTCAATGCAGAGTTGCGCCGGCGCCGCAGACTCGCTCATGCATCCCGGCGAAAGTACGAAAACCAGGACGCCAAACAGACGGGCGCAAAGAAACGCCAGCCGGCGCTCCGACTGCCGCCATTCATACGGCTTATGCGCATTCATCTTCGCTTTCCAACGTCATGCGGCGCACCGCCGCGCAGTTGCGCCGCGGCCGCGGCGAGCGTCTGCTCAAATGCGCGCAAATCCGTGTACCGTCCCTCGCGCGGTGCGGACTGTATTGCGACGGGCGCCCCGCTCAGCTCAACAGCCGCCGCCATCATTAGATTGTCGCAGAGCTCAAATTCTTCGATTTGATTGCCCTCGGGATCTTCGCGGGAACCGTCGCCGCGCGTCGCATACTGTCCGGCGTAAAATTCCAGAACGCGCTCAGCATACGGCGACGCGGAGTTCGTATAGCCGAACACCGGCTTGCCCAACGCGCGCATAAAACCCATTTCGTACGCCGTGCCCGGATCCATGCTGGGGCCGCGAAACGGCGTCATGTTGGCGATGATCAGATCGCACGCCTGCATGAGCGCCTCGTTGGCCTGCGCAATTCGGAGTCCAGCCGCGCGCGGAGAAATGCCGGCCAGATCAAGCGTATTATCGAGCGGGAAACAGCCTTCAAAGCCATAGGTCGCACACAGGCGCTTTTTTTCGGCGCCCGCGGCGTATGGATCTCGCAGAAACACTTCGGGACCGGCGAGGTAAACACGCAGCGTCGGCGTCATGGACGCTCCTCCGGCAGACCCGCTGCGCGCCAGGCGCGGATTCCGCCGGCCATAGAAAAAACGTTCGTGTAGCCCATTTTTTGAAGATTGTCCGCGGCCAACGCGGAGCGATAGCCGCCGCCGCAGTAGAGCGCGATTTCACGCTTTGCGTCGGGAATTTGCGCCTCGATGTCGCGCTCAAGCACGCCGCGCCCCAGGTAAACGGCGCCGGGAATCCGGCCGACGGCCCATTCATCCTGCTCGCGCACATCGAGCAAAACAAAGTCCGAATTTTTCTGCAAACGATCGCGCACTTCCATAACGCTCAGCTCGCGTATGCGCGGCTTCACATCCGCAACCAGGCGCTCAAAACCAGGCGAGTGTTCCATGCGGCGACCAAACGGCGCCATTTTACGCATGTAAAGATATTTCCGCCCCGACCGCGCGCAGTTGCGTGCGGTTCCTCTTTACATCCCGCGCGGCCGGCTCAGGCTTTGTCCGGGCGTCGATTTCCCGCGCCCGAGCAGGAGCCATTCATGACTCAGGTGAGCGCGCTCGATTCCATCGCCGGCGGTTTGCAGGGCGCATTTAAGTTCTTTCGCGGCGGCGTCGGCGATCGCGAGTTTCTGAACGACTTTGCAAAACTCCAATCCAGGTCCGGCGCGCACACGCCGGCGGAAATCCGCTGGGAAGAAGACTATCACTTTGGGCTGTTTCGCGTGCGGGCGGGCTCGTTTCTCTCGCCGCTGCACGAACGCCTGCCCGTAGAAAGCCGCCGCGCCTGGGTGCAACTGACCCTGCCGGCCGGCGCAAGCAAAGACACGCCGATACTGATCCAGTTCGCCGCCACCGCCGATGAAGGCTACGAAAAACGCGCGCTCTTCGTCGGACTGCCCCTGCTCGCGCGCGGTTACGGCAGCCTGATTCTCGAAAATCCGTACTACGGACGGCGGCGTCCGATCGGCCAGTTTGGTCCCTATCTGGATACTGTCGCCGACTTCATGAAGCTGTCGCTTGCCTCAATTGAAGAAGGCCGCGCGCTCGCGCTGTATCTGCGCGACCGCGAGTATCGACGCATCGGCCTGTGCGGCATAAGCATGGGCGGGCTGATTGCGGCGCACGTCGCCCAGCTGCTCGACTTTCGTGTGGCCACCGCGAGTTATCTTGCGCCGCATTCGCCGGGCCCGGTATTTTTGGAAGGCGCACTCAAACATTCTATAGATTGGGAGGCCTTGCGACGCGACCTGCCGCACGACGAAGACGCCGCGGCGTGGCTCGGAAAGCTGCTTGAACAGGGCGATATCCGGCGACGTCCCGCTCCGGCGGATTGCTCCGCGGCCGTCTTGCTCGCGGCGGAAGAGGACGGCTACGTGCCGGCGTATTCGGCGCGCATTCTTCAAAGTCACTGGCCCGCGGCCGCGGCGCGCTGGATTCACAGCGGTCATGTGGGCGCCGTACTCTTTCATCTGGATCAGTATCGCGCGGCCATTACGGACGCCTTTGGCGCGCTCAAGGTTTGAGGTTTCGAGCATGGGGAAAAATCGCGGCTGGTTGATTCCGGGCGACGGGCGCACGACTGGCGCGCGCCGGTTCGTTCGCGTAGTTTCGATTTTGTTCGCGCTCGGGCTCGCCGCTTGCGCCAGCGCCGGTCCGCCCGGTCCGGCAGAACTGCAAGATTTGCACGCGCAATTCCACACGGAACGCCCCCAATCGATCGAGGAGTTCTTGCGACGCGTCGCAAGCGACGGCCCCGACGCCTTCACGCGTATGATCGCCGCAAGCCGGTTGCGCGGCGAAACTCTAAACGAACTGGAAACCCGCGCGCTGTATCGTCTTATGGGCGTGTACGCCCGGACGCGTTATCAACCGGAAATGCTCGCCGCCCTCGCGGAACTGATCGCTATTCCGACTTATCGGCGCGATCGCATTGCGCCCCACGAAAATCCGGCGATCCGCGCCGCCGGTCGCGTCCTCGAGCGTCAGGCGCGCGCGCTGGGTCTTGAGTTTGAAAACGCCGGCAACCGCATCTTTGTGGTGCGCCTGCGCGGCGCAACGCCGGAAGAACTGGGCGTGTATGCGCACGTAGACGTGGTGCCGGCGCTGGCCGAATCGTGGGGCTTCCCGGACGGCCGCCCGCTCGACCCCTTTCGCATGACCGTGCTCGACGGAAAAATCTACGGCCGCGGCGCGGAGGACGACAAGGGCTCGATTGTCGCCGCGCTGTATTCCATGTTTGTGATTCGCGAGTCGGGTTTGCCGCTCAAGCGCGGCATTCGCCTGATGATCGAAACCACGGAAGAAACCGGCGGCGAAGGCATCCATTGGTACAAACAACGATTTGCATTGCCGGCTTACAACATCGGGCTCGATAGTTCGTATCCCGCCGTGACGGCGGAAAAAGGCTTCGGGGCGCTGCGCGTGCGCTTTCGCGCTTCGCGCGCATCCGCGCAGCACGCAGCCAACGGCGCCGCGCGCGTCGTGCGCATGCAGGGCGCGCAGGCGATTAATCAAATCCCGGCGGCCGCGCTGGCGGAAATGGAAACGCCGGATCCGCAAGCGCTGGCGGATCAGACGCGCCGCGTCGCGGATGAAGTCCTGGAGGATTTGCCGGATGATTTTTCCGCCGAAATTCGCGTGCAAAGCGGGCGCGTCCTGCTTACCGTCCGCGGAGTTTCGGCGCATTCGTCCGTTCCGGAGCAAGGGGCGAATCCCGCGCCCGTGCTGGCGCGCATCCTGCATCGGCTCGCGGCGGAAACTCCGTTTGCCGAATCCGCGTGGCTGGCCGCAGCGCGCTTTGTCTCGGAAACCTTCGGCCTGGACTACGTGGGCCGCGCGCTCGGCGTCGCCTTCTCCGATCCGTTTATGGGCCCGCTGACGCTCGCCGTCACGCAGTTTCAAGCGGACGCGGGCGGCGCAGTCGAAGTCGGCGTGAACACCCGCCTGCCGACCGGTCGCACGCCGGCCGAACTGGAAGCGCAGTTGGCCGCGCGTTTTGCGGCCTACAAAGACGACTCGGGCCTGAGCTTCACGTGGACCCTGGAGCAGGCCGCCCCGCTGTTTCGCAGTCCCCGGGGCGCCTGGATTCAGAACCTGCTGGAAATTTACGGCGGCGTGAGCGGCAAACGCGCCGAGCCCATCGCCTCTTCCGGCGCCACGACGGCGCGCGAATTGCCGAACGGCATTAACTTTGGCCCCTCGCACCCGGGACAAAAGTACATGGGCCATACGGACAACGAATTTAAATCGCTCGACAACTTTCTGTTCGATGTGCAGGTCTTTACGGAAATGATGTTACGCCTTGGCAATTTGCCGGCCATGGAATAAGTTTCACATTTCCAATTTTCCGGGCGTTCGTCGCGTCTGCGGCGATGCGGAGGCCGATGGATTTAGCCGCGTGGTTCACGTTTGAGGACGCCGGTCGCTTCACCGTATTCGGCGCCAGTCACTGGATCGGGCTTGCGTGTATTGCGGCCGGAGGACTCGCGCTGTGGCTCACGCCTCGCCTCCGCCAGTATCCGCTTGCGCACCCGAACCGCGACCGCGCGGTGCGTTACGGACTGGCGATCATTCTCATAATTTGCGAAATCAGTCTGCTCGTCTGGTACGGGTTGTCCGGCGAAGGCGATTTGCGCTATAGCCTGCCCCTGCAACTCTGCGATGTGAGCGTAATTCTGGGAGCGCCCATGCTCGTATCTGGCAGCCGGAAGCTCTTTGACATTGTATATTTTTCCGGTCTGGCCGGCGCCACGATCGCGTTGTTGACTCCGGAACTCTGGTACGACTTTCCGCATTTTCGGTACTGGAACTATTTTGTGATTCACGCCGCCATTATTTACGCTCCGTTGTATTTGGTCCTGGCGCACGGCTATCGGCCGACCTGGCGCTCTCTGCTTCGATTTATGATATTTATAAATATATTTGGAATACTTCTTCTGATGGTGAATGCGGCGCTGGACTCCAACTATATGTTCATTTCGCAGGACACCTTGAACCCCACGCCGGTGAATTTGTTGGGGCCCTGGCCGCAGCGCCTCATCTGGATGGAACTGGCGACGCTCATCGCCTGCGCCGCCCTGGTTGCGCCGTTTGCCAAAAAAAGAGACGGCAAGCCGGCCGCCCTGGAAACAAATAGTCCCTGAAACGCGGCGGCGCGTTTAGAATTTATCCCGAACTGCGGCTTTATGCGATCACGCGAAATACTGGCGCAAACCGCGCATCGTCCCTATCCCCGGCCGTCCGGCCAGTGGATCATGCGCCAGCACTGGTGCGATTTGTTGTTCGCCCACTGGAGCGTGGATCCCTCAGCCCTGCGCGCCTGCATTCCGCGCGAGCTGGAGCTGGATCTCGACGAGCACGGCCGCGCGTGGTTGGCGGTCGTGCCCTTTCGCATGGAGAACATTCGGTTTTTCTGTACGCCCGCCGCGCCCTGGATCTCCGCCTTTCCCGAGTTAAATGTGCGCACCTACGTAAAATACAAGGGCGAGCCCGGCGTATTTTTTTTCAGCCTGGATGCGGCCAATCCGGTCGGCTGCGCGTTGGGTCGCGCGTGGTTTTATCTGCCTTACGAATATGCGCGCATGCGGCTGAATCACGGCGGCGATCCGGTGCGCTACAGCAGCTTTCGGCGACATGCTGTCAACGATGCAAACGGATTGCCGGTCGCTGCGGATTTTGTCGCGGAGTATGCGCCCGCCGGCCCGGTATATTACTCACAGCCCGGAAGCCTGGAACACTGGCTGACCGAACGTTATCGTTTGTTCTCGTACGATTTCAAGAATTCCCGCGTGTGGGTCGGCGAAATCCAGCACGGTCCCTGGCCCCTGCAACCCGCGCGCGCGCGAATCGCGATAAATACAATGGCGCGTCCTGTCGGCTTTGATCTCGCGCCCGCGCCGGAGCTATTGCATTTTGTGCGCAACATCGAAGTGCTCTGCTGGCGCCCGACGCCGGCCTGAACGCGCCGCGGCCGGCGCCCGGCGCATCGGAACCGGACTCCCTGGAAGTAAAGCATGATAACCGTTCTCCGATTTCTGAAATTCTGCGCGTTATACAAATGGAAGCTGGTCGCCCTCGGAATACTTGCGATCGGCCTATATGCGCGTTTTATCCGTTTGAATTACGATGCCTTTGATTTTGACGGCTACGGACTGATGACGGACATTGAATTGCCGTTCAGCAGCTTCGTCAGCAGCACCGACAATTTTGCGCTGCCAATGAGAGTCCACTACTGGATCTCGAACCGATTGTTCGGCGGTGAATTTCAACAGTATCTGATCCTGCCCGTGCTCGCCAGCATGCTGACCCTGATTGCGCTGTTCGCCGGCCTGGCGCTCTACTGGAAAAGAAGACCCGTTTTGGGCTGCATCGCACTGACGTTATTTGCGCTGAACAGCTATGCAGCCGGCCTCGCAAGTTATTCGATGTTTCCCTACGCCCACAGCCTTCTATTCGAAACCATTCTATTTTTTCTCTTGTTGCATCTGGCGATAAAAGAAGAGGCGCAAATCGATTGGAAGTGGACACCGGCGCTGTTTATCGCCGCCTTCTTTACAAACCTGACTGTCGCGGTTCCAGCGGCGGCCGGCGCAGCGGCCGTATTCCTCTTTCGCTTGCTGAAGTTGCGCACTGGCGGATTTTTCACCCTGTTTTTGCAAACCGCGCGCAGCCTGCTGCCGTTGTTCGCGGTTCCAATCGCCTTTATTGCGACGTACGCCCTGCAACCCTTCCGTAATCTGGGGCGGGAAAATCGGCCCGACATGGAGAAATATTTCTACGCGGCGTCCGGCGACGGACTGACCGGCATGGTCCGATACCTCGCTCGCAATTTTAATGACCTGCTGTCAGAAATCGCGGCGCCCGCGACGCCCGTTCACATCTATGCGTTGCTCGGTCTGGCGTTTCTCACGCTGGCGGCGCTTGTCTCAGGCGCCTTGATTTCTGGACGCAGGCGAGTCAAACTCCGGTTCGGGCTGCGCAGACTCATGAAGTCGCGCAGCGGGCCCGTCGCATTTACGGCGCTTTACGCCGCAACAATCACGCTGGCCAGCGCCGCAGGCGGATTGATTGGCGCTTTCCCTTTTGGCACGGTTCGCTACAGCACCGCTCTGATCGTCCCGGGACTCATTCTCTTCGCCCATCTCATCTGCTTTCCTGCAATCGCCGTTCAAAAACTGCTCTTCAAACTTCGCCCGTACAGGAAGATCCGCGGCGGTCTCAGCTTGGTCGCCCTTGCTGTCTGGCTGGCATTGCTTTCTAATTTATGGCGCGCGGCCGGCGCTGCAAACGCAGCCCTCAAACGGCAGGAGCAGGCGAACGAGGAGGCGATCCAGTTCATCTCAGGCGCGGAGGTCGCCTGTATTCTCGTCTCAAATTATCGGGCGCCCATAATCGACAACTACCGGGGCGGCCTTACGCTCCGGGGCGAACTGATCAAGATGGGCTGGGGTTCCTACTGGAAAACCGGCGCGGACGGCGGAATTTCGCCGGCGGCCGAAAACTGCCTGTCGGCGCATCCCGCCGGCGGCGTCATGGTCGTATTACATCAACGCTCCAGCCTCGAAAGCGAGTACCAGTCGTACGCCGAATTTCTGAACTCGCACTTTGAACTGAAAGATGCGGCGGACTCGCGTTATATCTGGGCGGGCGTTTACGTGAGAAAAACGAGTCGGTCGCGATAAATTTCATCCGGAGTCCGCTGATTCGCAGAACTCTCTTGCAAAGATTTCGTCCAAAACGAGGTAAGTGAAACAAGCCATGAACGCAAATTTCTTCCGATGCTTCTTCCGTACGCTGGCCGCGCTTGCATTCGCCGCGGCCTTCGCCTACTGTTCCAGCCCCATGACCCGCAGCGAAATGAGCGGCGGGCGCGGCGCGCCGGCTCAGGTCGCCATGGCGGACGGTTCCGTCGAACAGGACGGCGCGACCGGCGGCATCGCGGGCCCCGCTGAGCGCAAGCTCGTGCGCACCGCGCAAACCAGCCTCGTTGTGCCCGAAGGCGAGATCACGCCGGGCATAGAAAAAGTTCGCGCCCTGACTCTGGAACTCAAGGGCTACGTATTCGCCGAAACGAAATACTCCATTACTGTGAAGGTGCCCAATACCGATTTCGACTCCGCGCTGGGCAAAATCGAGACCTTTGGCGAAGTGCGCGAACGCTCGGTCAATATTGAAGACATTACCGCGCGGTATGTGGACGTTTCCGTGCGCATCACCAATCTGCGCAAGACCCGCGAACGCCTGCAGGAGCTGTTCTCGCGCGCCACCAAAGTGGAAGACATTCTGAATATCGAACGCGAACTCAATCGCGTCACGTCCGAGCTGGAAAGCCTGGAAGCGCAGATGCGCACGATGGATAATCAGGTCGCCTATTCCACAATTCACGTGTACTTTATCGCCGCGGAAAAGGAAACCCGTCCCGGCCCCCTGGGTTGGGCGCTTTACGGCGCCTATCGCGCCGTGCGCTGGCTTTTTATCTGGGATTAAGCCGCGCTTCAGCCGACGGCGTCAAAGCGGCGGCACAGTTCGACCGCCGCTTTCACCGATAGCTTCTGTTCGTAGATCGCCTTGCCGCTGATCGCGCCCACGAGACGCGGCAGCCGCAGGGCGAGCAGCGTTTCGATATCCGCCAGCGACGCCACGCCGCCCGAGGCGATGACGCGCAGGCCAGAGATCTCGTGAATGCGCTGAAACCAATCCACCGCCGGACCGGTCAGCGCCCCGTCGCGCGCAATATCCGTGAATATAATTTCTTCGACGCCGCGCTGTTCCAGGTCTTCTAGGAACTCTTCCACGCGAAGCCCGCCCGACTCTTCCCAGCCGGACACGCGCACCACTCCGTCGAGGGCGTCCACGCCGATGATGATGCGCGCGGCGCCAAACTCGCGCACCGCTTCGCTCGCAAACTCCGGCCGCTTGACGGCCGCCGTGCCGAGAATTAACCGGTCGACGCCGCGGGAAAAATAGTACTCGAGGGCCGCGCGGTCGCGCACGCCGCCGCCCAGTTCCAGCGCCACGCCGCGCGCCCGCGCGGCGGCGATAATCGCGTCGATGGCTGCGCGGTTTGCGCTGCGATCGCCCTGGCGCGCCGCATCGAGATCGACAATGTGCACCAGTTCGGCGCCCTCGTCGGCGAATGTGTGAATCGGCGCAGCGGGATCTTCATTATACACCGTGGCCGCATCGTAGGCGCCCTTGTAGAGCCGCACCACGCGCCCGCCCAAGAGGTCAATCGCCGGAATTAAGCGAAACGCCGACTTCATTTGCCCCGCACCCACGCGCCGATCATGTCCAGCCCCGCCGCATCGCTTTTTTCCGGATGAAACTGCATGGCCAACAAGTTATCTTTTTTTACAATCGCGGGAAAGACGTCGCCCGCGTAGTTGCAGCGCGCGACCACATACTCGTCCGGAACCTGCGTCGCGCGATAACTGTGAATAAAATACATGTGCGGGCCGGGTTGCGCCGCGCCCGGATATTCGAGCTGGTTCCAGCCCATGTGGGGCACGCGCACGCTCGCATCGGAAAACGAAAAGCGCCGGATCACGCCGGGAATCAGCCCCAGGCCGTTGGTATGGGCCGCGTCGCCGGCGAAAGCCTCGTTGGAATCCTCAAATAAAATCTGAAAACCGATGCAAACGCCAAGCGTGGGAACGCCGCGCGCCACCGCCGCGAGAAACTCGGCGCGCAGTTCGCCGCCGAGTCCGGCCATGGCCGCGCCAAAGGCGCCGTCGCCGGGCAAAACCAGCATGTCGGCCTTCGCCACGCTGCGCGGATCGGCGCTGTAAACGACATGCGACGAATACAGCCGCAGGGCCTTTAAAATCGAGTGGATGTTGCCCATCCCGTAATCGACGACCACGATCTCGCGCATGGCAAGACCACGGTCCGCTGCGGCCCCTGGATGGCAAGAAGCAACCGCCATCCAGGGCGACCGTGCGCGTCGCCGCAGCATGGCGGGAGCTTCATGAATAATCCGGGCTAGAATTCCGGCTTGAGATCGCGAAAGCCCCAGGCCGGCGGCGCATGGCCGGGCGCGCTTTCTTTCGCCGGGACCGGCGCGCCGCGCGCATACTCGATCGGAAACACGCCCGACCAGACCGGCAAGTCCGCGTCCGCTTCGTCTTCGATGGGCGGGCCGGTGCGAATTTTGGCCGACGCCTCTTCAATAGTAAAACGCAGCACCGCCGTGCCCTTGAGTTCCTGGGACGTCGGCGGACGGGTTGTTTCCCAGCGACCGGGCGTCGCGTGTTCCATAAAGACGCGCAGGGCTTCCATTTTTTCCGCTTCGTCTTCCAGGGCGTACGCCGTCCCGAACAACACCGCCGAACGATAGTTCAGGGAGTGGTGAAAGGCCGACTTCGCCAGCACAAAGCCGTCGACATGACTGACCGTCACGCAGAGCGGCGCGCCCTCCGCCAGGTTCGTCAGCATGCGACTCGCCGCCGAGCCGTGCAAAAACAGACTGTCGTCTTTGCGTCCGTAGGCGGTTGGGATGACAAAGGTTTGCCCGTGCGCCTGAAAGCCGATGTGGCACAACACCGAGCTGTCGAGGATGGCATAAATCGCAGCGCGATCATACGCCGCGCGTTGGGGTCGCCGTGTTACGCGCGAGCGCGGGCCGGGTCCGAGAGAGGTTTTTTCGCTTTCCATGCGCAAAACCTAACCTGGAACTGGCGCCATTCATAGGGCCATTTTCCGTTTTTTCAGGGCGCCAGTGAAATCGGCCCGGATCACGCCATGCAAAGCCGCAAACTCTACGAAACCCTGCGCGATCGCATCCTCGCCGGCGAACTCAAGCCCGGGGCGCGGCTGCCCGGCACGCGGGCGCTGGCGGCGGAACTCGGCGTGTCGCGCAACACAACGCTTGCGGCGTACGAACAACTGGTCGCGGAAGGCTATGTGATCGGTCGCGCGGGCGCCGGCGCCTTTGTGGCGCAGTTTTTCGAACCGGCGCGCAAGGCCGCCGGACGGCCCGTAGAGGAACGCGCGCGCCTTTCGCGCCGCGGCGCAGTGCTCGCCGCCACGCCGGTTTCGCGCATACGGCGTCCGGGTCAGAACGCGCTGCGTCCCTTTACGCCCGGCTCGCCGCCGCTGGATCTTGCGCCGATTGAAGAACTGGCGCGCCTGCAACTACGCGCGGCGCGGCGCCTGGATCGCCATCACTTTGGCTACGGCGACGCGGCCGGTTATGCGCCCCTGCGCGAAGCGCTGGCGAATCATCTCGCCCTCGCGCGCGGAGTAAAAACCGAAGCCGAACACATCCTGATTATCGCCGGCTCCCAGGAAGGACTGGATCTTACTGCACGAGTGCTGCTCGATCCCGGCGACACGGTCGCCGTGGAAAATCCGGGTTATCTGGGCGCGCGCGGCGCCTTTCTCGCCGCCGGCGCGAAACTTGCGCCGATCCCGGTGGACTCGAGCGGCATGATTGTGAGCGAACTGGAACGCAGCCTGCTCCGCCGCCCCGCGCGCCTTGTCTACAGTACGCCTTCGCGTCAGTTCCCGAGCGGCGTCACGCTCAGCCTGGAACGTCGGCTCGCGCTCTTAAAACTGGCCGAGGAGCGCGACTTTTATATTCTGGAAGACGAATACGACAGCGACTATCGCTACAGCGGCCGACCGATTGCGGCGCTGCAGGGTCTGGATACGCGCGGGCGCGTGTTGTACCTGGGCACGCTTTCGAAGGCGGTCTTTCCTGGAATGCGACTGGGCTTTCTCGCCCTGCCCGCCAATCTTGCGGAGAGTTTTCAACACGCACGAGCGCTGATAGACCGTCATTCGCCGATACTGAGTCAGGCGGCGCTGGCGGAGTTTTTTGCGAGCGGCGCGTACTTTCGCCATGTGCGGCGCATGCGCGAGGTGTATCGCGAACGCCGCGACGCTCTGCTGGCCGCGTTGCAGGCGCGGTTGGGCGACGCCGTGGCGCCCTATGCCAGCGACTCGGGCATGTTTTTGTCGCTGCGGCTGCAGCGCGGCAGGTCGGACCAGATGATTGCGCAACGTGCGGCGGCCCTGGACATCGACGCGCCAGCGCTCTCGGAATACCGACTGGGCCCGGAGCGCTCCAATCGGGACTGGATACAGAGCGGCCTCATGCTCGGTTTCGCGGCGTACACGCCGAAGGAAATTCAAAACGGCGTTGCGCGGCTCGCGCGCGCGTTTGATGCATAAGAAAAGAGTTGTAGCGCGCCCTGGCGCTTCCGAGGCTGTCGCGAAATGTTTGCGAAGATCACCTCGACTTTGTTCTGGCTCGCGATCGGCGTGTTGTGTATTTTTATGTACGGCGTCGCCGTTTTGATCTGGCTCGCCACCGTGCTCTTCGACCGCCGGCTTTACGTATTGCATAAGTTCACCTGTTTCTGGGCGTCCTTTTTTACCTGGCCCAATCCGCACTGGAGCGTGAGCTTTGAGGGCCTGGAAAACGTCGATCGCAAGGCGGCGTTTGTCATCGTCTCGAATCACCTGTCGATGGTGGACATCCCGGCGGCCTTTCGCTCGTTTTTGCATTTTAAATGGGTTTCAAAAATCGAAAACTTCAAGATTCCCTTTGTCGGCTGGAACATGCGCATGAATCGTTATATTCAACTGACGCGCGGCAGCAATAAGAGCAACGCAAAGATGATCGCGGACTGCGAAAAGACGCTCGCGGAAGGCAGCTCCGTATTCATTTTTCCGGAAGGCACGCGCTCGAACAACGGCTGCGTGGGAACCTTCCGGCGCGGCGCCTTTGAACTGGCCAAACGCAGCGGCCGGCCGATTTTGCCGGTCGTAATCGACGGATCGGCGGAAGCCCTGCCCAAAAAAGGCGTGGTGGTCAAGGGCCTGCACCGGATCAAGTTTAAGTTTCTGGATCCGATTTTGCCGGAAAGCTTCGCCAACGAAGACGCGGAGGCGCTGACCAAACGCGTGGAAGAGCTGATTCGCGCGGAGCACGAAACCCTGCTCGCCGCGCGCCTCGCAAAAACCGGCGCCGCGAGCTAGTCCGGATTATTCATGAAGCTGCCGCCCTGCTGCGGCGCCGCGCGCCGTCGCAGCACAAAGTTTTTCCTGAACAAAACCGGGACTCGCTCCAGAAAATGAGGAAAAACCGCCCGATGGGGCGGTTTTTCTCGATACGTTCTCAAACTCATGAATAATCCGGGCTAGCCCGGATTATTCGAGCACGCCTTTCGTGGAATAAATCGCGCCGCCGAGGCGCACATCGCGTTCGGCCGCCATGCGCAACGCGCGGCCCAGGGCCTTAAAAACCGACTCGTGGATGTGATGACGATTGTCGCCGTGATGCACCACGACGTGCAGATTCATCGCCGCGTTCATCGCAAACTTCTGTAAAAATTCCAGACTCAGTTCCGCATCGTAGACGCCGAACTTGC
>JAVHPJ010000223.1:0-5830 GCA_036170535.1 Leptospirales bacterium | reverse complement strand
CGTTTGTGAGCGGATATGGCGCGGAATTACAGGACGATGTAAAAGGCTTGATGGCGGCGGACTTTGGCGGCGGCGGAAGCAGTCCCGATCCCGTCGCACTGACGCAGATTGCAGCCGGTTTGGGCAAGCCGCGGCGCTGGGACGATGTGTTTGGCGAGATTGGCGGTTATATACAAAATCCGCTGGGCAAGTTGTTTGGGAAAAACGGCTTTGTAGCAGACGGGCTGGACGCGTTGGGCTGGGAGTCCGGCGGAAACTGGCTGCGCGGCAACGGCTACAATGACAACGCATCGGTTCGCAGCGCCTATGATCAGCAGATGAATGATTCCCTGGATGCGGCATCACGACGCCATACAGCCGAGCTGATGAAACAATCCGGTGTATTCACCGACGCGGAGATCATGGAGGCAATCGCGAGAAGCCAGAACCGTCGCCTTGTCGAGACATCCGGCACAGCGATCACATACGACTGGAGAAATCGACAGGGACAGCTTGTAACGCAGTATGCAAATGTAGCGACGAAAATCGCGCAGGAAGGCGGGCGGACGCTGGCGCAGCAAATGCAACTCGACGTCTTCTACAATTTCCCGGACGAAATGGCGAAGCTGGGCATTACCAATCCTTCCCAGATTAAGCCGGAGCAAGCCGCAGAATTCGCAGCGAAGATTCAGGAGCGCATCTACGCCGGACAGGAAGTTGTCCATATGCGCGGTGCAAGCTACACCATGAATACGCACAAAGCATTTTCCGTGCACCGCTATGCTCTGGATCGGGGTCATAGTCCGGCAGCTTATACAGGCAATGTAAACGAAGAGGATATCTTCCGGCTGGAGCAACTGGCACAAGCCAACGGAATGCGCACACCAGATTACATGGCTGCCGCTTACACTCAGCAACAGCAAGCCGTAGGCTATAAACCGGGTCAGATTACGGTACAGAGAGCCGCCGAAATGGTTGTAAGCGAATACTACAACTCGCCTGGCATGTCGCCGCAGCGACGAGCTG
The DNA here is from genome assembly GCA_036170535.1 of Leptospirales bacterium. Classification (GTDB taxonomy): domain Bacteria; phylum Spirochaetota; class Leptospiria; order Leptospirales; family Leptonemataceae; genus SSF53. The sequence goes on along the minus strand of JAVHPJ010000223.1, from coordinate 4,825 downwards.
AGTTGGAACAGTACGGAACGCAGATCTACAATTTGAATCAGCGTTTGCAGTTACAGCAGCGCAATGCACAGATCGAGGCTGGGTTCCGCCGGAGCCTTGGCGGAGTACCCGCGTTCGGATTTGGACTCAGCGGGGCCGCGGTGGCGGGAACGCACGGTAACATTCCATTGTTTGTGACAGGAGTAACCGGTGCAAGCTTTGGCCTCGATGAATGGTATCGTGGAATTAACGATATGTTCAGCGGACAGGCTCCGTCCCGAATGGCGTTGCAGGAGTTGTCCAATAATCCAACCGCGCAACAATACCTCGGCCTCACGCAACAATTCTCGATGATGGCGGGCGGTCTGGGTCTGGGATTGATCAGCGCTCCGGCCACCGTGGCGGCCGGTAGCACAAGTCGACTCGGGCAGCTTTACGAAGGGCTGGGTGGGCATTATATGCTTGCCAATGGAACGATCAATGCGACCAACAGCGTTGTAGTTGAACAGCTATTGCGACCAGACTTGCCGTTCTTCAGTCGTGACACATTGATAACCGGCGCCGGCGGCTTCGTCGCTGGAGCAGCCACTTTGAAGGGCACAGGTATCTATGCGGGTGGTGTGAATGCTTTCGTAAATGCTGGTACGCAAGGCATAAATGCTGCGTTGGACCCGACCTATAGATTCAATTGGGCACAATTAGGCCTCACGACTGGGATAAGTGCACATCAGCAGAGTTTCGGCAATTTCTTGGGCCAAGAACTTCGAACCAACTATGTGCTGACGGGCCAACATTCTGCGGGTTTGGCCTACGGTGTACAACAAGGTGTATCGTCAGTGCTGTATCTGGGCCCGTGGACGTTCACATATGCAATGACGAACACTCCATCATCGCCATGGAATCCAAATCAGAAGCCACCGGGAGTTCGTTAACACAGGGAACCCCAAGGAACGATATTAGTTATGCTTCAATATAGCGCAAACCCTGCCGGATCATACCGACGAATATTCGTAGCGATGGTGTCTGGGGTCGTTATTGTCTGGGGTATTGTGGGCGTTCCGTTCTACTTTATCCCGAAGGCCATCGACCACAATCCAGAGCAAAAACTACTCTGGATTGTAACATTTATACTGATGGAATCTTGGCTATTCTTATGGCTAATACCGCTTCATTTCATTCCTATGGTCCGCGAATTCTGGCTGAGTCATTTCTCTGTTGAACTTACCGAGAATTCGGTCATCGGGCGAAACCTCTGGAAACAGCCGACTGAAATACGATTTGGAGACATCGTCCGGATTCAACCAGAACCCCATGCCAAACACTTCCGCGGCATTCCCTGGGGACTGGATTTTACAACCGCCGATGGCCGCCGCATCCGATTACATCCTAACGTTGAACGCTACGACGAATGCGTCGAGGAAATACGTGCCCGCTGCAGAAACCTTGGCGAGGTGAACTACGGCGGATTGGACAAAAACCCAAAAATTTGGACTGACGAAAACAAAATGTGGTGAGCCAAGGCTCGCCCGAAGGACCTATGATGAACCCAAACCCTGACAGCATGCGGACGACCGACTTTCCGATACCAGAATTCTATACTAACGCTGTGAATGTTAGCGCCTCGCTCTTTGAAGTCGAGATGCAGTGTTTGCTGATGGACTCTGCGACACAAACTCGCGGGGCGTTTCACGTGCGCCTGAGTCCGCAAGCGGCAAAAGCGTTACATAGAGCATTGGGGCGAACCTTGGAAGAATATGAAAAGCAGCATGGAAAGATTCCCGGACCGGTTTCCGAGTGACCGCGCTGCGACCAAGACGCACGCATCACGAGGCAAAGCGTTCGAATACTCGAACGCAAAGCTCGCAGAGAACGAAAGAATATACATCACTCACATCCCCCTCGCCACCCGCTCCCCAAGCGCCGCAATTGTAAGCGCCGGATTTGCCACCGCCGGCCCAGGCAAAACCGAGCCATCCGCGACATACAAACCCGGATAACCAACCACCCGCCCAAAAGAATCGACAACCCCCGATTCTGCCGACGTTCCCATCGGACACCCGCCCAGCGGATGAACCGTAATCACCTTGCGCAACATCGTAAGCGGACTACGCATAAGCTTCCCGCCCATCGCATGCGCCAGCTCCTGCATAGAAGCGACCAACGCGCGAAAGTATTTCCGCGACGATTTCTCCGACCAATCCAACTGCAAACGCCCATCCCGCAGCGAAAACACACCATCCGGAACATCCGCACCCATCCCGAGCAAGGGCAAAATCCGTTCCGAAACATCACCCGCCAGCACCTTCGCAAACGCCGCACTGAAATCCGACCGAGAACCCCAATGAAACCGCCGCATCAAATACCGCCGCTTGAAATTGAGCAACCGCCCGTAGAATGACGGCGAAGTCAGCGACGACCCATGCAACAACCACGCAAGAAAATGTGGAAACCCAGCCTCCTGAATCCAGAATTTCTCACAATCTCTATATTGAATCCCCGAAGTAATCACTGGTCCAAAGGCCGGCGCAAAATCTTGCTGCGCGCCCCGCACAAAGCCGAGCAAATCCCCATTGCCGCAAAAATTCCTACCGAGCGCCGGCGAAAGTCCGGGCAGATTCGCGCGATTTGCCAGCAAGAGATGCGTGGAACCCAGCGCGCCCGCAGCCAGCACGAGTTGTTTGCACCATACGGAACGCCTGGGTAAATCCCGCGCGCGGGCGGCGGCGGCCGGGGCATATTGCACGTATTCCACGCGATAGCCGCCGCGCTCGGGGCGGATTGCCAGCGCACGCGAAAGCGTCCGAATCTCCGCCCCGAGCGCCTGCGCGCACGAAAGCAACGTGAGATCCATCGTATTCTTAGAACCGTAGTTGCAACCGACGTCGCACTCCCCGCACAGCCGACACGCATAGCGCGGGCGCCCGTGCAGATTGGGCGTGGCTGCGGCAATCGGCTTGCCCGGCACCGCATCAAACGAAACCGCGAGCGGCGGATTTATAGCCGCGCGCCCGCAAGCTTGCGCCGCATCCGCAAAGGCGAGCGACTTGACCGTGCTGGCGGCAAATGGATAGCGCTGTACACCAATTATACGCTCAACTTCCGCATAATGCGGCTCCAGATCCGCATACGACAACGGCCAACCCGCGAAGTCTTCCGGCGCCATACGCAAAAGGACGTTGGCATATAACAACGATCCGCCGCCGAGCCCGCTGGCGACAAGGACGTCGATCCCGGGAAAACTCCAGAAGTTGTAGACGCCATGCAGACCGGCCGAGGGGTCCCAAAATGCTTGCTGAAATTCCCGCGGCGTGCGGGGAAAGGAACCAGGCGGATGCGCTTTACCGCGTTCCAGTACGAGCGTAGATTTGCCGGCTTCCACAGAGCGCAGCGCGACAACCGAGCCGCCGAAGCCGGAACCGATCACAATTACGTCGAATGTTTCCATGGACGCGAAGTCAGCGGGGCAAATTCTATAAAGTAACGAAAATACAGTAGATATTTTATCCTGTAAGTCAACAAATTCACGTTCGGCGCAGACTTCACCAGAAACAAGGCTGTATGATTTTTGATGTCTTCAACGCTCCGATCTTCGCGACCCGCACGGCGGCCAGCATCGCCAAAGTGCGGGAGGCGATCCAACTACCGAGCGGCCGCTGGGCGGCGCACGCGGCCGATGCCTACACGCGGACCACAGGTTGGCCCGCCACCGTGATGACGTTTGGCGTGGACGAAGCGCTCGAAGCCCTGAGCGCGCTCGCCACGGCCTACGGCGACCGCATCCCGGTATTTGCGTGGCTCATTGTCGAGGGAATGTACATCGACGACGTAGCCCGCAGCGCCCGCGCGCTCTCGCATTCGCTGACCGTAATCCGCTACAAAGAAGCCTTCGAGCACAGCGCCGATCCGCACGGCGTACACATCGTATTGATCGACGAGAGCGATTTGCTGGAATTTTTGCCGCGCCACTTTCAAGCGAGCCAAAAGCCGAAGCTGGATTACCCGGAGCTGACTGCAGAAGAACAGAAGGCGCTCCGCACCTGCAAGCGCCCGTTGCTGACCCTCGGCTGGTGGACGTTCCAGCACAATGCACCGGACGAAGTGCTCGCGTTCGCCTCCGGCTTGGGCGCGCCGATCGCGTTGTTGCCGACCTTCCACGGAATTCGCCCGGATCTATTCGAAGACTTTAGCCGCGAAGCTGAACGCACCGGCGTATTGCTGTTGCCGGCGGCCAGCATCATCTGGACGGAAGCATTCATAGGCGCCGACTTGATTTATGCCCTCGGCGGCGAACTCAACGAAGGCACGCTCTACGGCCTGCATGATTTTCCCTGGGTGAAGGCGAAAGTCATTGAGCAATACAAGCTCCCCTTTCCAGGCATCGACACCGGAGACCGATCCCGCCGCGAGCGTTGGCTGCAACGAATACGCAAACGGAAAGCAGACTTGCGCCAGATACTGGTTGAAACCGCGGTTAAATCACGAACCAACCCGACGCTGGACCCGGCCTACACGGCCCACGCGATCACGAGCGCCGCACCAGACAACACGCTGTTTATCGGCGAAGGCAATGGGACCGGGATGTGGCTCTGGAGTTACATTCAAGAACAATGTGTACTCTACCCGGACCGGATGGCGACGATTGGACTATCACTGGCATGGGCGTTTGCCGCCACACGCGCACACCGGACGCGCCCGTGCTGGATCCTCTGCGGCGATGGGTCGCTGGGCTACCAGTTCGAGTTGTTCCAGTTTCTGGCGGAACAAAAGCAAAACATCGTCGTGTTTCTGTTTCACAACGGCACCTGGGATTCGATCCGACTGGAACAGACCTTTTTATTCGCCCAAC
>JAVHPJ010000222.1:0-5838 GCA_036170535.1 Leptospirales bacterium | reverse complement strand
GGCGCCGCGTGCGCCTCCCGCGCGCCCGCCGGTTGAGACCCGTAGCGAAGGATCCATACTCGCCGAGATTCTGAGCCGCTTTGGCAACGTGCTCAATGTAAGCGGGCCCCTTGAACCTTCGAGCGGTCTGCCGGACGATGCGCCTGGCAGACCGCTCGCGCTGGCGGAGGGCGATCCGGGCGCCGCCGTCCTGGATGCCGCAGCGGAACACGACTTCGATTTTCTGCCGCTTACTTTTCAGGATTATTTGAATCACGTAAAATCAGTTCAGGACTTTCAGGCATCCGGCGATCAAGCGGCCTACCGCACCTGGCTCGGTCAGGGTTCCGACGCCACCCGCGCGGTGGTCGGCTTACGCAACCTGGAAGTGAAATCGCGCGGCGAGCCTCAGAGTTTCGATTGGATCGGAGAATACGAAAAGCTTGCCGCGTATATGCAGCTTGAAACCGAGCAGATCGCTGAATTGCATCGGCGGATTCGCAGCTTTGAGCAAATGCACCGCAAGCTCAACGAGTTCATCGCCGCAGTTAAGTCCAACCCCGCGCCAGTCGTCGAGGCCATGAAACGCATCTGGCCCCAGGTGCGACTTCTGTTCAACGAGGAAGTCTGGACCGCCGATCGCATGATGACGCGCCTGAAAATCCCGCTCCTGCAGATCCCGGACCCTGCGCTCAAGGAGCGGGTGGGCGCAATGATGCGCCCCTTGTTTGAAGAGGCTGAGGCCCTCGCCCGCGCCGCGGCAGCCTCATCCAAATAAAATTTGACCCCGGGACCCCTTTCCGGACTATGGGCGGTCTGCCGTTTCCCCGGCGGGCCGGCGCTCTATTGCGTTCGGGACCCCGGCTTCCGGCATGCCGGCCCTCTTAGCTCAGTTGGTAGAGCGCATCCATGGTAAGGATGAGGTCACCAGTTCAAGCCTGGTAGAGGGCTCAGAAGATAGGCCGGTAGTATAGTGGTTAGTATAGGGGTCTCCAAAACCCTTGGCGGGAGTTCGATTCTCCCCCGGCCTGCATCGTTTCCACCGGGTATTCAAAATGTTTAAGTTTATTAAAGAGAGCCGTGAAGAGCTCAAGAAAGTAGTCTGGCCGAGCAAAGACGAAGTCATGAACATGACGATTGTCGTGCTGGTCGCGGTTTTCGTGATCTCGATATTCCTGTTCACGGTCGACCGCGGCTTTGAATCGATTTTTGACGCGCTGGTGAAGCTCGGTACCGGCGGCAAATCGTCGTGAGGAGCGTCCCGTGGCCGCGCTGAAATGGTATGTGGTCCGGACTTATTCCGGACATGAAAACAAGGTAAAAACCAGCATCGAAAAGCTGGTAACCGGCAAATTCGAGGGCCGTATTGGCCAGGTTAACATCCCGACGATCAAAGTCGCCGAGATGAAAAACGGCAAAAAGCGCGTCGTCGAGAAGAAGTTCATGCCGGGCTATCTCCTGGCGGAGCTGGCCATGGACGATGAGTTGCAGTTCACCGTGCAGCGCCTGCCTTCCGTCGCGGGCTTCGTGGGCTCGCCCGATCCCGAGCCTCTTTCGGAAGAAGAGGTGCGCAACCTGATGCAGGGCGAACCGTCCCTCGAAGAAGAGACGCCGGCGGCCGCCCACATCTTGTTTACCGTGGGCGAGCGTGTTAAGATCGTCGATGGTCCGTTTGCAAACTTCAGCGGCGTTGTCGACGAGATCATGCCGGATAAGGGCCGCTTGCGCGTGAAGGTCGAGATCTTTGGCCAGGCTACGCCGGTCGAACTCGACTATTTGCAAGTCGCCTCGAATATGGGCTGAGCTTCGCTCAGCCTGAATGGCTGCTCCTATTGCGCCGGGTTTCGCGAAACAAAAAAACCCGCCCATTCGGCCGGGCCGGCCAGGCCGCCGCCCGCCGGGTAGGGGTCGTGCGCCAATTTCAACGTGTGACCCGCGGCCAGCGCCACGATGGCGTGTCGGTGGGCGCCGCGCGGGCTGGGTCCCGCAGCGACACAGTAGCAATCTTGCACGGGAAATTCGAGTCGGTCGCCGCCCAAACTCAACTTGAGGAAAGTCAGGCCGCGCGGTTCCAGCCATTCCTGCAAGGCGCTCAAGTAGTCCGGTGATTTGAGAAAATTGGGCGTGGCGTCGAGGGGCAGCTCAAAGATTGAGGCGATGCAGGCCTGCAGCGCATTGCCTCCGCCTGGCGTAAAGTCCGTCTGCTCCACTGGCCGCATAACTTCGAGCGGCTCAGGATTCGAGGAATAGATCGCAGGCCGACAGCGTAAGTCCCTCGATTACCCGGCTTGTGATTGCCAACCCGCCGCGCGCCAGCCAGGCCTTGCCCCGATTTTCGCGCAGCTCCAGCCGCCGTTCGTCCGGATCAATCAGCCAGTACTCCGGCGCGCCATAAATGCATTCACGAACGATCGGGCGGCGTTCCCGGAGGATGACGCTGACATCCGGTCGCAGGACGTCGCCCTCGTCGGGCAGAAAGACATCCAGCTCCGGCAACACAAGGCCCAGCGCGCGCGGGCGGACAAAGCGCTGCAGTGCGGTGATCAGCGCCGCCTGGGCTTGCGAGTGGGGGAAGTGCGGGCTGGGGCTCGACTGCACCGTTCCGTCGATGTGATCGTACCGGAAGCCGTCTTCGGCAAGCTGGCGATATTCCACCACGCTCACCTTCCGACCCGCATAGCGGGGCCGCATTTCTGCGCGTGCGACCATTGGCCTATTCTGGGCCTGTTTTTTCAGTCGGTCAATTCCAAAGGGTCCCGAACCTGGCCCTCGTTCCGCTTTTTTTCCGGGATTATGTCTCTTTGTGACCCGCACGCCCGCACCGTGCGGGCCAGCGTCGGTTGGCCAGGAAAATTTATGCATCTGCACGGATCGAAAGCGAAAATTCCTTTTCAATAAAGCCTTCGCCAGAGATATGCCAATCTTCGCTGTTTTTTTGCATTGAGAGCCCTTTTCCATGGCCCAGAAGAAAGTCGTCACTCAGATTAAACTCCAGGTGGAAGCCGGCAAGGCCAACCCTGCGCCGCCTGTCGGGCCGGCGCTCGGCCAGCACGGTCTGAATATCATGGAGTTTTGCAAGCAGTTCAATGAACGCACCAAAGCTCAGATCGGCATCAAGCTGCCGGTCGTAATTACGGTTTATGCCGACCGCAGCTTTACGTTCATTACCAAGTCCCCGCCGGCGCCCCTGTTGATTTTGAAGGAACTGGGTCTGGATGGCGGTTCGGCGGTTCCCAACAAAACGAAAGTTGGAACCATCACTACGGCGCAGCTCAAGAAGATCGCCGATATCAAAATGAAAGATCTCAACTGTTACGATGTCGACGCCGCCGTTCGCATTCTTGCGGGCACCTGCCGTTCGATGGGCGTAGAGGTGCAGGGATGAAACGCGGTAAGAAGTGGAACGCGGCGGCCGAAAAGGTCGAGCCGGGTCGCCTGTACAATCCGGACGAGGCTGCGGCCCTGGTTCGCGAAGTCAGCTATACTAAGTTTGAAGGCGCTGTAGAGGCGCACATCAAGGTCGGCTATAAGTCGCTGCAAAACGTGCGCGGCATCGTGCGTCTGCCCCACGGCACCGGTAAAACTGTGCGCGTTCTGGTTTTCTGCCGCGAAGATAAGGCGGCCGAAGCTCGCGAAGCCGGCGCGGATTTCGTCGGCGGACCGGAGCTTGTCGAGAAGGTTCAAAAAGAGAACTGGACCGACTTTGACGCTTGCGTGGCCACGCCGGACATGATGAAGGATGTGGGCAAGTTGGGTCCGATCCTGGGTCGCAAGGGACTTATGCCCAAGCCGAAGGCCGGCACGGTTACCACGGATGTCGCTCTCGCAGTAAAAAACCTGAAGGGCGGACAGCTTGAGTACCGTCCGGACAAAACCGGCGTGATTCACCTGCGGATCGCCACGGTGGGCTTTGACGCTCCCAAAATCGAAGAGAACCTGCGCACGCTGTTTACTTCGATCATGCGCGATAAGCCGGCCGACGCCAAAGGCGAGTATCTGAAGTCGTTTTTTATCTCACCGACCATGGGACCGGGCATTAAGATTAATACCCGGGCCATGCTCTGATCGGGAGGCGCATTGTGCCTGCTGCAGCTAATATAGAAAAACTTGAAAATATCAAGAAGTTGCTCTCAGAACGGAGCAACTTTGTCGTTTCGACGTACAGCGGTTTGTCCATTACCCAAATGGACGATCTGCGCGGTCAGATTCGCGCCAAAAACGCGCGGCTTAAAGTCCTGAAGAACAACCTCTTTCATCTCGCGGTGAAGGAGGTGGACAGCAACCTCGCTGCAAAACTCAAAGAAGTTCTGCACGGGCCCATCGCTGTAGTCTTCGCTGGCGATGACCTCCCCGCCCTGAGCAAGGTGCTCGTCGACTTTGGCAAGAAGAACGACAAGGTGCAGGTGAAGGCCGGCGGCATGGACGGCGAGTTCCTCGACAAAAAAGGCGTCGAGGCGATCGCGGGCCTGCCCGGACGCGAGGAACTGCTCACGATTATCGGGCGCGGTCTTAACACGCCGGCGACGAAAATCGCAACGGGAATCAATCAGATTATGGCGGGCCTGGCGCGCGGCATCAAAGCCGTCGCCGAGAAAAACGGCACGGCCTGAGGATTATCAGGACTGGTTACAGTATAGCAGCCGGCTGGCAGGCGCAGGAACCGCGCCGCTTCCGCCGCTGTAATCGCAAAAAGTAAAGTAGGGTTAAAGGAACAGGACGATGGCAGACGTAAACGGATTACTCGATCAAATTGGCAAGCTGACGCTCGTTGAAGCGGCCGAGCTGGTCAAAAAAATGGAAGAAACCTTCGGCATTTCCACCGCCGCGCCGGTTGCGGTTGCAGCGGTTGGCGGCGCAGGCGGCGCAGCTGAAGCGGAAGAAGAGAAGACCTACAATGTAGTGCTCGTATCGCATGGCGACAAGAAGATCGATGTGATCAAAGTCGTGCGTGAAGTGACCGGTCTGGGCCTGAAAGAAGCCAAAGACATGGTCGAAAAAGGCAACGAGGTTATCAAAGAAGGCCTCGCAAAAGCCTCCGCAGACGAGCTGAAAAAGAAACTGGAAGACGTCGGCGCAAAAGTCGACCTCAAAGCCGTTTAATTTTCGGCCTGAACCGGGCTCCGGGCTCGTCCTTTCGCGGCGATACCGGAGACCGTCGCGCGTTTCCCTGCAGCGCAGGCGGTCGCCCGAGCTTTGCGGCAGGGCGATCGTTTTTGTTTTGGATTTCGCGGGAAGCTTTCCGGCTCTCCGTGAAATCGGCGAGCTCTGCGAGCCTGGCTTGCGGGGCTCCAATTATCCCGCAGGATTGCGGGAAATTGCGCTACCGAACGAGGCTGTTGATCGCTCCAGGGCGGTCGCAGTCCGGCGGCGCGCGTCCTCCGGTATTACGCGAGGGCGCGTCTGTAGCGCAGGTGTCTAACTGGCCCCCGCCGGCCCGATCCTTCGATGGAGAATCCCACGCCCATGACAGCGCCTGTAAATGATCGTACCGTTCGGAAGATTGTTAACCTTGGAAAGATCACGAATATTGATCTCATTCCCGACCTCATCGACATCCAGTTCCGGTCGTACGATTGGTTCTTGCAAAAGGAAGCCCAGGCGCCCAAGCGCAAAATGCAGGGCCTGGAAGCGGTCTTTCGGGACACTTTTCCAATTGAAAGCCCCAACGAGGACATGGTCCTCGAGTATGTGTCCTTTTCCTTTGGCGAGTCCAAGTGGGATGTGCAAGAATGCAAAAATCGCGGCGTAACCTACGCGCTGCCGCTGAAGGCGGTCATTCGCCTCATTAACAAGCAAACTGGCGAGGTCCGCGAGCAGACGGTTTACATGGGCGACCTGCCCATGATGACCGAGCAGGGC
>JAVHPJ010000221.1:0-5853 GCA_036170535.1 Leptospirales bacterium | reverse complement strand
GGACGCCATGCGCGCCAGCGGCGTCAGCGATGAAGCCATGGCGCGGATGTCCCTGATTGAAGAGGGGCCGGTCAAGCGCGTGCGGATGGCCAACCTGGCGGTGGTCGGTTCCAGGGCGGTGAACGGCGTGGCCGCCCTGCATACGGATATTATTCGCGATCAGATCTTTAACGATTTTCATCGCGTCTGGCCCGCGCGCATACAAAACAAGACGAACGGCATCACGCACCGACGCTGGATGGTCGCAGCCAATCCGGAACTCAGCAATCTCATCACAGCCCGCATTGGCCGCGACTGGATGCGCGACCTGGAACGCATTCGCGCCCTCGAAGAATTCGCCGAAGACCCGCAACTGCAGGCTGATTGGCGCGCCGTGCGCCGCAAAAACAAGGAATTGCTCGCCCGAATGATCATGTTTGAAACCGGCGTGCGCGTCAGTCCGGACAGCCTCTTCGACGTGCAGATCAAACGCATACACGAGTACAAACGTCAGCACCTGAATCTGTTGCGCCTGATCGCCGACTATCAGATGATGAAGCGCAATCCGTCCGTGGACTACACGCCGCGCACGGTGATTTTCGCCGGCAAGGCGGCGCCCGGCTATCATCGCGCCAAGGCGATCATCAAGCTGATCAACAGCGTGGCCCAGGTGGTGAATCATGATCGCGACGTGGCGGATCGGCTCAAGATCGTCTTTTTACCGAACTATCGCGTAAGCCTCGCCGAACGCCTGTTTCCCGCTTCCGATCTTTCCGAACAAATCTCCACAGCCGGCATGGAGGCGTCCGGAACCGGAAACATGAAGTTCATGCTGAACGGCGCGCTGACAGTCGGAACTCTGGACGGCGCGAACGTCGAAATCATGGAAGAGGCGGGCGAAGAGAACATTTATATCTTCGGCCACACCGTAGAACAGATTGCGGAACTGCATCGCAACGGCTACGATTCCATGAGTTACTATCGGGAAAACTCGACGATTCGACATGTGATCGATGCGGTGCGCGGCAATTACTTTAATCGCGACGAGCCTGATATTTTCCACGAACTGGTCAATGTCCTGCTCGAAGGCAACGACTACTATCTGCTGTTTGCGGATTTTGAAATGTATCGCGACGTGCAGAAGCGCATCTCCGCCGATTTTCGCGATGTGGCGGGCTGGACCCGCAAATCCATATTGAACTCCGCGCGCTCCGGAAAGTTCAGCTCGGATCGCACCATTCTCGAGTATGCGCGCGACATCTGGGACGTGCGGTCCGTCGAACAACGGCCGCCGCGAGTCGCGGCGTTATAGCGCCGCGCCGTCGCGGTTCGTCGCGGCGACGCCCGTTAATTGATTCTTGACCGCGGGGAAATTCCGATCATTCACGAGTACGAGCAATACGTCGCCGCTCGCCAGCAAGGTGCGACCGGACGGCGCGATATAACTTTCGCCGCGCGCTATCAGCACGATCAAAGCGTCGTCCGGCAAGCCGGCCTCGATCACGGAGCGGCCGACGGCCGCCGCGCCATAGGGAATCAGGAATTCTTCCAGGCGCGAATCGGAACCCTCGCGATTCTCATATTCAAAGGGGTACAACGAGCGCCGCGGCGCCCTGGTTTCCAGGCGCAGCCAGCGCGAGACATGCGGCAGCGTGCTTCCCTGAATCAAGAGCGATAGCAAGACGACAAAGAAGACAATGTTGAATATCCGTTCCGCTCCGGCGACGCCCGCCGCCATGGGAAAAGTGGCCAGAATAATCGGCGCGGCGCCGCGCAAACCGGCCCAGGCGATAAATAGCTTCGAACGCCAGTCGAGCTTGATCGGCGCAAGACTCAGGAATACGGCGAGCGGACGCGCAACAAAAATCATACAGAGGGCGAGCAGTGCGCCGGGCAGCGCAATGTGGGCGAGCTTCAACGGGAAAACCAGGAGCCCCAACATCAAAAAGCAGCCGATGTTCAACAACCAGACGGCGCCGTCCATAAAGCGCACGGCGCTGCGCTGATGCACAATCTTCGCGTTGCCGAGCGTGGCGCCGGCCACGTAGACCGCCAGAAAGCCGTTGCCGTATCCGAGCGATACGAGCGAAAAGATCGCCGGCGCAAGCGCCACATACACGACTATGTAAAGTCCGTCGTATTCCAGGTGCAATCGATTGATCGTCCAGGCGGCGCTCCGACCGAGGGCGAAACCCAGGCCGGCGCCCACCGCCATCTCGAGCGGCGTACGCCAGAGCGCCTCCGTCCAATGATAGCCGGCGCCGGTCGCGATGCTGATCGCAACCAGGGTGAGCGCAACCGCCACAGGATCGTTCGAACTGGATTCGAACTCGAGAGTTTCGCGCAGGTTGCCCTTGAGACCGCCTTTGCCCCGCATCGCATTAAATACCGCCGCGGCGTCAGTGGAGCAAACGATCGCGCCAAGCAAAAAGGCCTCGGCCGGCGAGAAGCCGGCGAACGCCCAGGCGGCCAGCGCCAGCAGCGCTGCGGTGAGCAGAGTTCCCGGCAGCGCCAGCAACAAACCCGGCGCCAGACTCGGCCGAATGCGCTCCCAGCGCGTCTCCAGGCCGCCAGCATACAGTATGTAGGCCAGCCCGAGCACGCCAATATCGCGCGATAGAACGTAGTTGTCAAAATAGAGGCCGCCCGGTCCGTCCGAACCCGCCAGCATGCCAATCACAAGAAACAGCAGCAAGGCCGGCACGCCGAACTTGAACGAAAGCTTGCTCGATATCACGCTCGTCAGCGCGAGGGCCGCAACAATCAGTATCGATATAAAATACGAGCTTTCCATCCCTGCGCGATCCGGCGAAAAATTGCGCGCAACTACGATCGATGGCAAGCGGATTTTGCCGACGTCTTCAGAAGAGCAGCGTCTGATCCGTGAGCGTCTCGCGCGCAGATCGACGCGGCGCCTTGCGTTTCGTGGATTCTTCCACACGCGACTCGCTGTGGCGTTTTTCCAGTTCCGCGAGCTTTTCCTCCGCGCGGAGCAGCACCGCTTCCGGCAGACCCGCGAGCCGCGCCACATGAATGCCATAAGACCGATCAGCGGCGCCGTCGCGCACCCGATGCAGAAACACCACGCGCCCGCCGGCTTCTTCCACGTCCATCGTCAGATTAAAGACAAAGTCGCGTTCTGCGAGCGCCGTGAGTTCATGGTAATGCGTGGCGAACAGCGTAAGCGGGCGCGCGCCCTCCGGTTCGGAAAGATGCTCCACGATCGACCAGGCGAGCGAAATGCCGTCGTAGGTGGAAGTCCCGCGACCGACCTCGTCCATAATTACCAGCGATTGAGCGCTGCATTGATTCAGGATGCGCGCCGTTTCCAGCATCTCCACAAAAAAAGTCGATTCGCCGCGCGTCAGATTGTCGCCGGCGCCAATGCGCGTGAACACCCGATCCGCCAGCGTCAGCGCGCAGCGCTGCGCTGGAACAAAGGCGCCAATCTGCGCGAGGATCTGAATCAGTCCGATCTGGCGAATGTAGGTCGACTTGCCCGCCATGTTGGGGCCGGTAATCACTGCGAAACTGCGTTCGTCGCGATGCAATCGCAGGCTGTTGGGAATAAAGGCCTGCCCGGTCGGCAGATACTCTTCCACGACCGGATGGCGGCCCTCGTCCAGGTTAAAGCTGGCGGGCGCCCCCTCCGGGGAAATTTCCGGACGCGTCCAGGCGCGTCGCGCCGCGATCTCGGCCAGGCTCTGCAAAAAGTCCGCTTCGCCCAACGCCGTCATGAGGCGTTTGATGTGCGGGCCCGCCCCGAGCACAGCGGCCTCCAACTCGCGAAACCAGCGCTCCTCCACGCGCGCCACGGTTTCATCCGCAGCAAGCAACTCCGTTTCCAGATGCGCAAGCTTGTCGCTGGTGAAGCGCTCGTAACCCACGAGAGTTTGTTTGCGTTCATAATCAGCGGGCGCATTGTCCGCCTGGCCCTTTGAGATTTCGATAAAGTAGCCGTATACCTTGTTGTATTTGACGCGCAAGACGGAGATGCCGGTGCGCTCGCGTTCGGCCCGCTCAAAGTCGGCAATCCATTTGCTGCCGCGCTCCTGGGCTTCGCGCGCGCGATCCAGTTCAGCGTCGAGTCCGGGCCGCAAAAATGCGCCGCCGCCCAGCACGGCCGGCGGTTCTTCGACGACCGTGCGCGCAATGCGTTCGGCCAGGTCGCGCAGCTCCGGCGCACATTCGATCCATTCGACGAAGGCGGGCTGTTCGCGGGCCAGCTCGCGGCCGAGCGTCGCCAGTTCGCCCGCCGCTTCGACGGTCGCCCTGAGGTGCACAAAGTCGCGCGGCGCGCCCCGCCCCGCGGACATGCGCGCCAGCGCACGTTCCAGGTCAAACACGCGCCCCAGGGCTTCCGCCACTCGCGCCCGGATTGCGCCGCGCGCCAGCAGCGCTCCCACGCGTTCTTGACGCGAAAAAATCGCGGCACGGTCCAGAAGCGGCGCGAGCAGCGCATCTTTCAGGAAGCGTTTGCCCGTCGCGGTTTTGCAACGATCCAGACAACCATAAAGCGAACGCGAGCTGCCGCCTTCGTTTTGATTCTGGATTAAATCAAGATTCCGAATTGTTTGTTCGTCGAGCATCATTCGCGCGCCCGCGCTTTCGCGATACGTTGGCGCGCCAATTGCGACGATCTGATCGGGAAAGTTCTTCGCGAGATAGTGCAGAACGAGTCCGACCGCTCCGAGCGCCGGGGTCTTTTCGGACGGATAGCCCAGCCCCTTCAGGTTTTGCCCGAATCGCGTCGCCATCTGGCGCGCGCCTTCCGTGGGCGAGGCCTTCCAGGGCTCGCAGGGCGCGAGGGCCGCGCGCGCTTCCGGCAACAGCGCCGTCAGCTCACGGGCATAGTCGGAAGGCGCGAGTATTTCGCGCGGGGCGTACTTGTAATACGCGTCGCGCAGGGCGGCGCCGTAACGGCTTTCCAGCAGCGTCTCGTCGATGCGGGCGCCGTCGCGCGCGACTTCCTCCGGCCCGGAAAGCGCCGCCGCCGGCAAATCAAAGCTGAAAAAATCGCCGGTGGAGACGTCCGCGAGCGCCAGACCGAGACTGCGCGCGCCCGGCGCAAGCGCCATGAGATAACTGTGCCCGGCGCCATCCAGCAGAGACTCTTCCAGCACGGTGCCGGGCGTGATGATCCGGCGCAGGCGCCGCCGCATGAGTTTGGGATTGGCGGGATCGTTTTCCTGCTCCGCAATCGCCACGCGCTTCCCGGCGCCAATCAGCCGCGCAATGTAAATCTCCGCGCTGTGGTACGGCACGCCGCACATAGGCACGCTCGACTGGCGTTTGGTGAGCGCCACGTCCATCAGCGGCGCCGCTTCTTCCGCATCTTCCAGAAAAAGCTCATAGAAGTCGCCCATGCGAAAGAACAAAATCGCGTCAGGAACCTGACGCTTGAGGTCCAGAAACTGACGCATGAACGGAGTATCGAGCGGATCGTTTTCCACGCCCGCCACGGATTTGTCGGAATTACGCGCCATGAAATTTGAAGGCCGGTGTGCTCTAAGGATCGCCGCTGCGTTGGCGCTTCAGAGGGGCGGCAAAGCGCGCACTGCGGCGATAAAGCGACGTACCTTATCCGGATCTTTGCGGCCGGGCGCCAGTTCCACGCCCGAACTCACGTCGGCGCCGATCGCGCCGGCTGCAAGCACGGCGCCGGCCGCATTTTCCGGATTGAGTCCGCCTGCCAGAAAAAAGGGGCGCGCAACTCTGCTCGCGAAGGCCGGATCAAATCGCTGACCGGTGCCGCCCGCCAGACCCGCCGCGTGCGTATCCAGCAGGAGCAACGGAAAGCCGCCGGCCACGGCCAGATCGTGCTCGGAAAGCGGACCGGCGCCCCGCAGCACGGGGCACAGGGGACTTGCCAGC
>JAVHPJ010000220.1:0-27211 GCA_036170535.1 Leptospirales bacterium | reverse complement strand
CAGATGCACCTGACGCCGAAATACTCGGTGCAGGTTACAAATGAGCTCTTCCACAATGGAAATGTGGAGGCCTGGAAGAATATAATCGAATCCTACATTGTGGTTTACCCGCAATGCAAGGTGATCGTGTATCACGAGGGCGAGCTGATCCAGGATTTGAATTCGCTCTTTAAGTGGGGCAAGGTGAAACACGGCGGCATCATATTCTTTCAGGTCGCCGGACCGGTCATCAAAGGCGTGAGTCGCTTACAGAAGTACCTGCACGAAGGCGCCTCATCGCGCTATGAAACCTTCATGAAGCACGACATCAACAAGGCGCTCTCGCTGTTCTGATGCGGGCCGGATCCGCCTGCGCGAAATGTTTTCCCGGCCAGGAACTCGCCGGCCGCCCTTGAATTGAGGGCGCGCCGCGGCCGATCCTCAGTACTGTATGTTTTCCGAATACTTCAGCAAGCAGGCGGGTGCGCTTAAGGCGGCCCACGAAAAGAACCTCGGAAAGCGCGGCGTTACGGCCCCCGCGCGCGAGAAGGATCTGGCGGTTTTTCAGGAGTTCTATTCCTTCCTCAAGGATCATTTGCCCCCGGACTTTTCCATCGCCACCGGAAAGGTCCGCAACCGCAAGCACCTGCTCAATCGCAGCTGCGACGCCCTGGTCTACCGAAAATGGTTCCCCAGGATGCTCGAAGCGGCCGGCGGCTACGTCCTGAGCGATGCGCTGTATTCCTTTCTCACTATCGACAGCTATCTGACGCCGGCCGCCCTGGCGACCCATGTGAATCTGACGCGCGCCATGAAAACCCTCTACGCCGGGGAGCGCGAATACGACGCCGTCATACCCATGTATTCCGTGCTTTTCGCCTACAGCTCCGAGCGAACCCTGCTTTTGACCCGCCAGGACATGCGGGATACAGCGGATGAAAAAGAAATCCCGATCAACCATGAGCCGGACTTGATTTGCATCCTCGATCGCGGCATAATCATAAAGGACTGGGAGAGCGGGGGCGGGTACCGGGTGGTCGAAACCGAGGACGACACCCTCATGTGGTTCTATATTCTATTTCTGGAATATCTTGACCGCGACGGCCGTCTGAATTTGAATTTACGAGACTACGTAAAGGTCTCAAGAGAATATAACGAATACTGACCCCGATTGTCAGCGCGGGACATAAGTCCCCGGGCGCCGGGCTCAATTCAGGATCACGACTATGTGGAAACGAATCGCAGCGGCGGCTCTTCTCTGTTTCGGCGCGGTCGCGTGCGGACGCGGCTGCAACTGCGGGAGCGAGCGCGACTATTTGCTCGTAATTGATACTTCCGGGTCCATGGTTTCAAACGACACGATTGATCGCGTAAAGCGCGGCATGCCCGAGTTCTTAAATTCAGTCGAAGAGGGCGATTCGGTCACCGTGGTCAACTTCGATGCGCGGCCGAAAGTAGGCGGCCGCATTCTCATCGAATCCGACGCCGATCGTAAACGCGTCGTTGAAGAAGTTGCGAAGCTGAAAGCCGCCGGCGCCTGGACCGACATGGGCGCGATGGTCGATCTGTTGCGGACTCAGACGAGAAGCGCCGCCTCCGCCGGTCGTGAATCCGTCGTGGTGGTCATGTCCGACGGCAAAGACGATCCCCCGCCGGACGCACGTCGCGATCGACTGGATCTGAACCGATTGCGCGATCCGGATGCGGACGGGCTCAGCGCACCGTACATTTATTACATCAGCCTGGGAAAAATTCAAGACCCCGCTCTGGAACGCAGCCTGCGCACAATTGCGCCGGACGCGCGCACAATTCGCGCCAATCAGGCCGATCGCGGCGGCGCCGCATCGCGTCCGGGCCAGACCGGTACGCCGGCCGCGCAGGCGGCCGATCAAGTCGGTCTCACGGAAGTTGTTGAGCAACACGAGGGCGCCTGGTGGCGACGCTTGCTCGCAAAGCTCGCGCCATACGGCTGGATCATACTGATTGCGCTCGCGGCGCTGCTGGTCCTGGCGTTTTTGATCTGGCTGATCTGGAAACTCATTACGCGCTCGCGGTTCGCGGGCGCCCTGGTTTATTACGAGGCCGAAGTCGGCCAGCCGCTCAAGAACGACTTTGATTTGAACCGTCTGTCGCGCAATCGGATGACGATCGGTTCGAAACTGGGCGCCGATCTGCGCGTGCGCTCGAGCGGCCTGCCGCAAAACGTCCTGTTGAAAGGCCGCCGTTCCGGCGGCGAAAGTTATCTCGTTCCGAACGTAAGCGATCGGTCCTTCTTCCAGTTTCTGAGTCAGAAGAAGGAAGGTCTGATTTCATCGGGCGATCGTTTCAGATTAGGAAATTACATCTTCGAGTACACCGATGGCGCAAGCGGACAAAAATAAGGGTCTCGACGTTTTGATCAAGGAGCTTCGCGCTCCGGATCGCGTCTTTCAAATCGATCGTGACACCACGCTCGTCTACGTTGGGTTGCATCCCGACGATCGACGGCCGTTTGTGCGCGTCGGGGCGGGGCGCTCGATCCCGGGCGGTCTGCTCAAACAGATTGAAAACGTAATTCTTCCGGAAGACGATCCGTTGAATGTCGGCCTGGAGCTTGCGTGGCTCAAGTCGACCCTGGACGAAGGCGAGGACTCCATACGTTACGTCGGTTCCAAGGACCGTGTGAGCCAGATCTACAATTTCTCGGGCATGCAGAACATTGAAGAGGCCGACAAGCGTCCGGTGCGAATCGCGCCGTACCAGCCGTTTCGCGCCCAGGATGTGCAGAAGGATCGCGCGACAACGATGTTCTTTGAAACCGGCAATGCGCTTTTGCAGCTCGGTTCCACGAAAGTTTACGATCACGGTGCGGCGCGGCGCGGCAAGCTTACGCTTGATCGCGAATACGACCTGATTTCCAGGGCGCTGTCAAAACGCACGCCGCGCTTTTCGCCGGAGAAAGAGGGCGATCCGCGACCCAAAGGATTTTTGTGGCCCGGCCCGCAATTCACCGTGGGCGACGAACGCGCTTTTCTCGTGTGGAATTTTGAGAACAGCGCTCTGGTTCTGAACCCGCCGGCGGATCTGCACTACGCGCTGTTCGAAAGCAACCTGGATCCCGCGCGCGTGGAAATGGCGATCAGCTATCACGCCACTTCTCCGGGGTTTGTGGAGACCTTGCGCCGCAAATACGCCGAAAAGCGCAATTGTGCGGTTTATACGGCCGATGAGGAGCGCTTTGGCATGCTCAAGCGCATCTATCATCAGTCGAAGGTGCAGCTGTTCAGCGACGGCAGCGCGTTGCCGTACGCAAAAGACGTCTCGTATTTCGTCTCCCGAACCGGTTCGCACGGCGGCTTTGCATACCGGATGGCCCCTGGCGCAGATCGGATGGCGCAGATCATCTTTCCCCTGGGCGGCGGTCGCGCAAGTCGCTCCTTCGATTTTCTGCGCGCGCCCCAGGATCTCGAATTCCGCCACGTCAATACGCGCGAAGAAACCGCCACCAGCGACGCCCATCTGACCCTGCTTTTACCGGGCAAACTGCCGGAGACCCAATTCGCCGGCGCACGGCTCAACGAACGCGCGTATCCGCTCGTCGCAGGAGTTGAATACGTACTGCATTCTGCGGAAGACGCCCGCAAACTTGCCGACCAGGTGTTGGCGATGTTCGCCGGCGATCCGGACGAAGAGGCGATTCGCAGTTTTCTGTTTCTGAATCTGGGGCTGGAGTTCACGCCGGAGGCTCTGAGCGCGGCGCTGGCCGTCTGGCAGAAGGCCCCGGTTCCAACGAACGCTGTCGCTCTTTCGAACCTGGCGCAGTTCTTTCGCTACATCGAGGGCCTCCCGATTTTTAAAGACCGCTACGACGATCTCCAGAAAAAGACTTTTGAAAAAGTGCGGGCGCGCTTCGCCGTTTCGCGGTTGCGAATGCGCGACTGGTCGGCCCTCGCGGGCGGCGCCTGGCGCATGCACGTCTTCTTTGCAGGCGGGCGACGCACGCTGCTTTTTGCAAAACCGGTTGCGGGCCAGGTTGTGCAGCTGCAAACGCCGCCGGGTTTTGCGGCTCTTGCCCAGGATCGCAAAGCGTATCCGCGCCAGCTGCGCGCGTGGCAGAAGGCGATCGACAAAGCCGGCGATCCGCCGGGTTATCGCGTCTGCATGGAGTTTCTCGAAAAGCTTTTCGAGGAACGCTTGCGTCTTTTTGACGAACGCAATCGTTTCCAGGCCTTCTTAAAGCGTTTCGGATTTGCCAACGGCATTACGCAAACGCCGGCGGCCGGTCCGGCGTCGCGCAGCGGCGGTCTTGGCGAACGACTGCGGTCCTTCTGGGAGCGCGTCCGCGGCGTATTCAGCGGGGCGGGCGGCGGGCTCAGTCGCGCGGCGCTGTTGTTTGTAATTCCGTTTGCGTTGATTGCGGCCGGTCTGATCTTTTTTGGCGCGGCGCGGGCCTATTCGGCCTACAATGGGGGCGCGGGTTCGGACGCGGTGAGCCTGCGCGGCGATAGCGCGGAAGAACTGGCCGCTGTGGATCTGGCCGCGCCCGGCGCGCTCGAAAGCGAGCGTCCGGCGCCCGGCGAGGCGGACGTGGAAGCGCCGCAGTCCGAGGTCTTCGAATACGCCAACGCGCTCGCGGCCCGCAATGGATTCCGGCGTCTGGAGAATGGCGGCAACGGCCGCTTACGAAATCCGGATCTCGTTTTTCCTGGCGATCGCCTGCGTCTGCCGGACGGTCGTCTGGCGAGCGTAGAACGCGGGCAACACCTCTGGGAAATCGCCGGCGCGCGCTATCGGCGCGACTACGCGCGGCTGCTGATCCTGGATCGGCAAATTTCAGCGCGCCTGGGCGACTATGAACGCGATCGGGACGCTGAGTTGCTTGCGGATGTGCGCGAACGCCGCGGCGTGATGGCGCGCCTGGCGGTTACACGTGAAATGCGCCGAATGCTCGCCCAGAAAGACGAAGAAATTCGCGCTCGTATCGACCGCGCACGTTAAAAGTCCTGCCTGAGTTTACGCAGCCCGCGGTCTCCCGCCGACCTCCTGTCGACCTACGCACCCGGCGCGTTTTTCAAAAGATTCTGAATCTCTGTAATGAAGCGTTGATGGCTGGCCAGCAGCGTGTTTAACTCGGCGTACATGCCCCGCTGCATCATGCTCCGCACCAGTTCGGCCAGACCCTGACGAATGCTGGCATCGAGCGTTTCCGGATTCATTCGATCGCCGCCGCCTTTGCCCGTGTCGCGCAGTATTTGCTCGATACGTCGGGCGCGAGCGGTGCGGGCTTCCTCCGGCGTCGGTTCGCCCGGGGCGGGAGGCGCCTCATATTTGCGCGCAGGACCGTGACGCAGAAAATTCTGCAGGCTATCGGGAGTAAAGTTATCCGGGTCTTCGTTCATCGGGAGGCTCTCCACACATTATCCGCAATCTGGCAGGCCGCTTAAAGCCATTTTTTCCGGTTCCGACGCGCCGCCTGCGTTGACTGCGAGTCCTGCGTCCGGGGCCCGGTCTAACCAATTGGACATAAAAAGCGCTTGCGGCATGCGTTCGCCGGGGCGTCGCTACCCTCGCGCCCCGCGCCCCCTATGACGATTGCCGCCGAAGAAGCGCTGGAACGACTCCGTCTGGAAAATAGCCGCCTGTATCAGGTGCTGGAGATCAACGCGCTTTTGTCCTCCAGTCTGGATCTTACCGTCGTGCTGGACTCCCTCATGGAGATGGCGCGCGGCCTGTGCATGGCGGAAGCCTCGAGCCTCATGCTGCTCGACGAGGAATCCGAGGAACTCTACTTTCACACCGTAAAGGGCGAAAAGAGCGAGGCGCTCAAGCAGATTCGGCTCAAGGTCGGTCAGGGGATTTCCGGATGGGTGGCGCGCGAGGCCAAACCGCTGCTGGTCGCCGACGCCAGCTCCGATCCGCGCTTCTTTCGCGGGGCGGATGAAAAAAGTACGTTTAACACGCGCACCATGATGTGCGTGCCCCTGGTCGCCAAAAAGCGCGTCCTTGGCACGGTGCAGGTGCTGAATCGCCGAGACGATCAGCCCTTCAACGAGGACGACCTCCGGATTTTTATGACGCTGGCCAACCAGGCGGCCATTGCCATAGAGAACGCACGCCTGCACACGCTGGCGACGGTCGACGGCCCGACCGGCCTTTACGTGAAGACCTACTTCATGGCGCGGCTCCAGGAAGAGTTTCGTCGCAGCAAGGCGACCAGCCAGCCCCTGTCGCTTTTAATGTCGGACATCGACTTTTTCAAAAAGGTCAACGACAACTACGGGCATCAGGGCGGCGACGCGGCCTTAAAGGAACTTGCAAAAGTTATCAAAGATACGGTGCACCGGCTGGGTTCGGACGATCTCGCCGGTCGTTACGGCGGCGAGGAGTTTTGCGTGCTCTTGCCCCAGTCCTCGCCCGAGCGCGCGCTGGAAGTGGGCGAGCTGATCCGTCGCAATATTGAGTCCCATCCGATACCGATCGGCGATCGCGAGGCGCTGATTACAATTTCCATCGGAGTATCGAGCTATCCTGTTCATTCCAACGAAATACAGGGGCCCGATGATTTTATTCGCCTTGCCGACGAAGCGCTCTACCTTTGCAAGCATCGCGGGAGAAATTGCGTTTCGTTATTCGAGAAGGCCCAATAATCGTTTGCCAATTCCCGACAATCGGTCGGAATTGACGTCGCGATAAGAGCCGCGGACGCACTGAGTTCTTATCTGAATTTCTCCGGCGTTTCGCCGGCCCATTAGATACTGTTTTATCTGGAGAACCGGAACCATGTCGCAGATTTATCCCTTCAGTCAGCAAGGTTGCACCGCGGATCGCGAGGTCTGGAGCCGCTCGGGTAAACGCGGTCAGCGTGCGCTCGAATTGGCGGAGCTTAAAATGCCGGTTGTGCCGGGCTTTGTCATCGACGCCCGCGTTGCGGCGGAGATTGAGAAGACGGATATTAAAGCCATACTCAAGGAAGGTCTGCCGCCCATCGAACAGCTCATTGGCCGCACCTATGGCAATCCCGAAAATCCGCTGCTGGTAAAGGTAGTCTGCAGTTCCAGCCTCTCGTTGCCCTTTTATCCGACGGTGTTCAACGTCGGCCTGAGTCCGATCACCCTGCCGGGATTTGCAAAGTTTATGGGCGAAGAGGCGGCGTGGTTCGAATACTGCTACCTGCTCCGCACCGCGGGTTCCAAACTTTACGACATCGCTGGTTCGCAATTCGACGAAATCGAGCGCAAGTTCGACCGGACCGTTGAAGGCCGCAAAGCCTGCGCGGATGAGATGAAAAAGCTGATCGGACCGGAGCGTATTCCGGACGAACCGCAGGCGCAGCTGGAAACAATCATTCGCGAAGCGGCAAAGAAGTATTTTGATCCCGATCTGGAAGTGGACGAAAACATATCGCTGATGGTCCAGGGCATGGTTTTCGGCAATCTTACGCCGAACGACATAGTCGGCGTGTTTCACACGCGCAACATCATCAGCGGTGAAAGCAAGCTGCAGGGCAGTTTTCTTAAACACGCCTACACCCTGGATCGCAACGGCGAAGAAATCAACACCCTCGACTCCGCCTGGCTCGACGAACTTCGCAAGATCGCGCGCACCCTGGAGCATCGCTTCCACGAACTCCGCGAGGTGAAATTCATCGTCGAAAACGGCAAGATCTGGCTGATCAATCAGACTCCGGAAGATAAGAAGTCCACGCAGGCGCACATTCGCACCCTGCTGGATCTCATGCGCGAAGGCGTTGTTGAAGATCAATGGGTGGTTCAACAGATCCCGCCCGGACAGCTGGCGACCCTTTTGCATCCGGTGGTCGACGAGGCGTCGCTTGCGGGCATTCCCCAGGTAGAAGGCGGACTCGCCGGCAGTCCCGGCGCCGCGGTCGGCCGCGTTTATTTTTCTGCGGACTCGCTTATGGAAGCGCATCGGGAAGCGATGCTCAAGGGCGAGGACACCCGCCTGATTCTTGTCGTCGAGTCATCCTTCGCGGAAGACGTCAAAGCGATTGAGGTGGGGCAGGGCGTTATCTCGGTAGAGGGCGGGTATTCCTCGCACGCTCCGGTTGTGGCGCGCTCACTGGGAAAAGTCAGCGTGGTGAATCCCGCCATTCGCATGAGTCCCGGTCAGTTCGAATTAAACGGCGTTGTAATCAAAGAAGGCGACTACGTCACCCTGGACGTGCCGTTTTATCGCAAACCGGCGATTTACCTGGGCAAGGGCGAACTGATCAATCCCGACATCCACAAAAACGGCCTGATCGAGTTTATCGAAGTGATGAAGCGGTTTATCGACCCGAGCTTTCTGGTGCGCGCCAACGCGGACCTGGGACGCGACGCGAAAGTCGCCCGCACCATGGGCGCGTACGGCATCGGTTTGTGCCGCACGGAGCACATGTTCTTTGCGGAAGACCGCATTATGCGTTTCCGTGAAATGATTCTGGCCCGCAACTTCGAAGAACGCGTCCGTGCGCTCGACGATCTCAAGCCGATGCAGCGCCAGGATTTTTACGATCTTTTTAAGACGATGGCCCCCCATCCGGTGACGATTCGTCTGCTGGATGCGCCGCTGCATGAGTTTCTGCCGCGCAATGACGATGTTCTGAACGAATACATGGAGTATTTGAAAAAGGACGGCGAAACTGCGAACCGCGACGAAATCAAATCCCGAATTGAACGGTTGCACGAATTCAATCCCATGCTGGGACACCGCGGTTGCCGCGTGGCGATCACTTATCCGGAAATCTACGAGATGCAGGTGCGCGGCATCCTGGAAGCGGCCTGTCAACTCAAGAAGGAAGGCGTCGAGGTTGAGCCGGAGATCATGATCCCGATCGTGATGAATCCGCTTGAGTTGACCATGATTCGCAACGGCAAGCGCATCGAGGGCAAGGTCGTTAAGGGCATTACGGACATCGCCCGCGAAGTCTTTCAGGCCGAGGGCGTCAGCGTGAACTACAAGGTGGGCACCATGGTCGAGCTGCCTGCGGCGGCTCTCGTTTCGGATCAACTGGCGCGCTATGCGGAGTTTTTCAGCTTTGGCACGAACGATTTGACGCAGACTACTTTTGGTCTCAGCCGCGACGACATTAATGGCTTCTTTCCGGCATACACGGAATACGATCTTTTGCCGAACAACCCCTTCCAGGTTCTGGGCGAGCCTGTTATGGAACTGATTCGGATCAGTTCCGGTCGCGGCCGACTCACGCGTCCGGATATGAAACTGGGGCTGTGCGGCGAGCACGGCGCGGATCCGGCGAATATTGAGTTCTGCAAAAACACCGGACTCAACTATGTTTCGTGCAGTCCGTACAGCGTGCCGATTGCATTGCTCGCGGTGGCGCAGTTGAACCTGAAAGAGAAAGCGGCCGCCAAGTAGGTCGCGGGCCGGCGGGCGCAAGCCAGGCCCGCCGTCTTGCCGAGACCCCGCTCGATATTGCTTGCGTTCGCGCGGCGCTTGCGGCTTTCTGTTTTGATGTTCAAGACTATCAGAATCCTCACTCTCTCGCGCTCGCCTCTTCTGGCGATCGGCCTGCTGTTTTTACCGGCCACGGTCGTGTTCGCAGAAGGCGAGTCCGGATTCTACGAAGGCCGTGTAACTCTGGAGTTGCGCGGTTCGCCGGTCAGTTCTATCGAAGGCGGTCTGAACGATGCTGTGGACGCAGAGAATGCGTCGCGCCTGCCGATTATCTCCCTGGGATTCGGGAGCGCCGAGCAACAGCTGGCAGCCCTCGGCTTGTATGCAACCGCCCCGCAAGCCAAACTGCGCGCAACCGGCGGCGAATTCGTTTTTGAGTACGGCGTAACGGACTGGTTGGGGATCGGATTTGATATCCATCAATCCGTATACACGGTAAAGAATGTTACCGGCGCTGGCGCGGTGACGGAGTCGTTTCTTCCGCTTCTGCTGGTCAACCGCAGTTCTGCTTCGAGTTCTGCCAGCACGTTTTCGTCGCTTGCGCTCGTTGAGCTGCTCGCCCTGGCTCAACCCGTGACAGTCGATGTGCTCCGGATCAGCACGCTGGATTTTAATGCGACCTTTCATTTTCTGGATCGATCAGCCTTTGATCCCTATTTTAAGATTCTTGTGGGCGCCGGTCCTGAGAGTGAATTGAGTCTGACCGCCATCCGCGCCGGCGCCGGGCTGGGCGCGCGGATTTACATAGGTTCGACATTCTTCGTTTCCCTTGAAGCGAACTATTCATATTACAGCGTCACCGGAAAGAGTGATGAAACTGGCGGCGCCAGTTTTGCAGACTCATTTTCGGAAACGGCCGGTTATGCGGGCCTGGGAGTGAGCTTTTAAGCAGCGGTCGTGCGGCGCCATACCTACGCCGCCGCTCCCCGGGTCCGTCGTCGGTCCGGCGTTTTGCTTGCCGGGGCGTCGCATTTGTGTTGCTTGTGTGCAGCGGGATTCTCGCAGGGCAGGTTCACCGGATGGGCGTCGGACGTACGGGCATTGTTAGCATATTGGTCGTTTTTCTCGCCGCTCCAGCGGCCCTGCTCGCGGAACGCAGCGGCTTTTACGAGGGTCGCTTTTCTATTGAGGCGCGCGGCGGGGCGGGGCGACACTTCACGGGCTCCATCGCGAATGGCTTTGAAAAACAAAACGATCTTTTGCCGGTCGGCCCTGCGACGCTGTACTTTGGTCGTATCGATCAGCAGCTCTTAAGCTACATTATTCGAGAGCGCACGCCCAAAGCGGAGCTGCGTTCGGGCGCCGTGGGGTTTTCACTGGAATACGCCCTCAGCGATTCATTCGGACTCGGGCTTTCGCTCGGGCGCGAAAGCTACTCTTTAAAGAACGTGCGCGCCATCCCGCGCGATGCGGAACTCGGGCTCTTTTATCTTGCGCTTGCGGCCGCGTACTCCGGCCAGAATGTAAATTCGTTTATTACTGCAGAGGCGCTCTTTCCGCTGCTTGTTACCGATCGCACCAACGTGGAGCGGTTTAACTCCGCCGATCTGGATCTGGCCTTTCACTTTAATTCAGGCTCGGCCTTTGATCCCTTCCTGCGAGTCGGACTGGGTTACGGCCGCGGCGAAGTCAGCGGCTTTGACGCAGCGCGCGGCTCTATCGGCCTGGGCTCTCGCTTTTATCTGACCGGCTGGCTCTATTTGCAGGCGCTCGCGACCTACCAACATCAGGCGATCCGCGGTTCAGAACGCGATGCCGGCGGCGAGTTTTCCGGCGATCTGGGCGAGGCGCGCTTCGAAGGCGCAGTGGGTCTTTCCTTTTAAGCGGCCAGTTGCGTTCGACTCGCGCCTTGAATTCCAGCGCGGGGGATTTTTGCACGCGAGCGCAGGCCGGTCGGAAAAAACAAAAAGCCGGCGGGGAGGGGACTCCCGCGCCGGCGCGCGTCAGGTTGGACCGATTGGAGGAATCAGCGCAGAAGTTGCAGGACGGCCTGCGACTTCATGTTCGACTGAGCGACCATGGCGGTCGAAGCCTGCACCAGAATCTGGTAGCGAGTAAAGCTTGCCATCTGCTCCGCCATATCGGTGTCGCGAATGCGCGACTCAGCAGCCTGAATGTTTTCGTACGCGTTCATGAGGCCTTTCGCCGCATGTTCCAGGCGGTTCTGATAGGCGCCCAGGTCCGCGCGCTGCTTTGAGATGCGACGCAGCGCATCGTCGGCGAGTCCGATGACGGAGTTCGCTTTGTCCGGCGTGCTGATCGAGATAAAGGTCAGCACGGTCGGGTTGCGTAATCCCAATGCGGCCGTGGTCATCGTATTGATAAAGACCCGCTCGCGCTGGTGCATATTTGCGCCAATGTGGAACCACATCGAAGCGGTCGGATTCAGTCGGGCGAAGGCGCCGGTAAGCATCTTCATCTTGTTAAACTCGGCCTGGGACGCAATACGATCGATTTCGTCGATCAGCTGCGATACTTCGACCTGAATCTGCTGACGGTCTTCTTCCGTGTAGATGCCGTTAGCCGACTGCACCGCCAGAACGCGGATGCGCTGGATCATGTTCTGCGTTTCTTGCAGGTAGCCTTCCGTCGTTTGAATAAACGAAATGCCGTCTTCCGTGTTACGGGTGGCCTGACGCAAGCCGTGCACCTGCGTTC
Organism: Leptospirales bacterium; assembly: GCA_036170535.1. Classification (GTDB taxonomy): domain Bacteria; phylum Spirochaetota; class Leptospiria; order Leptospirales; family Leptonemataceae; genus SSF53. The sequence goes on along the minus strand of JAVHPJ010000220.1, from coordinate 15,178 downwards.
TCATCTTTTCAGATACCGCCAATCCCGCGGCGTCGTCGCCGGCGCGGTTAATGCGCATGCCGGACGAGAGCTTCTCGATGTCTTTCGACATGTCCACATCGTGGAACTTCAATTGTCGATGCGAGAAGATCGCGCTGATGTTATGGTTGATAATCATGTACGGTCCTCCATGAACCTTGACGCTTTTTTTCTGCGCTGTACCGAAATTGACGACCTGCGTCTCTCTCGGGCGTTTTCCTCAGGAAAAGGATCGGCGCTCTTTGAACATGCGGATCGATTTTTTTTCAGCGGGCGGCGAAATTCCCCTCCGGCGGGAAACCTTTCGGCAGGGGCGGGGTTTGGCCGGCGGCTCGGCCCCCGATTAAGCGCGATTCGAATCTCCTCAATAAAAATCATCCAGGCCTGGCTTCCGGGACGACCGACGATAAACCCGGAATGCAAGAGAAACTTCCAATCCGTTCGTCTCCGAGATCGTCTGCGCGCGAAACGTCCGCGTCCGCGCTTACGCCGGCGCTGCGCCGGGAAATCCGCCCCGGCGTTTCGGCGCCCTACTGGATCGGCGCCTTGTGGACTGCGCGCCAACGACAGATGCATCCGGTGCACTACGCCATCAGCTATCGCGCGAGTTTTAAGCCGGAGCTGCCGGACTTCTTTATTCGGCGTTACTTGCTGGAGCGGGGCGTCCGGAGCGGTACGATACTGGATCCCTTTGGCGGCCGCGGCACTACGGCGCTCCAGGGGAACTTGCTCGGCTTTCGCGCCATTCATAATGACTTAAACCCGGTCTCGCTGTTCCTGGCCCGGTCGCGGAGTTGCATTGCGCCGCTGGAGCGGCTGGTGGCGCGCACGGAAGCCCTGGATCTTTCCGGTTCGGCGCCGGAAATCACGCCCGGCGAACGCAAACGACTTACGCCCTTTTTTCACAGCCGCACCCTGAAAGAAATTCTGATCCTGCGCGCGGCCCTGGCTGCCGCGCCGGATGACGCCGAACTTGCCTACATCGGCCTGACCGCCCTTTCGCGCCTCCACGGGCACTCGGACGGTTTTTTCTCGGTGTATTCGTTTCCGCAAATTTCGATTATGCCGGAAGCGCAGGCGCGCAACAACCTCGCCCGCAATCAAAAGCCCGAGTATCGGTCCGTCAAGGAACGCATAATTCGCAAACTCCGGCAGGATCTGGCCACGCCGCTGCCGCCGGAGTTTGCGCCGGCCGCCGCACGCAACCGATTCATCAACTGCGACGCGCGCCGCCTGCGCGGCGTAAGGACCGGCAGCGTGGATCTGGTCGTCACTTCGCCGCCCTTTCTGGATAAGGTGAACTACCTCGCCGACAACTGGATGCGCGCCTGGTTTTTAGGCCTCGATGTCAGGGCCGAAACGAGTCCCCTGACCATGACCCCCGACGTGGGCGAGTGGCGTCGTTTTATGCGGGACGTGATGGCCGAACTCGGACGAATCCTGAAGCCCGGCGCGCGCGCCGTGATCGAGGTGGGCGAAGTCGCCGTGGGCGGTAAAAACCGCAATCTGGAAGAACTGCTGCTTGCCGACTTACCGCTTGCAACCCGGGGCGGCCGCATTATTCCCGAGGAAGTCTTCATTAACGAGCAGCGCTTCACCAAACTGGCGAACTGCTGGGACGTCTCCAACAATCAGAAGGGCACCAACACCAACCGCTGTTTGGTCTTTCGCAAAGTCGCCGACTGAAGCCGGACGGGGCGCGGCGTCGGCGCCGTCCGGCAGACGGAGCTTCGCGCGGCGCGATCTTGAGTCGCTAATGCGACGTAAAAGACTCATGCTTTGCCTTCCCGGACCGATCTATGAGGGGAGGACCCGCCTCGGATCGGCGGGTCAGGGAGTTACCAATGCTGCGCTCGCTCTGGACAGCCGCAACGGGCATGATCGCCCAGCAATACAATATTGATACGATCTCCAACAACCTGGCGAACGTAAACACCTACGGCTTTAAGAAAAACCGCGCGGACTTTGAAGATCTGGTCTACCAGCATCAGGTGCTTGCGGGCACTCCTGCTACGGCTATTTCCGAAATCCCGACCGGCGTCTACTATGGTCACGGCGTGCGCGTCGCCGCCACCCAGAAGCTGTTTGAAATGGGCAGCCTTCAGGCGACCGGCAATAAGTTCGACATGGCCATCGCCGGCGAGCAGGGCTTTTTCAAGATTCTCATGCCCGATGGAACCTTCGCGTATACGCGCGACGGCAGCTTTAAGATCGATTCGCGTCGGCAGATTGTAACCTCGAACGGCTATCTGTTGGAGCCGCCGATAACTCTGCCTCCGGGCGCGCGCAATGATCGTTTCCAGGTGAACGAAAACGGCGAGGTCACCGTCGTTATCAACGACGATATTCGTCCCACGCGAATTGGTCAGATTGATCTGTATCGCTTTGTCAACCCGGCCGGTCTGAAAGCGATCGGCAATAACCTCTTCAAAGAAACCGTTGCAAGCGGTCCGGAAATTCAGGGCACGCCTGGCATGGAAGGCTACGGATCGCTCCTGCAGGGCTTTCTGGAAACGGCGAACGTAAAGCTCGTGGAAGAAATGGTGAATATGATCGTAGCGCAACGCGCCTACGAATCCAATTCCAAAGCCGTCACCACCTCGGACTCGATGCTGGGTACGGCGATTTCGATGAAGCGATGAAACGAGTCGGCATCGTGATTGCGCAGACGGCGGTTCTCGCGCTCATTATATGCGCGACGACTGGCCTGGGTGCGCAGAGTCTCTATTTCAAGAACACGGTCGAGTTGCCGGCCGGCGACGTGCGCCTCGGCGACGTGGCGCGCGTGGAAGGCGACCCGGCGCTGGCGCGGCGCTTGCTGTTTCGCGATCTCAGGCGGCCGCGGTATCTGTCGGCGCGGGAGTTGCGCGAAAGCAGCGCCGCCGATGGTCTGAATTTTCAAAACATTTACGGCGCAGGCGCCTGGATTATTCCGCTCGGGCGCGAGATGACGGAAACGGAACTCACTGCGCTTTTGATCGAGCAGATCCGCGCTCTGCCGGACGGCGCAGATATTCTTCAGAAGTTCGTCATCCGGGTGGCGCCCAACACGCGCGTGAGCGCGCCGGCGGAGGGCGTTCGTTTGAACTTCAGGCTGCCGGGTCGTGCGGCTTCGCTCAGCAGCGGGCGGCGCATCGTCCCGCTTGACGTAACGCCCGAGGGCGGCGAGCGGTCCGGCGAAATCCTGGTGCGTCGGCAGATCCAGGCCATCCTGTTGCGCGTGGTCCAGGTTCCGGTTGCGCGGCGCGATTTACGCATTGGCGAGCGACTGAGCGCCGCTGATTATGCGTATGAACGTCGCGAACTGGAAGGCGAAGAAGTGCGCTATCCCTCCGGGGATCTGAGCGGCCGGCGCGTCATGGCCGGCCTGCGGGCGGGAGAGGCGCTAACCGACTCCCAAGTGCAGATACTGCCGGCTGTGCGGCGCGGCCAACAGTTGCGACTCGTGTACCAGAGTCCGGGTATCGTGCTGCGTCTGCGCGCTTCGGCCCTGGAAGACGGGGAAGTCGGACGCTCCATCCGCGTGCAGCCCCTGTTTCCGTCCGGCGCGCGCTCCGATACTTTAAAGGCGCGGATTGTTTCCGAGGACTCCGCGCTGATCGAGGATTTTTCCCATGCAAACCCAAGGCAAGACGCGCCCTGAATTCGCGCCGCCGAATCGGTTCCGCGGCCGGGCCCTGATCGCGCTCGGTCTCGCCCTGGCGTCGGCGACCGTCGGAGCGCAGACGCTCTGGCAGGACCACAACCCGTATCGCCCCAATCCCAATGTGCGCAACGGCACAATTTTGCGTCTGGTCGTGGACGAGCCTGTAATTATTGAATACGAATATGAAAATCTGAGCGACGATACGGTCACGATTAAGATGAATCCTGACCAGAAACTGACCGATTTTCTCCAGCCGGCGGACATCAACAAGGCCGTTACGGACAAAGACGACAATCGCGTCCGCGTGCGCAGCCGCGTGACATTTCGCATGGCAGTACGGGTCGATCGCGATCCGCGCGACGACTCGGTTAGTTTCAGCGGCGTGAAGTTGATCGCCGCCGAAGCCGGCCGCAGCCGACAGCAGATTCAAATCAGCGGCAGCGTGCATATCGACGACATTCAGCCTGGAAGGATGGTGAATTCCAGCGACGTGGCGGATCTGCAGATCGTAGTGCAGGGCGCGCCCATTCGCCAGTCTCTGGAGTTGCCTTTAAAGCAGGCCGAGGGGGAAGTTCCCGGGACCACGGAACCGTCTGCGGAGCTGAGCGCCGAAGAACGCGCCCGAATTTTGCTTGAGTACTTAAATCGAATCCTTGGAGCCAGTCGCGATGCACGCTGAATTGGGCAGGTATAGCCGGCGCGCGGTCATCGTTGCGCTCGTGGCGTTAACGCAGGCGTTGGCGACCTCGCTGCTCGCGCAGGCGGCGCCGGCGCCGGCGCCGACCGCCGCCACGGATCAGGGCGTGCGCCTGAAAGATCTGGCGCGGATTACTGGCGTACGGGTGAACCAGCTGTTGGGTTACGGTCTGGTGGTGGGGCTGCCAGGGACGGGCGATTCGCGTTCGCGTCTGGCGTCGGATTCGATTCGCAACCTGCTCGGCGGCATGGGCGCAGAAATGGAAAGCGGCAATTTAAACGCGCGTAACGTCGCTGCGGTGCTGGTCACCGCCGAGATTCCGCCTTTTGCTCGTCCCGGGGATCGCGTGAATGTCACGGTATCTTCCATTGGCGACGCACGTTCGCTGGAAAATGGCGTACTCGTCCAGACCCCGCTGCAGGCGGGCAATCGTACTATTTACGCCGTCGCCCAGGGCGTGATCACCACAGGCGGTCGAATGGAAGATGGCGCCCAGGCGCGCAATCGAAACGAAACCGTCGGCGTGGTGCTGAATGGCGCTGTAATCGAACGCGAGGTTTCGGCGGGGCTCGTGGAGCAGGGCGCCGAACAACAACCGCCGGTTCGTCGCATTCGCGTTTCGTTGAACAACTTCGACTTCACAACGCTGAATAAGGTGCGGGAACGGTTAGGGGCGGAGCTGCCGGACGCGCAGGTCGGCGTCGACGGCGGCTCGGTCGTCGTGACTCTGCCGGACGGTGTTGATCCGGTCGCCTACATTGCGCGGATGGAACAGATCCGCATTCAGCCGGACTATCGTGCGCGCGTGGTCATCAATGAACGCACCGGCGTGGTTGTCATGGGCGGCGACGTGCGCATTGATCCCGTCAGCATTTCGCGCGGCGGCATGGAGCTGATTCTCACCGGCAAGGCGCAGGACGCGCGCATGGGCATACATGTCGCCGGCGGCCCGGGCGCGCCGGAAGAGAAACCTGTCACTCAGGAGTTTTCCGGCGCGAGCGTCGCTGAAATTGTCAAGGCGCTGAACGCCCTGGGGGCCAACGTGCGCGATGTAATCGCCATACTGGAAGCTCTGCGGGATTCGGGCGCCCTGCATGCCGAACTGACGGTCATCTGAACGCTCCCGGCGGCCAACGAGCCTCCGTCGTGCGCTGGCGCACGCCCGGCCTGCGTTCGGCCGAATTCGCTCAACTTCTGCGGCCGCCGGCCGATCTTTTGGAAAAGCGCCGGCCCGGCCGGCATGGATCCGCACGTATGAACTCTGTCGATTCTGCATTGTTGCGTTCCCGCGCGCCCCTTGCGACGCCCGAGATGCGTCGCTACTTTCCAGGCCTCACGGACGAGGCCGGGCGACTGCGTCCCGATGCCGTTCGCTCGCAGCAGCCCGGCGCGCCCGGCGGGGCAGCCGCGCCTTCCGCGGGCGAAGTCGCTCCGACGTTCGCCAGCGGACCGCTTTCTTCCGCCGACATACAACGCGAGGTCGCTCAGGATAGTGAACGCGCGCGGCTCTTTCGCGTGGCGCAGGATTTCCAGGGCCTGTTTGTAAAGCAGATGCTCTCCGCCATGCGCAAGAATCTGGATCAAGAGTCTGATCCGCTCTACGGCGGCATGCGGCAGCAGATTTTTGAAGACATGCTCTACGACGAATATGCGAAAGCAATGTCAAAAACGAGCGGCTTTGATCTGGCTGATCAGATTTATCGCCAGATGAGTCCGGCGCTGGGGCCGGTAAATCCGAACCGCGCAAGCCAGTCCTACGATACGAACAGCAATCGCATTTCCACAGGCGAACGGTTTAACGAGACCGACTGGCGTCCGTAGTCGGGCGCTTCAGGAGAACGTATTTTCCGGTCCGGGAAACGTTCGGTCCTGCACTTCCCGGGCGTACGCGTCCGCACTGCGAATAATCTCGTGGCCGAGTTCCGCGTAGCGCTTGTGATGGCGCGCATGAAACTCAGGGTCGAGTCCCAATAAATCGTGAATTACCAGCACCTGCCCATTCGTTTCCGGTCCGGCGCCAATGCCGATCGTCGGAATTCGTAACTCTTCTGTGATGCGCCGGCTCAAAGGTGCGGCGGTCAGTTCCAGAATAATTGCAAAACAACCGGCGGCTTCGAGTGCGCGCGCCTCGGCGAGAATGCGATCCGCCTCCGCTTCCGTGCGACCCTGGACCTTAAATCCGCCCGTGTTCATAAAGCTCTGCGGCGTAAGACCGGCGTGGCCCATGACCGGTACGCCGGCCAGGCACAGCCTGCGAACAATTTCCAGCGTGTCCGGCGCCGCGCCTTCGAGTTTGACCGCATCTACGCCGCCGGTCTTCATCATTTCAAGCGCGCTGTGCAGACCGTCCGTGACGGAGGCCTGGTAGCTGGCGAAAGGCAAATCCCCGACGAGGAATGCGTCCGGTGCGCCGCGTCGCACCATGCGGCAGTGATAGATCATCTCCGCCAACGTCACGGGCAGGGTGGACGATTGTCCCTGAACGGTCATGGCCAGGGAGTCGCCGATGAGCAGCGCATCGACGGGAGTTCGGGCGAGCAACTTCGCCATGCCGGCGTCATAACAGGTCAACATGGATATGCGGCCGCCGTCCGCCTTGCGGCGGATCCAGTCGGCGGGATAGCGAAGGCGTTTAAGAGCGGAGTTCATCGATGTTTTCCTGCGTCGTGATTATGAATTTTTGCGATCCGCCATCGACCTCAGCGCCATGGTTTGACGGCGCCGCTCTGGTCGCGATCCGCATACAAGGTCTCAGCCAACGCGACGCGATCGGAAAAAACCGCGCCGGGATACGTTTCGAGGACGGTAATTTTCAGAATGAGATAGTTCATGTTCTCGGGCCAGCCGGATGATGGAGCGCCGGGCGGGACGCCGTCCAGCCGAATCGTTTGCGGACCGGGTTGATCCAGAAGAACAATTTCGCGGATCCAGATGGGTACAGCCTGGGGGATCACGTACTCCTGGTCGACATTGTTGGCGCGTCGAACAAGCAACTCCGCACGCGCGCGTTTAATGCGAGCGTAGCGGCGAAACTCGTCGCGCGGGCAGCGCGTACAGGGACCGTTCCAGAGCGTAATCGCGTGCGGCGTGCGGATTTCCGGAGGGGCGCCGGGCGCCCGAGCCGGCCAGTGCGAAAGCGCCAGATCAATTAACCACCAGGTTCCTTCCGGATGCGCCGCAGGAAAGGGGACGAGAGCTGCGCGTTCCAGGTCGCCGTCGCCGGCGTTGGCGGCGCGACCATCGCGTCGGGGATCATCGGCGGCGCGGTAGAACTCGCCGGGCGCAAGAATAATCCGACCGCTCGCCAGAGTGCGCGCGGGCAATTCCGGCGCGTAGCCCCAGGCCTGAAAGGCCGACAGGAATCCCACTGCGGCTGGCGCAAGCGCCGGCAGCGCCAGTCCAACCAGCGCCCTTCGAAACGCGGTCATCCGTTCGAAGAAAATGCGCTGCGCTTGCCTTTCAACCCGATTTCCCGTTTTATAGGCCAGTGCGTCTGCTTGCGCTTGGTTTGAGCTACACCGCCCGTCGCTATGCTCGGCTGTTTCCGGAGGTCGAACTCCGCGTCCTCTCGCGCAATCCCGCTGCGCTGGTCGCGACGGGTTTTCAAAGCTATGCGCCCGGCGAAGAAATTGACCTGGTGCTGGATGCAGTGCCGGCGATCGAAGCGGCCGGCGGTCTGGCGGAGCCGCCCTACCGCGCCGCGCTCGATGAACTTTTCGGACGCGCCGGCGCCCTGCCTTTTGTGCACATCAGTTCGACCTCGGTGCTGCCGCCCGGTCGATCCGGCGAACGCGTGGAAGAGCTGCCCGACTACGATGAAAGCTGCCCGCCGGCGCCAGCCGAGCGACGCGGCGAGTTGCGGCTGGCGCTCGAAGAACGGATGCGCGCCCTGTATCCGCATGTGCGGATTTTGCGCTCCGCGGGCATTTACGGACCGGGTCGCTCCGTGCCCGAGCGCTTCCAGCGCGGCGACTTCAGCCGCGTCGATTCCGGCAACAGCGTAGTTTCGCGCATACATGCAGACGATCTTGCGCGCCTGGCGAACGCGCTGCTGCAGTCCGCCGCCGCTGACGCTGCGGGGCCGCGGCTCGTGCATGGCGTGGACCAACAGCCGACTGCAAACGCCGAGATCTTTCTGTTTCTCGAAGAGCAGCTGGGCGTTGTGATTCCGGGCGCCTGGCGCGGCGCGCGACCCTTCGGCCGCCGGGTGACCAGTCGCTATGCCGCCGACTTGTTGGGGGGCCGCTACCTTTATCCGACCTATCGCGAAGGCTTTCGCGCTTTACTTCAAGCGCGCGACGAAGCGGGGTAGGTCGCAGTTACGCGCGTTTTGATGCCGCCGCGGACATTGTAGTCGGCGTGCAAGCGCATCCAGCGCGGGGAGCAGGCGCGCACGAGGTCTTCCAGCGCGCGATTGACGACGTTTTCGTGAAATATGCCGACGTCGCGATAGGCGGTGAAATACTCCTTCAGGCTCTTGAGTTCCAGGCACAGCGCGGCCGGCTTGTACGAGATGTAGATCACGCCAAAATCGGGCAGTCCGGTTTTGGGGCAGATCGCGGTGAACTCAGGGACTTCGAAGTCAATGCGATATTCACGGTCTGCATAAATGTTTCGGAACGTTTCAATTTCCGGAAGATTGAGTTCGCGAATATGCTCCTGACGGCCTTCGTAACTCATAGCGGGATCAAGACTGGTGCCTGGCATGGCGATTCCTCAAGACGCGGCGCGGCGTCCCTGTGCTGACTGAATAAAAAAACCCGGGCGCGCTTGTCGCCCGGGTTTTCTCGGCAAAAACGGGCCCGGAATCAGGCCGTAGCGCCGCCACGTCCGGTTTTTTCTTTAATGACTCGCTGAAGTTCGTCAATTTTGTCTTTGAGTTGGTTCAGCTGATCTTCCGGAACCACCGTTTTGATCTGCTCAACCAGTTTCGCATACAGCGTTTCCAGTTGGGTAATGGCGTCCGTGTACGCTACGCCGGCTTTGCTGGAGAGGTCGTTCGTTTGCAGAACGATGTCGTCCAGGGCTTTGCGCAGTTTTACAACGCCTTCGCTCGTGTCCGCGGCGCCCTTGTCTTTCAGTTGGTCAAAGGTGCGTTGAACTTCCCGGGCTGCATTAGCAACCGAGTCTTCGCCTGCGCGAAAAAGTGCGATGCCTGCATTCAGAACATCGTGGAGTACTTTGTCAATTGTCATGGCCTATCCTTCCTGTGGAATGGTGCGATGCACTAAATTTCTTGTGCGCCGCGACATAGTCAAACAAGTTTTGCAAATTCCCATGAAAAAGTGCCGATTTTTCAATCGTTTTCACTCTCGGACGGGGAAAAAGGGGAAAGCGGAGCGAGGCCAGCTGCCGCGGTCGGCGGTTCTAATTTTGATGCAGATGTGTCGGATTTGATAGGGGCAGCCGAATCGGACCAATGGCTGAGCAGCCAGCGCCGCAGATCGGCCAGGACGCGGTCGCGGTCGCCAGGTAGCTCATTGAAGATTTCGTGATAACACCCCGGATAAATTTCCAACTCGCGATCGGCGGATGCGATGCGCTGGTAGAGTTCGACGGACGCATTCATGTCCGCCAGCCGATCCTCGGACCCATGTTGAATCAGGATGGGCAGGCGCAGGCGGTTGGCCAGTTCTGAACACCGCGCCCCCGCTTCGATAAGCCCGAGCCCCATGCGCACGCTGATCTTGCCATGCACCAGAGGATCGTTCTTGTACGCCGCCACCGCGCGCGGATCGCGGCTGATCCATTCCGGGGGCAGGCCGCTGTCGAGGGTCAGCCGGGGTGCAAAGGGATACAGGGCGCGACCGACGGATGTTTTGAGGCGTTGGGCAAAGTCGAGGCGCGGTCGGAGGGCCGGCGCGCTGAGAGCCAGCGCGCGCAGGTGCCATTGATTGGAGTGCGTTACGGCAAAGGCAAGGGCGGTCAGGCCGCCCATAGAGTGGCCCAGAAGGATCGGCTTTTGAACCTGCCGCTCTGTCTCCAGAAGATTCAAGAAGACTTCCAGATCGCGGACGTAGTCAAGCACGCCATCGGCGTCGCCGCGCGCCCCGCGGCTGCGCCCGTGGCCGCGCGCGTCGTAGCTGTAGACGCTTACGCCTTCGCCGGCCAGCGCTTCGAGGACGTTCTCATAGCGCCCGGAATGCTCGCCAAAGCCATGGTGGATGACCAGAGAACGTTCCGGCGCGGGGTCCGGCGCCAGCCAGAACTGGCAGAATAACTCAAGACCATCGTGGCCGCGAAAGCGGCCGCTGCTGCGGCGGTACGACAACACCTTACTCCAGAGCTTGCTGCGACAGTCGGGGCCGGGCGGCTTGCGACGGGAAGGAGTTTTTCACGCTATCCCGCGAGATCAGGAGGCGCCGCTGCTCGCAGCTGTAGACGCCTTCGCGACCGACGATAAACTGATCCAGCAGTCCAATGCCCAGATCCCGGAGCAGGCCCTGCAGTCGCGCCATACTGGCGAGGTCTTCCGGCGTGGGTGCGGCGCGGCCCTCCGGATGGTTGTGGGCGATGAGGGCGTAGGTGGCGCGGTCGTTTAAGAGGATTTTGACCAGGTCGCGCAAGTACACCTGGACGGAGTTTGCGCCGCCGGCCGCCAGCAAATGGTATTGAATCAGCGCTCGCCGGCGATTCAGGCTGAACAGATAAAAACGCTCAGCTTCATCGTCTTTCAAGCGGGCGTCCAACCAGGCGGCGATGTCCTGCGCAAAGAGGGGACCGGGCGCGTCCAGGGAGCCCGCCCGTATGCGGCGGCCCAGCTCGACAGCCGCCACCAGCGCCGCCGCGCGCGCCGGACCAATGCCGCGCACCTGGATGAGCGCCGCCGGATCCAATTCGCCCAGCCCGCCGGGGTCTCCGCTGCGCCGCGCAATCTCGCGACTTAACTGGAAGACGTCGCGGCCGCGCTGGCCCGAGGAGAGGATTACGGCCAGCAGGTCTTCGAAGCTGGCTTCCGCAGTGCGGTACAGGACGCGATGGCGGGCGTCCTGGCGACTTCTGGTAGGACGGAGCATGTAAATATTTGTTTAGGTGTTCTGTGCGCGGTCAAGAAAATTTGTGGTCAGCCCGGGCGGGACCCGTTCCCTCGAACCATGCTGAGCGTCGCAACCTGGCTTCATCGTATAACCGCGTTGGCCCTCATCGGTCTGGCCGCGAGCCTGGGGGCCTGCGCGCCAGCGCTCAGCGGTCCAATCGCTTTGCCCGCCTATCCGCTCGAAGGACTCTGGCGCGCCCTGCACACGGACCCGGAAGATCCGGGCTCGGGGCAGCTGCTCTATATTACGGCGACTGACGACGCCGAGTACCCGTATCAGTTCATCTGGTATTCGTTTCGTACGCGCGAGTTCGCGGTAAGCGGCAAACAACTGTTGTTTATCCGCCGCGACGGGGTGGTGCACAGCAGCGGCGCAGAGGTCTTGCTTCTGCAACAGAAGTTCAGTTCCGGCCGGCTTCCAAACGCGGAAACTGGCGATGCCGCAGTCTGGCCGGCTACGAGCTATCAACCGCCGGTAGTCGAACGCGCTTTTGAAAAGTCGTATCCGGCGGATGTGTTACGCTTTGCTGCGGACGGTCAGGAATTGTTGGGCGCTGAGGGCGAATTTGAACGCGCTCTGCAGCCGCCGGCGTCCGATCGTCCCCGCTTGCATCTTGCGCCCCTTGAGGCCGGCCTTGTATTTCAAAGCGACACGAGCGAGCGTCGCGCGGCTTTGTTAAGTTTTTCTCCCGCCCTTCTGGTTCAAGGTTCCGTGCGCGACGTCTGGCGCGCCGGCCAGCGCGCCGGCCGAATTCGAATCGTTTCCCTGGCGGCTCCTGTTGCGGAGGCGACGTTGCTGGAAGGCGAACTGCGCCCTGGCGACGCGATTGTGCCCGCCGACTGGAAACCGACCGGCGGCAGCGTGCGGCTTACGCGCGCCGAGGTGCTGCGGCGTCTGCAGCGCGGCGAACCGGTGCCGCGCGAAGATCTGATTCGCGTGCTTGGCGACGATGCCGGGCGCAGAGCCGGCGGCCCTCAGGCGCCCTGACGGGCTCGTGCGACGGCTGCGACGGCTGCGACGGCTGCGACAGCTTGCGGAGTCAGCGATCCAGTTCGGGCAACTCGCGGCGCAGGCACAAGAGCAGTAGCGCCATGCGCACCAGCACGCCGTAGCGCGCCATGCGAAAATAAGCCGCGTTTGGCAGATCGTCGACGTCCGTGGACAGTTCGTTTACGCGCGGCAGCGGGTGCATAATCAGCGTTTTTTTCCTGGATGCGATGACGAGTTCGCGATTCACGCTATAGACATTCTTCAATTTTTCGTATTCCGCCTTGTCCACAAAGCGCTCTTCCTGAATACGCGTGATGTAGGCTGCGTCGCAATCCCAGAGTGCGCGCGCATCTTCCGTCTCTTCAAACTGGACGCCCTGCTTGCGCATTTCCTTGCGATAGGATTCCGGGATCGCCAGGTCGACGGGCGAGATGAGGACCAACTCCACGTCGTAATGATAGAGGAGTTTTATAAGGCTGTGAATAGTGCGGCCGAACTTCAGATCGCCAATAAATGCGATGCGCTGCCCGTCGATCTTCCCGTTTTCCGTGAGAATCGTGTAGAGATCGAGCAATGCCTGCGTCGGGTGCTGGCCGGCGCCGTCGCCGGCGTTAATCACGGGGATGGTCACTGCAGCGGAAGCGACGCGACTGGAACCTTCAATGGGATGGCGCACAACGGCGATATCGGCGTAAGCTTCGATCATTTTCATTGTGTCGTACAGCGTCTCGCCCTTGCTGATCGAGCTGAACTGAAAACCGACCGTGCTGATCACCCGGCCGCCCAGGCGCTGCATGGCCGTTTCGAAACTCAGGCGCGTGCGCGTCGAAGATTCGAAGAATAGCGATGCCAGGATCCGCCCTTCCAGCAAACCGAATAGACGTTTTTCGGCTTCGAGGCGACTGACCGTGCGCGTAACGTTGAGAATAGTTTCAAGATCCTTTCGGGAAAACTGATCTGCGTCGAGAATGTTAGTATGGAGAAAGTCGGGCAGGGCCATCGAAATAGATTCAGTTGCTTCCGGCGGTCCGGTGGCAAACAAATTATCCTCGTTTGCATCCGGCTGTCGATGGCGGCGGCGGCAGTCGGCGCGAATATCGCGCTGTCGGCGACGGAGTCCGAAGCCAATAACGCTCCGCTGGCGCGTCCCTACGATCTTGATGATCCGCGTTTTTGCTGGATGACGCCCGAGCCTTTTATCTGCCAGAAGTGTCTGAACGCCGGACAGCAGTTCGTGCAGATCCTGAGCTTTGATTCGCGCGACGGTCGTCCTCTGCGCCGCTACGAATGCCGCGCGTACGCGCGGCCGTATCTGCAATAAACGCGTCGTCGCCGCGTCCGGCCGCGCGACGGCGCCGGTCGATTTTTCTGCAAACCGCTGATCAGTCCCAGCCTTCGCCGAGGATGCGCGGGGTTGCGTCGGGTACGCCGCCGTTATCCAGGGAGTCGAGCACTGCGCCCGGGTCGCTCGCATTGGCCGGGGCGCGCGGAAACAGGTCGGACGTCGTCAGTCCGGTGCGACGGGGGACCGCCGGCGCGTTATAGGTTTCATCGCCGCAGGGACCGCCCGGTTGAATGCAAATCCGCCAGGCGCCGGTGCGTACATCGTTCTGAAAATGTCCCTGCTGAAAGGGTTGGCCGTTGGCAAAGAAATAGACCCACGGGCCGTGCGCAGCGTCGGTCTGATAGGCGCCCCGGTAAAAGACCTGGCCGTTTTCGTAGTAGTTTACCCACTCGCCGTGTTTTTTGCCGGCCAGGTAGGGTCCCTGGGAGGCGACGCGGCCGGAGGCGTAGTAGGTCTTCCAGAGGCCTTCCCGCCGATCGGCCTTGTAGGCGCCTTCCGCCTGCAGATAGCCCGCGCTGGCGTATAGTTTCCAGGGTCCTTCGCGCAGATTCGCGCGAAAGACGCCTTCGCCCTTTTTCGCTCCATTCGGATAGTAGAAGGTCCACTGGCCCTCGCGTTGCCGGGCCGTGAAGCCGCCCTCGGCCTTTTTCACGCCCGACTCGTACCAGACGACCTGGCGGCCGCCCGTCTCAAGAATCCAGACCCGGGAGGCTTCCTGGAACCGTGCGGCGCCGTCCACGGCGCCGGGGCGGGCGGGCTCGGCGGCCCAGGCGGCGGGCGCAAAGGACAGGGCCAGGAATATTAGGGGCAAATAGGGGCGGCTCAAACGGGGCATGCAAAGATCCTCCCTGATCTTCCTACTAAATGACGGCGAAACGGGCCCGGGAGTAAACGTTTTTGGACGAAAAATCTAGCCGCGCGCGCGGAAAAGCCGATCGGAAATGTCGCGCACCTGGCTTTGGAAAAACAGGTCGCGCCCCAACAATTCGCTGATCTTGCGGCGCGCGTGAATGACGCTGGCGTGGTCTTTTCGGCCAATGACCGCCGCGGTTTCTTTCAGATTCATCCCCAGGCGTTCCACGCACAGCCACGCGGCGAGATGGCGCGGCAGGGCGAATTTCTGATCGCGCGCGGGGCCGGTGAGGGCGGCCGGATCTATCCGAAACGCGGCCGCCACGGCCGCGACTATATCGCCGGGCTGCACATCCGGGCGCGGCGTATAGAGGTCGCCCAGCAGCGCATCGAGTTCCCCCATCCCCAGGTCGCAGAGTCCGGCGCCGGGGCTGCCGGCGCGTTCCAGACGGCGCGCAGCGGATTTAAGCCGGCGCATATCGCGGTCAATCCGGCGCGTCACGCGTTCGAGGACGCGGGGTGCGAGCGCGAGTCCCAGCCGTGCGCATTCGGCGGAAAGGATGCGCTCGCGTTCGGCGGGCCCGGGATAAAAG
>JAVHPJ010000219.1:0-27224 GCA_036170535.1 Leptospirales bacterium | reverse complement strand
GTCAGCGCGCTCTTTTACAACCAGGAAGAAAAATCCGAACGCTACAACATGGCTGATACTTTAAAGGCCCAGCACATCGCGCATCTGACAACCGGCGCCGCGTTGTATTCGGATATGGGTCGCATTCTGGTTTCGATACCGTACGACGACTGCGGTTGGCACGATCCGATCGGCGGGGTAAGCGACGCGGCGTTGGTCCGCGAGAAGTACGGCCCGCACGACTACCAGGAGTTTCGCAACGACTATAATCGCAACGGTTACGACAGTTTTGTAGTTCAATTGGGTCGTTGGGGGCTGACCAAACGCGACATCGTCCCCAATGTAAATTTTTTCAGCAAGGTCGTCGTGGACGCGAGCGGCGCTCTCCAGTTCGCCGCGAATCATTCCCGGCCCGGCGCCGCTGTGGATCTGCGCGCTGAAATGCACGCGTTGGTCATTTTAAACTCGTGTCCTCATCCGCTGGATCCGGCGCCCGTGTATCCGATCAAGCCGGTGCGTCTCACGGTCTGGAAGTCCGGACCTGGCGGAGGACCCGAAGATCCGTGTCGCAATTTTCGTCCCGAAAACGAGCGCGGCTATCGCAATACCCTCGCGTGGTTTGCGGGACGCAGTGCGGAGTAGGCGAGGCCCAGCATGGCATCTGCGGGAATAGTTACGAGCGCTCTCGATCCGGCCCAGGCGCAGTTTCGCGAGGTGGTGAAGGCGGGCGTCGGGTTCTTGCGGGAAATCCGGCGCGGGCAAACTGTGCGCATTCTGGATCTCGAAGGCAATCAGGCGGCGGACACCCTGTTTTACAACGCGCACGATCCGGCCGAGCGATATTCGGCGACTGACACCATTCGCCGCCAGGGCAATATTTATCTCACAACCGGAACGCGACTGTATTCCAATGAAGGCCGCGTGTTATTGACGATCGTCGCGGACACCTGCGGCCGCCACGACACTCTCGGCGGCGCCTGCGCGGCGGAGAGCAACACGGTGCGTTACGCGCTCGACAAAAAGCACATGCATAACTGCCGCGACAGCTTCCTGCTGGCGCTCTCCCGCGCCAATCTGCCCATGGATAAACGCGATCTTACCAGCAATATAAACTTCTTTATGAATGTGCCCGTTACGCCGGAAGGCCGGCTTACCTTTGAGGACGGTATTTCGGAAGCCGGCAAATATGTTGAGCTGCGCGCGGAAATGGACGTGTTGCTGGTGATCTCCAATTGTCCGCAATTGAACAATCCCTGCAATGCTTACAATCCTACGCCGATTGAAGTGCTCATCTGGGATTAAAGGCGATGTTTTCGCGCGTACTGATTGCGAATCGGGGCGAAATCGCCGTCCGCATACTTCGCACGCTGAAAAAACTGGGCGTCGCCTCCTGCGCCGTTTATTCAGAGCCTGATCTGGACGCCCAACATGTCCGGCTGGCGGACCGCGCTATCGCGCTTCCCGGTCGCACGGCCGCCGAAACTTACCTGAATGCGGCGTTGATCCTGAAAATTGCGCGCGAGAATCAGGTTGATGCGATACATCCGGGCTACGGATTTTTGAGCGAAAACGCCGACTTTGCGGCGGCCTGCGAAGCGGCGAGCGTGGCTTTTATCGGTCCGACGCCGGAACAAATGCGCCGCTTTGGGCTCAAACACGCGGCCCGCGAAATCGCCCTCGAACGGCAGATTCCGCTTTTGCCGGGCAGCGGACTTTTGGCGGACACGAGCGCGGCGCGCGACGCGGCGGAGCGCATTGGCTATCCGGTGATGCTGAAAAGTACGGCCGGCGGCGGCGGCATCGGGATGCGGCTGTGTCGGGACGAGGTCGAACTGGAGCGCGAGTTTGAAAGCGTACGCGCCCTGGCGGCGAACAACTTCAAAAACGACGGATTGTTTCTGGAACGCTACGTGGCGCGCGCGCGGCATGTGGAAGTGCAAATTTTCGGCGATGGGGCCGGACGGGTGCTGGCCCTTGGCGAGCGCGATTGTTCGGTGCAGCGGCGCAATCAGAAAGTGATCGAAGAAACGCCAGCGCCGGATTTGCCGGACGCGGTGCGTGCAAAACTGGCCGACGCGGCGATTTCCCTCGCGCGCGCGGTCGAGTATCGTTCGGCCGGCACAGTGGAGTTTGTCTATGACGCGGAGCGTCAGAGTTTCTATTTCCTGGAAGTTAACACGCGTCTCCAGGTCGAACACGGCGTCACGGAAAATGTCTACGGCGTGGACCTGGTCGAGTGGATGCTGCGCCTGGCGGCCGGCGAAACGGAGTTTTTGAATGTTTCGCTCAAGCCGCAGGGCGCCTCCATCCAGGCGCGCCTGTATGCGGAAAATCCGGCGAAACAGTTTCAGCCTTCGGCGGGTTTGCTCACCGCGGTCGCGTTTCCCGAAGATGCGCGCGTCGACGCGTGGGTGGAAAGCGGAACCGAGGTCAGCCCGTATTACGATCCGCTGCTTGCGAAGGTCATGACGACCGGCGTGAATCGTGCGGAGGCGGCGGCAAAGCTGGAAGCGGCGCTGAAAGCCACGCGCCTGTACGGCATCGAAACCAATCGGGACTATTTGCTGGCGATCCTGGCGAATCCTGAATTTCAAGCCGGTCGCGTTTACACGCGCCTGCTCGACGGTCTCGAGTATGCGCCGCGCACGATGGACGTGCTCGCCCCGGGCATGCTGACTACCGTGCAGGATTATCCGGGGCGCCTGGGCTACTGGGATGTCGGCGTGCCGCCGGGCGGACCCATGGATGCGCTTTCGTTTCAACTGGCGAATCGGCTGCTCGGGAATGCCCCCGGCGCGCCCGGCCTGGAAATCACGCTCGCCGGGCCGACGCTGCGCTTTAATGCGCCTGTCCGCTTCTGCCTCGGCGGGGCGCAGATACCGGCGACGCTCGACGGCGCGCCGGTGGACTACTGGCGGCCCATTCTGGCGCGCCTCGGAGCGACGTTAAAACTCGGGGTATTACAGGGCGCGGGCGCACGTGCGTATCTTTGCGTGGCGGGCGGTCTGGATGTGGCGTCGTTTCTGGGCAGCGCGGCGACATTCGCGCTGGGAAAATTCGGCGGACACGGCGGTCGTGCGCTCGTAGCCGGCGATGTGTTAAAGTTAGCGGCTCCGGCAGCGCAGCCGGCGCCTGCGGATTCTGCGGCGGCCGCTCCGGCGCCGGAGGCGCGTCTCATTCCGTCGATTACGCGGCAGTGGACGATTGGCGCGCTTTACGGACCGCACGGCGCCCCGGATTTTTTTACCGAGCAGGATATTGAAACGTTTTTTGCCAGCGATTGGCAGGTGCACTACAACAGCGCGCGCACGGGCGTGCGACTGATCGGCCCGCGTCCACAGTGGGCGCGCGCAGACGGCGGCGAGGCGGGCCTGCATCCTTCCAACATTCACGACAACGCGTACGCAATTGGCGCGGTGGACTTCACCGGCGATATGCCGATTATCCTGGGCCCGGACGGTCCGAGTCTCGGCGGCTTTGTGTGTCCCGCGACGATCGCGACTGCGGAGTTATGGAAGATCGGTCAGCTGGCGCCTGGCGATACCGTGCGTTTCGTGCGCATCAGCCATGCGGACGCGTTGCAGTTGTTGCGCGAGCAGTCGGAGCAAATCCAGAGTCTGCGCGCAGCGGACGCGCCGCGCGGGCTCGCGGCGCAAAGTTTCAGCGCGCTGGCCGCGGATGCGGCGCTGGAGTTCGCCGGGCAGGCGTCGCCTGTCGCCGCGTCGCCCGCCGAGCGCGTCGTCTACCGCCAGTCCGGCGATGCCAATCTCCTGGTCGAGTTCGGTGAAAACGTCCTCGATCTGGAATTGCGCTTTCGCGTGCACGGCCTCATGGAGTGGCTCAAACTCCACCCCCTGGTCGGCGTGATTGATCTGACGCCGGGCATACGTTCCCTGCAGATCCACTACGATCCGCAAAAATTGCCGCGCGAAACCCTGTTATCCGCCCTGCGCCAGGCGCAGCGCGAAGCGCCGGCCCTCGACGAAATCGAAGTCCCTGCGCGCATCGTGCATCTGCCGCTTTCCTGGGACGATCCCTCGACGCAGCTTGCCACCGCGAAGTACATGCAGTCCGTGTGGGCCGAGGCGCCCTGGTGTCCCAGCAACCTTGAGTTTATTCGCCGCATTAACGGCCTGGAGTCGATCGATGCGGTGCGCCGCATCGTCTTTGACGCCAGTTATATGGTGCTGGGTCTCGGCGACGTCTACCTGGGCGCTCCGGTGGCCACGCCCGTTGATCCGCGTCATCGTCTGGTAACGACCAAATACAACCCGGCGCGCACCTGGACGCCGGAAAATGCCGTCGGCATTGGCGGCGCCTATCTGTGCATTTACGGCATGGAAGGTCCCGGCGGTTATCAGTTCGTGGGCCGCACCTGTCAGGTGTGGAATTCTTATCGCACGACGCGCGAGTTTGAAGCCGGCGCGCCGCACCTCTTGCGTTTTTTCGACCAGCTGCGTTTTTATCCGGTCAGCGCAGAGGAACTCGAACAGTTTCGCCGCGATTTTCCGGCGGGCCGCGCGGGCTTAAAAATCGAACCGACCGTTTTCCGGCTGGCCGACTATCGTCGCTTTTTGCGCGAAAATGCGGAGTCGATCGGCGAATTTAAGAGTCGGCAACAGACGGCCTTTGAAGCGGAGCGCGAACGCTGGAAATCCATAAAGCCCCCGCAAATCGAGGAGAGCGACCCGGCGCAGCATGAACGCGTCGCTGGCGCGCCGGGGCTGGCCGAACATGTCGAAGCGGTCACCAGTCCCATGCATGGCAGCGTGTGGAAGCTGCTGGTGGAAGTCGGTCAGCAGGTGGAGGAGGGCGAGGATATACTGATTCTCGAAGCCATGAAGATGGAAGTGCGCGTGCAGGCGCCGGTGCGCGGTCGTGTGACGGATATCCTGCGCGCGGAAGGCGCGGCGGTTTCGCCGGGACAACACCTCATGATCCTGGATGCGCGGCCGTGATGCGGGAGCTGACGCCGGGCGCCTTGCAGAGCGCGTACGCCAGCGGGCGCGTCTCCGTGCAAACGGTCGTCGGCGATGTTTTGCAGCGCATTGCCAGCGGTCCGGCCGGCGTCTGGATTCATGCGCTCAGCGAACGCGAACTGCGTCCGTACCTGCGCGCGCTCGCCCGGAAAGGCGCGCAGACGCTGCCGCTGTACGGCGTCCCCTTTGCCATCAAAGACAATATTGATCTCGCGGGCGTTCCTACCACCGCCGGCTGTCCGGAATTTTCGTACCGACCCAAAACCCACGCGCCGGTCGTCGCCGCGCTGATTGAGGCCGGCGCGATACCCATCGGCAAAACGAACCTGGACCAGTTTGCCACCGGACTCGTCGGCGTGCGCTCGCCCTACGGCGCCTGTCCGAACGCCTACGACGCGCGTTATATCTCCGGCGGCTCCAGTTCCGGCTCGGCCGTGGCGCTGGCGCTGGATCAGGTCGGCTTTGCGCTCGGCACGGACACCGCCGGCTCCGGACGCATTCCCGCGGCGTTTAACAATCTGATCGGACTCAAGCCGACGCGCGGCGTGGTCAGTGCGCGCGGCGTGGTTCCGGCCTGTCGCAGTCTGGACTGCGTGAGCCTGTTTACCAAAAATGTTTCCGACGCCGCGCTGATCTTTCGCAGCATGCGTCGCTTTGATCCGGCCGATGCCTTTGCGCGGCCCGCGCCCGCCTTTGTGCGACCCGGCGCCGGCGCGGCGTTCAGTTTCGCCACGCCGCGTCCGGGCCAATTGCGCCTGGCGGATGCGGAGTCGCGCCGGCTCTGGAAACGCGCCGTAGCGCGCCTTGAGGCCTGCGGCGGGCGGCCGGTTGCGATCGACTTTTCCCCTTTTAATGAAGCGGCGCGGCTCTTGTATGAAGGGCCGTATGTCGCGGAGCGGTATGCGGCGGTCGGCGCGTTTATCGAAGGGCGCCCGAAGGCGGTGTTACCGGTGACGCGCGAAATCATTTTGCAGGGCGCACGGTCGCGCGCCGTCGACGCCTTTCAGGCGCGCTACAAACTTGCGGAACTCCAGCGCCGCGTCGCGGAAACCTTCGCCGCCGCGGATGTCCTGCTCACGCCGACCGCGCCCGCGCATTTTACGATCGAGGCCGTCGAGCGCGATCCGCTGCGCTTAAACAGCGAGCTCGGATACTATGCGAATTTTATGAATCTGCTCGATCTGGCCGCCATCGCCGTTCCGGCGGGCTTTAACGCGCGCGGGCTGCCCTGGGGCGCGACGTTGTCTGCGCCGGCCGGCGCGGACGATTTTTTGCTCGAGCTTGCTGCGCGTTTTGAGAGCGGCACGGCTGCGGCTGCGGAGCTTTCGCCGCGCGCGGCGGGGCGTTTCGAGATTGTGGTGTGCGGGGCGCATATGCGCGGCATGCCGCTCAATCGTCTGTTAACGGATCGCGGTGCGGTTTTTCTCGGGCCGACGCGCACGGCGCCGGCGTATCGGCTCTACGCCCTGGCCGGCGGCGCGGTACAGCGACCGGGCCTTGTGCGCGTGGAAACGGGCGGCGAAAACATCGCCGCTGAATTGTGGAGTCTGCCCGCCCGGGCGTGGGGCGAGTTTGTGAACGAAATTCCCGCGCCGCTGGCGATCGGCGGGGTGGAACTGGAAGACGGCCGCGTGATTAAAGGCTTTGTGTGCGAAGCCTATGCGGCGCGCGCGGCGGACGCCGTGGACATTACGGCCCTCGGCGGCTGGCGCGCGTATATGAAACGCCGCCCGACTCAGCGTCCGTAAATCTCGCCCGGATAATTCGCCGGAGCGCGCACGCGAAAGTGCAGTTGCACGCGCCGTTTTTCGCGCGGCCCCAGCTCAATGCGCCACAGATACACGCCCGAGTTAGCGGGCTTTTCGACATAGCCGGCCGTGGTTTCCGGCAAAAGTTCGATTTTCACGTCGGCCACATCGGATACGGGCGTGCGTTCGTAGAGCGCGACAGTGCGCCGCACGTCGCTCTGGTTTTCCAGATCCACATCAATGCGCGTGTAAAAGAAATTATCCGAAGAAAGCGCCCCCGCTGATTCGCGCGCATTGCGCACGGCGCGCAGCAAGGAAACCGAACGTTCTGCACCCAGGCCGACTTCAAAACTTGCGCCGGGCGGCGTATAACGCACGGAACTGCGGCCCACAAAGCCCGAACCACGAAAGGCGTTCACCGGACCGGCGAGCAGCGGGAAACTCCGAGTATTTTTCACGCGCAGGGCGAGCTGCGGCGTCCGCTGCACGGCCGGAGCGGCATGAAAAAAAGTTTCTTCCGGACGCTCCACAAAACGCGCAATCGCCACGCGCCGGCTTTCGCCGCTTGAAGGAATCGTCGCGCGGCGCGGGATGCGAAAAATCAAGGACTCGCCTGAGCTTTCCAGTTCCGCAAAGCCGCCGGTGTTGCTTTCAGGCGTCGCCTCGGTCGGGGTATCGATGTTTTGCTCGGTCGCTTCGCGTTGCACCTGCTCGAATTCGCGGGTTGTCTGAGTTTCGCGCGCGTTTACATAGACGGGGCGAATCGGACTGCGGCGCGCGCCGCGCGCCGGCTGCGCCGTGCTCAGGCTCAATTCCGCATTAATCCAGTCTTCGCCGGTTTGCTGGGTGACGTCGCCAAAATATTCCACGAGTAGCGCGCCGTCATCCTGCAGATGCATATTGTAGGATACGCGCCAGGCCGCGCCCTTGATCAGATAACTGAGCGTGAGCGCGACTTTTTTGGCGCTGCTCGCCTGCAGGGCGACTTCCACAACGCGATAGTTCTTCCGGCCCGCAGAGGCGAGTTCGGCCAGCGCCTTGCGCGCGGTTTCGAGTTCTTCTTCCAGGCGGGCCGCCGCTTCGTCGGCGGATTGCAATTCGGTCGCCGCTTTGACGCGGCGTTCAGTCAGAAGCGCGAGCGCGCTGGTCCAGCGCTGGCTGTCTTCCGCGGGACCGCCGGACTGACGGGCGATCGCCTGATTGAGATACAGGGCGTAGCGATCGAGATTCGCGACCTCGATTTTCGCGCGGGCCCCGCGATCGCGTTCCGCATCGCGGCGCCGTTCCAGATCGCGGACGCGTTCGTTAAGCCGACGCACCTCCGGATTGTCAAAGTCCGTGCGGCGTTCCAGGCGGCTGCGCACGCCGGAAATGGAAACCGACGCATCGTCCGAAAAAGCGCGCAGGCTTTCCGGATCCAGCTCCGCCGGCGCGCCGCTCCAGACCAACAGTTGCCGGCCCGGACGCACTTCGGCGTCGCCGGCGCGCGTGATGACGGCGCGATCCGGATACACCAGCGCCTCGCGAATCACGGGTTGGAAATTGGCGCGCGCAATGGAATCAAGTTCCGCGTCGGCCTCGGACGCGATGGCAAGCGCGCCCGCGCAAATGAGGCCCGCCAGCATTGCGGCGCTGAGAGTCTTATGGATGAAGAAATTCATAATATTCGCCTGTTACCACTCGGGAGAAGAGTTTTCCAAAAATTGCGGCAGCACCGTTTCCGGGTGCGAGATATCGTAGCGAATCGTCAGCGTGCGCTGCGCGCCGGCGGCCAGTTCCATGCGAAACCGATGCAGGCCGTATTCAGCGCGCGATTCGGCCGGCGTTTCACTGAAACTCACGTTTTCGATCTTGACGCGCTCATCGCCGGACACCGGCGTGCGTTCAAAAACGTCCAGGGTGATCGCCAGGCGTTTGCGGTTGGTGATTGTCACCAGGGTTTCGCGTTTGGCGCGATAGACGTTTGTAAACAAACCGCTGGTATCGCGTTTTTCATCTTCGCGGCGCACGACCTTGATGTCGTCGCTGGCGCCCAGATTCAGCGCGAAGTTCTGACCGGCGGCGACAGTCGCGAGCAGGGCCTCGCCCACGTAATCGCGATTGTGATAGATAAAGACCGGTCCGGAGAGCAGGGGCTGCGCTTCGGAGTGTTTGCTACGCCCGGTCAGGTAGGCCCAGGGCTGAGCGGACGGGTTCACTTCGTAGCTGAGTTGCAGGGGCAGCTCGCGTTCCGAAAGAAAAACCTGGGTAAAGCCGGGCTCGGAGGGGATCGACTCCGGCGTCGGCGCTACAAATCGATAATCAAAGCCGCGACTGGATTGGGACGGCGCCGCGAGCATGCCGAGTATGCGCTGATATTCCAGCATATTCAGAGCTTGCTGCCGCACGCGCCGCGAGGACTGGATTTCTTCGGCAAAACGTTCCTGAAAACGCGGATCCAGGCGCTGAACGCTTTCGATGACGGCGTCGCTTTGCTGCACCGCGCCGGCAAAATCGCTGCGACCCAGGGCGGCATCGCGCGCACGCACGCTTTGCTCCAGGGTGCGCAGCGCCGTATTTGCGATCATGTTGCGCTGATTGGCCTGAGCTTCCTGAACCTGGCGCGCGTTTTCGTTGTAATAGTTAAAGGAACGGGCGCGCTGGACTTCGAGGCGATCCTGGAATCGCCCCGAAACGCCGCCTTCGTCGCGTCGATCGCTCTCCCCGGCGGACTCGGCCATCGGTGATAGGCTCTGCTCCTCGTCGGCGGCGAACTCGGCCGGCGCGCCGGCGCTCGGTTGCGGGGACGGCGCGTTGGAAGCCCGTCGGCTTTCGCTCATCGTCGCGCGGCCGGCGCCGCCCGGACCGCCGCTGCGATTGTCATCGGCCGAAGCCACGTCGGCGGCGACGATGCGCGCCCGGATGCGCCACTCGGCCAGACGACCCAGATCGCCGGATTCTTCCGGATCAGCGGCGGAAAAGCTGAGTCGCGCATTGCGCCAGTCTTCGCCGGTTTGATTGCGCACCAGGGCGTACGAAGCCAGCCGCACCGTAGAAGCGGCGCCGTCGGTGCGCACCTGGGCGCGATACGAGGGAAACCACGCCGCGCCGCCAATGCGATACTCAAAGCGCAGCGGCGCTGTCTCAACGCGCGCCCCGGCGGGGGGATCGTAGTTAAACGTAATCACCGCTTCTTTTACGCTGCGCGCGGCTGCGCTGCGGTAGCGGTCCGCGACGGCGATGGCTACCAGCAACTCTTCGCGGGCGGCGTCAATCGCCGGCAAAAGCTCGGCGAGGGCGACGTCGTTTTTGGCGAGCTGACTCTGGATGAAGTTCAGGGTTTCCGACCAGCGTTGCGGTTCGATGCGCAGGGTTGGCGCCGGATCGCCGGGCGGAATCTGGCCCGCCGGCAGTTGCGCCAGATTCGCCGACTCGCGTTTGAGCGCGCTGTAGCGGTCCGTCAGGCGCCGGAGCTTGCTTTCCGCGTCGCGCAGGGCGTTTTCCGCGTTGCGGGCGGCTTCCGAGGCGTACGCCGGCTTGTGTTTCGTGCGAAAGCGGATCTCTTCGATGCGGGCGCCCTCGGCGGCGAGACTGGCGCGCAGGGTCGCTTCATTGAGGCCGGCGGGCAGATCCGCAAGTCGCACCCGATTGACGCCGGGTTTGAGCGGCACGGCGCCCTCACGCGCGATCAGCGCTTCGGCGGCGTAGAGCTGCACAGCGCGAATCGGCGGAGCAAAGTCGGCGGGCGCATCTATCGCGTCCGCGTTGGCGGCGGAAGACACAGCGTAGAGTAAGAGCAATAAAGGCGCAGAATAGCGGAGTATCACGGGGTTTAGACGCATGGCGGCGGGGTCCGGTTCAGATTTGCCCGGAGAAATCATCGGGCACGCGAATTACTGATCGCCGTCCGGCGCGCGTCAAGCGCGGAAAATGGGTTGGAAGGATGCGCGACGGGAGAGTTACCCCCGGGGATGATTCAGGAGCGTCTCAGTCCGTTACCGTCGCGGGCGACGCCGTCGGCGGCGCCGCGCCGGCCTGATCCAGGCTGCGCAGTTCGCGGGCGCGCCGGATCATGATTTCGCGCATGCTGAAGTGAAAGATCGGCGCTGATTCCACAATCTTACGGATTTCGCCGCGACCGATGCGAATCACCACGCTGTCCGAAAGCGCCCGCACGCTTGCATTGCGCACCGTATCCGCGAGCGAACCGTACTCGCCGAACATGTCGCCGCCGCGCAAGACGTTCACTTCGATGCCGTTGCGGGTGACGCTGAACTCGCCCGAGAGGATGATGTAGAAGTCGGCGTCTTTGTTGCCCTGTTCCACGAGCGTTTCGCCTTCCACAACGCGCAGACGCACGCAATTGCGCGCGATGCGATCGTTCACGTTGTCGGCAAAGTCCGCAAAAGGCCAGAAACGTTCGATTTCGGAACGGACTTTCCAGAGATGCCGCATTTCCTCCACTCGGTTTTCCGCAACGAGGAATTCGTAAAACAGCTTTTCGTCGATGGCGCACAGCGCGACCGGCGTTTCTGCGACGATAGACGCCGAGCGCACCTTGTTTACGTCCAGCACCGCCATTTCGCCGACAAAATCGCCGGCTTCTTTACGCGCCTTTTCGGCGAGACTGCGCCCGTCGTGAACGATCACGTTGCAGGTGCCGGCGAGCACGATGTAGATGACGCCTTTGGACGTGTCGCCCTGTTTGAAAATAACGTCGCCGGAATTGAAGGTCTGGATCTGGAAGCTGTTCATCAGCGCCGTGCCCCAGCCATGGGAAATGTTACGAAAGGCGTCGCCCAGGATTTGCATTGTGCGAATCAGGTACGAGTCGTGGCTGCCCGGAATGATCGTGTAGCGTTTGCCAGCCACCGCATGCGAAAAGGTGGCGCCGAATTCCGGCGGCAGGCGCTCCAGATGCATGAAAACGATCCGGTCGGATTTCGACTTGAGCGCGTCGCGCGGATCGCCGTGCAGGATGCCCTGGCCGCCGTCGGCAAACAGGATATCATGCTGATCTTCGTACAGGCGCTGCAGGGCGTTGAATTTTTCGTGGCGGACGATGTTATTTGATACCAGCGTCTCAATGTCGGCGAAGGCCTTGTTGTCGCCGATAAACACCACGCTGCGCGAGCTGGCCCCGTCTTTCATGGTGAAGGTAGCGCCGATGGTGGGAATGGAATGCACCGTGTAGTGCGGCAGTATGGATACGCCGTAAAACTCAGTGACCTCATAGGGCTTGACTTCGACAAAGTCAAACATGGCCGAGAGATATTGCACCGGCATGAGCGTTTGCAGCGACAATTTCATCATCGCCATCCAGAATATTTCTTTGGTGGCGAGCAGCTGGACCTTGTTGGAAAGCCGGAGCAGCGGATAAATATTGCAGTGATCGTCGTGGATATGCGTAAGAAAAATGGAGCGAATTTCCGTATTGGAAACGCCGCGCGCATTCAGCGCCTGTTTGAGATACGGCGGGCAGTCGATGAGCATATGCTCGGAGTTGTAGTGCAGCAGGAGCGAAGAACATGGCTTGTCGGCAATGAAACCCGAGGCGCCGCCGAGCACGGTGACGCCCAGGCGCATGGGCAGGGTCGCCACAAAGTCGTCGCGCAGATCGTACGGCGGCTGCTGCGGCTCGTCAAAGCTCACGTCCACTGTTGCGCCGCCAATGCGGAAGCGATCCGCGCCGATGTGTTCAATCGCCAGGCCGTCCGGGAGAAGCGCCACGTCGTTTTCAAAGGGGACAAAATTCACAAAGTCGTCGATGGTGAATTCGCGGCCGCTTGAGTCCTTGACGGAAAGCGCGCGCGATTCGCGGTACAATTCATCGAACCAGTGGGATTCGCCCAGGGCGGCGTATTCCTTGCGGGTGGGTCCCAGCAGCGTCAGTCGTAAAAGTTTACGATTGGCCTTCACGTGCAGGGGCGAGCCGACGATGGTGAGCTTTTTTCCCAGCCTGAAGTTTCCTTCTACGAAAAGAAAGGAATACAGCGGGAACTCGGTGCAGTTCTGGAGGACGTCGAAGCGATAGGGCGTGTCCGGCAGGACGATCACGTCCGGGCTGCCGATGCCCTTCAACATGAGGTGTTTAATGACTTCCGGCGGACAACCAAAGAGCACGTTTCTTCCGCCGGAACTCCACACGCTGACGCCGGGCGCCACATCGACAACTGCCATGGGGAACAAGCGCCCGGGCGGCGCAAGGCCACAAGTCCTTTTTCCGCAGCGGGCCGCGGCCTCCGTCGGCCCGGCTCAAGCGTCGCTATTGTCGATCGCCTTTCCGCAATGCGGGCAGCGGGAAGGCCCGTGATCATGCATGGAGTAGCGCGCAAACGCGGCCGCGAGTATGCCTGCCGGCAAAGCGAAAACTCCGATTCCGAGTATGGAAATCAAAGCCGAGATGGTGCGACCGATCGGCGTCACTGGAATTACGTCGCCATAGCCGATCGTTGTCAAAGTTGTCACGCCCCACCAGAGCGCGGCGGGAATACTGGAAAACTTGTCGGGTTGCGCCTCGCGCTCCGCAAAATACATCAGCCCCGAGCTGATCAAGAGCAGCGTCAGCAGAATCGAGAGCGAGATCACGAGTTGTTCCCGGCTATTACGCAAGGCTAGTGCAATAGCTCCATAGGCGCGCGAGTAGCGACTGGTCTTAAAGATTCGCAACATTCTGAGGACGCGCACGGAACGTACAAATCGTAAATCGAACGGGAGAAACAATATCAACGAGGGCAGGATTGCAATCAGGTCAACGAGCGCCAGCGGCGTAACGGCGTAGCGCAGCCGTCCCAGAACGGGCGCCGAAAATCGCGGGTTGTGCACGATCGCCCAGAGGCGCACAATATACTCCACGGTAAATATTGAGACGGACGCGGCCTCGAACCACCAGAACCATGCGCCTCAGCGCCGTTCGATCTCCGGAACGCTTTCCAGGATCACCGCAAGCACGTTGGCGAGAATAAGCGCCAACAGAAATGCGCGCAGGATCTTTGCGGCGCGGGAGTTCGCCAGAGGCGATTCCAACCAATCATAACAGGCGAGGCGAAAGCTGTCAGACATAGGTCTCCGTGCGAATCATAAGTATTTTGCGGCGGCCGGGCGGGCGCCGGCTCAGAACACAATTGTGACGCGGTGCGATACGCAGCGAACTTGATCTTCTTGGTACGTCACAACCAGATAATGTCGCGCGTTGGAGAGGTAACCCAGATGATAATACTCTCGATCGCCGTTGCCGCCGGCGGCCGGACACGGTTCGTCAAATTCGGTTACACCGTCTGCTGTGCCGGTTCTGGCGCGCCGGCCAGGGCCCAGGCGCTGATAGAGCTCTGCGCGGTTCCACATGCAAATTTCGCCCCGTTGCAGTAAATCGTCAACCATGTGCAGACGCACGGGATACCAAGGCGTGCGCAGCGCCGTTTTCCATAAATGCGGGTCAAAGGAACGCAGCAGCAATCCGTAATCCAATATGGCAAAGCTTTTCTCGTGCAGCGCCTCGCGAAACTCGCGATACCGCCGGGGCCAGACAAACGCCATCGAATCGAGAAAATCGTCGGAGAATGCGGGAAAGCGCGCGTCCCACAGGAGCGCCGGCGGAATCAGCACGCCGATCAGCAGCGTCGCCAGATGCGCGCGGCGCTGGTACAGCGACAGGGCGAGAAGAGTCAGCCCGAGAAAAATCGCAAACACCAGGGCAGTGCGCACGGGCAAGCGCAAGGGCGCTGCCAGGCTGATGGCGAAGAGGAGGCTCGTGCTGCCGAGCAGTCCCGCTGTAAGATACGCCAGTTTTGTCATCAGGGATCCACGCAGCCATAAGGAATATTCTGAGCAGCTCGGAGCCGTTCATACGATCCGTCGGCGGCTCGAGCGCCGCGTTTCACACACGCAAACGTCCGCGAAACCCGCGCGCCGCATAATAGGATTCCGCGCCGTTGTGGTACACAAAGACCCGCCCAAAGCGAAAGTCGCCAAACAGCGCGCCGCCCAGATTGCGCACGTCCGGCGGCGTTACAATCCAGCTGGATGTCTTTGTATCAAACTGCCCCAGGGTTTGCAGTTCGCGATACTGTTCTTCGGTAAGCAACTCTACGCCCAGGTTCGCCGCAAAATCCAGCGCGCTGCTTTTCGGCTTATTCTCTTTGCGCGAATTCAGCGCGGCGCGATCGTAGCAAAGACTGCGCCGACCGGCGGGACTTTCCGGAGAGCAATCCGTAAAGATATATTCGTCCGCTTTGCGATCGTAGCCCGTTACGTCCGGCTCGCCGCCGCTGTCTTCCATCGCCTGCAGGACGCGCAGTTTTTCCGGCCGGGCGGCGAGTCGGGCCTGGACCTTGTCCCACGCGAGGCCCTTGTGGCGCGCCGGGTTGGCTTCGAAGCGCGATTGCAGGGTTTCGACGAGGTTGGCGCTTGCGGCGGGGGATTTTTTGGCGGTTTGTTTTTTTGCCATGGGGCTCAGCCTCTCAAGATAGGAATGAATCGGCGCTCCATGAGTATGGCGGTCTCTATACCCAGGCGTCGGTTTTCCATCACCGCTTCAATTTTTCGGCCGTAGGTGGCGTAGGTCCAGCACGGATTGGAATTTGCGCCAATCACGAGATAGTTCAACTGACGGTTTATTGAATCTGAGCAGCGGCCGCCAAGCTCCTCGACCTCGCGCTGAATATCTTTGCGTTTGCCGGCGCGCATTTGGCCGGTGAAACAGAACGTCATTCCCTTAATGGTTACAGGCGACTCGTGGTCGGCGATATACTCAATGGAATTTACTACCGGCGCATCGTTTTTTAAGAAGGCCATGTCCGGCAGGATAGTGTCGTCCATGAATTTTTCCCCGGTCAGCTGATAGGAAAAATTCCGGCAGAATTCGAGCAGCTGCGTCTGTTCGGCTTTTGACACGCGGCCGTCTGCAAGAATGGACGCTACTCGCTGATGGATTTCGTTCACCGGCCACAGATTGCAGTTCGGAAAGTGCGCATCGACCCAGTCCCGCAAAAAGCGCACTTCTTTTGCATTAATCTGCGAGTCAGCTGAGATGCCTTGCAGAATTCCATGCAGTCGGCGAATTTCTGCGGTAAACGCATCGATCGGGCCGTCGGCGGCGGTGAAGGACCGGCAGAATTCCACCAGCTCTTGAGTCTGGCCCGGCGTGACTTCTTCTGAGGCTTGAATGGCAGCCAGAAAACTATAGACCTCTGAAAAGGGGACAATGTCCGCAAAGTTTGCGTGCATATCCAGCCACTCCCGGAGGCGCTGCAATTCCAGCGCATTCAGCTTCGAATCCGCCGCAACGCCTTTGAGTATGCCTTCCGCGGCCTGAATGGCGCGGGATAGCTCAGTAACCTTGGGAGTAATTGCCATAAAACATCCTCAGTCGGATTGATCCAGAACATCGATCTTGCGGCGAATGATTCGCGCCTCGCCCTCCGAGCACGCCAGGCGCAGGGCCGCATGCAGGCACTCTAAGGCGCGCGGCCGATCCAGGTCTTCCGTGAGATGCGCAAGCAGCAAATGATAGAAACGATCTTCTGGAAATTCTCGTCGAGTTAATTCTGCGAGAGC
Organism: Leptospirales bacterium; assembly: GCA_036170535.1. Classification (GTDB taxonomy): domain Bacteria; phylum Spirochaetota; class Leptospiria; order Leptospirales; family Leptonemataceae; genus SSF53. The sequence goes on along the minus strand of JAVHPJ010000219.1, from coordinate 10,984 downwards.
GCTCGCTTTGCCTGCCACGCGGCTGAGCGCGTACAGGCGATTCAGATCGGCGCCGGGCGAATAGTGGATTGCGAGTAAACGTTCGTAGTGATCGAGGATGATGCGCCATTTTTCGGGCGTATCCGCTTTGGAACAATGCTGCCAGGCGATGCCCGCTTCCAGATGATATGCGGTGAGCGCGTCGCCCGCCGCGGACGCCTCCAGAAATCGGGCGCCGCGATTCACGAGCGCCCGGTCCCACAGCGAGTCATCCTGGTCCTCGTAGAGCAACGGGAGCGAGTCGGCGCCTTCGCGCGCATCGAAACGCGACGCGTGAAAGCACATCAGTGCGAGCAGGGCGTTTGTTTCCGGCCGATTGGTCGGCTCGTATTCAAGGAGCGTCAGCGCCAGACGCATCGCTTCGAAACACAACTCGCGGCGCAGGGCGCTGGCGTGCGTACGCGAATAATAGCCTTCGTTAAAGAGCAGATACAGTATGCGCAAAACGCTGGCCAGACGCGCGGGAATGTCCGCGGGAGCGGGCAATTCAAAGGCGATGTTCTCGGCGCGCAGTTTTTCCTTCGCTCGAAAGAGACGCTTGTTGATCGTTTCTTTGTTGGAGAAAAACGCCTCCGCAATCTCTTCGATGGTGAAGCCGCATAAGATGCGCAGCGCCAGAGCGATTTGCGCTTCGCTTTGAATAGCGGGATTGCATACAGCGAATAACATCCGCAACTGACTGTCGCGAATGCCCGGCTCGGAAAAATCGAGTTCCGGCTCGGGCGCGCCCTCCGGCTGGTCCGCGGCGAGCGCGGCCAGTTTATCCGCATAGCGATCCGCGCGCCGAAAGACTTCGATCGCCTTGCGCTTTGCAACCGTGTAAAGCCACGCCGTCGGGTTCTCCGGCGCGCCCTGTTGCGCCCAGTGTTCAGTCGCGATCAAAAAGGTTTCGCTGACGATGTCTTCGGCCAGGGCGATGTCGGCCAGGCCAAAACGGCGACAGAGCGACGCCGTCATGCGTGAAAACTCGGCGCGAAACAACGCCGGCAAAAGCTCGGTTGCGGCGACGCGGGTCATGGCGCAGTCAATCTGATGTCCGGCCGCGGCGCATCATTTCGCCGGGCCCATAATCGGACGGATCTCGACGCTCCCGCCCTCGTCAATGGCCGGGCAGCCGTGGGCCAGCGTGGTCGCCTCGTCGAGATCCGCCGCGCGGACGATGACAAAACTGCCGAGGCATTCTTTGATTTCCACAAAAGGCCCGTCCGTAATCACGCCGCCCGCCTTCAGGACCTTGCCGTCGATCGCCAGGCGCGGGCCGGCCTCGACCAGCTTGCCCTGGGCCTGGACGCCCTGCACCCAATTTTGCCATTTCTGGGCGAGCGCTTTCATTTCCTCGGGCGACGCGGCGCTGTAGTCGTAACTGGGCTGGCGAAAGAGCAGAGCGAAATTTTTCATTACATCCACCGCTTCTTCCACTGGCCGTACGAAATCAAGGTCATAACCAGCACCATCGCCGCCGGTCCATAGGCCTGATCGGTAAAGGCGTGCGCGGCGATTGCGCCAATCAGATTAAAGACATACCCCGCGTAGGCCCATTCCTTGAGCGTGCGCCACGGGGCGAAAAGCAGGGCAAGACCGCCCGCGATCTTAAAAACGCCGAGGATCTTCATGGCGTAAATCGGAAATTCGACTCGGGCGAAACCGGCGACCGTTGGACCGTGCCCGGTCAGATACGCGCCGCCCGCGAAAATCATTGTAACCGCGATAAAGCCGGTCAGCAACCAGTAGCCGACCCGCGCAATTTTGCGCCAGCGAGCGGAGTCCGCCGTTACGGGGCCGCTACTGCGGTCCAGAGCGTTTAACATCATAGTTCCTTCCTCCTGAGGCGTGGCCTCGGAATGTAGAGGAACGGCGGAGGCGAAATTGGACCGCTGCCGGGAAATTTTTTTCGCGAGCCGGCGAAATTCAGCCCGGCGCGAGCCAGGCTTTCGCGTCCGCGCGGGCGAGAAAAAAGCGCACGGCGCTGTGATGGCGATGTTCGCGGACCAGCTCGCTGAAGCGCTCCCCGTGGGCGAGCAGCACGCCGGAGGCGCCAGAACACGCGCCGAGCAGCTCGCCAATGTCGTCGGTCGTCCGGATATAAATTCCCGCGTCGGATGCGATGACGATGTTTTCAGCGGACATCGGGGCAGCTTCACGCCTGTTTATTCTTCTCGTCCCACAGCATCGGTTCCCAGAGTTCGACCTTGTTTCCATCCGGGTCCAAAATCCAGGCGAACTTGCCGTTTTCGTGCGACTCCGGGCCGCCGACAATGGCAATGCCCGCCGTCTTCAAGTCCGTGAGCAATTCGTCGAGGTTGTCGACGCGATAGTTGATCATGAAGGGCGACTCGCTGGGGCTGAACCATTTGCTGTCCTTGTCTGCGAGACACCACACGGTGAGGCCCTGGTCATTGGCCTTGTCTTCCGGCCATTTAAGAATGGCGCCGCCGAACTCTTCCAGGGAAAACCCGAGATATTTCTGGTACCAGGCGGCCAGCGCGGCGCTGTCGCCTTTGCATTTGAAAAATACGCCGCCGACGCCGGTTACTTTTGCCATAGATAGGGCAGGTTCGCGACCGGCGCGAAAGTGCGGCAAGCAAAAACGCGCGACGGTCGGGCGGGGGTCGGGGAGCCATTAGCGTGTCTGGCGAGCTCGCCTGACTTTTCCGATTCGCGCGGCGCCTGACTTCGAAGGATTGCCCCACTGGTCTGTTATATTGACAAGTTCTTTGAGCGAATTCTGAATTCCTGTTGCTAAGTCGTTCACTTCCCGGCGCCTGATGTCGACGGCCGTTATGCGGCATTGTTTGTCTGAATGGCCGGAAGAATCTGTATCACATTGTAATCTTTGCGTCAGCAACAAGACATCTTGTACATTACTGTAAAATTGCTCCAGTTCATACACCGCCTCGTCCAGCGCGCGGATGCGACTTCGGGTGATGGAATGCTTCCTTTCGAAAAGTATTCGTTGCTCCAGAAAGCTGCGCCGCATGATAACCGTAAGCCCGATCAACACCAAAAGTCCGGTTACACACGCTAAAAGTTCATCCGCCAGACGGAGAAGCAACAAGCCAGACTCCCGGTATAAAGTCGTAGCCAGAACAAAGCATGCCAGCGTTATCAGAACCACGAGGAACTTTACGCCGTTGGTCAAGTTTTCTGATAGGTCCGCCTGAAGCTCGGTCTTTTGAGTCACGAAACTGATCAAACCTGCAAGCAGCAGCGCAACTACTGCAAAGCAGAAGTCGGATGACGACAGGAATGCAGCCAGAGTTGTGATCGCTCCCGTTTGCCACTTTACAAAGAAAACGATTCCGGTTGGCGCAGCTACAAAAGCTATTTCCCTGACTATAAAGTCGCGGATAACTGCCCACCAGAAAGCAGGGTGAAGGAAAGGAAAGTAGTTTCTGTTCTCAATAAAGGCGGTACCCTTGTTGTCGAAATTTAGAGTCATGCTGTTTTTTCCGAATAAGTATTTGAGACGAGAATCAGAAGCGATGCAAATGAGTATTCCGCCCGTCTGTTTTGGGCGCAAATTGCCAGCAGCGAGGTTCGCTCCACGCTTGGGGTTTGTCATGCTGAGCGAGGCGGGCGCCCGCATCTACAGTTTGGCCTGCGTAGTGAAGGGATCGTTTGTCCGGACGGATGAGCAAATATATACAGGCATGGGCTTGCCAGCCGGTGGACCCGCGCTCCCAATCAGAAAAGCTGCCGCATAAAAGCGCCGCGCTTCCGTTTGCAAGCGACTCAGGAGTCGGGTGAGCGCTTGAAAGGTGCGGTCGATGTTGTTCATTGCAGCCCGGCATCGCTTTCATTGCTTTACAGTTTGGAACTGTGTGCCGCCTTGGCATTACGAAAATAAGTAATACATCCAAGAAGCAATAATTAATGCCGATGCAATCACTGCAAGCAGGGAAGCGAAGATCGATTCTCTGATGGTTCTTGTTTTGCGCCCATATATGTTGATCAGGTAATGGAACGCAATAGACGAGGCAACTACAAAGGGCAGTGCGATGATGTAGCCGACAAAAGCGACTATTGAAGTTGTAACGACAACCTGAAAGGCATCAATTACGTAGTTGTTTATCTTCATTCTGAGTTCTTGCCCGAATTTTTCGACTGATGTCAATTGTCGATCGGGCGGCCTGCCGGATCAAGCGAAGTTCCGGGAGGCTTGGGCGGCGCCGGTTCGCTTTGGCCGTAGCACGCGACCCACTTTGGCGATCAGTTCGTCACGGCGCGCCCCCCAGTGCAAAACACCGTCCAGATCTCTGAACGCGACAATCAGGTTCGCCAGTTCATTTTGTTCCACTTCACTCCGATCCAGTCCGGCCAGAATCCGTGCGTATAGCCAGGATTCCCGTTCCACCAATTGCATGGAGTCGCCCGGCCACGGCAGACGCCGCAGCATAGCATCCTTCCATAAAACATTTATTTCATAAATGATCCGAGTCCACGGACGCGGCCGACGGAAGCGCTATTTTCAAACAGCGCTTCCGAGTAAACGGTAGTTCATGGCGCCCGGCAAGCGGCGGCCTCAGCGTCCGGCAAGGCGACAAAGGTGCAGAAACATTTGCACTCACAAATGGTAACGCTTTCTCCAGGAACCGGATCGTCCGGAACTTCGCCGGGTTCAAATTGGCCGGCAACTTCGTTGCAACTGTAGGCGCAGGTCTTAAACTTTCCGGCCGGACAAGTGAGCGACTCGGTCAGCACAATTGGAATGCGAACCGCCGGATGAATGCGCAGATCGGGAATCGCCGCCGGATTGGCCAGGCTTTCGCGCAGACGTTTGCTGAATTCGGCCAAAATTTCCGAAAATTGCTCTGCGGCCCCGCTCTGCAAAGCGATCGGGCCGGCGGCGCATGCGGCGCCTTTCGCCTGGCATTCCGCATATATCGCTTCATTGATGGCCAGCGCCAACGCGTATTGGGTCTGCCCGCTTTCCTGGCTGAGATCCAGTGGTCGTGCGCCAGGGCCCGATGAAGGCGCATCGCCGCAGGAAGTGAAGCTCAAGAGTATCCAGCCGATCGCCAGTATGCGAAATTGTGGTTTGTTTGTCATGCGCCGTCTCCAGTTTGTAATTCTGATCGTCAATAATAAGTTATGCAGAATTGTTCTGAAGCAGGCCAGCCGCTATTCAAACTTTACGTTCAGCGTTGCGCCGAAACCAAAGTAACCAAATCCTGCGGTAGTTGTCCGAGTGGGCACCTTAATAGTGGCGTTTGAAACTAAGGCCTCAGTGGATCCGTCCGTACGCAAATTGGGCTGGGGAAATATATACGGAAGATCAAGGTTGTATCCAGAATCGAGCACCCGTATCGTATTGTCCCAATAATAGCCGCCCACAAAACCGATGTATACTTCGCCGATTTGCCAGCCGTACGTAACGCCCATTGCGTACGACGACCCGTCATCGTTCAATTTGCCGCCTTTGTTCAGGGAAACCGTGAAGCCGACCACCGTCGGCTCCCAGCACATCATGTTTCCGAGCCAGTTTCTGCCGAAGGTATTGAAACATTTATTTACTATGAATATTGTGGGCATCATGCGATCGAACGACTCGATTTTTTCCGTCGCACGAATGATCCCAACCTGGTCCACGTAAGCATCGCGAATGTAGTTGCGGCCTCCTCGATGATTGGCCTGTATGTAGATGACGCCGATGTTAAAACGCGGAAAGGTCGGATCTTTGGCCGCCGCTTCGGTCGAATCCTCCGCATCGCGCGCATCGCGCGCCTCACCGGCGACTGGATCGGCGAAGATCCCCATTGGAAAACTGTAGCATAGCAGCATGGTGGCTAAAAGTAGGCCTGGGGGGACGATGGTTTTCATTTACCTTCTCCTTGCATCCGGGTGTTCACGGTTCAAGCATCGCCGTTGCGCCGGTCCGGAACTCTTCGCGTCAGTGGGGCCTTAGAGCGTATGCGTGTTCAGTCGCGATCGTCCGGAGTTAGCTAATGCCATTGGTGTTTCCGCTTGATCCTGGATCTCAAATCCTGATGTTGGCGGAGTGCAATCTGCGCCAGAAGACAAGCGTCATGATCGATTAAGGCAATCAAAAATAAATAACTGAGAGTAAAAAAATAATACTGAACTGTTTGTAAGTGTTCCGCGGTTCGGGTTGCTGCGGAGGCGGGTCGTATCGTACCAAGTGCTCAGTGTCGGAAATCTAATACGTTGTCAAGAAACGACAATACGCCCGCAGCCGACCGGACTCAAGCGATTCGCAGTGGGCGACCCGTACATTCCTGAAGCGTATATCTTCCTTCCCATCGAGAATCATGATAACGTCTCTGGCGGCGTCGGGCGCCCAATGATCACGCTCCCAGGCGCGTACATAATTCTTGGCTTCAACGTCCGTTAATTCGAGCGAGAAACGTCCGTCGCTGTTCAGGGTAGTTCGGCGCGGACAATCCGCGAACTGCCCGCAGGCGCCAGTTCGGCGGTCTTAAAGCCGAGTTTGTTCAACAATAGCAGCGTAAGATCGATTTCCTGACCGGATTTGCTGATCGGGTTGGGGAGCCAGGCGGGCGGATTCTTCGAGTGATCGCGAAACACCAGAATGAGCCGCCCCCCGGGGCGCAGCACGCGCGCAACTTCGCACAGGGAGCGCTCGGGATCTTTCCAGAATTGAAAACTGTGTATGGCAAGGGCGCCGTTGAAGGATTGGTCCGGCCAGGGTATTGACTCATCCGATCCCTCGCGCAAGTCGGTCCTGGCATCGAGTCGGGATTTTGCGAGCCGGTCTCTTGCCCGCGCGACCATCGTGGGCGTTGGGTCAAGACCGGCGACGAAGACATCGGGCGTGGCGAGCAGCAGCTCAATGCAGCGTCCGGTTCCGAATCCGATTTCAAGAAAACGTTCCGCCGGGCGGGGTGCAAGCGCTTGCAGCGCCGCGGTATACGCCCGCTCGTTCATCCATTCCATTACATAGCCAAAGAGGGCGCCAAAAAAGCCCTGCGGTCTTTGTGCGATAGGAGCGGGCGGGTCACGCGTCGGATCGGTCATGGTTCATTGGCATGGGCCTGATTTTTGTCGTGCAACTGAAATTTGCGCAGGGGTTGGCGTAGTGGGAGCCGGGCAGGAAGGGAGCGATTCGTTTCCAGCTCGGCGCGGCTCAATCGGAATGCGGATCGCGGTCGCGTTATAGCGCAATCAGAGTCAGAAAGACTGCGGCCTGCGCGCCTGCCTTCACGCGTTGTTTGCGGACATTAATCACCTCAATTGCCGAATCGCGGCCGGGAAGTTCGCAGAGCACGGTCTCCGACAGGGCGTCCAGGAGACGCTTGAGTAAGTTGTCGAGATCGGGACCGTGCGGCAGATCCGCGGGATACTTGTCCGGCGGCAGGAGAAAAAACGCGTTCAACTGCACTGGTCCGTCGCGCAATGGAGTTAAATTCACCGTTGCGTCGCGAACGGCCTGCGACCACGCTTCCGGCGCTTCCAGATTGCCTTTGGTTTTCTGTTGTGCGTAGGGTATGCCGGGAATCCAGACTTGGTAGACAGAATCGGCTTCGACGACTGAGGGCTGGCTTGATCCGAACGCGACCAGTAGATTTCTCTGCGCGACGGCGTAGCGGCGTTCATCTTGTGCAAAATACTCTAAAGTCTCTTTCAGATTAAGTCCGACCCGATCGGCTATCTTTTCCAGGACTATAGACCGTGACTTCTCGTCGGCAAGCGCGTCTTGCGGGCTTTGTCCGGCTAAATGCGGAGTTACATCAAAAGCGCGTTTCTTGTTATTGCAGCGTGTGCAGGCGACGACTAGATTACGGGGATCGTCGGTCAACTCCGGCACGCGGGCGCGCGGGAAAACGTGATCGAGTTCCATGTTGTTGTAAAAATAGCGGTACGCAAGCAGCGATACGCCGCAGTACGCGCAGCACCCTTTTGATTCGCGCAGTGCGTTTATCCAGGCGTCGGAAAGGGCGTCGTTGAGGTGCGGATTGGGGGTGTTGGGCATGGTTGAATCTCCAGGGCAGAATGGGGCGCGCCTCGCTCTGACCGAGCGGCATCGCGGTTTCAGAACGAATCATGTCTGGCGAAGCATACGATCAGCGCGCGTTCTTTTTTCCGGTCAAAGTCAATTTCGGTCCGTATGTTTAACGGCAACAAGACATGCGGGCGCGGCCGCGAAGACCCTCGCAAGTGCAGTAGGCTCCGCCCCTCCGATCCTGCCGCAGGGTACAGGCGCCGGTCCCGCAATTGCCGGCTGCCTCCAGGCATTGGCGAGTGAGGAAGCTACTGGATGGAGCAGGAATGATGAATAGAAGCGTAAATGCGAGGGAAAGTTTTACGATGTTACGTAGTATCTTTAGGGAAGTTTCTCGCAGATTCATGGGGTCTCCATGAAGACCGTAATTCAATTGGAAGAATCGAGATGGTCGTTGTGAATCGACGTAATGCTCCTGGCTGCGCGCCTGCGGCCCGTTGCCGGGATGCCTGCGGAGCGGACGCGGACGGCGTAAAGCTGATTGAGAGCCCGCCTTTTGTGAAGAAAGCGGCACGTTATCGAAAAGAATTCTGCCGCCTTAGAGGGACGCAATTCCAGCGTGCGCTCAGCCTGGATTCGTCCAGGGGAAATCATGCCGTCCCATGCCAGCTCGCAGGAGTTGTGGATTTACTTAGTATTTCAAAGTGCTCCTCGAATAGCTTTAATATAATGCGAAGGCATGTCATGCGTACAGGATTATCGAAGACCGACTGAGGTGCATTAACTCTGGATCTCTGTTTCAGGTCGATTTGAATGTGCGTGCAAATATTCTGTAAATCCTTCTCGCTGACTTTGAATATGGCGTCGTGTGCCGCCTTGTTGCGCAATTTTCTGAAATCGTCGAGAGACCTAAACAATTTGTCCGAAATTAGAGACAGCTCATTAAGGAGAATTAGTTGAGTTGAAAAAGGGTAAGACCGCGTATCAGAAAGAATCTTCTTATGATACTTTAGTTTGGCTTCGATCAATCGGGCTAAGCAGAATTCAATAAATCCACCAGTGAGAATGATTATGGAGCGCTCATCATTTACTTTTCCAAGAACGGCGGCTAATACGGAATGCTGCAGGTTTTGTGTGTCATGTGCCATATCTGAATCAGAGAATTACAAACTATTGCAATTGACCGTACCCCCTCGAATAGGTCCAACCTGAACTGGTAAAATTCCTCTTGTTAGGCCGCAGGCCAAAAATACAGGAGGTTTTGAGATGAAACGGAAGCGATTTCCGGAAGCGCAAATCCATGAGATTTTGAAAGAATCGGACGCTGGCGTTGGAACGGCCGAGCTATGCCGCAAGCATGGAATCAGTCAGAACACATTCTATCGCTGGAAATCCAAATACGGCGGCATGGAACTGGGCGACATTCAGCGCATGAAGCAGATCGAGGATGAGAACAGCCGACTCCGCCGGATCATCGCGGACCAAGCGCTGGACATCCAGGCGCTCAAGGCGGTCGTCGAAAAAAAGTGGTAAGCCGATCGCAGCGACGCGGGGCCGTCGACTTTATGTGCGAAGTCGCAGATCTCAGCGAACGGCGCGCCTGCGCCCTGATTGGATTCGCTCGATCGGCATACCGGAGAAAACTATCCGAGCCAGACGACTCTGAACTGCGTTCTCGGATTCGCGAGATCGCCCTGAAGCATCGGCGTTATGGGTATCGAATGATTACGCGAATGCTGCGCCTGCGGTTTTCGTGGCGGATCAACTACAAGCGCGTCTATCGCATTTACCGCGAGGAAGGCCTGAAAATACGCCGAAAACGCCGCAAAATACGGGTTGCGCCGGAGGATCGTCGACCGCTCGCAGAAGCGACTGCGATCAACATACGCTGGTCTATGGACTTCGTTTCAGACGTGCTGCGCGGCGGGCGCGCGTTTCGCGTGTTGAACATCATCGACGACTGCTCGCGCAACTATTTGAGTGCGGTGGTCGATACCTCGATCAGCGGTCGACGAGTGTGTCGCGCGCTTGACGATCTCGCTTCCCAGGTCGGTCTGCCCAGGCAGATCGTCCTCGACAACGGTCCCGAGTTCGTAAGTAACGCGCTGGCGGAATGGGCCGAGAAAAACAACGTTGAGCTTGCGTTCATTGATAAAGGCAAGCCGCAGCAGAGCGCCTTCGTCGAGAGCTTCAACGGTCGCTTTCGAGACGAATGCTTGAACGAACATCTGTTTCAAGATATACTTGACGCGAGAGCGATCATCGGCGACTGGCGGGAACACTATAACAACGAGCGACCGCACAGCGCGCTCGGAGGAATGCCCCCGAGTCTATTCGAGAGGAAGTTAAAGGAGCAGGCGGCTTGAATGAGGGATTTCACCATTTAATCTGGATCTACGAATGGGGGCTGGTCACAATGCCAACCGAGAATTGCAAAAATTTTGTAAGATACTTTGCTTTGGAAATTTAATATCGGGCAGGTAGCCTGCCGGATTCGTGCCAAAATGTGGCGACGGGCATGCTGGGCGCTGCCACGTGCGCAAGGAGAGATCACCCAAGTTGATCCGCTTTCGTCCGCCAGTTAAAGTCACGCGGTCTCTGCGGAGTGCGGTTGGCGATCAGCCACAAATGCATGGGACTCATTGAAGCCTGCGCCGCAACATTTCCCGACGCTCGCTGGCAGCGTTGCGGGGTGCACTTCTATCGCAACGTATTCAGCAAGGTGCCTCGCTCGAAGATGCGCGATGTCGCCGCGATGCTCAAGGCCGTCCATGCTCAAGAAAATCATCCCGAGATGCAGAAGAAAGACGCCAGCGTCGGGGAAGCGCTGCGCGAAATGAAACTGGGCGACGCTGCGAAAATTGTTGACTCCGGCATTCACGAGACACTGAGTTATTTTGCGTTCCCGTCCGAACACTGGCGGCGCATCCGCACGAACAATCGTCTGGAGCGGCTGATGAAAGAAATTCGACGCCGCACGCGAGTCGTTGGTGCATTTCCCGATGGGCAGTCCGCCGTTATGCT
>JAVHPJ010000218.1:0-27246 GCA_036170535.1 Leptospirales bacterium | reverse complement strand
GTGCCGCCGGCCGAACCGGAAGTCGTCGAACACAATGACGACGGCAGCGCGATTATCTACACGACCATCCTGAAAAGCATCGCCGCCGGCCCCACGCCGATGGACCCGATGACTTTGATCATGCGCAACCGGCGCGGCAACGAAGACCGTCGAATCGCCGTGAAGTTTTCCGGACAAGAATATCGCACGCGCATTACCTGGCTCAATGAAGCGCAATTGCGCCAGCAGACTGGTGAACAAATTCCGCTGGGCTTTTACAGTTATCGCGGTCAGCGCTTTAACAACCAGGTTGCGCGCATCGACGTGAGCGGCATCCCCACTGGCGTGCACGAAATCGAAATCCTCGCCGATGGTTATCCGATCATCAATCAACGCCTTGGCGTTGAGCGTACGGCGCAAAACAACAAGCTCTTTGTCGTTGCTTCGCTCTCTGGTTTTGGCTCGATCCAGGGCAAAGTCTTCTTCCGCAACTTTGACACTCCGCTGGCCGGCCAGGAAATCTGGATGCCGACGGTGGTCGGGACCAACCAGCAGCACAAGATGCGCAGCACCTCGGACGGCAGCTTCTGGTTCTTGAATCTTCCGGCGGGCGACACCTACTTTATCAAGGCTTCGTTTCTGGAAAGCACCCCGCTCGATAATCGCTATCTGAGCGTGGAAGAAGGCAAGGCCACCCAGGTCGATATTGTGCTCAAGGAACGCCTCGATATGCGTCAGCGTCCCTGAGGGCGCGGCGCCGGTTCATGCGGCGCCCCGGCCCCCGGGGGCTGCGGGCCGGCGCGCGGCCGCCTGTAAATTGAGTCGGCGGCGCAGGCCGCCGACGCCCGCATGTCCGGGTCGGGCCGCTGGCGGCCTTTCGCGCTTATGTTCAAGTTGATCTTCTTTTTCGCCCTCGCAGTTTTTGCTGGTCTGCTTGTGCGCCGTTTCTTTCGCATGGTCGCCCATTACGCCCGCGGCGCCGCCGTTCCAGAGGCGGATCCGCTCGCCGCCCCCCCGGAAAAAGACGTCTCCCGCCGCGCGAGAATCATCGAAGAGAACTCAAACGACGGCCGATAAGTCAAAGTAGGATGGACCGGCAAATGGATCGATTTAACCGCAGCTTCGCCGCGGCCGGCCTGGCTGCGCTTGCCCTCGGCTTCGGGGCCTGCCAGAGCTACAATACAGCGCAGGATTTGCGCGATGCGCGTACGCGCATTCAGAGTGGTCAGGGCCAGCAGCAGGTCCAGGGCATCGTCGCGAGTTACGGCGAAATTCCAGCGGGCCTGCGCGATGAAGCGATCCAGGCGGTCGCCAGCGATCCCTCGGCGCGCGGTCAGCAGGCAGTCGTCCAACTTCTGGAGCATCCGGCGACGAATGGTGAGAATCGAGCGCTGGCGCTATCGCTGCTCGTTGCGCGCAACGAGTCTCAGTCGGCTCCTGCGATCCTTGGCGTCGTGGAGCGCGATCCGAGTCTCGTGAACTCGGAAGTCCTGAGCTACTTTGGCCGTCAAAAAACCGAGGCCGCGCTGCCGCTGCTGGAGCGCAGCGCCGCGAACCCGGCGCTATCCGCCGCCGCAATGGACGCGCTGCTCGCATTTCGCAACGAGCCGGCGTACGACATTGTTCTGGGACTGGCTCGCAGAGCGGAGTCTACCGAGGTGCGACTTAATGCGCTCACCGCCGTCCGCCGGATCGACGATGCAATGCTGCAAGAAAAGGCCCGTTCGCCCTACCGAGAGCTGGTTGCGAACTACCAGACCGAACCCCGCGAACTCGTGACGATCGCGTTTGAAGAACTGGCGATTCATAGCAAAGACGATCTGACTTTCGCCGCCTTTCGCGACGTGTACAATTCTACTTCCGATCCCGACATCAAGCGCATGAGTCTTGCGTCCATGGCGTTGATTCGCGGCGTCGATCCGTCCGTCATTGAAGCGCAACTGCGACCCAAACCGGTCGAAGAGAAGGTTGAAGTGGTGCGCGACCAACGCAAGCCCGCTTTGACCGACGCCGAGAGTCGCCTGGAGTACCTGCGCAATCGCGAGCGGGCCCGCGCCCGCGAACTGGCCGCAGAGCGCGACCCGCGCCCGCTCGCCCGCGCCAGAACAGGTGCGCGTCCCCGCGCTTATCCCGCCGATTATCGCCGGCGCCTGGGTCGCGCATTCGACTCCGCCTTCCAGGCCGACAGCCGCATTTTGCAGAATCAGATTCACAGCGCGTTGCTTTCGTATAGTGACAGCGAAGAAGACAAAGCTCAATTCATTTATCGTTCGTACCGCAAGCAGTTCGGCGGCGACGATGAGGGACAGCGCGAGCGTCTGCAAGACGGCATAAACTATCCCGGCAGTCTCAGCAGCGTGGTGTGGAACGTGATCGAAGAATATCCCGACGATCCGTTGCGCATTTTTGCGCTCTCGCAACTATTCGCTATCAAGCGCTGGCAGGCGACGATCTTGTTGCAGCTGGTGCGCGAAAATCAGATCTGAAGGCATGCGGGCGACTGTAATTCAAAACGAGTCCGCACCGCGTCCGCCGCGCGCGCTTGCGCTACGGTTTGTGTACGCGGCGGCGATCCTGCTGCTCGCCGGCATGCTGAGCGCTTGCGACACGGGCGTGCGCGGCCAATTTGCGTGGGCCAGCACGGACGATCGCGAGCTTACGCCGCTCGAACGCAGTCTTTTGCCTGCGACCGAGTACCGCTACGGCCACGAGCAGTTGTATTTCCAGGATCATGAGACGATCTGGTGGTTATATGAGATTCAGAGCGGCTCTTACGATCCCGACAAATTTTTAGTCGCGCTCTATGAAAACAACAGCACTCCGCAACCTGTCGAAGTTGATTTGCGTCGCGTCACTCTTGAAACCATTGGCGAACGAAAATTTATCCGCCAGAATTACGAAGCGCTGCGACCCGGGCGTTATTTGCTGAAAATCGCCCACGACAGCATCGCTGTCGACCAGGTGGAGTTTTTTGTAACTCCGCCCGGCGGACCGGCGGCCATGGGCGTGGAAGAGGAACTCGACGACCTTGAGCCGGGCGCGGAAATCGACGAGATCAAGCGCTACTCCGGCGTCATCAGCGGGATCTAGCACGGATAATTCCTGGAACTCCCGCCAGGCTGCGGCGACGCGACCCCCGCCGTCAGGCTATTGCGAATCTCATCCGGCATGGGAACCGGACGTCCGCGCCGCAGATCCATAAAAAAGCCGTTAAATCTTGCGGTGGCAACCAGCCGTTCGTCGCGTTCGCTTTCCAGGGTCTGCATGACCACGCCGCGCGCCCGTTCGCCTTCCACAAACCAGGTTGAAAGTAGCGCATAGTCCGGGTGCTTCAATTCTTTGCGGTAATCGATCTCCGACCGGTAAATGACGGGGCCGATCCCCAGTTCCAGCATGCGCGTGCGATCCACGCCCGCGTCAGCGAAGGCTTCAATACGCGCCTGGTCAAAGTAACTGTGATAGTACATGTTGTTCACATGTCCATTGGCATCGAGTTCGTTCCAACGCACCTTAATGCGGGTGCGATGGGCGAAATCTGGAATTGCAAAGGGGTTTTCGGCTTGCATTGTCCGACCTCCAGGGGATATTTTCTTACCGGTCGGTAAGGAGTTTGAGACCATATTCTTACTGACCGGTAAGAACGTCAAGCGAGGCGCATATGGGTCGAGTAAAGGGCGGCGTGAGGGATAACATTCGACGGGCGGCCCGGCGGCTCTTTTACGAGCAGGGATATCCGCGGGTCGGGATCAGCGAATTGGTGGAGGCGGCCGGCACCAATAAGGCCAGCTTCTACTATAACTATGCGAGCAAGGAAGAACTGGGCCGCGAATACCTGCGAGACTACAGCGATTTTCTGCTGGAGCGGGTGAAACGTATCGCCGCGCGCAGTCCGGATCCGGCCGACTTTTTCCGCCGTTGGGCGCGCCTGATGAAGCGCGATATGGAGCTCAGCCCGGGCTTTAACGGCTGTCCGGTGGCCAACTTTATGGGTCAAACGCCGCGGGGCGACGCGTACTTTGGTACCGAGCTGCAGGCCCTGGTTCAGACCTGGCGCGAAAGTCTGATCGAATATTTCACCCGCTGCCGCGACGCTGGCGCCCTGTCGGCCGATAAAGATCCGGCTGCGCTTGCGGAGTTGTCTCTCTGCGCCTACCAGGGCGGACTCTGGCTGTGGAAGGCGCTGGAAAAAAAACGCGCCTTCCAGCGGATGGAGGAGCTTTTCTTAGCGCTCCTTAAATGAACGCAGGCGCAGGCTTACGGTCCGCGAAAGGATCGAACTTCTGCGAGCATCGTCTCGACGTTTTCAATTGGCGTTTGCGGATGAATGCCGTGCCCGAGATTAAAAACGTAACCCGGGCGCTCGCCAAAGCCTGTCAATATGTGGCGCGTTTCTTCGGCAGTCCGTTTCGCCGCGCCGTACAGGATCAACGGGTCGAGATTGCCCTGCAGCGCAATGTAGTCGGGAACTACCCGCAGCGCCTCCGCGGCTGAAACGCGCCAGTCCAGACTGATGGCGTCAGGTCTTTGAGCGATCATTTCCGGCAGTAAATGCGCGCCGTTGCCGGTGAACAAAATGATCGGGCGATCAAAACGTTTGCGAACGCCGGCAATGATCCGCTGGGTGAAGGGCGCGGAAAACTCGCGGTAGGCGTGGGGCGCCAGCACGCCGCCCCAACTGTCGAAAATTTGCACAGCGTCGGCGCCGGACTCAAGCTGAAAGCAGAGGTAGTCGATTGTGAGGTCGGCCAACCGATCCGATAGGCGCAGAAAAAGTTCGCTTTTGCCGAAGACGAAGGCCTTGGTTTTTTCGAATTTTTTTGAAGTGCCGCCTTCAATCAGGTAACTTGCCAGCGTGAAGGGCGCGCCCGCGAATCCGAGCAAGGCCGGTCGTCCCCGCTTTGCAAAAAGCTCCGCTTGCACCGGCGTGCTGCGCACCTCGCTGGATCCGTTTGCGAGCTGGTCGAGCGCAGTGCGCAAACGATTCAGTATGGCGCCGACAAACGGCACGTCGCGTTTCGGATCAAAGCGGTCAAGCAGGCTCAGGTCGGATTCCGTTTCAATTGTGCGCTCGAGTATCGGGCCGCGTTTTTCTTCAAAGTGCAGCGGTATGCCCGCGCCCGCGAGCGGCGTGAGGATGTCCGAAAACATAATCACGCCGTCCGTGCCAAAGCGTTCGTACGGTTGCAGACTGACTCGGACTGCACGATCCACGTCGGCGCACAGTTCG
Organism: Leptospirales bacterium; assembly: GCA_036170535.1. Taxonomy (GTDB): domain Bacteria; phylum Spirochaetota; class Leptospiria; order Leptospirales; family Leptonemataceae; genus SSF53. Next base: position 22,040 of record JAVHPJ010000218.1, on the reverse strand, counting down.
GTAAAGCTCAGGCCGCGTCGAATTTCGTTGTATTCCGGCAGGTAACGTCCGGCCTGGCGCATATACCACACAGGGATCCGGGCTGTTTTTTCGCCGCGGAGGGCGCGTTCCAGGAGGGAGGCTTGGGGGCTTGTCATAGGGTTCTCGGAGTCGTGTAATTCTGCAGCGACTGACTCAGGACTTGTCCGGCGCGTCTGCGGCGCAGAGCTCGTAGCCGATGCCATGTCGGGTTATAAACCAGCGCGGCTTTTGCGGATCATCTTCGAAGATCTTGCGAAACTTTACCAGATAGTTGTCCACGCTGCGGTTTGTGGGAAACTCAGCCGATCCCCACGCATGATCCAGTATCTCGTCGCGAGTGACGGGTCGGCCGCGATTTGCGACGAGCAGCTTTAGAATTTCGAGTTCACGTTCATTAAAGCGAACAATTTCAGGATCCCCTGCGCGGCGGGCGCTGCCGGCGCGCAGATCCAGCGTGCAGGCGCCGATCTGCGTTGTTGCAGCGTGTTCGCTCCTTGTCGCGGCCGGTCTGCGCAGGCGGGCGGCCGCGCGGGCCAGCAACTCTTCGAGGTCGAAGGGTTTCGCGAGGTAATCGTCGGCGCCGGCGCGAAAACCCGCGAGCTTATCCTCAAGGGCCGCGCGCGCCGTCAGAAAGATCACCGGGAAGTCGTAGCCCCTTGCGCGCAGCTCGGCGCAGAGCTGGATCCCGTCCAGAAATCCCGGCGTCATAATGTCCAGCACTCCGAGGTGAAAACGAACTTCGCCGCTCTGCAGCGCGGCGAGCGCGCTGTCCGCTGTGGAGTAGTCGGTTACGCGCGCGCCTTCCGCTTCCAGATTAAACCGCACGCCCTTGCGTAAACTGCTCTCGTCTTCCACCAGCAGAATGTGCGCGCCCGCAAGAGGGTTGTCGTTTTGCGTCGGCATAGCGTCAGTTCCGGCTCAGGACTCGCCGCCCTGATACAGCGGCAAGCGCACTTCAAAGGTTGCGCCCGCGCCGGCCGGCGTATCCGCGAGGCGCGCTTCGCCGCCTGCGCCTTCCGCCAGTTCTCGCACGAGGTACAGTCCCAGCCCGCTGCCCTGGACCGGTCGTTCGCTTTTCTGCAGTCGATAAAACGGCTTGAATACGTTCTCGCGTTCTGCGGGAGGTATGCCGGGCCCGTTGTCGCTCACGCGCAATATGAAGCGGGCGCGCCGTCCCGCGCCGGACGCGGAAAGCGCCGCCCGCACCCGGGGCGCGGGCCCGGCGTACTGGAAGGCGTTATCGATCAGATTGGCGGCCAGCTTGCGAAAGTCGTCCGGATTCATGTTGAGTCGCAGATCCGCCGGACCGTCCAGTTGTACGGTGCGCGCACGTTCTCCGGCGCGAGTCTGTCGTTCGGCCAGATAGGTTTCTAGTTCCGCGCGGGCGGAAAACACGCTGCGCGAGGCCGGCGTGCGTCCGCTGCGTCCCAGGCGTCGACTTAATAGAATATTATTCACCTGTTCTTCCAGCCGACGCACTTCGACGATGCTTTCATCGATCAGCTCCGCGGTGCGTTCGCGCGACAGGGCGCGTTTGCGCATCGTCTGCAGATTCAGCAGGATCGAGGCCAGGGGCGTCTTAAGTTCGTGCGTTACCGACTCGACAAACACGCTGCGTTCGTGATTCAGCAGCCGTTCCCGACGAATCGCCCGCACTACGCGAAAGGTGCCATACGAGAACACGGCCAGCACAAAGGCAGTTTCCGAAAACATCATCAAGCGCCGGCGATTTTGCTCCGCCGCTCGCTGCGAGCGAATACGATCCGGAATCCGGTACGCTCCGTTGACAAACTCCAGTTGACTGCGATCCAGGTAGTCCCCGGCCGGACTGTTGGCGGCGGCCAGCATCCAGCGATCCAGTTCCTGACTCAGCTCGGCGTGTTCCGACTGATTGCGATTAAAAAAAATAAGCCACCAGATCAGCTGGGCGAAAACCAGGGCGAGCATGGCCAGCGCCAGAACGGCTGCGCCGGAGACCGCGCCCGGATGTTTCTCAGGAGCGCTCATGTTGTGAAGAAGGCGCGCAGCGTCGCAAAAAGGCGACGAATTTCCGCTTCGTCCATGGGACTGGAAAGGAAGCCGACCTCGTAACCCGAGGGCGCCAGATAAACTCCATTTTCCAGACAATGTCGGTGCAACTTTGCGTAGGTTTGCATGGATTCGCGCCGGATTGCGTCCGCTCGGCGCGGCGGCTCCGCGCCTTCGTAGAGCCAGAAGATCGAATGAAGGCGCTGCATGCGCCAGCCGCAGTTCAGGGCGTCAAAGTCATCCGCCAGCAATCGGCACAAGCGATCCAGGTGCGCATACAGGGCCGGCGTCAGCAGTTGCAGCTGAGCCAGACCCGCCGCCATCGCCAGCGGATTGCCGGAAAGAGTGCCGGCCTGATAGACCGGACCGTCGGGCGCGAGCATGGCAAACACATCCGCGCGGCCGGCGAAGGCGCCCACCGGCATGCCGCCGCCGATGATCTTGCCGTAGGTTACAAGGTCCGGCGCGATCTTATAATGCGCGGCGGCGCCGCCAAAGCCGACGCGAAAGCCGGAGATGACCTCATCGAAGATCAAGAGCGCGCCATGTTCGGTGCACAGGCTGCGAATCCGTTCCAGAAACTCGCGTCGTTGCAGCAAGAGTCCGTTGTTAGCCGGAACCGGTTCGATGATCGCCGCAGCCAGATTGGCCCCGTGCTTGCGAAAAGCCGCGGTCAAGGCCTCGTCGTCGTCGAGCGGAACGACGATCGTGTGGTCCGTATATTCCGGCGGCACGCCGGCGCTGTCGGGCGCGCCCGCCGTGGCCAGTCCGGAGCCGGCCTTGACCAACAGGCTGTCCACATGTCCGTGATACGATCCGTCAAATTTTAAAACTTTTGCGCGTCCGGTGAAGCCGCGCGCCAGCCGCAGCGCGCTCATCACCGCTTCCGTCCCCGAGCTGGTGAAGCGTACGCGCTCAATCGTGGGCGTCAGGGGCTTCAGGTTGGAAATCAAGAACTCCGCCAGCAGGACTTCCTGTTCGCAGGGCGTGCCAAAGGTGAGCGCCCGGGCCATCTGATCCTGCAGAGCCGCCAGCACCGCTGGATGTCGGTGTCCGGTAATCAGCGGTCCCCAGGAATTGCAAAAATCGATAAACTCATTTTGATCCGCGTCGTAGAGCCGGCAGCCTTCGCCGCGCTCCATGTACAGCGGCGTGCCGCCGACGGCGCGAAAGGCGCGCACCGGACTATTTACTCCGCCGGGGATGACGGCCTTTGCGCGTTCGTAAAACGCGCGCGATCTGGTTTCGACCAGACTCACAGATGGATCTGGATTCATGTGAGTTCCTCGATAAGCAGCTGGTAGTCGGCTTCGCGCGCGCGAATATAGACGTCGCGTCCGGCGCGGCGGATTGCGTCTTCCGTCGTGGGACCGATCGCGCAATAGAGCCGCCCGTCGCCGTCCGGGAGCGACGCGTCCGCGAGCGCGGCAAAATAGGTTTCGGCGGCGCGCGGACTGCCGAGCGCCACTATGCATTGTTCGGGAAGGGCGGCGAGACTTTCGCGCGTCGGCTTTAAGACTTCGGTGCGGTACAATGCCAGGCGCAGCACGGCGACGCCGGCCTGCGTCATGCGTTCATAAAATTCATCGCGTCCGCGTTCGGCGCTGAGACCCAGGATGCGCGTCGGCGGCTGACCGGAATCGAGAAGCGTGGCGGCAAGACCGGCGCCCGTGTTGTCAGGACTCAGCGCGACAATCCGCGCCCCCGGGAAGCGCCGACGAATGGTATCAGCGGTGCGTTCGCCAGTGGCGGCCCAGGGGCGGTCGGGCGGCGAAAGCTTGAGTTCGTCGAGCAGATCGGCGAAGCTGTCCACGCCCGGCGAACTGAACGCGGCGCAGAGCGAGGCGTCGTCAGCGGCGCTCAGCCATTCTGTGACCTGCGCGTACAGCTGCGGAGACTCGCGATAAGTCGCGTGTGTTTCAAGCAGCGGCAGAGCGACAAGGGCTCGGCCGGGATTTGCGGCGAGCAGTTCCGCGACCCGGTCCCGCCGGCCGCTCAACACAAGCGGGAGATCCCGCTTGATTTCCAGGATGCAGCGTTCGGCCAGCGCCTCGGGCGTACGGGCGCTGCGTTCGAAATGTCGCGCGCGATTGCGGCGATTGTCGACGGCCTCCGGTCCCAGAAAGGCGGAAAGCGCATAGCCGCGTTCGACATCCGGCCTGACGGCCGCGCCCAGGGGCAAAAAGCAGCCGCCATCCAACGCAGCAAGTATGCGGCGCTCCGCATCCACGCAAATTGCGGCCTCTGCATCATGAATCTGGCGCAAAAGCGCCAGCACGCGCTCATCCCCTGCGCGACATTCGATGGCCAGCGCGCCCTGCGCCGGCGCGGACGGGAACAGCTCCGGCGGTAAAGACCGCAGCTCCAATGAGTCCAGCAAGGCGCGATCTTCGGCGCTCTGATCAAAAAAGCCCGCCGCCTTCAGGCGCATTACGCCGGCTTCTGCGAGGAGGATGGCGTCCGGTCCGCCTGGCGCGAACAGTTTGCGCAGGCGCGTCGGCACGTTGCCGCGCAGGTCTGCAATTCTGAGATCCGGCCAGAGGCGCCGCACGAGGGCTGTTCGGCGGACGGAGGACGTGGCGACGATTGATCCCGGCGCCACATACGGCGCAGTATCGCGTGCTAACTTGCTTTCAGGGAAAATTAAGGCGTCGCGTGCATCCACGCGTTGGGGGATCGCGCCGATCATCAGGCCCGCCGGAAGTACGGACGGCAAATCCTTGTAGCTGTGTACGGCAAAATCGATTTCATTCGCAAGCAGGGCGTCCTCGATTTCTTTGGTGAATACGCCCTTTGCCTCCACGCCGCTGACGCGCGTAACTTCGGAAAGCGGCACGTCGAGGATTCGATCGCCGCTGGTTTGGATAATGCGGATGTCAATTTCCGGCTTCGCGGGCAGAGCGGCCATGCGCGCGGCGATGTAGCGGCTCTGGGCAAGTGCAAGATCGGAGCCGCGGCTGCCGATGATCAGCTTCAATTCAGGGACTCGCCCGGGCCGCCCTCGCGCGCACGCTTCGCTTCCCCGTCCGTGTTTGAAGACCAGACGTCGCGATCAGCAGCCTGATGATAATAGCGCAGCACGGTTTCCAGACCCCGGCGGTGTAAACGGTTCAGGTCTCGATTCGCCTGTATCGCCCAAGTGTACAACATGCGCCGATCGCGATTGCTCAGGTGTTTCAGGCGTCCGTCAAGCAGATCGCTCAGGTGGCGGCGCGATTTGTCGTGGACCTCGCGTTGCAGCTCGCCCATTACCGGCGCCGAAAGGCCGGCGACCAATTGCGCTTCCAGACGATATAACAAGTCGTCGATAAGGCGGTCCGCCTCGCCAGCGGCGATGCGGCGGCGCTCCCGGTTCTCGGCGAGTTCTTCGCGCATGGATTCCATGTCGATTAAGAGTGCGCCTTCGAGCCCGGCGCATTCGGGCGCCACGTCGCGCGGAACCGCCATATCGATCAGGGCGAGCGGCCTCAGGGGCGCCCGGTCGCTCGCCGCGGCGCCAGCTGGAACCAATCGGGAGCGGGCGGCCAGCAGTCGCTGGACCAGCGCCGGCGTCACAAATGCGTCCGGGCGCGACGTCGCCGTAACCAGCGCGGCGATCGGTCCCACGCAAGCGGGATCGGCGAGGAAATCTTCGAAAGAATACACGGGGGCGGACAGGGAGCGCGCCAGATCCTCCACTTTCTCAGGAGTACGATTGATCAGCGCGATGCGACAGCCGGCTTTTGCCAGGTACCGCGCGCTTTGCTGGCTCATGGGGCCTGAGCCGATTACGGCCACGAGTTCGCCGGCCGCAGGGCCGCCGCCCCAGGCGCGTTCCATGAGCTTGCGCGTGGCGAGCGTGGCTACCGAAAGCGGCAGATGATTCAGCGGGATACGCGAACGAATGAGGCGCGACTCCCGAAACACGCGCTGGAACAACAAGCGCAGGCGCGTATCGAGCGCGACTGCGTTTTCAAAGGCCTCTTTCAGCTGGGCGCGGATTTCCGTTTCACCCAGAACCATGGATTCCAGGCCTGCGGCCAGGCGCAGCAAATGCCGAAACGCGCTCGCGCCCTGGTAAAACGCGGGACGCAGGCCTGGCCGGAGCCGCGGCAGGCGCTCGATGATATCCAGCGCGAAGTGCGTGTGCTCGCCGGATTCGTCGAGCGTATAGATTATTTCGACGCGATTGCAGGTAGAGAGATAAACAAAACCCGGCGTCGTCTGCAGCGCATTCAGCTCCGCATGCAGCGCTTTTGCGTCGACTTGTTTCCAGGGAAGCAGCCCGCTGAGATCGCCGGCCTCTTCAAAGCTCAGAACTATGCAACCAACCCGATCCATGTAAGTCTGCGACAGTATTACAGCATGACCCCGGCGCCCGCGTGTCAGGAAGTTGTCACCTCAGGCGGTACAGGGAAGGTAATGAGATTCAGTCTCAAAGCAGAGGCGATGCTGGCCCTGTGCACGGTTTTGTGGGGCGCAACCTTTCCGGCTATCAAAATGGCGCTCGCCGATGCGAGTCCGTGGACCATGGTCGCGCTGCGGTTTTTGATCGCGGCGCTTGTGTTCTTGCCGTTCACGCTCGGCGCCGCTCTGCGTGCGACGCAGGCCGATCTGAGCGCAGGCTTCTGGCTGGGCGCCACGCTTCTGGTCAGTTTTGGGGCGCAAACCTTCGGCCTGGTTTATACCAGCGTGTCGCGTTCGGCCTTTATCACGCAGCTCTTAATATTATTTACTCCGCTTTTGCAGTTCGTCTTTTTCCGGCGAATTCCCGCGCCGACCACGCTGTTGGGCGGAGCGATTGTGCTCGGCGGCATGTTCCTGCTGACCGCGCCGGCCGGCGAGTTGGCGCTGAATCGGGGCGACTGGCTCACGCTCGTATGCGCGTTTACATTCAGCATTTACATCTTGATTATCGACCATCGCAGTCGGCCGGAGAACCGCGCTGCGTTGTCGCTGTTTCAAACGGCGTTTCTCACAGCGGGCGCGTGGGGATTTGCGGCCAGCCTCGAAACGCCGCAAATGAATTTTACGCCGGTCGGCGCGCTTGCGCTGCTCTTTCTCGCAGTAGGCGGCGTAAACGCCGCCGTCTATTTGCAAATGAGGTATCAGCCGCAAACTTCGCCGGCGCGCGCCGCCGTCGTCTATTCCCTGGAACCGGTCTTCGCCACGCTGTTTGCCGTAGCGCTCGGCTGGGAAGCGATTGATCTTCGCGTTGCAGTCGGCGGCGGCGTGGTTCTCACGGGCGTCCTGGTTTCGGAAGCGGGCGGCGCCTGGCTGGCCCGACGCAGGCGCAGCGGGCTCAGCGTACGCGAATAGGAATACGTCGGACGCCGGCGCCGTTGTGCAAAAGCGCGCGCAGAAAGTCCCCGGCTATATCGGCCGAATCGCCGAGGCGGACGCCCCGCGAACGTTCGCGAGCTTCGCGATTGAGCAAATAAAAATTCAGATCGGGCGCGCGGTCCTGAACCGCGCCGCTCAAAAGCGCGCTCTGCACGCCTGCGCCGGCCAGCGTCATCGGTCGGTCGAGCCCCGCCAGGCTCCGGCTCGCGTCGAAGAGGGCGTAAAGTTCGTCGCAGGGCGCGCGCTGGTCGGCATCGATCAGGATTAAATCGCCGCGTGCGAAAGTAAGCGCGGTGCTCAGGCTCAGGGCGGGCCCAAAACGCCGATAGTGCGAAGCGATGACGCAAGCATCGTCCAGTTCGAGGGACTTTAAATCGGCGCGCGGCAGAACGTCCTCGGGACCGTCTTCCACGATGACAATCTCCACCGACCCGATGAGACGCTGCGCGCGCAGAAAGTCGCGCCATTCGAGCACTCGCGCGCCGCGTTCCTGCCCGGCCTGGTCGACAACAATCAGGCTGATCCGCTTGCTGCGGCCGCCGCGCCCGTCCGAGCGCGGGCGTTTTTCCAGGTGTACGATCTCGCGCGCGCTGTCCACGCGTGCGAAGCGCGAAGCCGGCGCAGCGCGCAGCAGGTCCAGTCCCAGGCCCGTCGCCGCCTCCCGCAGTTCCCGGCGCGTGACGCCCCGTTCCGGATCGGTTTCAAGAAACAGGGCGCCGCCGGGGGCCAATGCATCGAGATAAGCGATCAGTTCACGGGCGTCGCCGGGGGCGTCGCTCGCACAGATCCAGGCTGCATCGATGCTGCCGGAAAACGCGCCGGGCAGGGGGACGCATTCCTGTTCCGCAGCCGGCGGCGGGAATCCGGCGGCGTACAGGCCCAGTGAAATCCCGATTCGACGCGCCCAGGGAGGCGAATGTTCGGCGAGGATTTGGTGAATTGCCTCAATATTGAGCGAGCCAGAGTTCACCTGGAATCATCCTTGCGGGCCCGGGGCTCGCGAATTCTCTAAATTTTGCTGGCGAAAAGGCGCCGCTCGGGCGAATTCGAACGTATATGCCTCGGACGCGCCAGCAGACTTCGATCCTTTCCCGGCGCCCCGTCCGCTTCCGTCATGTGCGCAGCGTGCGGCGCTGTCTTGCGCTTTTCTTCGTCGTCGCGCTCAGTTCGGGCTCGGTATTTGCCGAGGTCATTCTGCTGCGTAACGGTCAGCAGATCGAAGGCCGCATTGTTTCGCAAAATCGTCAGCAGGTCGTGGTGCAGACCGGCGGCTCCGTTCGGGTGATTCCCAAAACGCAGATCGCGCGCATCGTATTTTCACGCGCGCAGGCGGACGTCGTCGCCGAGGAGGAGAAAAAGAAAGAAGAAGAGCGCCGCGCTGCGGAACAACGCAAGCGCGAAGAAGAAGAGCGCGCCCGCCGGGCCAATCTCCAGACCGAGCGCGCCAATCGCGCGGAAGCGGCCTCGGTGCGGGATCGCTATGCGTCCGGGCAGCGTCGATATCTGGAGCTGGCCGCCGCCGCCGAGAGCGAACGCACGGCCGCCGCCGCAGCCTCGGAAGAAGAACGTCGCAAAGCGGAGGAAGCCGCCGCCGCCGCCCGGTCGGAAGAAGAGCGACTCCAGGCGGAAGCCGAACAGCGTCGCAAGGCCGAAGAAGCGGCCCGCGCCGCGCAGACGGCCGCCGCCGCGCCCTCGTGGACGCCCCTGTTTTTGGCCGCTGGCCTGCCCGGCGCCGGACATTTTTACGCCGGCGACACGGGCTTTGGACTTCTGTATTCCGGAGCGTTTGCTCTGGCCGGGTATAACGCGTATACCCTGCGTCGTCTGGCTACGGACGCCCAGTCCCAGTATCAGAGTTACTCCGATACGGCCTTCGGGCTCGCGCTTTTGCCTGAGAACGGCCCGGCCTCGGTGCCCGGCTTCTACTTTGAAACGGCGCGTCGACGCGCGGCCTACGAGCGCGCTGTAAAGCGGCAGAATCAATCAATGTTGCTGTTGGGCGGCGTGTATCTGGCGCAACTCACGCACGCGTTTTTCGTAAGCGGCGGACCCTCGGGATTTTTCTTCGCCGACGCAATTGCGCCGGAGGCGGGCGACGTTAACGCCGGCGTAATCCTGGAACTTTCCGGTCCTGGCGCCGGTGCGGACGAGCGCGAAATGCTGCGCGGACTGTCCGCCGGCAAGCCCGATGAACGCGTGGATGTAGGCTACGGCTGGCGCTTTTGAGTCGCGTTTTTTGCGCGACCGACGTTATCGCGTTTTCAGACTGGTCTGGTGAAAAGGCTTTCCAATTCCGTCGCGCTGGGGCTGGCCTCGGGCCTGGCGTTTGCGCTTGCGTCGAGCGCGCTGACCCGCTGTTCGGATTCCTCCGCTGATCCTTCCGAATTCTACGGACCGACGGCGCCGCGCGACTATTTGCTGGGACGCTTTGAGCCCTCGACGCATCCGCTCTTTGTCGAAGTGCGCAGCCTGGGCGTGCCCACGCGCGGCCGCACGATTCATCTCCGTCGCGAGACCGCCGAATCGCTGGCAAAACTCTACCGCGAGTTTCGCGCGGAATTTCCGGACGGCGAGTTCTGGATTACGAGCGGCACGCGCAATTTCGCGGCGCAGCGATCAATCTGGGAAGGCAAGTGGAGCGGTCGCACGGATCAGCGTTACTTTCGCATTACCGACCCGGAGCGGCGCGCTCTGGGCATACTCGAGTACTCCAGCATGCCGGGCACTTCGCGCCATCACTGGGGTTCCGATTTCGACATCAACATACTTACAAACGAATATTATCGCAGCGGCGGCGGCAAGCGCCTGTACGATTGGTTGCAGACAAACGGCGGCCGCTTCGGCTTCTGTCAGCCGTACACGGCCGGGCGCACCAGCGGGTACAACGAAGAACGCTGGCACTGGTCCTATTTGCCGTTGGCCCGTCGCTTTCTTGCGGATTGGAACTCGGTTGTGTTGCCGGAGTTTCCCGCAAACGGTTTCAGCGGCGCCGACCGGGCTGCGCGCCTGGCCGAGACGTACGTGAATTCGATCAACTCCGCCTGTCGCTGAGTTGAGTCAGTCGTCCGTTTCAAAGAAGGCGGCCGGTCGCACCTGAAAGACTTCGCACAGCGCGCAAATTACGCGGTGCGAGGCGTTGTCCGAACGTTCCAGTTGTTCGACGCGCTGGTGAGTAAAGCCGCTGAAATGTCCGGTCTCCGCGATTCGGCGCGCCAGCTCTTTTTGGGTCCAGCTGCGCCCTTCGCGCAGCACTTTGATGGCGGCTCCATTGAATCGCATGACAGGACTACGCGATCAGCGTGAATTCACCCTCCAGGGTGGGCCCCGAGCCGGGGACTCGTCAAGATAAAATTCGCCTTGCCCTGGAGCGCGCCCTCAGTCGGTCTCAGCAAGGCGTTGCGTTACCGCTTTTCGCAGGGCGTTCATATCCAGACGTTCGCCAGGGCACTGGGTGTTTTGAACCTCGCGATGCCCCACAATACGTTCCGGCGCTATGCCGTATTCGCGCGAAAGCCGGGCGCTCAATTGCACGAGCGCTTCCATCTGCAGCGGCGGCGGCGGACGCCTTTGAAAATTGCCGACCACGACGACGGCGATGCTGAAGTAATTCACAAACCAGTTGCGTGTGGATAGATTCGCCTTGCGGTCGATCCAGAGTTCGCTTTCTTCAATCTGACCGATTGTCGTGTTGGCCGTGCCGTTGTTGACGACGAAGTGATAGGCGATATTGGACCAGCCGCGCTCTTCCACATGCATGCGGCGATAGTAGTCGAGATTACCGTAATCGGAAGCGGTATGGTGGATGACTATGTAGCGCCAGCGCATCTCGCGCCACCAGTAGCGCGCACCGGTAAAGAGCAGGATGGCGATGAGCGCCAGCGCCAGAATGAGACGGAGTCGACGCGGCCGGCCGCCCGGCGCGGCAGCGCGGGTTTCCTCTGCGCTGCGCGGGGAGCGCGGCGGCGGACGCGAGGCGCCGAGTCCCTTTGGCGGTCGAGCGTAATCCATTCAGTGCGTCGATTCCGTCGACGCCACGCAATCGGGCGCGTCATTTTTGGGATTGTTTACGCTGCGGCTCACGGTGTGCGCCACGAGCGGCGCCGGGTCGCAGTCCGCGATCAGGGCCTGAATCCGTTCCGCATCTTGCAGCTCTGGATCCAACCATGCGGCGAAGTTCTCGCGTTTCAGCAGGACGGGCATGCGATCATGCAGCGGCTGCATAAACTCGTTCGCTTCGCGCGTGAGAATCGCACAACTCACGATTGATTCGGCGTCGGGATTGTCGCGAGGCTTCCAGTATTCCCAGAGCGCCGCAAATGCGAGCGCTGCGCCATCCGCCCGTGAAATGTAGTGCGGAATTTTGACTTTGCCCTCCGCCTTCCATTCGAAGAAACCGCTGGCCGGAATAATCGAACGACGTTTTTTCAACGCAGTTCGAAAGCTCGGTTTCTCCGCCGCCGTTTCCGAACGCGCATTGATCATCCGCGCCGATCCGGATTTATCTTTAGACCAGGACGGGATCAGACCCCAGTGCAGTGCGACGAGCTCGCGCTCGCCGGACTCAGGCGCCGTGCGGACATTCAAAACCGCTTGAGTCGGCGCAATGTTGTAGCGCGGCTGAAGTTCCGTCGAAAAGGGCAGCTCAAACTGCCGGGCGAGCAAATCCGGCGAGAGCAAGAGCGCAAAGCGTCCGCACATGAAGACGCTTCACTCCAGCACGCATCCGTAGCGTTCTTCGGTGAAGCGTGCGCTTTCCGTGCGGCCCATGCCTGTGACCGTTACGCGACGGCTGGCTTCGTCGAGCTGGAAATCGTCCTCTTTAATCCACTGACGGGCGAAGTTGTGACAATCTTCCACGCTGCGTTGCATAACGTAACGGCAGGAGCAAAACTCTTTGGCGTAAAAAGCCGGAAGAATCGAGGGAAAGGCGCTGAAGTGGCGCCAGTTGGCGCCGATCCAGATTGCCAGTAATACGCCGCACAGGGCGAGAAAAGTAAGCAGCAGCTTTTTCATCAGTATTTCTCCAGCGAGAGCGCAGGGCTCAGTCGCGAATGGCGGCCTGGATCAGCTTCATGAGTTCGTTTATATCGAGGCGCGTGTCGCGATCGTCGGCCAGGCGCACGACAATCATATCCAGCGACGGAATAATGTAAACGCCCTGACCCCAATGTCCGCGCGCCGCGAAAACATCCTTGGGCGCATCGGGCCACTCCGGCGGCAGTCCGGTCGGCGGATAACCCGTGTTGAGCCGGAATTGCGCGCCATAGACGTCTTCTTCCAGTTCATCGTATGGCTCCGTTGTAGCGTGTCCGGGCGCCGGCGTTCGCGAAAAATCAACCCAGCCCTCCGGCAGAATGCGGTTTCCATCCCAGACGCCGTCGTTAAGATACAGGTAGCCAAACTTTGCGTAGTCGCGCGCCGTCGCATAAATGTAAGACGATCCCACAAACGTGCCGGAGGCGTCGCGTTCAAATGTTGCGCGCATTCCAATGGGTTCAAAGAGTTTTTTCCAGGGATAGTCCGCGTATTCTTCCGGCGGAATCGCGCTGCGCACCACGCCCATCAGCAGGTTCGTGTCGCCGCTGGAGTAATATACGTAGCTGCCCGGCTGCGCACGCATGGACTGCGCTGCGGTGAAAGCGGCCATGTCCCGTCGGCCGCGCGTATAGAGCATTGCGACGACCGTCGACTTTAATGGCGCGAATTCATACTCCTCCTGCCAGTACAGGCCGGAACTCATGTTCAATATGTGGCGCACGAGAATGGTGCGTTTCTCCGGTTCGCCAAGACCCGGGTAATATTTGAAGGCGGGCTGATCGATGTCGATGCGGCCTTCGAGGACGGCGACGCCCGTGAGTGCGTTCGCAAAGCTCTTGCCCATGGACCAGCCGTTGTGCGGCATATCGGCGGTAAAATTGCGCGCGTAGCGTTCCAGTACTACGTAGCCGTTGCGAACCACCAGCAGCGCATCCGTGCGCACTCCGGAGCGATTCTGCTCGTCGCCGGTTCGGGTGAAGGCGAAATCCTCCGCCTTCTTGAGAGCGGCGGCGTCGAACCCGCGCGACTCCGGCTCGGCCGCGCGCCACCCGGTCGTCGGCCAGTAGTCGCGGGTCGGCGGCGAAAGCGGTTGCACAACCGGCGGCGCGGCCGCAGGCTTTGCACCGCAGGCGATGAATGTCGACGCCAGCGCGGCCCACGCCAGCGTCGTAACAAAGTAGATTGGTCTCATAAAATCCCCCGAACGCATCTCGTCATGTTGAATTGGCATCTGTATTTAAGAACGGATCAGTACAGCAGCTCGTGTTCGCGTCGGATGGCGTCGATGCCGTCGATATTACTCACGCCAAACCAGGCCTGCAGCAGCAGCTGTTGGTCTTCGGGGCGCGTGAAGCGCGCGAGAAGCGCATGCAAGTCGGCGCGGTAGTCCAGGCGCAACAGGATCTCGCCATACAAGATTGCGGCGGCGCGTTCGTTCAAGCGATCCGGGCACGAATCCAGGCGCGCTTTCGCGGCGGCGTATGCGCCGAGCTCAAAATGCGACTGCGCGGCCAATCCGCAGGCCTGAGGTTCGCGCGCGCCGTTTTTCAGAGAGGCGTCGAAGAGTCCGGCGGCCCGCTCAAAGTCGCGCGCCAGATAGCGCAGGTAGGCCAGGCCAAAATAGGCCTCCGGGCCGTCCGGTCGCAGCGCGAGGGCGCGATCGTAGGCGCGGGCGGCGCCGGCATAATCGCCGGCATACAGCGCGTCCGCGCCGAGGCTCAAATTCGATTCATAGTGTTTGCGATCGACGGCCAGGGTTTCCAGCAGCAGCGCCCGTTCGGGGGATCGGGCGGGATCCATTTCAAGGGCGGCGCGGTACAGGGCCTCGAGGTTCTGGCCCGGGGCCTGCGCCAGTTCGGTGCAAGTTTTTCGGGCGGCGGCCAGGTCGCCGGCTGCCGCATACAGACGCGCCAGGTTCAACCCGGCGGCCAGGAGCGCCGGGTCCTCACGCAGGGCCTGGATCAGCTCGGCTTCGGCTTCGAGCAGGCGGCCCGCGCGGATCAAAAATACAGCCCGATCATTGCGATCGGCGGCGCCCTGGGCCTCTGCGAGCGAGCTGAGGGCCTCGTCCGTCATAGTTCCGACGCGCGCACTGTCGACCAGGCGATAGCCCGGGTCCTGCACGATGCGCCCCGCATTACGCACCTCGCCCGCGCACGCCCCGCAAACCAGGGCGGCGGCCAGGGCGAATCCGGAGATGTCCGCGCGTCGAAAAAACACAGCGCCTTACGCGGGCAGGTCGCAAAGGGCGAGTCAATCAATTCTCCGAAAGCCTCCATGGCGGCCGCCTCCAGGGAGGGATCGACGGATTCGGGAGTCGTCCGGGCGAGTCGAGGCGTCGCGCCGGGCACCCTTTGCGTGGCTAAAAAATTGCCTGGCGCTCCGACCGGGGGCCTGCAAATCTGCTCGCTCGGTTTCCCCGTCGATGCGACATAATCCACGGGGCTGAGCCGGAAATTTCGACCGCAGCAGCAAGAGTCAGGGATCATGGAGCAAAATCTGCTGCCGTTTCAACGGCCCCTGTTCACGCCCGAATCTGGCGATCGCGGCGCCAGGGGCGAGGCCCCCGTTCATGAACTGGCGCGGCGCACCGATGCGGACGGCGTCGATTTTGCCTTTGGCGTGCTGGACGCCCATCGCATCAAACTTTCGCACCTGTACGATAAGCTTTCGAGTCTGTCGAATTCACGCACCCGACTGCTGCCGCACCAGATCGAGGCCACGCACATTGTCGCCAGCGCGCTGCGTCCGCGGTTCATCCTGGCGGACGAGGTGGGCCTGGGCAAAACCGTGGAAGCGGGGCTCGTCATCAAGGAGCTGCTCTTTCGCAAGGGCTATTCGCGCGTGCTCATCTGCACGCCGGCGCCGCTCACCATCCAGTGGCAACAGGAATTAAAGAACAAGTTCAACGAAGAATTCGATCTCCTGAACCGACGCAATTTTCTGGAGATGTCCTCCGCCTGGGCTAAACACCCGCGACTCCTGACTTCCGTCGACTTTATCAAAAATCCGCGTTATGGCGACGAGATCCTGAAGGCGCGCTGGGATATCGTTGTCTTCGATGAGGCGCATCGCCTGCGTCGCGATTATTCAAAAGTGACCCACGCATACGCTTTTGCGGAAAAAATAGCTCAGAAATGCGAAGCCTTGTTGCTGCTTTCCGCCACGCCGTTTCGCGGCAAATTGGAAGAACTCTATTTTCTGGTTCGATTGGTTGATCCGCATTTGCTGGGTCCGTTCGCCTCATTTATGCAGGAATACGGCGCAATCGCCGGCGATCGTGCGGAAGCCCCGGAATCCCGGCGACTCGACGACTTGCGCACGAAAATTTCGCGCGTGATGCTGCGCCGACGCAAGGTCGAGGTCGGCGGATTCACCAAACGGCATGCAGTGACCATTCGCTTCGACCTGGGAACGGAAGAGCGCGCGTTTTACGACGAAATGACCGACTATGTGCGGCGCGAATACAACCTCGCGATGCGCGAGCAGAATCGCGCCGTCAGCTTTATAATGATTGTTTTCCAGAAGCTGCTGGATTCCTCAACGCGGGCTTTATTGCGCGCACTGGAAAAACGTAAGGTTATGCTCGAGCAGAATTTATTCGGCTCGCGGGCCGCGCTTGCCAGATACGAAACTGCGCGCGCGGATTTTATCCAGCAGGAACCCGCGGCGGAAGCCCTCTTCGAGGAAAGCGACGATCCGGAAGCCGAGTTGGACGCGCTGGAAGAGGATAGCGCGCGCAAAACCCTCAAGGATTTGCGCAAGGAAATCCTGACGCTCAACTTCTTAATAAAACTGGGCCGCTCCGTTAAGACCGATCGCAAGCTGATCAAGCTGTGCGAAACCATCGAAAAGCTCAAACGCGAGGGGCATCCCAAATACGTTATTTTCACGCAGTTTCGCACCACGCAGGACTATCTGGCCGAAAACCTGCGCGCCAGGGGATTCAAGGTCAGCGTGTTTCACGGCTCCCTCAATCTTGCTGAAAAAGAAGAGGCGATTCAGGAGTTTCGCGAATCGACCGACGCGTTGATCTGTACGGAGGCGGGCGGCGAAGGTCGCAACCTTCAGTTCGCCAATATCCTGATTAACTATGATCTCCCCTGGTCGCCGCTGAAGATCGAACAGCGCATTGGCCGCGTACACCGGTTCGGACAAACGCGCGATGTTTATATCTTCAATTTTACCACGCGCGATACGGTCGCCGAACGCGTCCTGGAAGTTCTGGAACGCAAAATCAAGTTGTTCGAAGAGGCGATCGGCGTTCCGGACACCTTGCTGGGCGCGATGGAAGACGAGCTGGATTTTCAGAACACGTTGATGAGCTTTATATCCGGGCGCAAGACCGCGGCTGAGATGGATCAAGAGATCGAAGCAAAAATCAAAATTTCAGACAGCGCGTATCGCAAATTGGGCGACCTGGTCACGCCGCAGTGCCTCGACTTTGACCTTACCGATTATTACCAGTTCACGCAGGAGCAGCGGGGCATCGACAACCAGGAAATCGAACGCCTGTGCTTGAAGTACCAAAAGCTGGGCGCCTCGCAACGTTTCACTTTAATTGCGGGCGACGCGGCTGGCGCGGGCGCTCCCGCAGGCGCGGCCCGGATCGTTGCGAACTCGCGATCGTCGGCGGAGGAGCCGGCCTTCGCTGCGGCCCCTGGCGGCGAATATGTGCTGTCGGATCTTGAGCGCAAGTCGCGCCGCCCGGCGACATTCCGCTCGGAACTGGCGCTGGAGCGCGATTTTTACGACTTCCTCGCAGTCGGCCATCCCTTTGTCGACGAAGCTCTCGCCCATTTTCTGGAACATCCCGAGCGGCGCACCATGCAGGCGCTGCGCTTGCCGGGCCGGAGCGGCGTGTATTTTGTCTTTGTCTGTCAGTATCGCAACGGCCTGAGTCGCGCAGAACTGCTTTCGTGTTTTGTTTCCGGCGCTCGTCTGGAGCAAACGGAAATCCCGCGAGAACTCTTGATCCCTCCGGGCGCGGAGGCCGCGCGCTTTCGTCCGCGCCGCTTGAATGCGGCGATCGAAGCCCTCGACGCACTTGAGCCCGGATTGCTGAAAGCCGCCGCCGGACGCGCCCTGGTTGCGTTGCAGGCGGAGGCCGAACGTCGCGCTGGCGAGTTGAAGGACAGCCTGCATAGCGTATTCAAGAAAGAAGAATACAAGCTTGAGATCAGTTATGGAAAAAAAGTCCGTCAGTTAGAAGAGCGGCTGGATCAGGCCCGGCTGCGGGCGCGCATGGAACCGAACGCGGCGAATCGCGCATTGACCACGCGCATTGAAAATGAACTGCTGCGCGCCAGACACGAACGCGAACAGCGGGTCCATCGGGTGCGTCGCGATAGTCGGGTGGACGCTTCGCTGAGCCTGTTACAGGCGTACCTCGTGAGCGAAAGCTAGCCGGGATTATTCACGCCGTTCTCGTCATGCTGCGGGGCGCACGCCGCCGGGCGGCAGGGTCGGGAAAACCGGGGGGCGGCGCGGCGCTTTTTTCCTTTCAGGCTGGCTCCGGCCTTGCATCTTCGACCCACAATGAAGGGGGGCTCGGGATTTGCGCCGGCGCTGTTTTGCGCGTTCCTGTCAGCAACTGTCATTCCGGGATGTTATGCAAACGCGCCGGGCAAGGCGGCCGTCCAGGGCCGGGCCGACGTTTCGCAGACAGCTTTTGCGTCCGGCGCGCGCGTGAATCTCGGCGGCGAATGGCGTTTCGCCTGGGATGAGCGCTACGACCCGTCGGCGCCCCCGGAGCCGGAAGGGTCGGGCCACTTTCTCCAGACGCCCGGGTCCTGGAGCGGCGAACTTGTGGGCGGCCGCACGCTGCCCGCACATGGGCGCGGCGTATATCGCCTGCGCGTCACGGGCGCGCCGGCCGGCGCGCGTATGGCGCTGCGCATCTGGGGCGTGGGCACGGCCTATCGCCTCTATATTAATGGCGAGTTCCTCGGCGGGCGCGGCGTTGTAAGCTCGAATGCGACAGAGGCCCGACCGGACATCATACCCGCCGTCTACGCTTTTACGCCGGATTCCGAGACCATCGACATAGTCTGTGAAGTATCGAACTATGACGATCCGGCCGGCGGCTTCTGGTCGGCGCCCGAACTCGGTCTGGAATTCGCTGTACGGCGTCATGAACGGGGCTTGATCGCAACCGACCTGATGCTCTGCGGCGCGCTGGTGATTATGGCGTCGTACCACATTGCTCTGTTCACGTTACGCCGTAAGGATTCGTTGCTTTTATACTTCGGATTATTCTGCATGTTAGTTGCGGTACGCAGCGTGTTTGCGGGAGAGCGTTTGCTGCCTTCGCTTCTCGACTTTGATAGCTACGCTCTGATTCAGCGGATCGACTATTTTTCCTGGTATGCGGCTATGCCCATGCTTTTGATGTTCATAGCGCGCATTTTCCCGGCTGAATTCAAGCGTGCGCCGCGCCGCCTGTTTCAGGCGATTGGAATTATTTTTGGCGCGGCCATACTCTTCCTGCCGCCGCGCTTGTTCGCTCACACCAAGCCGGTGTATATGGCGATTACCGCAGTCGCCATAGTATATATCGCTTACCGACTGGCGCTGGCATTGCTCCGCAGGCGCGCGCATGCCCCGCTATTCATGATTGGAGTCAGCGCGCTCATCGTCACCGTGAGCAACGACATACTTGAGTCGGCGGAAGTGCGCGTAACGGGTTACACGAACCTGGCGCCGTTTGGTTTGCTGTTGTTTATCGCCACCCAGTCGATCTTCTTGTCCATTCGATTCGCCAGTTCCTTCAAACTCACCGAGCAGCTTTCTGCGAATCTCGAAAAACAGAATGACGAACTGCGTGCGACGCGCGACACGCTCGAAAACTCCGAGCGCCGATATCGCCAGTTGGTGGACAGCGCCAATGAGTTGATTTTTTCCCTGAATCGTCTGGGAGATGTCGTCGCCATCAATCAGGCTGTGCGGCGCCTGCTGGGCTTGCGCAGCGCCGCTGTCTCCGGCCGTCCGGTTTACGAGTTGTTGTTTGACGGTCCGGAGGCGCCCCAGGGGCGACTTTTCCGCGAGAAGGTGAACGAGACGATCGCCACGGGCGGCAGTTCGAGTTTTCGCGCCGACTTTCTCACGGCGAAAGAAGAGCCCCTTGAGCTGGAGGTGCGTCTGGACTATGCGGCGCCCGGCGAAGCGCAGGAAGCGGTTATATTCGGACGTGCGTCGCCGGCGGCCGGAAGCGTTCTGGCGCGGTACTGCGAGTCGGAGCTGCGGCGTTTCAGAATCGGCAACTATGTAACTCTTGCGGATCTGGCGCTCGAAGCGGTCACCGCGAATTTGGAACGCTACTGCGATCACGGGGTCGCGCTGGAGCTGCGCATGGGCGTGCGTGAAATGCTGATGAACGCAATTGAACACGGCAATCTGGCGATTTCGTCCGAGGAAAAACAGCGCGCGGTCGAAGATGACAAGTTTTTTGAATTGCTTGCCGAACGCCAGCGCGATCCGCGCTATCGGGACCGGCATGTGGAGATCATCTACTCGCTCAAAAAAAACCGCGCGGCGTATTTGATCAAAGATCAGGGCGAGGGCTTTGATCCCCAGCAGGCGGAGCGTCCCGAGTCCGAACAGCGTTACCATGGACGCGGCATAGTCATGACGCGGACGGTCTTTGACGTCGTCCGCTACAATCATCCTGGAAATGCGGTTTTGCTGGTGAAGCGTTTTAACGACCGACGCTGAGGCGGTTCCGGGCGAGCCGACGGAGTTTCAACTTGAAAGTCGCCGAGTTATTTCTTGAGCATCGCAGTCATATGTTTTCCGTGGCGTATCGCATGCTGGGCAGCGCGATGGACGCCGAAGACGTGGTGCAGGAAGCGTTCCTGGAATTAACGCGCAATCCGCCGAGCCAAATCCAGAAGCCGCGGCAATTCCTGGGCGCAGTCGCGGCGCGCCGGGCGGTTGATGCGCTCCGGCGCAATCAGCGGCGTCGCGAAAGTTACGTGGGCCCGTGGCTGCCCGAACCCCTGCCGGATTCACTGCGGCCGGCGGACGATCCGGCGGCGCAGGTCGAACGCCGCGAGTCGGTTTCGGTGGCGTTTCTCTTGCTTATGGATAAGCTGAATCCTGTGGAGCGCGCCGTATTCTTGCTCCGTAAGGTTTTTGACTACGATTACGAAGAAATCGCGGGCGTCGTCGAACGCTCGCCGGATAACTGTCGGCAGATATTGCATCGTGCGGAGGCCAATTTGACCCAATCGCGAGCGCGAGCGCGCTCGCCGCAGACCTCGTATGAGCAGCAGCAGGCCTTGTTTCAGCGATTTCTCCTGGCCTGTCAGGGCCGCGACCAGTCAGCTCTCGTTCAGCTATTAGGCGCGGATGCGAAACTGTATTCGGACGGCGGCGGAAAAGTTGCGGCCGCACTCAACGTAATCGAAACGGCGGACAACATTGCGCGCTTTCTGGTCGGCGTGCTGGATAAGTTTCCGATTCAAAACGCAAGTTATGAGTTTTGCGCAATAAATGGCGAGCCCGGGCTGGTTATTCGAACGCCGGCCGGAGTCGAGTCTACCTTCAGCGCGCGCATTGAAGACGGCGTCATCGTTGAAATTTATTCGGTTCGCAATCCCGATAAGCTGGCCTGGCTGGCAGCTCACGCCGCCTCCAACGACCGGCCTTCGGTTGGGCGCGGCGATTCGCCGTTCAGCGCGGGCAGTTAAGATTAACGGAACCGTCGCCCGCCAGTTTCAGCCGGTCGTACCACAGCTGGATATGCAGCGGTTGGTAGGCTGCATAGATGTTGCGCATGCGCGAGTCCTGGTAGGGACGATAATACCCGCGCTTGCAGTAAAGCGCGCCCTCAAAGTGTCCAGCGTCGCGGGTTGTGCGCCACTTGACCTTGCGCGGGTCGCGTTCGGCAGTAACGTTTGGTCGCGACGGTTCGACGGACGCTTCACAGTAGTCCTTTCCGTAGTCGTATTCGTCGGCGAGTCCCGCAAAGGAGTGGCCCAGTTCATGCGCCACAACGGCCGCGCCGCCGCCGCCGACAGTTGCGGCCGCGATCGCCCCGCCCGAGCCGCCGTAGCGTCCGTCATTCACCAGCACGACGATGATTTCACGCTGGTCGGGTCGCGTCAGCGATTCGACCAGCGCGCGCGTCCGAGCGTAGTCGACGCACAGCAGCCGATTCGTGCCGGCGCAGCCCAGATAGGAGCCCAGCGCATTGCGCCGACTGTACACCCGGCCCGTGCCGGCGCCCGATTCGCGCGAAACGACATCGATACGGTGCACGTTAAAGTAGTTTTCGAACATGCAAAAGGGATTCTCCTGAAACAACTCGGCGGCGAGATCCCGCGCGTCTTTGCGCCATGCAGGCATCTGTGCGGCCGTGTACCCGTCGCCGATCAAGATGATGTCGACTTTGCCGGACGGGTCGCCGGCTCCGAGAATCGTTTCCAGCCGTCCGCCGATCGCATCTGCGACGCCGGCGGGCGTCGCGGTTGCAAATTCCGGTTCCGTTTCCGGCAGCTGCAACGCGTCCAGGCGTTCCAGGGAAAAGGTTCGTCCGTCCCAGCGCGGTTCGTAGAATTCAAGCGTGCGGGCGCCGGGCAGGGGCGGCGCCTCGATAAACAACGGCGCGCTAACGGCCGCCATAGTATGGG
>JAVHPJ010000217.1:0-27277 GCA_036170535.1 Leptospirales bacterium | reverse complement strand
CGCACGAAAATCGAAGCCGCCGGCGGCAGCTGCACGGTGCGCGATCTCAAAGCCGACCAAAAAGCGGCTGCGAAAGCAGGCTGAGCTCGCCGACCGGGCGACTGGCGGCAGGTCGAGGAAAGCGGGAATAGGGCCGCGCAGATCGGAAGGTCCGCGCGGCTTCTGCATTTTTAGAAAGCTTCTCCAATTCAGGAATGTGACAGCGTAAAAAGAGTAATCATGAGCGCATTTATTAACATCTTCAGAATTCCCGAGCTCCGCATCAAGGTCCTGTTTACCATCGGACTCTTGATCATTTATCGCATGGGGATTTTTGTCACCATTCCCGGCGTGAATCCGGTTGCACTGGCGAACTCTCGCCCGCCGGGCCAGTCCTTTCTGGATGTGGTGAACGTCTTCTCCGGCGGCGCGCTCTTCAAACTCTCAGTTTTCTCGTTGGGCATTATGCCCTACATCTCCGCTTCGATTATCATGAACCTGCTTACGGTCGTGATACCGCCGCTGGCCCGGCTACAGCGGGAAGGCGAAGAGGGTCGCAAGAAAATCAACCAGTACACGCGCTACGGCACGATCGTACTCTGCGCTATCCAGGCGTATTTCATTCTGATCAACGCGCTTTCTTCGCGCAACGCGCTGGGCGAACCGCTGGTTTCCGCGGCCATGCAGGAATTCTGGTTCATTACCCTGGGCGTGATTACGATCACCACCGGCACCGTGCTCTTGATGTGGTTCGGCGAACAGATCACCGAACGGGGCATCGGCAACGGCGTGTCGCTGATCATTTTCGCAGGCATTATCGCCCAGTTGCCGGGCAGCCTTGTACAATTGATGGGCGACGACAACGTTCAAATTTTCGAGGTCATCATACTCGTAATTGTGTTTGTGATCCTGATCGCGTTGACCGTGTTGATCTCGACCGGCGTGCGCAAGGTGCCGTTGCAGTACGGCAAGAAGATGCAGGGCCGGCGCATGGTCCAGGCGCGCAGTCAGAGCATCCCATTTAAGCTGAACTCGGCTAATGTCATGCCGATCATCTTCGCTTCGTCGCTGCTTTTATTCCCGCAGACCGTATTCGGCGTACTGGGTCAGGATCCCTCGGGTTGGGTCGGCTGGCGCGTAATGCAGGAATGGTTAAATCCGTTTAATCCGGTATTTTACAAGCAGCTGCCGTACTATTTCGTCTACACGGCTCTGATTATATTCTTCGCCTATTTCTACACCGCGATTCAGATCAATCCGCAGGATCTCGCGGAAAATCTCAAGAAATACGGCGGCTTTATACCCGGCATTCGTCCCGGTCAGCACACGCGCGAATATATCGAGTTTGTGTTAAACCGAATCACCTTGCCTGGCGCTATTTTTCTCGCGGGCCTGGCGCTGGCGCCCTATTTCGTGATCAACGGCCTCGGTCTGCAGGCGAATCAGAATATCGTCGGCCTGGCCTATACCTTCGGCGGCACCTCGCTTTTGATCATCGTGGGCGTGGCCCTCGATACGCTGAAGCAAGTTGAGTCCCAGTTGATCATGCGCAACTACGACGGGTTTATGAAAAAGGGCCGCATTCGCGGGCGCACCGGTTGAGGGGGGAGCCGACTATGAAGCTGCTATTTATGGGGCCGCCGGGCGCCGGCAAGGGAACGCAGGCCACGTTGCTGTGCAAGCAGTATGGCATTCCCCAGATCTCCACGGGCGAGATCTTGCGCGCGGCTGTGAAGAACGGCACGGAGATGGGCAAAAAGGCTCAGGAATACATGAATGCCGGCAAATTGGTGCCGGACGAGGTTGTGATTGGCATCGTTCGCGACCGCATCAAAGAGCCGGATGCACAACAGGGTTACATCCTGGACGGCTTCCCCCGTACCATCGAGCAGGCGGACGCCCTGGGCGCGATGCTGGCCGGCATGAACCAGAAGCTGGATGCCGCCCTGAATCTGAATGTGCCGGATGACGAGTTGGTTCGCCGTTTGCTGGACCGCGCCCAAAAGGATGGTCGCGCGGACGATACCGAACCGGTAATCAAGAACCGGCTGAAAACGTATAATGACCAGACCCTCCCCTTGATTGAGTACTACCGCAGGGCGGGGATTCTCAAAGAGATCGACGGGCTGGGCGGTCTGGACGACATAACCCGTAAGATTCAGGAGGCCCTCGCCTCGGTTAAATGACATTTTCGCCTCCGGAGCGGAACTTTTGCTGACGAACAGCCTCCGGTCGAAAATTCTGGTAAAATTTCGAAGTTGGAACCTGTGAGCAAAGCTTCGTGGCTAAAGAGGAAGCTATAGAGGTGGAGGGGACCGTCATCGAGCCGCTGCCCAACGCTATGTTTCGAGTGGAGTTGGATAACGGGCACAAGGTCCTGGCCCATATTTCCGGCAAGATGCGCATGCATTACATCCGCATATTGCCTGGCGACAAAGTGCTCGTGGAGCTGTCGCCCTATGATTTGACGCGCGGTCGCATTACATATCGTAAGAAGTGATCACGCGAAGGGAATTATTATGAAAGTCCGAGTATCGGTAAAAAAAATATGCAGCAACTGTCGGGTAATCCGGCGGCGCGGCGTCGTGCGCATCATCTGCACGAATCCGCGTCACAAACAAAGACAGGGCTGAAAGGTTTTCAGGGTATATAAGAAATGGCGCGTATTGCAGGCGTTGAGCTGCCGAACGATAAACGAGCAGTTGTGGGTCTTACCTACATCTTTGGCATTGGTCCGACTTCGGCCAGAAAGATTCTCGCGGAAGCGGGCGTTGGCGAGAGCATTCGTTGCAAGGACCTCGAGGAGCAGCAGGTCAATACGATCAAGAAGATCATTGACTCGCGCTATCGCGTAGAAGGCGACCTTCGTACGGAAGTTCAGCTTAATATCAAGCGCCTCATGGATATCGGTTCTTATCGCGGTCTGCGTCATCGGCTGAGTCTGCCGTGTCGCGGCCAGCGTACGCGCACAAATTCGCGGACGCGTAAAGGCAAACGCAAGACTGTCGCCGGCAAGAAAAAAGCGCCGAGCAAAGGCTGACGCCACCAGGATTCTGAACTATGTCCCAGCAGCAACAAGCGCCCAAGAAGAAAGACAAAAAGAACATCGTCCGCGGGCGGGTTTTTATTCAGGCTTCCTTTAATAATACGATCATCAGCATAACCGATCCCAGCGGTAATGTAATCTCGTGGTCTTCGGCCGGTCACATGAACTTTCGCGGTTCGCGCAAGTCGACGCCCTACGCCGCCCAGATGGCGGCGCGCGACGCAGCTGAAAAGGCGCGTGAGCACGGCGTTCGCGAAGTGGAAGTGTTTGTGAAAGGTCCGGGCATCGGTCGCGAGTCCGCCATTCGCGCAATTTCCGGCGAAGGCATCCATGTTCGTTCTATAAAGGATATTACGCCGTTGCCGCACAACGGCTGTCGGCCGCGGAAACGTCGCCGCGTTTGATCGCGGCTCAGCTTGCGCGAATGTTTTGCATCGCGCTGAATTCAAGAAGAACGCCGCCGACGGCGTAAAGGAGCGCAGAATTGTCACCGAAACACCTGCTTCGCGGTCTGAAACGTCCGAAACAGATCGAATTTGAACAAGACGCATCGCAACCGGGTTACGGTCGATTCATCGCCGAGCCCTTTGAGCGCGGCATTGGCACGACGATCGGCAACTCGCTGCGTCGCACATTGATGTCTTCCATCGAAGGCACGGCCATCACAGCGATCAAGATCGAAGGCGTGCCGCACGAGTTCGCTACGATCGAGGGCGTTGTAGAAGACGTCGTTCGCCTGGTCTTGAACCTGAAACAGGTTCGCGCCCACTACGAGGCGGAAAATCGCGACGAGCCTAAGGTCATTCATGTTGAGAAACGCGGCGCGGGCGTGTTCCGCGCAGCCGATCTGGCGGTAGATAGTTCGATTCAGGTTTTGAATCCGGACCTGCATATCGCAACTCTCAACGAAGACGCCAATCTGGTAATGGACATCCAGTTTGAGCGCGGCCGCGGCTACATCCCGGCGGAAACGCTCAAAAAGAACATCGACGAAATTGGCGCCATCCCGATTGACGCCCTGTTTTCGCCGGTCAAACGCGTCAACTTCCAGGTCATGGAAACTCGCGTCGGCCAACGAACCGACTATGAGAAGCTGATCATTGAAGTCTGGACAGACGGCTCGATCGCCCCGGAAGATGCGCTGGCCCAGGCGGCGAAGATCATTAAAGAGCATCTGACGGTCTTTATCAACTTCGAAGAACCCGCTGAGGCGGAAGAAGAAGAAACGAGCGAAATCGAAGAGACCTTGCGTCAGAATCTCGAAAAGCATGTGGAAGAGCTGGAGCTTTCGGTGCGGTCTCTCTCTGTTCTGAAAAGTCTCGAGATTGAATTCGTCGCAGACCTGGTCAAGCGGACGGAAGAAGAGCTCAAGAAGTCGCGTCACTATTCTATTCAATGCGTCGAAGAAATTAAGCAGAAGCTGGCCGAGATGAGCCTCGAGTTCGGCATGCGCGATTTCTTCGCCACGCGCGATTGATAATTCGGGAGCCCGGGAATTATGAACAAACGAAACGGAGTCGCCAAACTCAATCGCCGCGCGGCGCACCGCAACGCGATGATGCGCAACATGGCGACGAGCCTTTTTGAGCATGAGCGTATCATCACGACGCACGCCAAAGCGCGCGCGCTCAGGTCGTATTCGGAGAAACTCATCACGCGGGCGCGACACCTGCATGCGAACTCCGCGGACGCCGGCAAGGTTCTGCACCACAAGCGCGAGTTGCTCAAACACGTGCGTAATCAGGACATCCTGAAAAAGCTGGTGGAGGACATCGCTCCGCGCTTTAAGGATCGCGCTGGCGGTTATCTGCGCATTATTCATCTGCCCGAGCGTCAGTCGGACTCTTCGATGATGAGCATCGTTGAACTTGTCGATCGCCGTGAGAAGGCGCCGCGAGTGCGTCCGGCCCGCGAGCGTAAGCCGGACAACAAAGGCGGGGACCGCCCGTCTTCCGGCGGCGGCGCGGATCGTTCGCCGCGTTCGGCGGAGGACAAAAAGCGCGAGGGCAAGTGGTACGACCGCTTCCGTCGGAAGAAAAAAGACGTCGATTACGAGTGAGATCAATCGCGATTTCAATCGTTGCAAGGGCTCGCCGGTGGATCACTGGCGGGCCTTTTTCGTTTCTCGGTTCCGAAACGGTCTGGTTGCGGGGCGGCGCGTTATTCTTTGGAATCTTTGCGCTGGCTAATGTCGCCCGTTCGCTTGCTTACGGAACGGCGGATGAATCGATCTGGGCGCTGGATTTGCGTTTCGTAGGATCGACCGGTGCGCGCTGTTTTGTTCTGTGGACTGGCGTGTGTCTGGTTCTATTCGCATTGCGAGCCTGCGGTCCCGCGTTGCACCGAATTATCCGGCTGACCTTGTGGTTGTGTCTGGCGATTGCCGCCGCGAATGCGCTGCGCTATTACGTCGCCCTGGCGCAGGGTCGCTTCGGCGCCGCCGTTCCCGTCCCGGTTTCTTTAGTCCTGGCCTTGCTGGCGGGTATCGCGTATGTGCGAATCACGCGTGAGCGTGCGGCGCTGCGTCCGCCGTATGCGGCGACGCTCCTGGTTGGAGCGCCTGCCTTTTTGTTTGGGTTTTTATTCCTGCAGATGTGCGCGTTTGGCGGAACGGACTACCGGCGCCGCGCGGATCTTACGATTGTATTTGGCGCCCGCGCGTACGCTGACGGGCGCATGTCCACCGCGCTTTATGATCGTATTCGCACCGCCGCTGATCTGTATCTGGAAGGCCGAGCGCCGCTTTTGTTTTTGTCCGGAGGTCCCGGCGATGGCGCCTTCAGCGAGGCGGAGTTGATGCGCCGCTATGCGCGCTCGCGCGGCGTGCCGGCGTCCGCGCTGGTGATCGACAACGCGGGCCTGAGCACGATTGAAACAGTGCGCAATGCGGCCGACTATATGCGTTCGAGAGGTTTGACGCGTGCGCTTGCAGTAAGCCAGTTTTATCACTTGCCGCGGGTGAAGTTGACGCTGGATCGGGCGGGGATTCGCGGCTTCACTGTGCCTGCCGCCAGGAGTCGCTTGATTGTAAAGCTGCCGCTGTTGATGCTGCGTGAAGCGCCGGCTCTGGTCTACTATTACCTCCGTCCGCCGCAATTCGGATCAGATGTAAAACATTAAGTCGTGTTCGGCTGCGCGACTGGCTTTGGTGAAATCGGAGAGCGGGACTTCTAAAATTTGCCTTATGCGCGTTTCCAGCTCTTGCCAGAAGACGCCCTGTTCGCGCCCCCACGAAGGATCGTCCTTGTCGATCACGGACAGGTCGCCTTCCAGGCTCTGCAGGATTTCGAATACGGTAATGTCCGCCGCCGGCCGCGCCAGACGATAGCCGCCTTCGCTGCCGCGCACGCTCGAAACGAGATTGTGTTTTTTCAGCGTGTTGATAATCTGTTCGAGATATTTGAGCGGGATGTTCTGCCGTTCCGATATTTCGCGAGTCTTCAAAAGCGAGGAGTCGTCCGGTACAGCGGACAATTCCATCATCGCCTTGAGCCCGTACCGTCCCTTGCTTGTAATGCGCACTGCGTATTTTACCTGCGCTCTTCCTTGACGCGCTCGATATCGCTGTCCACCATCATCTTAACCAGCTGAGGGAAGTCCACTCGCGGCTTCCAGCCGAGTTTATTCTTCGCCTTCGAGCAGTCGCCAATCAATAAATCGACTTCCGCGGGGCGAAAGAACTTGGGATCAATCACGACGTGTTTTTCCCAATCGAGGCCCACATGCTCGAACGCAATGCGAACGAGTTCGCGCACCGTATGAGTTTCGCCAGTGGCAATAACGTAGTCGTCCGGCTCGGACTGTTGCAGCATCAGCCACATGGCCTCGACGTAATCGCCGGCGAATCCCCAGTCGCGCTTGGCGTCGAGATTGCCCAGACGCAGTTCCTTTGCGTGACCGAGCTTGATGCGCGCGACTGAATCGGTTACCTTGCGCGTCACGAACTCTTTGCCGCGACGCGGGCTCTCATGGTTGAATAATATTCCCGAAACTGCGAACATATCAAAGGATTCGCGATAGTTCACGGTAATAAAGTGACCGTAGACCTTGGATACGCCGTACGGACTGCGCGGGTAAAAAGGGGTGTCCTCATTTTGCGGAGTCTCCAGCACCTTCCCGAACATTTCGGAGCTGGAGGCCTGATAGAAGCGTATCTTCCGATTAACGTACCGAATCGCTTCCAACATGCGCGTGACGCCGAGAGCCGTAAACTCGCCGGTTAACAAAGGCTTGGTCCAGGATGTAGGCACGAATGATTGCGCCGCCAGATTGTAGATTTCGTCCGGCTGAACAGATTCTATCAAATTGATGAGGCTCAACTGATCCAGCAGGTCGCCTTCGCGCAGATCAAGTCGATCGCGCATATGCGTAATGCGCTCGAAGGTTTCAGTTGAAGCGCGGCGTACCATGCCAATGACGCGGTAACCTTTCGATAACAACAACTCGGCCAGGTAAGATCCATCCTGTCCGGTAATTCCCGTGATCAGCGCGGTTTTCGTCATTATGGTTCCTCGATGCGTTCCGTTGGCTTGACAGTTCCATTGTTTCGAAGGCTACGCACCGCGCCAGCGTTTTTGAGCCCGCCCCCTCCGGCGGAAACGGCGAATCTTGTTGACGGCGGCGCTCGAACGCGGAGGCTACTACTGGATCGACGCGTGAAGGCCCTTTTTCAGATCAACGCCCCCGGCGTCGACGCGGGCGAAACCGTTGCGCGGGTGGAACGCCGCCTCGAGAACCTGGCTCTGGAGGCCGGCGAAATCCGCCGCCTTGAGTCGTTGAACTTCGCCCCCACGCCCTCAGCGCGCGAGCTGGGCTTCCACCCCGGCGCCGCTCTGGAACTTTTCGAACGTCCGGCCCCGGCGCCGGATTTCTCCAGTCGCAAGTATCGTCTCCTCAGAGGGCCCTTGCGCTGGCTGGCCCGCCGGTTTTACTCCGGCCTGATTCGCCTGACCGAGCGCCTGTCGCAAAACAAGAATCAGGCCTTCCATATGGCCATGCAGGAGTTGATCGTCTTAAATCTACGGGTGACTCGTCTGCGCGAAGAGTTGAATGCGCTGGCCGAAGAGAACCTGCTTTTACGAGCAGACTTGCCGCGAGGCCTCGAACCCGGGAGTGAGCGGTCAGTCGGACTGGCGCTGGATGCGGCGCGGTCCACCGACAGTCCGGCGACGCGCGCTCTGGACGAACTCCTCGTTCGTGATCTGGAAACCGTCGTTGAGGGACCCATCGCACTCTTTGACTATGCGCCCGCGGGTTTACTGGAACGGAGCGCGCCGCACCGACCGATTCGCCGCCTCGGGGCTCCGCCGGGCGCGGGTATGCAATCCGGGGCGCTGGCGGAATTCGCCGCGCTTGCGCAAAACTCGCTGGCGGCCGCGCTCGCGCTCGACGCGGGTCGCTTTTGCGATCGTCTGGAGTTGTTGCCCGCGCTGGCAGCGACGCGGCTCAAGCCGGGCGGCCTCTTATACTTGCGCTTCGATTGCGGCGCGTCGGGCGCTCCATTCCAACGCAACTGCACGTATACCGCGGACGCCGCTGGACTTGAGCAAACTCTGGGCGAACTGGGGCTGCGCAAAGTGCGGCTGATCCAACCCGAAGGTCTCGCGGCCGGCTCGCTAGAGGCGCTATTTCAAAAGGTCTGAACATGGCCGTCGTGCGTCGCTTTGTGCAAATTGCGCCAGGCGTGGCGCCGGGCGACGCCATCTCTAACGAAATACGGCTGCTCGCCGACGCCGCCGTGGCGCAGGGCTTCGCCGCCCGGACCGAAATTTACGCGGAACGGATTGGCGCCGGACTGGACTTTCGTGCCCAGCAAATCATGCGCTACACGCATCAACCGGGCGATTGCACCGTGCTGCATTACGGCATTGCTTTTGATTACGCCGACCATGCCGGGGCCTTTCGTTCGCCATCGGCGCTGATCTATCACAACGTTACGCCGGCGCATTTCTTTTTACCATACAATCTGGCAATTGCCGGCAAGCTCGAGCGCGCCCGCCTCCAATTGCGTGCGCTGCGTCCGATGTTCGACGCCGCCTTCGCCGACTCGAGTTTGAACGCCCGGGAACTTGAGCGAGCCGGTTTTGCGGCGCCCGGACTGTTGCCCGTTCTCTTTCCGGTGCGCGGCGCGCCAGCGGCGCGTCCGGTTCGCCGACCGCCGTGCGTTCTATTTACGGGCCGCGTGGCGCCCAATAAGGGGCTCACCCACTTGTTGAAGATTTTCGCCTGTTTACGTCGCCTGATTCCGGACGCGACCTTGAAGATCGCCGGCGATGCGCCGCGCGGGCTTGAGTCCTACCGTCTCGAACTGACGCGTCTGGCTCGCGCTCTGGGCCTGTCACAAGCTGTTGAGTTTACGGGCTTTCTGAGTGAATCCGACCTTTCCGCCGCCTACGCCGGGGCGGACTTGTTTCTCTCCGCATCCCTGCATGAGGGATTTTGCGCTCCATTGCTCGAGGCGATGGAACTCGACATTCCCGTACTGGCATATGCTCACGAGCACTCCGCGGCGGAAGAAACTATGGGCGGCGGAGGCGTTTTGTTTCGCAAACTCGAGTATCCGCGAGTCGCCGCGCTGGCGGCGGAGTTGCTGGAAAATTCGGCTCTGCGCGAAGCGGTACTTGCCGGCCAGCGTGCGCGCATGACGCGGTATGACCGGGCGGGATTCGCCGCGCGCTTCTTCACAAGTCTTGGTTCGTTGTGCGGAGAGATGGGAAGATGAATGCAGAGGCGATAATATCTATGCTCAGCCAGGCGCCCCCCGCCCTGATCTATCTGGCGCTGTTCGCTGCGGCCTTCATTGAGAATTTTTTTCCGCCCATTCCCGGAGACGCACTGGTTATCGCCGGCGGTTTTTTAACGGTCGGCGGACCGGCAAACGCGTTCGGATGTTTTTTTGCCGCCAGCGCGGGCGGCCTGGCCGGCGGTATTTTGATGTATTTCGCCGGCGCCCGCATATTGCATTTCGCCCAACGTTTTCATGAGCGCCTCCAGCGGCCGGTCGCGCTCAAGCGCGCGTTGTCTAATTTCACCTCGGATGAACATCTCGAGCGGACGCGTCGAGCTTTCGATCGTTATGGCGCCGGACTGGTCATAGTTTCGCGTTTTCTGGCTGGCGTGCGTTTTTTTGTCAGCGTCGTCGCCGGGGCGGCGCGCATGAACTTCTCGTTATTCGTTGGCTGCTTCATTCTTGGCGTACTCGCCTGGAACGCCCTTTTGATTTTCGCCGGAGTCCAGTTAGGCGATAACTGGCGTCTGGCGCTCGATTGGATCCGGGCGTACAGCGCGGGTTTTGCGGCGCTGCTGGCGCTGCTTGGCGGCGGCTGGTTCGCCTGGACCTACTGGAGACGCAGGCGCGCCCATGGCGAACCGACAAACCGTAATTGATTTATTGCAGGCGTGCGTTCCGACCGCCGTCATTACCGGCGCAGGCGTCTCCAGCGAAAGCGGCGTGCCGACGTTTCGGGGCGCGGGCGGATTGTGGCGCAGTTATCGAGCGGAGGATCTGGCGACCCCGGCTGCGTTCGCGCGCGATCCTCGCCTGGTCTGGGAATGGTACGACATGCGCCGCAAAATTTGCGCGGAAGCGGCGCCAAACCCGGCTCACCTGACGATCGCCGACATGGAGCGCAGGTTGCCGCAGTTTTTGTTGATTACGCAGAATGTCGACGGTCTGCACGGTCGCGCGGGGAATCGCGGCCATGTTGAGATTCACGGCAACATCTTTCGCGCCCGCTGTACGCGGGCCTGCAGTTCGCCTCGTGCGCGCGACCTGCCCTATGTTCCCTCTATGCAGCTGCCGCCGACCTGTCCTGATTGCGGCGCCATGCTACGACCCGACATTGTGTGGTTTGGCGAAAGCTATGATCCGGCGCTGCTGGATCGCTGCACAGCCTTTCTGGAAAACGCACGGCTGGTGATCGTTGCCGGGACCTCCGGCGTGGTTCCCATTCCGATTCACCTGGCAAGTCTGGCTGCGGCGCGCGGGGCGCTTGTCGTTGATGTGAATCCGGAGTATTCAGGCGTGCGCGACATTGCCGACGCAGTCATCCAGGGTAAGGCGGGCGAAGCGCTTCCCGAACTCTGGGGCGCGGCTTTCGGCGGAGACCAGGCTCGCAAGCGGCGGTCGCCCGGACCGGCGGGCCCATCGCGTGCAGCAGAGCCCGGCGACGGGCCTGGAACGGATTCGAATTGACGGCTTCGCACCGTCAAAATCTATAGTAGCCGACGGAAACACTCTGTGTCCGCTGGCGCCGCTCCGGCGCTGTGACGCATCGGGGGCTTAGCTCAGCTGGTTAGAGCGCTTGCTTGACATGCAAGAGGTCACTGGTTCGATTCCAGTAGCTCCCACATCTTCCCGCATAAGTCCGTTCTCAGCCGCGCAGGCCGCCGCGCACGCGTCGGTACAAGTCCAGAAATCCGTGCGATTCTTCCACGCCTTGCGACAGTCCCAGTTCGCGATAGGCCCGTGCCAGGCGAAATCCGGGAATGCGCGGAAAGCGGTGGTGCACGGCATGGTACCGGTCGTTTTGCGGACTCACGAACAAAAACTCAATCCAGCCGAACGTGTTGCGAGTTTGACCCTGCTTGACATTAAAGTGCTCGCCGGTCTCGCTCCAGAAAACTAAGGCCGGATAACACCAGAGCAGGGGAATGAACCAGTAGTAGAGCAGAAGATCCAGAGCGCCCGCCCATGCACTAAGTCCGAGGACCGGCAGCCAGAATAGCGCAATGCGCATGCGGTAAGCGCGGTCCTCTATGAGACCGCCGACAATCTGGCGCACAAGGAACAAGGTGTCAAAGCACAGCAGCGGTCGGATGAACCAGACCCATATGGAGTTTTGCGAACCCGCGCGCAGGCCCCAGCGCTCGTAGTCCTGAATAGCCGGATCGTTCTCTTTGAGCAAAAAAGCGTGGTGGCGATTGTGCGCTTCGCGGTATGAACTCCAGCTTTCAAAAATCGGCGTGAACCAGAGAAATTCGAGGCTCTGGTTCAGCGTCCGCCGTCGAAAGAGATTAAAATGCACTGAATCGTGCCCGAGCACTTCCGCGAGGCTGACCATGCGACCGCCGATGAACCAGGCCGCCACCAGATACGCCGCCCAATGCTGGATCCACTCGCTCACAAAAACTGCCGCAAATACTGCCGCCCATTCGAAGGCGAGCAGGGCCAGGGTTACGGCGCCATTGGGTTGCATAAATTTCTGCAGACGGGCCCGCGCCTCAGGCTCGCGCACAGAAATTCGCTCCGCGACCGCATTCTCTGTGGCAGGCCGAGCAACGGTCGTGGCAAATTGTGATGTCAGACCGTTCATCTACAGTAAGTAGACGGCGCGGATTCTCGGGAGCAACTGATTTTGGACGCAAATTTACCCGATTTTTCCGGTGCACCGCAAGAACCGCGACATAATGCCCATGCCTTCGCCGAGTTTGAGTCCTCGGAAAAAATAGAGCTGAAGGACTATGCGAGGCTCTTTAACGCGGGGCGGTACTTTGAAGCGCACGAGGTCATGGAAGCCGTGTGGATTCGTCGCGGCCGGCCGGCTGAGGATGCGGCCCGCGCCCTGGTGCAGTTGGCCGCGGCGCTTGAACAAATGCGTCGGGGCAATCTGAATGGCGCCGGACGCTTGCTTGCGCGCGCCCGACTCGTGCTGCTGGCTGCGCGCTGGATGGATTGGAACGTGCCGTGCGCCTTGCGCGCCGCCGAACGGCGAATCGTTCGCGCGGGCGCCGGCGCCGCGCCGCTTATCAAGCCGCGTCGGTCCGCCGTCCAAAAGCCGATCGACTCAAAGCAGGTTCTCTGAAGCCAGGCGCGCACGCAACGCTTCGCCGGCCCGCGAGCCCTGCTTGTAAAAAACGCCGGGCTGTCCCAGGGGCGCATCAACGGTAATGCGGACCCCGCGGCTTGCGTCGCCGTGCTC
The DNA here is from genome assembly GCA_036170535.1 of Leptospirales bacterium. Classification (GTDB taxonomy): domain Bacteria; phylum Spirochaetota; class Leptospiria; order Leptospirales; family Leptonemataceae; genus SSF53. The sequence goes on along the minus strand of JAVHPJ010000217.1, from coordinate 14,332 downwards.
GACTCCGCTCCACAAATGAATCCACTTGCCGGCCGGGAGATACGCGTCCACGGTCGCTTCGCCTTCGTCGAGCACCGGCGCAACGAGGAAATCGGGTCCAAACATAAACTGCTCATACACGATACTGCGCACTTCGGGATCGTTCGGAAACTCCAGGAACATTGCCCGCACAACCGGATGGCCCAGACGTGCGGCGTCCTGCACCAGACCTTTGCGATACTCTGTGAGCGCGGCAAATACGCGCGCGAAGCGATCAAAGAAACGCAGCATTTCTTCGTCGCCGTAGATCTGGAAGTTCTCGTCCGGTCGATTGCCTTCGTGCGTACGAAAAACGACGTTGAAGGCCGAAAGTTCCGTCCAGCGTTGCAGCAGCTCTTTCGAGCGATGGTAATTTTTAATCGGGTTGGTAATCGCCGTGTAGCCGCCAATGTCGCTGTGATTCAAACTGTATCCGCTGATGCCGCCGGTGACCAGGCCCGTCACTGCGGTTTTGATGCCATCGTGTTCGTCCCAGCTGACCAGCTGATCGCCCAGCCAGAAAAGCGTCGTAAGACCCGGACTGCGCGTGTAGCCGCTGCGCGAAAAAAACACGACCTGATCGCCCAGGCCCGCTTCCTGGATCGCCTCGCGATTTACACGCTGCCATTCTTCGGGATACAGATTGTGCCAGTAGGCCGCGCTTTCCCCGCTGTGCAGTTTCGCGTCGTAGGGCAGGGCCTCGCCAAAATCCGCCATCCAGCCAAGCGCGCCGGTGCTGATCAGTTCGTCTTTGATCACTTGCTTGATCCAGGCGCGTGCGGCGGGATTCGACAGGTCGACCAGTCCGGCCGAAAAGTCGGTATTCAGTATGAGATACGGCGAACCGTCTTGATGCTGGATCAGATAGCCGGCCGTCAGCGCTTCCTTGAAGAGATTGCGCCGCGCATCAGGCTTTTTGCTAACATCAACGAGAAAAGGATTAATATAGACCATCAACTCAACGCCGTCAGCTTTAAGTTCCGCGCGTTTGTTATCCCATTCGGGATAACGCTCGCGATCCAGTTCCCAGTTCCACCAGAGTTGCTTGCCAAAGCTGGTGATGCGCTGGCCTTCCCAGTCCTGAAGCCAGAAAGCCGCGAGCGGCGTGCCGAGTTCTTTCAGGCGACCATAGACGGCCCGAACTTTTTCAGAGCCGCCCTGCATGCCGACAATGGCGCCGCGATGAATCCAGTCCGGCAGGACGCGCATGCGACCGGAAAATTCGGTATATTCCTCGATGAGTTTCAGCGGCGAGTCGCCCGCGAATATGCGCCCGGTCATGCGCGGCGCAAACACTTCCACAATGACGATTTCGTCGTCGCGCAGGTCAAAACTGGAATACTCGTAGTTCTCCAGGGCGAGCGAACGCAGCCGACTGGTAATGTAATGCGGCACGCTGGCGTAGCTCGTCCACCATTTGCCGCCCGCTTTCGCCGTCAGGTCCGCGCCGAGCGTTATCGGTTGTGCGCCGCGGCCGATGCCCTGCTCCATGACAAAAATCGGCAACTTCTCGCCGCGCATGTCAAAGCGCGAAAACTGCTCTCCAAAACCATAAAAACCTTCATCCGGCGCGGCGGCGTAAATGAGATAGCTGCGATTCCAACTCGGGTTTTTGATTTGCAAATCGAAGCGCAGGTGTCCTTCGCGAGTGCTCTGCAGGGTCAACTCGTACGGTACGCTTTCGCCGCCGCATTCGAGCGTACCGGAAATAATCAGATCCGCGTCCGCGCGCACGGAATCGACGTTCTGATCCGAACAATCTCGCGAGATTTCATCTTCGATAAAAAACATGCCGCGCGACTCTTCGACCGTCTCCTGGCCGCGCGCCGCCGACACGAAAGCCCGCCCCGGCGCGGAGTCCCATAGAACCACGTCGGGCGCGGCGGAGGCAGTGAGGACCAGCGCGGCCGCACCGGAGTCGTTTTGCCGCCACGTTGCGCGAAATTCGCCCACGGCGTACGATCCGCGCGCCAGTTCTTGGGCGGCGACGCGCAGATCGCCCGCGGGCGTCCGAGCAAAGAGCCCGCAGGCCGCTGAACTGATTGCAAGCAGGAGCAAACCTATGTTGCGGCGCATCAGGGCGCGGCGTGCGTATATGATGAGCGACGTGTTGCGATTCATATGGCGGTACGTAATCCCGGGCGGCGGCTTGTCGGCGGCGCCCGCTTTATATTTCAGGTGGTGCAAACGGGCGCCGGTCCGGCCTTGCGGCAAGCAAATCTCCAGTCGGGGCCGCAATATTGCGCCCGGATTGTCCAATGCGCGCATACAAGTCTTAACTGATTGACCGTAGGACGCTGCACAACGAGAACGATCCCATGAGTTACCAGCATATTTCTCCGCCGTCCTCGGGATCGAAGATCTCCATCCAGGGCGGAAAATTGACCGTCCCCGATAACCCGGTGATCCCCTTTATCGAAGGCGACGGAACGGGACCGGACATCTGGCGCGCCTCTGTTCGCGTTCTTGATGCAGCCGTCGAGCGCGCTTACAACGGCAAGCGCAAGATCGAATGGTTCGAAGTCTACGCGGGCGAAAAATCGTTTAATAAATTCAAAGACACATACCCCGCTGATCCGGGCAAGGCCTGGCTGCCCGACGATACGATCACCGCCTTTAATGAATTTCTGGTCGGCATCAAGGGGCCGCTGACGACTCCGGTGGGCGGCGGCATCCGCTCGCTCAACGTAGCATTGCGCCAGCTGTTGGACCTGTACGTCTGTCTGCGGCCCGTGCGGTGGTTCCGCGGCGTGCCGAGTCCGGTAATGCATCCCGAACAGGTCGACATGACGATCTTTCGCGAAAACACCGAAGACATCTACGCTGGCATTGAATTTCAGGAAGGCGGCGCGGAAGTGAAGCAGTTTGTCGCCTGGCTCAAAGACAATTTTCCTGCGCATTACAAGAAGATTCGTTTTCCCGACTCCGTCGGCATCGGCATCAAGCCGGTGAGCCGCGAAGGCACCCAGCGCCTGGTGGAAGCGGCGATCGACTACGCCATTGCAAATAATCGCAAGTCGGTCACGCTTGTTCATAAGGGCAATATCATGAAGTTCACGGAGGGCGGCTTCCGCGACTGGGGCTACAAGCTGGCCGCCGATAAATACAAAGGCGAGCTGATCGACGGCGGTCCCTGGACGAAACTCAAGAGCGGCGACGGGCGCGAGATCATCGTGAAAGACGTTATCGCCGACGCCTTCCTGCAGCAGATCCTCACCCGTCCGGCCGAATACGACGTGATTGCGACGCTCAACCTGAACGGCGACTACGTATCGGATGCGCTGGCTGCGCAAGTCGGCGGCATTGGCATCGCTCCGGGCGGCAACATCAACTACAAGACCGGTCATGCGATCTTCGAAGCGACGCACGGCACTGCGCCCAAATACGCCGATCAAGACAAGGTCAATCCCGGATCCGTGATACTTTCCGGTGAAATGATGCTGCGCTATATGGGCTGGACGGAAGCGGCTGATCGCATTATCAGCGCCATGGACAAGACCATCGCCGACAAAACCGTCACGTACGATTTTGCGCGACTCATGCAGGGCGCAAAAGAAGTGAAGTGTTCGCAGTTCGGCGACGCGCTGATCAAAAACATGTAAGCGCTGTGCGCGTGGGGCGCGTCTATGGCAAAGCCAGGGCGCGCTCCAGAATGTCCAGCGCGGCCGGGCTGAAGGCGACAAAGATCACGCGTTCCAGGTCGGACTCGCCGGCGCTTCCGGGCGTAGCAGCGACGAGCCAGTTTCGCACGCTACGCACGGCGATTTGCGCGGCGCGTTCGGCGGGGAATCCGTAGACGCCCGTGCTGATCGCCGGAAAAGCCAGGCTCTTGATGTCGTGTTGGCCTGCGAGCGCCAGGCAGCTCCGATAACAGGCGGCGAGCAGTTCGTCTTCGTTGCGCCTTCCGCCGGCCCAGATCGGTCCGACTGTGTGAATCACAAAACGCGCGGGCAATCGGTAGCCCCGGGTGATGCGGGCTTCGCCCGTCGGGCAGCCGCCCAGCGCGCGACACGCGGCGAGCAGCTCGGGCCCCGCCGCCCGGTGGATCGCTCCGTCCACCCCGCCTCCGCCAAGCAGCGATTCGTTGGCCGCGTTTACAATTGCGTCGACGGCGAGGGTCGTAATGTCCGCCTCAATCGCTGCAAGCCGGGTCGCCATGCCGATAACGTTTGTCCGCCGCGCATGCCGGCAATTTTAATTTGCCGTACCGCCGCTTCCCGCGAGATTGGCCGGGACTCCCGTCAAGCGCGCCATGTCCCTGATTGTACAAAAATACGGCGGCACTTCCGTTATGGACGCCCAGCGAATTCGCAATGTAGCGAATCGCATCAAAACTTATTACGAGCACGGGCACAGCGTCGTCGTGGTCGTTTCGGCGATGGGCCACACGACCGATGCGTTAATCGACCTGGCAATGTCGGTCAACCCGGCGCCCAGCAAACGCGAGATGGATATGCTGCTGTCCACGGGCGAACAGGTCTCCATTGCGCTGGTGGCCATGGCCCTCGAAAACGCAGGCGTACCGGCGATCAGTTTCACTGGCGGCCAGGTGCGCATACTGACCGACGCGCGCCACAGCGAAGCGCGCATCACGGACATTGATACCACGCGGATTGAGGAACACCTCGCGCAGAAGCGCGTCTGTATCGTCGCGGGCTTTCAGGGCGTGGATGAGGCTTCCACGATCTATACGCTCGGTCGCGGCGGCAGCGACACCTCCGCCGTGGCGCTGGCCGTTGCGCTCAAAGCGGACGAATGCGAAATTTTTACCGACGTGGACGGCGTATACACGACGGATCCGAACAAAGTTCCGTCCGCGCGCAAGATTGAGCGCATCGCCTACGAAGAGATGCTCGAACTGGCGCGCCTGGGCGCCGGCGTCTTGCACAGTCGCAGCGTCGAACTGGCCTCAAAATACGGAGTCACTCTGCATGTGCGCTCCAGTTTTAATAATGCGACCGGCACGCTTGTCGTTCCGGAGGAGAAAGTCATGGAACAGGTCGTTGTGCGCGGCGTTTCTCTCAAATCGGACGAGGCCCGCATCTCCGTTGAAAACATCCCGGATCGACCCGGGCTTGCCGCCGATCTCTTTGGCCGTCTGGCGCAGGGCGCCATCAACGTCGACATGATCGTGCAGAGTTCGGGGCAGGGCGGCATCAACACGATTTCTTTTACCGTAAGCCAGAGTCAGCTGGCGTCTGCGCGCGCGCTGGTGGAAGCCTTTGCAGCCGAGATTGGCGGCGGAAACATTTCTATCGACGAGCGCGTGGCCATCGTCTCGGCGGTCGGCGTCGGGATGAAATCGCATTCCGGAGTCGCCGCACAGATGTTCGGCGCGCTGGCGAAAATCGGCGCGAACATCGAAATGATCAGCACTTCCGAGATCAAGATTTCGGTGGTGGTGAATCCCGATCAAGGTCGCGCCGCCCTCGAGGCCGTGCACGACGTGTTTGGCCTGGGTTCCAACGCCTGATCCGGATTCAGTTGTGACGGACGCGCGACCGATCGGCGTTTTTGATTCCGGTCTGGGCGGCCTGACCGTACTGGCCGAGCTGGTGCGCGCCCTGCCCGGCGAAAGTTTCATTTACCTGGGCGATACCGCGCGCGTGCCCTATGGCGCGCGGTCCGATCGAACCATTCAACGCTACAGTCGCGAAGCAGCCGACTGGCTGCTCGCGCGCGATATCAAACTTTTCGTAATCGCCTGTAACACAGCGACGGCGTATGCGGGCGACATGCTGCAACGCGAGCTTTCTGTTCCAGTCATCGGCGTAATTGAGCCTGGCGTCCAAGCCTTGCTTTCGCGCAGCCGAAATCGACGCGTCGGCGTGATCGGCACGCGCGCAACGATTCGGTCCGACGTTTACGCGCGCCGGATTCGCGAACGCGATGCGGACATCCAGGTCTTCAGCAAGGCGTGCCCGCTCTTTGTGCCGTTGGTGGAAGAGGGCTGGATTGATAAGAAAATCACGCGCCTGGTAGTGCAAGAATACCTGTCCGAGCTGGCGCGTGAAGACGTCGATACCGTCGTGTTGGGTTGCACCCACTATCCGCTGATTAAAAAGACTATCTTGAGCGAGTTTCCGGAACTGAGCCTGGTGGATTCGTCCGAGGAAACCGCGCGTGCGGTGGCGGCGCGCATTCAAAGCGAGGGTCTCGCCGCCGACGGCGAGGCCGGCGCCGTGCGGATCTATCTGACCGACCTCACGCGTCAAATGAGCGATCTGGAGAGTTTTCTATCCGGATTGAGCATCGAGTCCCTGGAAGAGGTTGAGCTTCACGCAGGCTGAAGTCTACCGTGGCTATCCGCTCATGAAATCCGTCGCTCTGCAATTTTTCCTATCAGCGCTTCTTTTCTGGGCCCTGACGCTGCCCCGCGTCGCCCCGCCCTTACGGGCCCAGGCGGCCGGAGACGCCCAGGCGCCGCCCGCCTGCTCCGGCGACTGTGCGAATGGCGAGGGTGTTTTGCAATTTCCGGGCGGCGCGCGCTACAGCGGCGCCTGGCGCGAGGGCCGCTTTCATGGCCAGGGTCGGCTCGAGTTTGGACCGCGCGACTATTACGAGGGCCGTTTTCAGGCCGGAGAAATGCAGGGCCAGGGCGAGCGTCGTTGGCCGGGCGGCGTGGTTTATCGCGGCGCATGGCTCGCGGGACGCATGCATGGCGCGGGTCTGTTACGCTGGCCCTCCGGCGCGAGCTACACGGGTGCATTTCGCCGCGGTCGCTTTCATGGCCCGGGCGTGGCCCGTTTGCGCAACGGCGCGATCGCGCGCGGCGCCTTTCGCGACGGCCAGTTAAGCGGCGCTGGCGAGGTGCGTTTCGCGAGCGGCGCCGCTTACGCGGGCCAACTTCGGAATGGTCGTCCGCACGGTCCAGGGCGTTATACCTTTCCCAACGGCGCAAATTTGCAGGGCGAATTTGTCGACGGCGTCGCGCGCGGCGAAGCGTCCGTGCGCTTTGGGGACGGCGCAAGCTTTACCGGTCGCCTGGACGACTGGCGCGGGGGGCCGATCAGCGGCGCGGGGCGTCTGGCGCACGCCGACGGTCGCATCTATGAAGGCGGGCTCTCGAAGGGCGAGCCGAACGGGGAAGGCAAGCTGAGCGTGCCCGGCGAATTTGAGTACGCGGGCGGCTTTCGCAACGGAGCGTACTATGGCCGCGGCGCGCTGCGGCAATCGAACGGTTCCAGCTACGAGGGCGAATTTGTCGATGGATTGCCCGAGGGTCGCGGTAAATATCGTTTCCCGAGCGGCACGGTCTATGAGGGCGAGTTTCGCGGCGGCAAGTTCGAGGGCGTGGGCGTATTAAATACCGCCGACGGCGGACGCCAGAGCGGGCGTTTCAGCCAGGGCCGCTTAATCGAACCGGACGCCGACAGCGACGTCGCGCCGCCATAATCCTCACTGCGCGGCTTGCGCAAAGAAAGCGGCGCAGGGGCTCACGCGCTGGTGATTTCGCGCAGCGCGGCATACAACACATCCATTCGAATTGGCTTGGTCAGGTAGCGATCGCATCCGGCCGCCATCCCCCGCTGCATGTAGTCGTCGAGGGCGTGTGCGGTAAGCGCAATTACCGGAGTGCGGGGTCGGTTTTCCGTCTCTTCCATTTTTCGAATCTGACGCGTCGCCTCAAGTCCGTCCATCTCCGGCATTTCGATGTCCATCAGAATAACATCGTAGGAATTTTCGCGGTATTTCGCCACGGCCTCAATGCCATTGGTCGCTTCCTCTACCGAGTACTCCGGCTTGCGCAAAAATCGACCGAGCAGAGTCCGATTGACTTCGGTGTCTTCGACCAGCAATATGCGTAAGACGGCGCCTTCTTTCTTGTCGCTTGCGTTCGTCACAATTGCGTTCGGATTTGGTTCCATCACGTTTGCCCCGCCTACAGCGCGAACGTTCACCGTAAATGTGAAGCGGCTGCCGCGGCCCGGCTGGCTTTCCGCCTGAATCCGGCCGCCCATCAAATTGACCAGCTTGCGCGTTATCGCCAGACCCAACCCGGTGCCGCCAAAGCGGCGCGCGACGCTCGAATCAACCTGGGTGAAGTCTTCAAATATTGAATCAATGCGATCGGGCGGGATGCCGACGCCGCTGTCTTCGACGGAATATTCAACTATTACGCGTTCCGGATCGCCCGCCGGTTGTACGCGGACGCCCACCTTTACCCCGCCGCGTTCGGTGAATTTCACGGCATTGCCGCATAAATTCCACAGGCTCTGGCGAATGCGGTTCGGATCGCCGATCAGGCGCGCGGGCAGCGCAGGATCGATTTCGCAGCTCAGGGTTAAGCCTTTGCGCTCGACGATCACCTGAATCACCTGCAGGACTTCCCGGCATTCCTGGCGCGGATCAAATTCAATGGACTCAATTTGCAGGCGACCCGACTCAATGCGCGAAAGATCGAGCACATCGTTTATCAGTTGGAGTAAGTTCTTGCCGGCTGAGTCGAGCACATCCACCAATTCGCGCTGGTCCGAGCCCAATTCTGAAGCGCGCAGCAACTCCGCCGCGCCAAGCACCGCATTCAGCGGCGTGCGAATCTCGTGGCTCATGCGCGCAAGAAATTCGGTTTTCGCCTGGCTGGCCGCCTCGGAGCGGCGTTCGCTTTCGCGGTACTGGACGGTCATTTCCTCGGCGAGCCGTTGCGCACGGACGCGCGAAACGAGCAGCGCCCGCAGCGCAAGGAACAAGCACAGAGCGACAACCAGCGCGCCTCCCAGAAAGACCCAGGACGCGCGAATTTCGCCGGCGGGCGGCGCTTCTGGTACGCGAAAGAAGATATTCCGTTTGAGGCCGCCGATCTCCAGAGTAACGACCTCCGTGTAGGCGCCGGGCGATTCGGCGGCGATGACCTGAACGCGGTCGCCAAAGGCGCTGCGCAGAACCGCATGCAAATCCATTCGCACCAGTACAAAGCGCGCGGGGCCCGCGGGCAGCGCCAACTCAAAGGTCGTATCATCGGCCGCGCGATCCGGGCGGTCGGCGACAAAGGCCGGCGCGCCGGAGCGTTCGGCGGCGAGCAGGGCGCGCTCCAGCTCTAACCTCAGTTCCGGCGCCGTCGATGCGGGACGAAACTGCGCCGGCGCAGCAAAGGCCAACACGATGCGATCGCCCTCGAAGCCGCCGGCCGCCGCGCCCTCAAGGCCGGGATAACGATCGGCGAGGCGCAGGCCCTGCATGAGCGCGCGCAATGCCTGGGGATCGGTCGGGCGCGCCTCGTGCAGGGCCGCAAGCGCGCGCATATTCTCGTTCAAAGCTGCCAGGCGCAGCTGAATGCGTTCGCGTTCAAACTGGATCGTCTCGCTGAATTTCTGACGGTATTCCCGATCTTCGGAGATTTGCCAGCGCTTCCAGACGGCGAGCGCGGCCAGGAGCAAAAATACAAGCAGGATATACGCATAGGGCGCTGCGCTTGTTTCGCGAAGAACCGATTGGGTGATTTTTGCGCGCCAACTCATGCGATGCTATTGCGCGGGGGGAATCGAAGGCGCCGCGGGTTCGGCCGGCGCCGGCAGAGCGCTTTCGCCCGGCGCGGGCGCGGAGGGAAAACGCCCCAGCGCTTCGAGTTCGGCCATCGCGCGTTGCGACTCCGCGCTGATGGGACCGATGGCTCCGGCGCTCAGCGCTTGATCGGGAGCGAGCCGAATCTCTCCCGGCCGGTCCAGATCCAGCTCGCGTCCGCCGTTGTCGCGCATGCGGATCACGCCGTCGAAGAGCGCGAGCTGTGCGGCCCCGTTGGAATTCTGAAACAAAAAACGCGTGCCGCGGACGGAAGCGGTCAGCGTCGGCCCGACAATGCGCAGCTCGGAGTCGGAGCGCAGACGGTCGATAAAAAAGCCGGCCCGGCCCTTGCGCACCTCCACCTCGATGCGCTCCGCGCCGCTGAGTTCGCGGATTGACGCTTCGCTGTTCTCCGCCAGACGCAGGGCGCCAATATTGCGCAGCTGCATTTCCAGGGCGGAGTCCGCGGCCGTGCGCAGGCTGTCCGTTTCCTGCAACAACTGGTTGGCTGTCGCCGGACCTTCTGCGTCGCCGCGAATCAGGAAGGCCTGGCCCAACACAAAGCGAATGAAGCCGGCCGGCTCAGCCGCGGCCTGACAGTTCGACAAAGTCAAAAGCGCGATAGCGCCGCAAAGACACAGGGGGGCGAAGGAGCGAGCGTTCATAGGAGTCCGGCACAGGATTCAAGTTTGGACACAGGATGCAGCAACATTTCGATTTACGCAGTCACAAATGGGCTGCCCGGTTCCCGGCGCAAGGCGCCGCCAGACCCGCGCCTGCGCCGGCTGCGGTCGCGCCGACCGAGATACCGGGCGAAGCTGTGCATTACAAACAAATGCGCCCGCGCCTGGGTCAGATTGTAGATGGGCCACGGCAGCGCCGGCTCAAAGTCGTGTATGGCGGCCAGGATGGAGGCCCCGTCCGGCGTTTCACGAAATTCCAGACGGTCGCGGCCGGCGCTCCGGGCCAGCAGCCCGCCGCTTATATAAAATAGCTGGCGATCGGCCGCGGAACGGGACTCTGCAAAATTCAGTTCAAGCAGGGCGCGCTCCATAAAGCGCAGGCCGATGCGCGTGCGACCGCTGCGGTTGATGTCGACTTTGAGGAAGGGGCGCAGGAAGCGCTTGAGCCACAGCGGGTAACGGCGGGCCACCCAGCGCGCGTCGCGGCCGGCCGGCAGCGGGAGCCGTTGGACCGAACGCACCGTGCGACTGGAGTCATACTGGCGCTGGCGTTGCGCCTGGCGCGCGGGCCCAGGCTGCGCCGTCCCCGCGACCGCCGCGCGCAGGGCGTCGTCCGTAGAAATATTCGCCAGTTTCATTTTTCGAACCAGTGGGTCAGGTTTTGCGAGCATGTCGTGTTTCAGGCTTTCCACCAGGGGCGCAATCAGCTCGCGGTTGGCGCCGGAGAATAAGCGCACCCACAATACGGAGAGCTGCGGCGAAAAGAATGGAACCGGGACCAGCCAGCGCCGCAGGCCAAGGGCGCGCGCGGTGCGCCGGATGAGTTCCGCGTAACTTAATACGTCCGGACCGCTGATGTCCAGGGTGCGCCCGTAGAACTCGCGTTTGAGCAGCGCCGATTCCAGCGCGATGAGTAGATCTTCCAGTGCGACCGGTTGCGTGAGCGAACGCATCCAGGCCGGGCAGATCATAATCGGCAGGCGTTCCACCAGGCGTTGCAGGATTTGAAATGACGATCCGCCGGCCCCGATGACCAGACCGGCCCGGAGCGCCGTCAGCGGGGCCGCGCCGCTGCCCAGGGCGCGTTCCACTTCCAGCCGGCTGGCCAGATGCCGCGATAGTTCGGACTGGCTCGGTAAAATGCCGCCGACATAAACGATCTGCTTGAGTCCGTTTCGCTCGGCGGCGCGGGCGAAGTTGTCCGCCAGAATCAGGTCCGCGTCTTCAAAGCGCGCCTGGGTAAGTCGCGCCGACGGCGACATCGAGTGCACGAGGTACACGGCCGCATCGCAACCCGCAAGAACGTCTTCTGCATCGCGCAGGGAATAGAGATCGCAACTGCGCCACTCGAGCCCGGATTCCCCCGCGCGACGGGCCTGCGCGGGCGGATTGCGACCGAGGGCGATCAAGCGGTACTTTCCCTGGAGGCGTTCTATAAGGGCCCGTCCGACGAAGCCGCTGGCGCCGGCGATGGCAATGGTGCGCATTGTTCAATAACCGAGACCGGCGGCCTCCCGGCGCTGGAATTCCCGCGGCCTGGCTTTTTTTTGTCCGAGCTGAGGATCAAGCCGGACGCGGGTCGGCCGATCTTGTAAGCAGGCCCGCCGGCCGCGCCGGGTTTGGCCCTCTGGAAAAACAACAACCGGCGTCCTGCGCGACTCGTCAGATTCGCGGCGCTAATTATCCTGGAAGAAACGCGAATTCGCTTCACTCGCTCTGACGGCGTGCGAAGGCTGGATTCAGGAGTCGTACCTTGAGCTTGGTTCCGCGTCGTGCACTACTCGTATTTTTAATACTGGCCGCGGCTTTGTTCCGCGGCGCCCCGTTGTTCAGCCAGGCCGTTCCGGCCGGTTTTGATCAAGGCGACTTTGACAGCATAGCTTCGGTGGCCAGTCGCAGTTACCTGGACCCCGATCGCATAAATCCGACCATGACCTACGCCGCGGCGGCGGAAGCTGCGGTGCAGTCCTTGCCCTATCCCTTGCTGCTCTGGCCGCGCTCGTATCTCGAAAAGCGCGTCGAACTGGGCGAGGACGCGGACATCCCGGGCCGCGTTCTGGAAGTTGCGGCGGGCGCCGCGTATGTGATCTTCCAGCCCGATCATGTAAACTGGCAGCTCAAGCAGTTGGAACGCCGTGAAGCGGAACGCGCGCGCCTTGAACGCATGAGCGTTGCGGAAAAACAGGAAGAAGCGCGGAAGCTGCGCGACCGGCGCGTCGCGGCTCGCCGCTTTATTGATCAGGCCTGGCGGGACGCCCGTTTTGCCAGAACCGACTATGATCGCGTAGTGACCTGGGTGCGCGAGAATCGCGGGCGCTATCTGACGCCGCCGCCTGGCGCAGAATCGCCCGCTCGCGCGCCGGAGAGCGAAACGCCGCCCGAGTTCGATATGAACCGCGTCTACTTCGCCGCCATCAACGGCTATCTCGGCGCGCTTGATCCCCACAGCTCGGTCATTGCGCGCGCCGACTGGGATCGCATCGTTAGCGAAGCCGCGGACTCTACATTCGAAGGCATTGGCGCGCTTTTGCGCGGCGGCGGCCAGGACCCCGCCGTGGTGGAAACCCCGCTCGCAGACAGCCCCGCGCTGCGCGCCGGTTTGCGCTCCGGCGATGTGATTCGCAAGGTCGATGGTCGGCCCATTCAGAATCTGCTGCTGGAAGACGTGGTCCGTCTGATTCGCGGCCCGCGCGGCACAACTGTGGAACTTGAGGTCGAGCGCCTGGCCGAGCCGGGACCGATTACGATTTCCATTCAGCGCGGCGTCATTACACAGAAGGCGGTCACATCCGACTATCTGGGCGATCAGAAGATCGGCGTATTGCGCATCTCTTCGTTTTTATACAAAGACGTCACCACCGAAGAGGCGGTCCGTCAGGAGTGGCGCAGGCTCGAAGAAGCTTCCGGCGGAAAAATGCGCGGGCTCATACTCGATCTACGCGGGAATTCCGGCGGCGATCTGGAACAGGCGATACGCGTCTCCGGCTTGTTTCTGCCGCCCGGCGCAGTCGTCGTCCAGGTAAAATACGCGGATCAGCGCATGCAGCAGTTTCGCAGTCCGATTCGCACGCCCCTGCGCGATCCGCGGACGGACCGCATGCCGATTATCGTTCTTGTAAATGCGCTTTCCGCCAGCGCGAGCGAGATTTTTGCATCGGCCATGATGGATCACAATGCGGCCCTCGTGCTGGGCGAGCGCACCTTTGGCAAGGCCACCGTGCAGCAGATGATTCCATCCGGGGATAACCTGATCAAGTTGACCGTAGCGCGCTACTACGCTCCGCGCGGCTACACTTGCCAGATCTACGGCGTGCGACCAGACCTGGAAATTTCGGACGAACCCGACCGCAGCTTTCCCTTGCGCTTTCGTGAAGAGGACATGCTGAGTCATCTGCCGGAGCTCAGTGATCGTCAACCGGACGCTGCACGAAACGCCTGGTTGGAGAAGTTAAAATTGGCTGCGGGCGACGGCCAGACTGCAGAAAAATATCTCGAAGAACATCGCAGCGATGCGCGCCGTCCGGACTATATGCTGACGCGCGCACTGCCGTACTTTGAGGCTTTGCGTCAGTTTCCCAATCCTTGAGCTTGCGTCGCCCGCAAGCGACTGCGGGCGCGCTAATCTCCTGTATATAGAAGCGCGCTCCGGAATCCGCTTGCGCGGAATCGGGGCCGACGCGGAAATCGGTTCGCGATGCCCTACGACCTCAGTTCCGTCAAAGTGCCGCGCCTTACGGGCGCCGGTCTGAAACTCTTCGCCGCGCTTATGGAAGGCGCGGCGGGGAAACTGCTCCTGCCAAAACTCCTTCGCGACGCAGGCATTGAGGCGTTTCGCGAACGCGAACCTGAGGCTGCGCCGACCTTATTGCCGGTAGTTCCGCCCGACGAAATCGCCCCGACCTATTCTGTACAAAGCAGCGAGCTTGCGCGAGCGCTGGCGCTCTCCGGGACGGGACGCGGCTTCCAGCATGCGGGCGTCCGAGAGTTTCACGAAGCGTATCGCAACAATACGACCACGCCCGTGGAAGTCGCCGAACGCGCCATTACTGCGGTACTGCAAAGCAACTCGTCCACTCCGCCGCTGCGTTCGATTATCAAGACCAACGAAGCGGACCTGCGTCGTCAGGCGC
>JAVHPJ010000216.1:0-27407 GCA_036170535.1 Leptospirales bacterium | reverse complement strand
GCAATTGAGGCGTTGGCCTGGGCGACCGATTTTGCGACATCGGGATTCGTGGCAAAAAATTCGCCGTCTGCACAACCAGCAGGCCGCCCGGACGCAGCGTTTCACGCAGCGCGGTCATCGCTGCGCGCGGCTGTTCCAGGTGCTCGAAGACTTCGATCAACGTGATCACATCCGCCGACTGCGGCGCGAGCGCGCCGGGTAAAAGCCGGCCTTGCGTTATGTTGCGCCCGCGCTTGCGGCCTTCTTCCGCCGCAAACGCACTGATATCCAGGCCGCGCGCGCGATAGCCCGCCCGCGTCGCTGCGCCAACAAAGCCGCCAAAGGCCGCGCCAACATCAAGAAAGTCCGCTGGGGGCGGAACAAAGCGCGCGATGGATTTCAGGCGCGCCTGCCACACGTAGTCGTCGTAGCGTTCGCGGGAGCGTTCGTCGCGGTACGCGTAGTCGGCCTCGCCGGTATAATATCCTTCTTCGTAGAGCGCCGCCGGATCCAGGGGAATGTCGGCCTGCATTTGCAGTCCGCAGTCCGGACAACGAAGGATTCGCAGGGCCGGCGTAAAGCGCTCGATGGCGTAGAGCGGCTGCGGAGTTCCCGCGCAGATCGGACAGATGTGCGCGCGTTCGGCGGTTACGGCGGCCTGGCGCAGACTCCGCCGCCTGGCTGTAGCGGGCGCGGGCGTCATAACAGCCGGTCCGACTCGGGTCGTTCGGCGGAGAAAATCCAGTGACATACGCGCCGCTCCAGTTCGCCCACGGGCGCGCGCTCGGCGTAACCCAGCTGAACGTTATTGAAGCCGGCGCCTTCCAGCAGCCGGCGCGCCTCGCTTTCGGTGAAAAAGCGAATCGCAGCGCCTAACATATCGCCGTTGCTTGTAAAATGAGAATCGCCGGCGGCGCGCAGCGTACCCAAGAATTTTCCGCCCGGCGCCAGCACGCGTCCCGTTTCCGCGAGCATGCCCAGGATTTCGTCCGGACTGTTGTAGTGCAGGACGCCCCAGGCCGCGACGACCGCGAGACTTGCGCTGCGCAGCGGGGTAAGAAATGAGGGGCCGTCCGGCGTCACGGTGAACAGTTCGGCCGTTGGATAGAGTTCACGACACAGCTCAACAGCGTTCGGGCTGGAATCGCAGCCATAGAGCGGCGCAAAACCCAGATCCGCGAGCAGGGCCAGATGGCGTCCGCTCCCGCAGCCCAGATCCAGCGCGGCGCCGGGTTCAAGTTTCGCCAGCAGGCGCACCAGATTTTCATCGGGATAGTTCTGGCGCGCGCGCTCGCGCGTATAATGCGCGTTCCAGCGCGCGCGGGTTGCGAGGGCTTCTTCGGAATTTAAGTTCGAGCGGATGTTAGCGTTCACGAGGAGGCTCCCTGACGGTAATCAATTGTAAATTCGGCGGCGTAAACTTCGGCTCGACGCTGGAGCGCTTCGCGTTCGTCGAGTTCGCCGGCCAGTGCGAAGTAGGCCAGGCGATCCAGATTGGCGCGCGCGAGCAAAGTGCGCGTCCCCGGACGGATGAGTCGTTCCTGCGCGATCAGTCCCGCTGCGCGTTTTTCGGGGAACGCAAACTCGGAGAGTTCGCCTTCCTGCTGGAGCACGTAGCGGATCACTGCGCTGCGTTGCGGCCGGACGAAGCGCTCCAGTTCGACTTCGCCCTGCACGGCCAGGCGCACCAATTGCTCAAAATAGTCCGCGCCGTAGACGGTCGGGATCATGAGTTCGGCCAGCCGTTCGCCGCCGGTTTCCGGCATGCACTCGACAAGCAGCGGCCGCGCGGCGCGCGCGTCGTCGGCGTCGCTCCGCGTTGGCAAAAGAAACTCCGCCACCAGCGGCGATCGATCCAGACCGCTGTTTTGTACAAGATGGTCAAGCGTCGCCTGAATGGCCTGCGATTGATCGGAAGCGAGTTGCACTGGAAAGATGTGCGCGAGTTCGGCAAACATCGGCGGCGTCGAGGAAACAATCTTCTCCGTTTGCAAAACAATATGTGCGCGTCCGGCCAGTGCGAAGGCCATCACGGTCAGTTCGCGACGCGACTCAATCAAGGGTTCGACGAGCCAGGCGCCCGTGTCCGGCGAGTGCGCGCGTAAAAAAGCGGCGCGGTCCTTGCGCGTATGCAGGAGCAGCATCTGCTGCTTTGCGTGGCCGCGGGCCGGTCGCGCCAGCAGCGCGCCGGGCGCCTTCTGGAAGCGGCGCCGCTCTTCGCGCGAGCCCCATGCGTAGCTTTCGGGAGTGTCGAAGCCGGCCGCAGCCAGGCGTTCTTTCACCCGCCGCTTGTTGCGGAAATAGCGCAGGGCGCGCGGATCGGGCCCGGGCAGGCGCAGGCGTCGCGCCAGAATCGCGGCGCTGACGACGCCGGCGCCGTAGGTGCGCGCGAGCACGCCGTCCACGCTGCGGCCGGGAAAACCTTCGCCCACCAGTTCGGCGATGCGGCGCGCCGCAAGGATGCTCCGGTGCACCTGAAGCGCGGCGCTGCGAAAGCCCGGTGCGCGAGGATTACGATCCACTGCGATTGGATCGTAGCCGGCGCGGCGGGCCGCCTCCAGAACCGGCGTTTGAAAGGCGCCGGCGCCCAGGGAAATTACGGCCGGCCGCAGCAGGGTTTCGGCTTCGTCGGGGGCCGGACGAAAGGGGCGCAGTAAAGAAAGGGGCACTCCGATTATGTCGGAAAATTCGGGAAGAAATGAAGTCAGGATTCCGCCGAATCAGCCGATTCTTTCGGTATGCTGCGGGGACTTTATACAGGCGCGACGGGGATGATCATGAACCAGCATCGGCTGGACGTGATCTCGAACAATCTGGCCAACGTCGACAAGACCGGGTTTAAAGCCGACGACGCTATATTTAAAAGCTTTCCGGAGATGTTAATTCAGCGCGTACGCGACGACGGTCTGGGCGTGGTTCCCCTGGGCTCGTTTGACCTCGCGCCGATTGCGGGCCGTCTGGGCCTGGGCGCTGAATTCAACGAGAGCTTTACGCGCTTTGAACAGGGCGCGGCCAAAAAAACGGATAATCCCTTTGACATCATGCTCGACGACCGGGCGAGCGAAACGCCCGCCTTTATGGTTGTCGAAACCGACAAGGGCGAGCGCCTGACCCGCACCGGACACTTCACCCTTGATCGCGACGGATACATCGTGACGCCCGACGGCTTCAAGCTGCTGGGCGAAAACGGCCCGATTCAGGTGGCGCGGCATAATTTCATCGTGAAAGAAAACGGCGAAATCTGGATTAATGGCCGTATTGGCGCCGATCCGCGCGCGGGAACGGATCCGGCGCAGAATCAGTGGGAGCAGCCGGTTTTGCTGGATCGGATTCGTCTGCGGTCGGTCGAATTCCCGCGTGAATTAAAAAAAGAGGCCGATGGCTTTTATTTTGTAACGCCCGAGTCCGGGCCGCTGCGCACCTTCCAGGAGCTGGGCTTGCGCCAGGAACCCCAGGTGTTGCAGGGCTTTCTGGAAGGCTCGAACGTAAACATCGTGCGCGAAATGGTCGCCATGATTGAAGTGCAGCGCGAATACGAAGCCAACCAGAAATCCGTCACCACGCACGACTCGCTTTTAGGCAAGTTGATCAACGAAGTCGCCCGCTGAATCGGGCGGACTTGCGCGTTCCTCCTTGAATTCTCCTCGACGGGTAGTACGCCTCCGGCGCTGAGTCGCCTGCAGTCGCAATTTGCGACGACCTACGAGGTATTCTTATGAGCGGAACTGTTTTAATTACCGGCGCGAGCGCCGGCATCGGCTACGAGCTGGCGCAGATCTTCGCCCGCGCCGGCCACGACCTGGTTCTGGTCGCGCGCAGCAAAGACAAGCTGACCCGGATTGCAAAGGAAATCTCAAAGGCGCATTCGATCCAGGCCCTGGCCCTGCCGGCCGATCTGAGCTCGCCGCGCGCTGCGGACGAGATCTACCGCGCCTTAAAAAAGACGCCCATCGAGATTCTGGTGAATAACGCCGGCTACGGATCGCACGGAGTATTTACGGATCTCGATCTCAAAGAAGAGGTCGGGCAATTGGAAGTGAATGTACTGAGTCTTGTGCGCCTCACGCACCTGTTTGCGCGCGATATGAAGGCGCGCGGCGCGGGTCGAATTCTGAATGTCGCTTCGGCGGCGGCGTTTCAACCCGGGCCGTACATGGCCGTATATTACGCGAGCAAGGCCTTCGTATTGCATTTCAGCGAAGCCCTGGCGGAAGAACTGCGCGAGTTCGGCGTGAGCGTGAGCGCGCTGTGCCCGGGACCGGTCACGACCGGCTTTCAGGCGCGCGCAAATATCACCGAGTCGCCCATGGCGAAATCAAGCCTGCTCGCCCTGGACGCCCACACGGTGGCGCGCGAGGCCTACGCCGGACTCATGGCCGGCCGGATCATCATTACCCCGGGCGTTTTGACGCGCCTGATGGCTTTCTCGACGCGCTTCTCGCCGCGGACGCTGAGTCGAAAAATCGCAGGGCGCATCAATGGAAAACCCTGAGGGTTGAACGCCGGCGCACGCCTGGTGCGCCGCAACGAAAGATGCGCCTTGCCGCCGGCCCGGCGCCGTGGGAGACTTTTTCGGCGCGCCTTCCGGCGCGCCTGCGCCAAAATCGCTGGACGTGAGACGGGAATGCCGGCCTGCTGAAAGCGGGCGGCATTATCTGATGAGCGAGTTGAGAGCCAACCTCGTCTACGAAGAACTCGGCGAAAGATACGAGGACGTTCGGAATCGCGAAACCATTCTGGAATTGGTGAACGCGGGCGAGCGGGTGGTGTTTTTGACTAACACGCTCAGCGAGGCCATGGAGCATGAGCTCGACTTTGTCGTTGCGGCGGTGCTCAAGCGCTACGGTCGCGAAAGTCTCCAGAGCACTCTCTACACCGCCGTCAAAGAAATGGTCGTCAACGCGACCCGCGCCAACGCAAAACTGGTCTGGTTTGAAGAGCGCGGGCTCGATATTCGCAATCCCGACGACTATCACGCGGGCATGGCGGAGCTGCACGGCCGCTACGACGAGGCCTGGATCGAAACCTACGGCGCCCGCGCCCGCGAGCGCAGCCTGAGCTGCGAAATCGTTTTTGAACATTCCGTCGACGGCCTGCGCATCATGGTCTACAGCGCCGCCCTGAATCCCGCGGAGGAAGGCCGTATTCGCGAAAAGTTTCGCGAGAGCATGGGCTACGAGGATCTGGTCGCCTTTTATATGGCGCATGCGGATCAGAGCGAAGGCGAAGGGCTGGGCCTGGCTTTAATCGTCCTGCTGCTCAAAGCGGAGGGGGTCGATCCGCACCTCTTTCGGATTGGCGTCGTCGAAGGGCGCACCCTCGCGCGCATTGAAGTGCCCTTTTCCGCGGACTTTCAGAGCGTGCGCGGCGGTCGTCCCGGCGGAGCCGGCTGAGCGGAGGGTTCCTGCGAGTCGAACCTCGCGCCCGCGTATCGCCCGGTCTCAGCTCCCCGCTCGCAACCGCACAAACATCGCCGCGCAACTTTCCCGCGCCGGTTCCCCGCCGCGTGTTTCAAAATACGTTTGATAACTGGCCGGCTGGCCCTCGCTGCCGCGCGACATGGACAGATATTCATCTTTGCAGACCGTGCGCAGGCCGGTCTCCCTCAATTCGTAGACGCCAAAGAGTTTCCAGCCGCCCACGTGGTGAATCAGGAAGGTCCTGGGCGCGCTCCGGCGCAGCCGGTCGATCAGTTCGTCAAATTCCGTCGCGCTCGTATAGCTTTCTTCAGTGGCATTGCTGAGATACACGACCCGCGTAAGGCCCGACCGTTCCGGATATTCGCCTTCGTGCAGCGCCGCCAGCTCCAGACGCACATGCCGGAGACTGGCAAAAGCGCGTTGAAAGTCTGGCAGAATTCCGGCGCAGCGTTCGCGCTGCAGGGGGCGACACAAACGTTCGAGCGACGCCTGCGGTCGGCGCGGCGCGTCCGCGCTCAAGGCCGGGTGGGCCAGCTCAAGACCCGCGACGGCGCGCGCCGCGTCGGCTACGGTAGCAAGTGCGCCGGCGCGGGCAAAAGCCAGCAAGCGCGCATGCAGGGCGTGGATGCGCCAGTCGATGTCGAGCAGGGTCAGCTCGCGGCAATTCAAGGTCGCGTGCATAATGTAGGGCTGCAGTAGTCCGACGCTGTAGCAGTCAAATTGCGCGTCCGGCGCCAGTGCGCGAACCAACTGGAAATCTCGTTCCGGCGCGACGTCGTTCATCTCGTAAAAGTTCCAGCAGCCGGCCTGCAGTCCCGGCAGCGATTCGGGCGGAGCGCGGCGCAGTTCGGCGGCGAAGGGCGCGCGAAACAAGGCCTCGGCTTCCGCCAGGGCGTCGCGCCCGGCAAAACGGGCGCTGCAGTAGGCGTTGGCGTGCAATTCGAGGTTTCCAAACAAGCCGGGCAGGGCTTTTTCCGGATAAAACTCGGTCGATAACGCGAAAAATCGGGCCCGATGCGTTGGTCCGGCCCGCAGTTCCAGAGTTTCCCGGGCGCCGAACCAGCCGGGACGCAGTTGGGCGCAGCCAGAGCCAATCAGGGCGAAAATCGCGGGAATCAGCGGCAAAAAATGCAATGAGAGTCTCATGGAAACGCGTTCGCAACCTTGCGGCCGGCCTCCGGGTTGCGCTCCTGGCCGGAGCATTGGGGCTCGCGTGCGAGCGCGGCAGCGCCGGGCAGGGCGATGATTTTCCTCTGCCGGCGGACGTCGATCGCTTCGTCGGCGCGTTGCCGGCGACGGATTTGCACAACGATCGTTCATTCTATCTTACCGCGCGTCGGATTCCCTGGACAGACTGTTCGCGCGCGAGTCTCTGTCTGAGTTCCTATCAACGCAGCCAGTTTTTCTTTGCGCTCTTTCGTCCGCCGCGTCCCCTGCGCGGCGGGGCGCCGTGGGGAATTCCCGCTGCGCGTGCGACGCAGTTGAATCGGCTCACCCATTTCCAGTATCTGGAGCTTGCAATACGCGATCTGCGCGAACAAACCCGGCTGCCACTGACGGCTGATCCGGATCAGATCGGTTCGCAGCAAGCGCTCGCTTATTTGGGATTGGAAGGCGCGTTTTTATTAAACAATGCCGCGGACGACGTTCCGCCGGACGACGCGGAACTCGACTGGATGCTCAAACGCTTGAAGGCCGCGGGTCTGAGCTACGTCGGCCTCACGTGGAGCAACTCCAACGTCTATGCCGGAGTGGCGGGCGAAAGAGCCGGATTGAGCGCGCGCGGTCGCGCGCTGGTACGACTTTTGATCCGGAATGGCCTCCTGATTGATCTCAGCCACGCGTCCGATCAAACCGTTCTGGACCTGTTTACGCTCACAAAAGGCCAATATCCCCTGTTTTTCTCGCATAGTTCGGTTCGCAGCCTGTGCGAGCATCCGCGCAACTTGAGCGACCCCTTGCTCGATCGCGTGCGGGAGAGCGGCGGGCTCGCGGGCGTGAACTTTCATTCCGTTTATATTTCCTGTTCCTCCGCGGCCGACCGCGAGGATGTTTTTCGGCATCTGGACTACTTGAAGCGGCGGATCGGCGCGGAACATACCGCGTTTGGCAGCGATTTTGACGGTCTGATCAAGTTGCCGCAGGGTCTAACACATCCGGCGGACCTCGTTGCACTTGCTCGACGCATGATTGACGCCGGTTATTCCCGCTCCGATATCGAAAACATCTACTTTCGGAACGTGCAACGCGTTCTGAAACGGGTCCGGAGCGCTCGTGAAGCGGATTTTTTTCCGCTGAGCGCGCATTGAAGCGGGCTGAACGCGCCGTTGTGAGCGAAAATGCGTTCAGTTTGCGCGTTTGCGACGCAAACTCTCCGCGTGATTGCACGAATACGCCGCTGTAATTCGCGCGGCGCGCTGCATTCGCGCGTGTTAAGCGCGTTGCGAAGAAAAAAAACGCACGGGAAAGAAAATTACAAAAATTTCTTGTAAAAAAATAGGGCACTTAGGAATATTATGTCTAGTTGCTGCGGAGACGGTTTTCGTGCTGCGAGAGTCGGGGAAACAGCAACATTTTGCGGTCGGAAACGATGGCGAAAACAAATCCGTCCGCCCCGGTACTGATCGGAGCGGACCCGGTTACAGGTGTATAGGATGGCAAAGAAGAAAGCTACCCGTAAAAAGGTAACGAAAAAGAAGGCTAAGAAAAAAGCCTCGAAGAAAAAAGCCAAAAAAAAGGCCAAGAAAAAGGCTAAAAAAAAGGCTAAGAAGAAAGCGACCAGAAAGAAAACCGCCAGAAAAAAGGCTGAGCCGAGCTTCGGCGGCGGCTTGCCCATGTAAGAGTTCCGTTACTGGCGGAACATTGCTTGAGGGGCGCGATTCTGGCCGTCGAAAGGCTGTCAGGCGCGCCCTTTATTTCCTGTCTTCCTATCTCCCTGCGTCCGGTTCCCGGCGCTCCCCGTTCCCCGTTCTAAATTGCGGTTTCCGCTATGTTTCTACCCCGGATTCGAGTGCGTAAGGCTCGGCGTCTCGCCCTGGTCTTCGTTTGTGCGTTCCCTGGCGCGTGTACAGGCGTGGGCTGCGGTCAGTCGGACCCCGCGCGTCCCGAGTCCGCTTACGACGCCGACTATGCGTATCGAATCGGCTTCGCCGATCTCAAGGCCCTGGGGCGATCTTTCGCCGTGGATAGCGTCTGGTTTTGGCCCGATGATCCCGCGGCCGGCCGGACTTTCTTCTATGAACTGTCACGCGCCCAGTCGGGACCGAGCTTTCAGGCCGAGGAGCGCGCCTTCTATTATTCGGCGCCGCGCGGATTCGCCGCTGCGCCGGCCGCTGGCGTTTTTGAAAATCGCGAGCGCGTGGTCGAGACTCCGCCGCGCTCGCCCTTATATCGCGCCGCCGGCGCTCCCGGCTCGGGCGGTTTACTAGAGCTGGAGGCGGGCGGCCTCGAGTTGCGTTATATGCCGCTGACTCGCGTGCTTCACGTGGAACGCGGCCTCGCGCGCCGCAGTCTCTGGATCGGCGCGGGCGAACTGGTCTCCGAGCTGCGCGGCGAACCCGGGCGTATTGCGTATGAGCGAATCTATTTGCCGGTGCTGAATCCATTTGCAGCCGGAGAAAATCGACTTTTCGCCGCTCAGACCCGGGCGTGGCTGAGCTTGCCCGGCGCCTATCTGGCGCTGCTCGCGCGCGGCGGCAATGAGTGGCTTGCGCCGCTTCACGAGGACGAAGCGGCTCGCGCCGCTCTGATTCGTATTGCGTCGGGTCAGGCGGCGACGGCGTTTGCACTTGCAGGAAATTTCGAGCGCGGCGCGAGCGATCCCGATTCCGCGGCGCCCGCCGGCGTGGCCTGGTATCAGGGCGATTTCACCCTCGAGGAGCAGCGTTGCGCCTGGCGTTTTCGTGCGACGCACAGCCTGGATTTTTATTCCCTTTCCGTCGGCGCGTCGCGTTTCAATGTGGGAACGGGTTCAGTTGAATGCCCGGAGCGCGTTTATCGGCTGCAGGCCTGGGTGCGCGACTGGCCGCTGAGACAAACGCCGTAAGCTGCGCGCGGCGGTCGGAGATCTTATGCACTATATCTACCTGCACGGATTCGCTTCCAGCCCGGACTCGGCCAAGGGTCGTTTTTTTCGGGAACGCTTTCGCGAGTGCGGTTTGGAACTGCACGCGCCGGATCTCAACGAGGGCGGTTTTTCGTCGCTCACGCTTTCGCGGCAGCTGCAGCAGGTGGAACGTTTGTGCGAAGGCCTGGCGGGCGAGCTCACGCTGATTGGTTCCAGCCTGGGCGGATACACGGCGGCGCTGTTTGCCAACCGGGCGCGGCGCGTCGGGCGTCTGGTGTTGCTGGCGCCGGCTTTTGATTTTGTCGCGCGACGCCTTCGCGAAGAGGGCGAGGCGTATTTTCACGAATGGGCGGCGGAAGGTTCAAAGCCGTTCTATCACTATGGTTACGGTACGGAAGCGCCGCTCGATTACGGATTTGTAGAGGATGCGCGCCGTTACGAAGGCGAGCGCTACGCCCTGGATATTCCGGCCTTTGTCGTGCAGGGACTTTATGACGATACGGTTCCGCCCGAAACCGCGTGGCAGTACTTCCGCGAGAATCGCGAGTCGCGCCTGCTGCTCTTGCACAGCGATCACAGTCTCGGCGACACGGTGGATGAGATCTGGATGCATATGCGCGTTTTTTTGGGTCTCCAGGCCCGCTGAAATCGCAGCTGAGCGGAGAGCGTAAGCGCCAAAGAAAGTAAGCATGGAAGACGAACGAGAGAACGAGCCGATTGATCTGGGCCGTCGGCGCGTCGTGCGCGAGCTGCATAACGAGCTGGGCGGGCTCTTTGGCATTGGCGCCACTGACATCGAAGCGGCCGTGGAACGGCTCTGGACGGCGATCCAGAGCGGCGAATATGCGGAACGCTATGGCGAGGCGCGCCTGCCGCCTGCCTTGCAGACGGTAATTCACTATCTCGATTGCGTCTACGAACACGCCCGTCGCGCCGCCGACGAGGCCGATGCGACGGAATTGGACCACATCGCCGACTTGCTGGCCAACTATGCGAAACGGGTGCAACGTTTGCGCGAGGGACTTACGGACGAACAGTGAATCAGGGCTGTTGATTCAGCGACCAGTCGTAGTATGCGTATCGTATCCGGGCGCCGGCCGGATTCTCTTTCAAAAGCGTCTGCGTCTCCGCCGGCAGGTATGGCAATATGGCCTGCAATAAAGTGCGGGACGGCGTCACAAAGTCGCCCTCAAACCAATCGAAGATTTTTGAGATGTAGAACGTATGCGCGGCGGCGTCGTAGCGATTTTTTTCCGGATCGGCGAGCCAGCGACGCATCTGATCGTCCAACTGGGCGTTCAGCCGCGGGCCTTCGTAGGCTTCCGTGCGCAGGGGCGGGCAACTTTTCGCCGCGCAGACCAGCGCCGCGTGCACGCGAAAATCGCGCCAGTCCCGCCGGATGATCTGGTGCTCCACAAAATCCAGGGTGTAGAGCTTGCCGTGGATCGGGAATTCCCAGGTCTTCCACACCACGCAGCCCAGCACGGTTCCAATATAGATGGAGTTCAGGCAATGCAGATCGTTGATGCTCTCCACCGGGTAGTGGTCGCGAATCAGCTTGAGCGTGAAGGCGTTGTAGACGTTCAGCCAGAAGGCCAGCCGCGCGTCCGCGTCGGCAATCGTGTCCGGGTTGGTTTCTTGCAGTTGGGCGATATAGCGACTCAGTCGGGCGTCGGTTTGCAAACGCCGGTAGTCGACCAGACCGTCGGCGGCGACCCCATCGCGCAGCAGTTCCGTATACAGAACGTGAACATCTTCCGCCGCGAGAGGCGCCGGGTTGTGAAAATACAAGCCGCCCGCCACGGCCGCAAAAACTAACGCGGTCCGGCTGATCCGGCGGAGCAAAGTTACAATTCCCATGGCCATCTCCTCACCCGCGACTTTGGAAGCGGCGCGTCCCGAAAGGTTACGCCGGCGGCTTTTTTTGCTCGCGTTTTTGCAGCGAGCGCGCTCCTTTTGATCGAGGGCGTACTATGGCGTATATGGCGGTCGGATCCCGACAAATTCTTTTCTCCGACGCTGCGGCCCCCGCGGCCGCGCGCGACGACGGGCGCGAAGTCGCGAATCTCAGCGACAACACTCAGGCTGAGGCGGCGCGTCCCGCCGCCAGCCCGGCGCCGCCGCCCCCGCGCACGGAGGCGGTCGCGCCGGATTCGGGGTCCAGCATCGACTACCGGGCCTGATGTTTACTGCGTCTGGCGAACTCACGCGGCGCACGCGGCTGTGCGACGACGCGGGCTTTTACAATCCGGCCGCTGAAGGCTGGAGCCGCGCGCCGCTGCATATCTGCAACCTGCGCGGTCACTATCTGCGAAAGAAGCGCTGGAACCAGTGGACGGTGCAAAACGAGATTGGCCTTTTTTCCGCGGCGCTCGTGGATCTCGATTATCTGGCCTGGATAGAATACTTCTTCTACGATCGTCACTCCGGCGAGTATCACTCCGAGACGCGCCTGCTGCCCTTTGGTCGCGGCCTGGAATTGGGGCCGCATGTGGAAGATCGCGCAGCCGTGCATCACAGCACGCTCGGGCTTTCTTTCTCGCTGGAAAACGGCGACATGCGGCTGCGTCTGGATTTGCCCTGGAAAACCCACGATCGTTTGCGCGCCGACCTGACTGCGCCGACGCCGGACGAGGCGCAATCTTTAGGTCTCGCCGTGGGGCTCAATCGCAATCGTTTCCAGTATCGCTGCATACGCGCCGGACTGCCCGTGCAGGGCAGCTTGAGTCTGGGCCGGCGCAACGAATCCCTGGACCCGCGCACGGCCGCCGCACGCCTGGATTTTGGCCGCGGCGTCTGGAACTATCGCACGGAGTGGGTGGCGGCGGCCGGCGCCGGTCGAATCGGCGGCGCGGCATTTGCGTTAAATCTGGGCTTGCAGTCGCCCGCGGCCGGCGCGCTCTCAGAAAACGCCGTCTTTCTCGATGGGCAGGTCCACAAACTGGCGGGCGACGTCAGTTTCGCTTACCGGCGCGAGAACTACTCGTTGCCGTGGACCATTCGGTCCGTTCAATCAGACGATCTGCAACTGAGCTTCTTTCCCGAGTATGAACGCATCAGCGGCGCCAACCGCGTTGTTTTCGGATCGGATATTCGTTCGCTCTTTGGCCGCTTTCGCGGGGCGGTGCGACTGGGCCGCAAAACTGTGAAGGTCAGCGACCTTTTCGGCTCGGTGGAGGAGCGTCGCCTGCGATGGTGAGCGCGACCTCGTAGCCCTGGTGTTTGCGAATATTCAACGCCGCGCCGCCTTCAAAAATCAGATACTGCCCCTTGATTCCGATCAGCGTTCCGCCGATTTCCGGCTGCTTGTCGAAGGACAGGCTGCTGGCTTTCTGCGGCGGCGTCGGCAGCGGATACTCCAGACGCACGATCGCGTCGTCATTGACCAAATACTGCTTGAGATCCGCATTCATTTGCGCAGCGGCCGTTTTTTTTGCCGCGACAAGATCAATGTCCGCGACTTCGTCTTTTAACATTTTGCGCCAGTCGGTCTTGTCTTTCATAAAGCGCTTCAGATCCGTCTCAATGAGCCCGGCGAGATGGCGATTGGGCGTGCGCGCCAGCACTATGGCTGCACTGGCGCCCTGATCAATCCAGCGCGTCGGCGTCTGGGTGTGGCGCGTAACGCCGACCTTGACGTCGCTGGAGAGCGCAAGGTAGACGACGTGTTCAATCAAGCAATGCGTGCGGGCCCATTCCATGTCGCGCGCGACGCCTTCGTGGGCCCGGCATTCTTCGGGTCGCAGCACGCACGCTTCGTTTTCGGGACTGTTCAAATAGCAGGCGTAGCAGTAGCCTTGATTGAAGGACTTCTTCGTTTTTTTCCCGCAGCCGATGCAGACGATTTTCCCGGACCAGCGCAGCCGAACCGCGGCGCCAATGGCGTCATTCATGGGGATCGCTGCGTCGTCGAGGGGCAGGGCGTAGCGCACGGGCCGACTCGCTTCGCTCTTCATTTTTCGGAGATGTCCGGTCGCTTCCATGCTGCAGTCGTCGAACGCGGCCCGGTACGGGTCCAGCGGGAAGCGCGGCCGGCGCCGGAAATGTAAGCGGCCCTTGTGCAGGAAAATGGTTGCCCGGACAGTGTGCGCACCGAGCATGCACCGACTCCGGGCGTCTCGGTCTGGTTCTGCGGATGAGCGAAGAATATCAGGTGATTTTGACCTACGAGGGCGCCACGCCCGTGATCCGCCTTAAAGGCGAAATCACCTCCGAGGCGGAGGACGCGCTCGTGGGCCGCTACGAAGAAATCCCGGCGGATCGGCGTGCGCGCGTGATTCTGGATTTCCAGGAAACCCGCTATATCAACTCGTCCGGCATTGCAATTTTGATTCAACTGATCACTCGCGCGGCGGATGCGCGCAACCGCATCGATTTTGCTTCCCTGAGCGCCCATTTTCGCAAGGTCATGGAAATTGTGGGTCTGACCGACTTTGTCCAGATCCACGCAAGCTTGCCGGAAGCCCTCCGCGAGCCCTGATTTCTCGCGCGTCGGCCCCCGCCGGGGCTAATCGACTTTCGCGAATCGCCCGAAACTAAGACCAGGATGCGTGCGTCGGTCGGTTCGAGGGTGGTATGCGCAGGGCTGATTGCGGCGCTGCTTGCCGGCAGTCTTCCGGGGCCGGGCGCCCAGACGGCGATCACGCGCGGTTTGCCCGATCCCTACTATCCCCAACAGCCCCAGGGCGAAATTCGCCTGAACTACTACTACGATCGCAGCGGGCGCTGGGTGAAATTCTCCGATTGGATTCCGTTCCAGCAGCGGAAATACGAGCCGATGTTTCTCGAGGACTTTTATCAGCTCTACGGTCTGGAGCACGGCTACAATACGCCGGAAGTCAAGGAGAGCATCTACTGGCTGACCCAGGCGCTGACCCATCGCTTTCGTCATCCGCGCGGCGCGCTGTGCAAGATCGAAACGGAAGAGCAGTATCACAAATATCGCCTGTTGATGTTCATGCAGATCAACCTGATGATCATGCGCATGTACCTGCGCCTGGGCTCGCTTTTTGACAAGCGGCATCTTTACTTTCACGATCTGGACATGGCCGACGACCTCGAGGTCTCCTTTCTCGTAGCGCGCACCTATTATCGCGAAGCGATTCCCTACTGGAACCTGGCGAAGCGTTACGCCGAAGAGGCGGACCGGTATCGCTTTGAATTAGAAATGCCCAATGTCGAAAACACGCGCTTTCAAATCCGCAGCGGGCGATTGGACTTCGATCGAATTATTGAACGCCATCTGTACCGCGTGGACGCAAAACTCAGTCTGGTGGACGAATTCCTCGATCAGGAAGGCCGGCCGCGTCCGGTTAAAACGGAGATGCAACGCGACATTGACGGCGTGTACGATTCGCGCTTCACCCCGCGCCCCCTGGATGCGCCCGTACTGAATCCTGATCGGCAGGAACGTCCGCTCTTTACGGAGTAAGATGCGCGGCGCTGCGCTCAGTCGCTCCGTCCTTGCGACGGCCGTCCAGTCCGGCGTCTGTGCGCTTGCTTGCATGCAACTCGCGTCGCTGCGCCCGGCCGGAGCGCTTCACGCCGATGCGCCTGCCCGTAGCTTCTCCGAAGAATACGCCGAATACGCCGCGCGGGCGGGCGAGGCTGTTCCGGATATTCGTGCGAACGAGGCCGTGGAACGCGCCTGGATGATGTTCGAACGCGTTGTCGACGACTACGACTATCCCGATCCGATTGCGCCTGGCGACGTTCGCTTTAACGAAGCATTGTACCGGCGCGCCGTCAGCGAATTCGAGCGTGCGCTCGAAAGCCTGGGCGAGTTCCGCGAAACTCAGCGGCGTATCCAGATCGCCCGCGAACGGATCCGCGATCCGCTGTGGTGGAAAGAGCTCGAAGAACAAAACCGACTGGATCGCATCGAAAGCCGTGAGACGCGCGAGTTTCATCGCGTGCAGTCGCATTGGTTCGGGCGCGTATTTGCAACGCTGGAACGCATCGATCGGCCCCGGCTCGCAGCTCAGCCGCGCGTCGTCAACCTGCGCCAACGCGCCCTGCGGCTGTACGCCGTGAATCAGGTCGCCCTCGGGCATTATTCGGAAGCTCTGCGGGCCTTGATGGAGTACGCCGAGCTGCCGGGCGCGCCGGCGCCGGGCCTTGCACCGGACGCATTTCTGAAAACCGAACAGGAGTGGCCGCTGCATTATTACCTGAGCCGCGCTTACGCCGCCGAGTTTCGAGCGGCCCGGCGGAATTCAGCAGTCGGCGAAACCGAACTGCGCGAACTCCGTCGCAAAAAAAACCTGCACTACCTGCGCGCGGTGCATTTGAAGTTCGGCCGCCAGTCCGTCGAATTCGAAACGACCCTGAGTGCGATTCACCGCGAAGAGCTGGGCTCGCCGCGCACGAGCCCGCCCTGATCGTATGATCGGTCTCAGCCGCCAGCGCGGGCGGGCTCGGCGTCGTCTTTCTTGTAGAGCTTGCCGATAATAATCCACGCCACGCCGATCACCAGCAGGGAGATGGCGATGATCTGCGCCTGAGTCAGACCGTACCAATACCAGGCGTCAAAAAATTCGCGCGGCGGCATGCTGCCAAAGTCGCCGGGGGTTGCGTTCGCAACTGGAATCCCCTGATATGTAATGATCGGCCGCGCAATCAGCGGGATGACGGCGTCCGTAATGCGCAAAAATTCTACGGCAAAACGCGCCACGCCGTTGTAGATCAAGAATATCGCCACCAGCATGCCGGGGCGAAAGTTCTGTTTACGCGCCCAGAACATCATCAGGAAAAACAAGCCGAGCGATGCGATGGATTCCATGACCGGCGTATTCCATACGCGCACGCCGTCGGTGCACATGTAGGGCAGCCACCACGCGTTCGGATCCGTGCTGCAGCCGCCTTCGCCGGGACCGTAGACCCAGGTGAGCAGCGGAATGTTGGCGCCGGCGCCGTGACCAAAACAACCGTCGCCGCTGAAAAAACAACCCAGACGTCCAATGGCATACCCGAGGGCCAGCGAAGGCATGTAGGCGTCGCCGTAGCGCCAGACGCTGTAGCCCTTGCGGCGCAGATAAAAGTACACCATCGAAAAGGCGAAGATAAAGCCGCCGTAAAACACGAGCCCGCCGCCGGTCAAAAGGTTCGGCCACATGCCGGTGGCCTGCTGCGGAAAGCGCGCGGCCATTCCGTCCCAGGAAAAAAACACGCTCGTAAACGTGTCCCAGAAGCCAAAGCGATTGTACCAGATCTTGTCCCAGATCTCGACGATAAAAAAGACCTTGGATCCGACAATGGCGCCGACGACCGCGAGTAAAAGCGAATAGTCGGCCGCTTCCGGATCCAGACCGCGTCGGCGCAGTTCACGCGGGGCGAGAAAGGACGCCGTTAAAAACGCAGCCATCAGCATGATGCTGTAAAGCGAGAGGCCGGGCTGGCCGAACAGGGTGAAACCCTCAGGATAGGGGATAAATCGGAACACAGGGTACCTCGGTGTTTAGCGTTTTGCGAGCGCCAGCGCTTCTTTGCGCAGGGCCTCGATTTCATGAATCTGTTTGGGTATGGATGCCGTCAGGGCGATGGGTTTTGCGCCGTTTACCAGCACGTCGTCTTCGATGCGCACGCCGATGCCGCGCAAATGCGCCGGCGCTTCGGGATCGTCCGGCGAAAAGTACAGGCCGGGTTCGACCGTGCAAACCATTCCGTTCTGGAAGGGCCGCGGTTTGCCGCGATCGTAATACGGTCCCACGTCGTGCACATCGGTTCCGAGCCAGTGTCCGGTGCGGTGCATGTAAAAGTTCCGGTATTTCTTGTTTTCCAGATTCTCGTCGAGGCCGCCCTTGAGCGCGCCCAGATCAATCAGGCTCTGCACCAGATCGCGCAGGGTGGCGGCGTGTACGTCGTCAATGTTTGATCCCGCAACCGTGCGCGCAATGGCGCGTTCCTGGGCTTCCAGCACGGCCGCATACACGTCGCGTTGGGCGGCGCTGAAACTTTCGCCGGCGGGGAAGGTGCGCGTCACGTCGGCAGTCATAAAATCGCGCTCCGCGCCCGCGTCCACCAGCACGAGGTCGCCGTCATTCAACTGACGA
Source organism: Leptospirales bacterium (assembly GCA_036170535.1). Lineage (GTDB taxonomy): Bacteria > Spirochaetota > Leptospiria > Leptospirales > Leptonemataceae > SSF53. The sequence continues at coordinate 9,891 of JAVHPJ010000216.1, read as the reverse complement.
TCGTTCTTAATGTGATGCAGGATGCAGGCGTTGGGCCCCGATGCGACAATGCTCGGATAGCCTTCCTCCGCGCGCTCGCGGCGAAACTCATATAACAGAATCGCTTCGAGTTCGTATTCGTACATGCCCGGGCGCGTGCGTTCGAGCAGGGCGCGGTGGCCGTTTTCTGTAATGCGTGCGCACTCGCGCAGGAGTTCGATTTCGTAGGGCGCCTTGATCAGGCGCATCTCATGCAACAGCAGCGAGGGCGCCACTATGCGCCCGGGGCCGTAGTCCGTGCCGCGCGAGCGCTGCAGCAGTTCGCGCGCGGCGCCCAGCACCCGCGCGTCGCGCTCGGCGTACAGACCAAAAGCGTAATACAGCGCGCTTTTGTTTTTGAGAAGCTCCGGCAGATCTTTTGCAAACTCGTCGATCGGTTTGGCGGCGTCAACGGCCAGGGTTTCCGCTGCGCGTTCCACGCCCAGGCGCGGGCCGTCCCAGATTTCGCGGCTGCGGTCGCGCACGCGCAGGTACAGGCTCTGGGTCTCGCGCGTGAGGACGAGCACCGAGGCCTCTTCGTCAAAACCGGTCAGGTAATAAAAATCGGAATCCTGGCGGAAGCGATAGTGCACATCGTTGGAACGAATGCGCGGTTCGGCGCTGAAAAATAGCGCAATGCCGTCTTCCGGCAGCTGTTCCTGCACAAAACGGCGCCGACCGGCGAAGAGCGGATGGGTTTTATCCATAAAACGTGTACGCTGGGCGCGGGCGTCCCCGGGGCGCCGGCCGCTGGAAACAGGGATTCACGGACCGGCGGTCAATACCACAAAATAATTGTAGATTCGGTGACTGCCCGCGAAGACGAGCGCCCGGTAGGGTTGTTTTTTTTGTTCCGCGGCCAGCCAGGCCTGGCAGTCCTCCGCCGGCGCGCAGGCGACGCCCGCGGGCGCGGGCGCAAACTGGGGCCCCTCGAGCACGATCACGCGCGGCCAGCCCGCAGCGGCAAATACGGCCAGGGCGGCTCGGGGGTCGCGGTCGTGCAACTGGGCGAAGAGAACCAGCCGCTCGGCCGGCGGCGTGGAAGCGAAGCGCGCATTCAAATCGGCCAGACTGCGTTCCAGGGCGGCCGGATTGTGCGCGGCGTCAAAGACGACCGCGACTGACTGGCCGCCGATCTCCGCGCGCGCCAATTCGAGTCGGCCCGGCGGCGGCGGCGGGTCTTCGCTCGCCTCCACGATCCAGTTGCAGCTCGCCAGCAGCCGGCGAGCAAAAAAGCGATTCAGCGCCAGATAGTCGCGGCCGGCGTAACTTGCCGGCGCCTGGTAAAACTCGGGCGCAAGCGCCGGGACAATTTCGCCGGCCGCTGCGGAAAGCTCGGCTTCCGTAAGGGCGAATTGCGGCAGAAAAATCAAGCGCGTGCTCAGCTCCGACGCTGCGCCGAGTTTTTCGCGCAGGATGGCGCCGTGGGAATCGCCCAACAGCTCCGTATGTTCCAGATCAATGCGCGTCACGACGAGGGTTCTCGCGCGCACAAGTCGCGTTGCATCAAGTCGACCGCCAAGCCCGGCTTCAAAAACTTGCAACGCGCAGCCGCGATCGTGAAACGCCGCGCAGGCGAGCAGCGTCAGGGCTTCGAAGTAGGTGAAGTCCGCAAAGTCGGGGATTTTTTCGTAGAGCGTTTGCCATAAGCGCCACGCGAGCTCGCCGTCAATCGGCGCACCGTCGATGCGAATGCGTTCGCGCCAGTCGAGCAAATGCGGCGAGGTGTACAATCCGACCGGACCGCGTCCGGCGCGTTCCGCGTAGCGCGCCAGATACCAGGCGAAACTGCCCTTGCCGTTCGAGCCCACGATGTGTACGCGCTCGGCGTCCGCGCCCAGCCACGTTTCGCCGCCGAGCGCAAACAAGCGATCGCGCAGCGCTTCCCAGCGTTCCGGCGCAAAACGCCGCGATCGTTCCGGATTCACGCGCGCATCCAGATCGGCGCGCAGGCGTTCGAGGGCCTCGCTCATGTGCGCTTGCGCAGGGCCGCGAGCAGCTCGCGCTCCATAATGTTTTCCGGCGCCTTTTCGCCGGTGAAAAGTTCAAACTGCAAAAGCGCCTGGTACAGCAGCATCAGATAGCCCGGCACAATGCGCGCCTTCTTTTGCGCGGCGTGGTTCACCAGCGGCGTACGCATGGGATTGTAGACGATGTCGAAGACGCAATGAAAGTCGCGCACAAAGTCGGCGGGCAGGGGCAGCTCCTGGGATTGACCGAGCATGCCGAGCGGCGTCGTGTGAATAATGACGTCCACGTCCTCCGGCGCCAGCGAGTCGAAGTCCGTCGCCTTGATGAGCGTGGCGCGTTTGGGATGCGCGTCTTCGATGGAGCGTACAAAGCGCGCGAGTTTGCGGGCGTTGCGCCCGGCGATCAACACCGCCGCCGGTCGCGCTTCAAGAACCAGCGCATGGGCGATCGCCGTCGCCGAGCCGCCGTAGCCCAGCAGCAAAAAACGCCGACCGCGCAACTCCGGCACGCCTGTGCGCAGCGCGCGCAGGGCGCCCGGGCCGTCCGTGTTAAAGGCATGCAGTTGATCTTCGCGGCGCAGGAGCGTATTCGCTGCGCCGGATTTTTCCGTCAGCGCATCGATGCGATCGGCGTGTTTGGCGGCCCAGGCTTTGTGCGGAATGGTAACCGACAGGCCGGCGATGGGCAGGGCGACCAGCGCGCGCTTGAGGCCGGCGTCCGCCTTTTCTACATCAAAGGGTATATACACCGCATTGATTTTGCGCGCGGCAAAGGCGGCGTTGTGAAGGAGCGGCGAAAGGGAATGGCCGGTCGGATGCCCGAGAATGCCGTAAATGCGCGTCTTGCCGTCGATCACGCGGACAAGGCTTTCAGTCGCCAGCGCTCAAGCAAGCCAATCGCAAGCGGCCGCCGCAGCGCCGCCGCCCGGGTTCGGACCTTCCGCGGCGTCGTCGCGCCCCCTGATCGAGTTCGATGATTATGTTGTTGTTAGAAAACCCGCCTGTTGCGGGAATGGAGTCGGACCGGCGGCGCGCCGCGGCGCCTGACGGCGCAACTGTCTGGCAGCGCCCGGGGTAAAATTGCATGCGCGAATTTTTCGCACTCATACTGGACTTGCTGGTGTACGGCCTTGTGGGCGCGGCCAGCGCCTGGTTTTACTTTCACTATCGACGTCGGGATCTCCTGGGCGGTTTCTGGGGCGCGCTCGTTATCGGCGCGGTGGGCGCCGTGCTCATCACCTGGATGTCGAACTTCAACAACTGGTTTATCAACCTGGTTTACTGGCTCATGGTTCCCAAGTGGGAAGACAAGCTGCTCTTCCGGGTCAACCTGATTGCCGCCGTTATCGGCGCGTTTCTTTTTGTTTATATCCTCAATCGCATCAACCACGACAAGGAACGCCGTTACTGATCCCGGGCTGCACTGCAGTCGCGCCGGATTCAGCGCTTGAGGTCCGGCGGCGCCGGCGGCGTGTAAATCGGCGTAATGCGGCCCGGCGCGGCTTCGCTCGCAGCCTCGTTGCGTTCGCTGATGTTTAACACCCGGGAGCGGGCCGCAGAGTCTTTTTCCAACTCGTCGATACGAATCACGGAGTGCATGGGGATAAAAACGCGCTTGGTGTTCTCAAATTCCTTGCGTAGACCCTCTTCGGCGGGGTCTACCAATAGCGCCGATTTCTCGCCGAAGACCAATTCTTCCAGTTCTATGAACCCGAAGAGCCCGCCCTGCAACACGGCGCGGGCGTAGACTTCAAAGACTTTGCCCTGATTGTGAAATAAAACGCGGTAGAGCGTGCGGGGCGTCTTTTTGGCCATAGGCTGAGAGGCGTGAGGGCCCCGGCCGCGTCAAGAGATCCCGGCGCCGGAGCGCGCCGAAACCGGCCGAATCGGTCCGAAACGGGTTAATGTTTTCGCCGGTTTCCCGATCCTGTAAACAGAGGGGCTCGCCCCATTCGCCCGAGGAGTTCGCCATGCCTGCGCCGCCGATGATGGATCTTGGATCTGGAATGAATGTCCAGGATACGATTCAGAAACTGCTCGAACTGGAGCGGATTCCCCTGCAACGCATGCAGGCGGACAATCAACTCAGCGAAATTAAGATCCACGCCTGGGAAGAAACGCGCAATCGCGTGATCATACTCCAGGAAAAAAGCCGCATCATCTACAGCTTCGCTGGCGCCTTTGCCACGCGCACGGTCAGTTCCTCGGATCCGGGCGCGATTACCGGCACGGCTGCGCCCAACGTCGAAGCCGGTCGCACGGATATCGAAGTTGTGCAACTCGCGACGCATCATCAAGTGCGTTCGGCGGCGGTCGCCGCGGACGAGGTTCTGCCGGCCGCGCGTTTTACGATCAAGGTCGGTGAAAAGGAAAAGGAATTTCAATTTCGCGGCGGCAAGATCGCCGACCTGTTCCGTCAGCTGCGTAACGAAGGCGTTGAGCTCTTCGACGCCACCGCCATCAATCCGGAAGTCGGTAAACAACTCTTCAGCCTGCGCTCCAAACAAAGCGGCGAACGCGGTCGTCTCGTATTCGCGGATCCGGACGGTCTGCTCGCGCGCATCGGCCTGACCGGCGGCGGCGAGGCGGCGACCAAAACGGAAGCTGTGGAGCAGCCGCTCGCGCCCGGCGGGCTCAGCGCTTTTCTGCGCGACGCGCCCAACGCGCCCGATGCAAAATTTCAAATCGCAACTGCGCCCGCGGGCCTGGAACTCTCCGGTCGCGGCGCCTTCGCCCAGGCGCCGGGCGAACTGCCCAAAAATGCCAGCCTGAGCGTGCGGCTGTCGGCCCTGGAAGCTCCGCCGCCCGCGCAACCTGCCAGCAACGCACCGGACGCAAATTCGCCGGCGTCTCCGGCCGCGCCTTCCGCCGATGGCGCCGCCGAAAAACCCGCCGACTCCGCCGCGCCTGACGCCGCGACGCCCGCTCCGCGGGAACGCGCCTCAATTGGTCCGGACATTGCCGTACAGGTCGGCGATGTGGAATTGCGCGGCTACAACATCGAACGCGAACGCAGCCTGGATCCAGCGGCCGAAACGTCGGAAGTCGCCGAGGAAAAAAAGCCGGAAGAAAAACCCGCCGAACCTCAGCCGCCCGTCGCCGAAAACGCGCCCGTGCAGTTTGGCGTGGGCGTCGTTTATATGGAGAACGGCGAACTGAAACGCCGTGAGGTCCTGCGCGATATGATGGCCGGCGCCGCGCCGGAAGAGGTCCGCGTGGACCTGGGCGGGCTTGCGGACATCAAACAGATCTACTTTTTCACCATGGGCGGTCGCGCGCGCTTTGATGCGCTGATGTTACGCGGCGAGCGGGAAGTTCCGGCTCAGGCCGCGTCGAACGAAACCACGCCGGCCCGGGATGCGCTGCTGCGCATCAACGGCGTCGAAGTGCGTCGACCGGACAACATGGGCCTGACGGATGTAATGCAGGGCGTGAGTCTCAATTTAAACCGGGCGACCAGCGGCCCGGTGCAGATCCAGATCGAAGTCAACTCCGACGACATCGTGAAGCAGATCACCGAGTGGGTGCAGGCTTACAACGAACTGGCGCTCTTTCTGCGCGAAAACGCCAAAAGCGGCGAGGGCGCCTTTCGCCCGCTCGCGGAGAATGAGCAGCCGCGTCCGGAAGCCCTGGAAAGCCGCGGAATCTTCGCGGCCGATGCGACCATTCGCCAGTTGATCGCCGGCATTCGCATGTCGGTCGCCCAGTCTTATCCGAGCACGGCGACGCCCGCCTTTCGCGTGTTAAACGATATCGGCATACATTCCGGCGAGGTGGGCCAGAGCTGGGAAGACATCCAGTACGGCCTGCTCCAGGTGAACGAAGAGAAGCTCCGCCAGGTCCTTGGCCAGCATCCGGAGTCGGTGCGCGAACTTTTCGCCTCGGATTCCAACGAGGACAACCTGCCGGACTCCGGCGTGGCGGTTTCGCTGGAGAAGCTGCTTGCGCCCTACAGCCGCCGGTCGGGCGGCTTGATTTCCGCGCGCATTGACGTTCTTAAGGACCAGATCCGGGCCACCAAGGAGCGCATGGCCAACAAGGAGCTGGCCATTAAAGATATGGAAGATAAGCTGCGTCAGCGCTTTGGCCGGATGGAGCGCATGGTTCAGCAAAATCGGCAGATGGGCGACTACCTGCGCAGAAATTCTCCTTCGGCGGGACAATAATCGACCGATAGAATACACAGGACATAATACGTTGTGTCCCAGCGGAGGACGGGTGATGCAGATCTACGTAAACGAGCAGGAGCTCGACGCCGAGCTTACCGGCGAAAAGAATCTTCAACAGATTTATGAGGCGGTCAGCGACTGGATCGCCGACCACAAACGTTATATTCTCGGCCTGAAAGTCGACTCGACCGACGTGTCATTATCGAGCCTGAACGCGATTGAGGCCGCCGGAGTGCAACGCGTGGACTTCTACGTGGGCGACGAACTCGACATGGTGTTGACCACCGTCGGCGAACTGGATCGCTACGTGGACCAGATCGGCGCGACCCTCTATGAAATCGACAGCGTCGGTCCGGAAGACGCCGAAAATCTGCGCGAAGGCATTCAGTGGATTCGCCAGATCCTGCACAGCTTCTCTTCCATCCTGAGTCTGGATCTGTCCGCGATGAGCGTGCTGGTTCCCGGCAGCCAGGGCTCGGAAGCGATTGATCGCATCATTGAACGCCTGGAAAAACGCGTTGATCGCTTCGCCCAGGACAACGGCCGCGCCGCCATCGAAGACTTTCTGGAAGACCTGCGCAGCTTCAAGTTCTTCGTAATGAAGTTGTATTTGCAGCTGCGCACCATGAGCGCGCGCTCGGAAGATCTGATTGCGATGGTCGACGAGTTCGAAAAGCGCATTCCGGAGATTGTTCAGGAAACCGCGTCGATCAACGCCAGCTTTAACGCCGGCAAAGATTTCACGGCGCTGGAAACCCTGGATCGGACCACTGGCGTATTGAATGAGTACATCGCCGCACTCTATGCGCTCGATTATCAGCTCAAAAAAAGCCGCGGACGCGGATTCCAGGAAATCGAAGTCGCGGGCGTGAGCTTCTTTACGGCCGCCAGCGAACTCACGGCGCTGCTCAAGGACCTGTCCAGCGCGCTCGAAGAAAACGACATTGTGGCGACCGGCGACATTCTGGAATACGAGCTCACGGAAAAACTCAGCGCACTTGCCCCGTATCTGACGGAAATTCGGCGTTTCACGCTTGCGGGAAAGGCCTGAGGCGCGGACTTCGTCCGTGTGTCCCTTTTTCCCCGACTCCTGAAGGCGTTTTATCGCAGCGGGCTGGCCTATCTGCCTGTGACGCTTTCGCCCGAAGCGGGCCAGCGCGAGCTGGCCCTCAAGGGTTTCCTTTCGCGCCGTCTGCTGGATCGACTCATGACCGATCTGGAGCGCGCCGAAAGCCGCACCGATCGCATACCCGACGAATTGCTGGTCGGTTACCCTTTGCCGGACGACCTCCTGGCCAGTCTGCGCCGAGCGGGCCCCACGCCTGTACTGAACGAGAACGGCGAACAGATCGCGGCCTGGGAAGAGGCTGAGTTGTTGCGCGCGGTAGCGCGCTTTCGCGAAGCGCACGGCGATCGCGGTCCTCTGGATGCCGCGCCGAACGGGAAAACGTCCGCCGGCGCCGGCAGAAAGACCGCGCCCGGCGCGAGCGGGCGCAGCGACGACGCGGGCGGCAGTCGCTGGCTGGGCGAATTGATTCTGGGCGCGCTGCCCTCGCCGATGCTCGCCCTTGATTTGAAGGGCGCCACGCTCTTTTACAACGATCGTTTCGAAAGCTCCGTGCTGCGCAAGGAGCGTCTCAAAAATTCCATCCGGCTTGCAGAAACCTACTTTCTGGAACTGACCCGCGCCCTGCTGGCGCGCTCCTTCGAAGAAGATCCCCAACGTAAATTTCACCGGGCGCTGGCCGCGCACGTTACTGAGCTGGATCTATTTGTCCGCATCTTGAATCTGGAGCAGGACGGACGCATTACCGGTTATCTCTACGTGTTCTACGAGCCGGGCGAGGGCGGCGTCAACGAAGAGCTGCTCGCGCGCATTGCCCAGGGGGCGGGCCTGGAAGCCGCCATCGACGAGCTCGAAAGCGTGGCGATTCGCGCCGCCCTGGAAAAACACGGCTTTAACGTTTCGCATGCAGCCGCGTATCTAAAAATCAAACGATCGACGCTGCAAAACAAGATCAAGCGGCTAAAAATTGAAGAGCGCTTTGGCGCGCGCAGCAAAGGCCCCATCCGACGGAACCGGCGTACAAATGCGGATCGCGAGCGCGAGCCGCCCCGGCGCAAGACGGCGCGCAAAACTGACGCCAGGGCCGCGAGCAAATCGGCGCGCGCTTCCGCCACAGCGCAAAAAAAACCGGCAGTGAAGCGTGCGCCGCAAAAGAAACCGCTGAAAAAAAAGCGTACGCGGCGTTAATCCGGCGACTTTCGCAAGCTTCCGATGGGACGCGTCGCAAAATTGAGCGGCTATCCGGAATCGGGCTTGCCAATGCAGCGCCGACCGGGGCAGACCCGTGCCGATGAAAAAGAACCGCACGCTTCTGTATGCGGCCGGCGCGGCGATTATCGCCCTTCTGGCGCTGGTCCTCTACGTATTGAGTTCGTCCGACGTAAAGGACGACGACCAACCCTACATGGAATCTCGCGACGATCCGAGTGCGCCGGGCGGCGGCGGCGAGGATGCCGCGCTGGGGTTTCCGTCGGTCGATCCCGTCGAACGTCTGGAGCGCTATCGTCAGTGGGCCCAGTATCCGCCCTGGACGCGGCCCCTATCCGCCGGTCAGGTGGACCTGCTTGAACCGTACAATGGAAACCGTCCTGCAGTTGGAGTCATCGCCCAACCGGCCAGCGATTGTACAAACGGACCCGACGGAGTGCGCACGTGTGCGACGCCGGCTAAATTCAGCGAATCCGCGTGTCAGCTCAACCCTGAAAGCTCAATTTCTGTGGGCCGGGAAGACTTTCGCGTTTATCTGAGCTGCACGAATGCACGCGGAGAAAAAGCCGCGGTCGATAGTCTGCAGGTGCGCGTGTATCGTGAACTCCTCGGGGTGACGACGCCGACCCTGCCGCCGGTGTACATTGGCGATGACGGTTCCGGCGGCGATGCAACAGCCAACGATAAGGTGTACACGATCACCGTCCGTCCGACGCAGCAGGACTGGGGCGACCTGTTTGTAGAAATTGACGCCCAGGTCAGCGGCTTTCGTCACAACCAGCGTACGTCCTGGTTCAGCACGCCGCAGACCGTCGGCGAATTTGTTTCCGGGGTGCGCGATAATCTTGTGAACGGCAACCTGGTCTTCTACGTACCGGTGCGCATCAACAAGAAAGGCTACTATGAGTTCGAGGCGAATCTACAGGAGGCCGAGGGAGATCAGCGTTTTGTCGCCAGCGCGTATTTCGAAGCCGAGTTAGAGCCTGGCGCGCACACAATTGAACTGACCTATTTTGGCAAGGTGCTCGCGGACCAGGGAGTCGACGGTCCGTATGTTCTGCGCGAATTGCGCGGTCGCCGGGACAATTCCCCAATCAGTCCCGCCGAGGTGCTCCGTGCGCGAACCGAGGGGCGCAGCGTGACCGCCACCCATACCGAGCCCATGTGGGAGTACATGCGACCCGCAGCGAACTTCACCTCTCAACCCTACCGAGCCGATCAATTCAGCGCCCGGGAGTGGGACAGCGACGAAAAACGCCGCCGACTTGAGCTTCTGGAGGCGTCCATCCGGTAAAAAAGCGGGTATCGTAGCGGGTGTCATTTCCCTGATACCCGCTTTTTCACATGCCACTCACCGATGTCAAAGTCCGCCAGACCAAAGCCACTGACAAGGTGCTGAAGCTGGCCGACGGAAACGGCCTATATCTTGAGGTCAAGCCAAACGGATCGAAGCTCTGGC
>JAVHPJ010000215.1:0-1347 GCA_036170535.1 Leptospirales bacterium | reverse complement strand
CGCCGACCCCGAGTTTTTTAAAGACTCGCGCCCCCTGGAGCTGGGGCCGACGCCGGCGCTCAACACGGGCGTGGAAGTGATCGGCTTTCCGATCGGCGGCGATCGCGTTTCCATAACGCGCGGAGTGGTTTCGCGCAAAGGCATGGACTTATACAGTCACAGTCGGATCGACTCGCACATGATCCTGCAGGTGGATGCCGCGATTAACCCCGGGAATTCCGGCGGACCGGCGCTGCAGGACGGCCGTGTAATCGGCGTCGCGTTTCAAACGCTCACCCAGGGGCAGAATCTGGGATATTTAATTCCGCCGCCCGTAATTCAGCGTTTCCTCAAGGATATCGGCGACGGCCGGTATGACGGTTACATCGAATTCGGCGTGAGCGATTTTCCCACCGTCAACCCGGCGCTGCGTCGCGCCCTGGGGCTTGAAGGTCAGGTCGCTTCTCCGGACACGGGCGTGCTGATCTACAGCATCATGCCAGGTTCGTCGGCAGACGGGGTGCTGCGTCGGGGCGACGTACTGCTTTCGGTCAACGGCAAGGCGATCTCGGAGACCGGCGATGTGGAGTTCGAAGGCGAGCTCGCGCCCTATGTTGAGTTAATCGATAATATGAGCCCCGACGATTCAATCGTAGTTGAAGTCTGGCGCGAGGGCAAGCGCGAGCGAATACAACTCCAGGCCAGACGGACCGCGGCCATCGACTTCATGCGCAAGAACTATGATCTGCCGCCGGAGTTCGCGGTTTTCGGCGGACTGGTGTTTCAGCCGGTGGACGCCGATCTGATGGACGAATACGGCGAAAAATGGGCGCGCGAGGGCCGCTCGGATATTTTGTATCGCTACAGTTACTTTCTTCCGGCGGAAGTCTGGAAAGAAACCGCCGTCGATGTCGTTCTTTCGCGCAGGCTCACAGACGGAGTAAATCTCTACGCGGAGCGTTTTGAAGGTCGCCTGATAACATCCGTGAACGGCGGCGCAGTCAAGGGTTTCGCCGATTTTGTGGAGAAGTTTGACCGGGCGCTCGAAGGCGAGGAGTTCGTGGTGCTGCGTTTCACCGGTCAGTCGACGCCGCTGGTGCTGCGTTCGGCGGATGTACGGGCCGCGCGCAGTCGCATCGCCCGCCAGTACGGTCTTGCGCGAGATCGCTTTTTACGCCCGGCCGGTCTGAGTCGTCAGGGGCAGGGAGGATGAACATGCCGCGTAAGAAATCGCAAATCCTGTCCCGGCGCGCGCTGCCGGCCGCCATGGCTGCGTTGTTGATGTTTACGGGCGCGCAGGGCCTGTTTGTTCCTGAATTGAGCGCCCGGCGCCTTAGGCCGGCCGTCGCGCCCCCGCATTCCCCCGAT
>JAVHPJ010000214.1:0-5948 GCA_036170535.1 Leptospirales bacterium | reverse complement strand
GGGCGCGTCGGCGGGGCCGGAACCGGCGGGGCTCTGGTGGGGCGCCGTGCCGGACGAGCACTGGCCAAGCGACGCGGCCGAACGCGCGCCGATTCTGAAACTCTTTGAAGCGCCCTACGGCGATCGCCGCCAGGAGCTGGTCTTTATCGGCGCAGAAATGGACGAGGACGAGATTCGCGCGGAGCTGGACGAATGTTTGCTCAATGACGCCGAACTCGCCGAAGGGCCGGCCGCGTGGGCGCGTTACCCGGATCCTTTTCCGGTCTGGGTGCAGGGGGAGGTTGAAGAAGCGTGAGCGAGAAGGCGGCGCGTCAGCAGCGCGGCAATTCCGTCAGGTCGCCAAAAAAGACTCCAGAATTCGGCCGAATCGCCGAGTTTTCAAGGGGAGAGCCGCGCTATCGCAGCCCGCGCTCCCGAGGAGTCCTTATGTCTCGCATTGCGCTGGCCCCGAACGAACGTATCCAGGATATTGAGCAGGAAATCACGATCCGCGCCTCGCTGGTGCAGGTGTTCGAGGCGCTGACCACCGGCCGCATTATCGACGAGTGGGGCGGCGGTCCCGCGCGCGTGCAGGCGAAAACAAACGGCAAAATATCCCTGTGGGACGGCGAGATGCACGGTTCCATAAAGGAAATTGAATATCCCACGCGCCTGGTGCATACCTTCCGCGAGGAAGCCTGGGATCCGTCGTACATGGACTCGCTGGTGGTCTGGACGCTTACGGAAGCGGCGCGCGGAACCCTCATCCGCCTGGTTCACTCCGGTCTGCCCACGCGCAAAATTCGCGAGCAGCACAATGACGGTTGGGGCGAGTACTTTCTGGGACCAATGAAGGTCTATTTGGAGGGCTAGCCCGGATCAGTCATGAAGCTCCCGCCAGCGGGGCTTCCGGCATTACGCGGCGACGGCCTGCTGAAAGAAGGGATGGCCGCGCAGCTTTGCGAAGTAAGCCTCGTCCAGTTGGCCAACCACCGCTTCGCCTTTGTAATGAGCGGCGATGCTGGCCCGACGATTCAGTTCTGACATAGGCAAGAGCAGCGACATCATTTCGCGCGATGCGAGGCTCGCGAGTGCAGTAATGCGCAGACTGTCCGAGACGTTCGCCGTCTGGTCCACGCCGAACTCGTGACCGGTAAGCGTTTCGCGCAGCTCCGCCGGCAACTTCCAGCGTTCGCCTAATTCGGCGCCGAGCTCGATGTGATCCACGCCAAAGGCGCGCTTCTCTTCTTCGCGAATATCCAGTCCTTCCTGGTCGATCAACTGCAAGAGTCCGGGGTATTTTGTGGGATGATTCAAGGCCAACACGGTCATGCCGACCTTGTGCAACAGGGCGCCGACGAAGATCTCTTCGCGCAGTTCCGGCTTCTTCAGCTTTATCGCGAGATCCTGTGCGGTCAGCGCGGCGGCGATGGGAAATTCGCGCAGGTAACGTGTCAGAAGCGGTCCCTTGAGCGCGCCGTTCATGTCGCGCGTGCCGAGCAGGATAATCAAGTTCTTGGAAGCCTTGAGGCCGAGCAGGGTGATGGCGTCGCGCAGGGTCTTCACTTTGCCCGAGCGGCCATAAAAGCTCGAGTTCGCCACGCGCAGCATCTCGGCGCTTACGCCCTTGTCCGGCGTAACAATGCGTTCGATCAGCGAGCTTGAGGAATCCGGCGACATCGCGTCAAACTGCATCATTTGCACAGTTACCAGCGGCAACGGAGGAATGCGAATATCGCCTGTTTTTTCCATAATCGGAGATTGATTGCGGGCGCCCGGTATGGGTCAAACAAAATCGGCGCGACGGACTCCGGTTTCATTATGTTCTAACTTTCTTACTAAACCTTCCTGTCTCTGCAGACACGCGCCGCTTTTTATCTCGCCGCCATGCGCAGGCGCCCGATTTGCCGGCGCGCGACGCGGAAAAAACTAGTCCTTTTGGCCAGGCCGGCGCATTTGCGGCGGGTCGATTGATTTGACGTAGCGGCCGATTACGAGATCAGTGTCTGCATGGCGAAAAAGGTCGCGGTACTGGCGGGCGACGGCATAGGTCCCGAGGTGATGAAAACGGCGTTGGACGTGCTCACGCGCGCCGTGAAAAACGAAAGCTTCACATTCGAGGAAGCGCCCGTCGGCGGCGCGGCCATTGATCTCGCCGGCGAGCCCCTGCCGGCGGACACAGTAAAGGTCTGCGAAGCGAGCGATGCGATTCTCTTTGGCTCCGTCGGCGGTCCCAAGTGGGAGCATTTGCCCCCCGAACGGCAGCCGGAGCGCGGCGCGCTCTTGCCGTTACGAAAACATTTCAATCTCTTTGCAAACTTGCGACCGGTGCAACTTTATCCGGAGCTGGCGCGGTCCTGTCCTTTGCGCGAAGATATCGTGGCGAAGGGCGTCGACATGCTGGTTGTGCGTGAGTTGACCGGCGACCTGTACTTTGGACAGCCCAAGGGGCGCAGCGGCGTCGGGCCGGACGAAAAGGGCTTTGATACGATGGTATATCATCGTTACGAAATCGAACGCATCGCGCAGGTCGCCTTTGATGCGGCCGCCCTGCGTCGCAAGAAGGTCACCAGCGTGGATAAAGCTAACGTGCTGACCACTATGGTGTTCTGGCGCGAGGTGGTGACGGCTTTCGCCGCCGACTACAATGGAAAGACGAACAGCGGGGTCGGGTTGGATCACATCTACGTGGACAACGCGGCGATGCAGTTGATACTCAAGCCGTCTCAGTTCGACGTGCTGCTATGCGGAAATATGTTCGGCGATATTTTGAGCGACGAGGCGAGCGTCCTGGGCGGCAGTCTGGGCATGATGTCGAGCGCATCGCTGTCCGCGGGCAAAGCGAACTTCGGATTATACGAACCGGCGGGCGGCACCGCGCCGGACATCGCCGGCAAGAATCTGGCCAATCCGATCGCGCAAATCCTTTCCGCCGCGTTGATGTTGCGCTACAGCTTCGGGATGGAAGACGCCGCGCGCAACATTGAAGACGCCGTGCGCGGCGCCATCGCCGCCGGCGCGCGCACGGGCGATATCGCCGGCCCGGGGGAAAAATCCATCAGCACTACGGAAATGGGCGTTGAGATTGCGCAACGCTTGCGTTGATTGAACTATATGGAATCGCGCGTTCGCAAGGTCGTCATTGTCGAGGATAAGAAGCAGGAAGCCTTCAAGCTCCGGCAGATCGTCGAGTCCGCGGGCGCGCGCACCATTCAGATGTTCGAAAACGGGCGCGACCTGATAAAGTGGGTCGAAGCGCATCCCAAAGAAGCGGATTTGATTTTGCTGGATCTCGTAATGCCCCAGCTTGACGGCTACGCCGTCATTCATGAATTGCGCGAGAAAAAGCTGGCTGTGCGTGTGGCGCCAGTTACTGTCGAAAATTCGCGAGGGGTGATTGAGGCGCTCTTGAAGTTGGGCGCAAGCGAGTATATTGTGAAGCCCTTTGATCGGGATACTGTCGTCACTAAAGTGCGCAACGCACTGGCCAAGCCGCCGCCGGCCTGGTAGGCGCTCAGCGGCTACTCTTCCGGGGTCTCTTCCTTTTTTCGTTTTCTGAAATCCACTTCGATTACGCGCGGAGCGTCGTCTTTGCGTGCGGCGACTTCGCCGTCCGCGCTCGAGTCGGCGGCGGGCTCTTCCGCTTTCCGCGGTTTTTCAGCCCGTCTGGATTCGACGGCTTCGCGTTTGGGCGTGGACCATTGCATAATCACCTGACCGGCCTTGTCGAACAGACGTGCAATGCACTCATAGGGAATTGAAATGCGTTCCCAGCGACTGAACTGAAGCTCGCAATGCAGGAAGCGCTCGTCCCACGAAAGCTGACGCGCGCTGTAGGGGCCAAAAACGAGCACAATGCCTTCTTCCTGCTCGCGATCGACCAGGCCGCGTTTGCCGATCGCAAGGTCGGGGTGGGGCATGCAATGTATGTAAAACGTATCGCAGTGCGTGAACATGGCGTCCAGCACCGCGCGCTTGAGTTTACGATTCTTCTCCAGCGCCTGGGGATCTTCGGTGTCGCCTTTATCCATTCGTGTGCGTCCCTCCGCGCCGTACTATCATGTCTATCGCCGCGGGTCGGACTACGGCAGCAACGCAACATTCAGATTGCGTCCAGAGTCGCCGCGGCGATGAGAGTAGTAGCGTGCGTGATTCTGGTAGTTATCCGCGAATAACTCCCGGACGGCCAGCGTTTTCACGGAACGTCCATCCAGGCGCAGTTGCGCAGTAAAGGCGTCAATTTGCAGCTCCGCCTCCGCCGGCAGATCGACCAGGAATTTTCCGTTGGCGCGCGCCTGCTTACGGCTGAAACGCGCGGCCACATCCGCATCGACCTCATATGAATCGCCGGAAATGCACGGCCCGATTGCGTACCGGAGTTCCAGCTGCGCGGCGTCCGGCCATGCGGCGGCTTGCAGCGTCTTGCGGATTACAGCCGCGTCCATGCCGCGCCAGCCCGCGTGTATGACGCCGACCCGGAGACGTCCGGCGTCCGCGGGCTCGCGCAATTCAAAAAACAGAGGCAGGCAGTCGGCCGTGCGGATGACGAGCGCGACGCCGCGGTCGGCGGTAAACAGCGCATCGCCCTCGGCATGCGGCGCCCGGGCGGGGGCGGCGCGCTCAATTTCCACAGCGCGATCGCCATGCACCTGATGCAGGGAATAAATCGATTCGGCCGGCGTTCCGAGCGCCCGGGAGAGCCAGTCGCGTTCGGCGGCGCGCGGATCGCTCGGCGCAGAGTCGGTCAGACTCGCCAGGGCCGCCTTGCCGAATACGAGAAAGCGCGCGCGAGCGGCGGCGGTTTGTGAGTCGGGAGCGAGGGCGGATGCGCGCGGATTCATGGACTGCAGCTGATGCGTTCAGCGCGGATACGCGTCGCTGAAGAGTTCATGTTCCAGCTGCAGGCGTTCCAGTTCTGCAGACGTCGCAGCGGCGGCCGGCGCGATGAACTTATGCAGCTCCGCCTGGCTCTGCCGTTTAAGACCCGACTCGTTGCGCGCCTGCAGCGCGGCCTCAAGCACGCGGCCGGTCAATCCCAGACGTCCCAGCGGCGCCGCTTCGCCCAGGCGAGCGGCGCTGCGGGGCGCTGGCTCGTCGAAACGATGCGGATACAGATAAAAAGCGAGCAGGCGCGCCGAGGGCCAGTAAATATGCGTCAACAAGCGCGTGTCGCTTTGCACCAGCGTGGGCAGCAAAAGTACATCGCGCAGATTTTCCGCAAAATCTTCCGGCAAATGGGGCAGCGCGAGACTGATCAGGTGTGCAGCCTGGTCGCTGGTGTAGTAGCCGATGAGGGCGCGCTCCAGTCGGCGGCGGGCGTGGATGCGCAACGGCTGCGTGCGAAATGGGCCGGCGCGCACGCGCCGCGTTTCGAAGGCGCGCCCGCCCCGGGCGGCTTCCTCAAAACGAAGTCGAATCTCTTCTTCCAGGCGCGGTTCGTTAAAGTGAAACCCGGTTGCGTCCATGCAGGCCCCGTCGCGATGCTCTCAGCAAGGGCGGTCGAGTAAACCGATTTTTTCTGCTGTTCGCCGGGCGGTTCCGGGCGACCACAGTTATTCGAGGCAAAAAGCGTGCGACGACTCGTAAAAATTTGCGGAAACGCGTATCCCGATGACAGCTATGCCGTGGCGGCGCTTGAGCCGGACTTTATGGGCTGGATTTTCGCTCCGTCGAGTCCGCGCCGCGCGCATCCGGAAACGGCCGGTCGCTTGATCGCTGGCATTCGTCGGCGCGCGCCGGGCATTCGACACGTCGCCGTATTTGCGGGCCTCGCCCTGCCGGAACTCATGCGGATTCTGGGTCGCGTCGCCTCCGCTGGCGGCGCATTTGACGCGCTGCAGTTGGTCGAACCGGCGCAGTTTGTCCGTCGCGTCGGCGAAATTTTGCAGTTGTTTCCGGAACAAACGGGGCGCGACGCGCAGGCAAGTTCCCTGTGGCCCGTGCTGCGCGTCGCCGGTCCGCTTTCCGAG
>JAVHPJ010000213.1:0-1352 GCA_036170535.1 Leptospirales bacterium | reverse complement strand
CGGCGGGAACTGCGTCGCATTTACTATTCTCTGCAAGTCTGCGGCGAGCGAATCTTCCACATGGTCCTTTCGTTCCCGCTGGCTCGCGCGCATTCGCGTGCGTACACCCTCGAATGCGTCCTGCGCACCGCGTTGCTCGACCTGTCCGACCCGCTCGCCGAATACGACGCCGAGTTCTTTCCGAAGTACTGAACTCCGGTCGAACCGGGGAATCGCCGCCAGAACGGGCGATTCCCCATTTTCTTTTTTGTTTGCAGACACTGCGATCGCTCATCGAGCGCGATCGCATGGAACCCACTGTGAAGCTCATTCCCACAACGGACGAAGAAAACCTATGTCTCGTTCGTCAGATCCTGCACGAACCGCTGCTCACCGACTTCGACGAGGCGCGTCGGATCGTACTCGCCCAGGCGCCCGAACTGCCGCCGAACATCGCGGACCAGATCGCTCTCCGGGCGGCGAAACGCGGCGAGCAAACCCGGACGTCTCTGGCCGCCATGACGGCCCGCGCCCGGGATGCGATCAAACGAAGCGACGTGGCGTTTTTCAAAACGCGTATGCGCCGTGAGAACCGGATCGTGCGGCTGTGCTTCTTCGGTCTCACCGGCTGGAAACTGCCGGACACCGAACGCGCCGCTTGCATGAGCCTCGATCGCTGGTACGCAAGTCTGGCAACGAAAGTTCCCGCGACCTCCGTTTGAGGGGAGTTGCGGATTTTCTGTACAGCCCGCGGGATTTCGCGGGCGGTTTTTTTGCGCGATTCTCTTGAAGCGTGCAGGGCCTTACACCGATAACTTTTCTTACTTTTGGATTTACAACTTGCGAACGCGGCGTGCGACGCGCGCGCGCATGAAACCCAACAATTCCCCTTCCACAACTTCGAACACCCGTTTCTCGCTGACCGAAGCGCTCACCGCTATTGACGAGGGCGCCGGCGTCGCGTTCGGCGCAATCGCTCAGTCCTTCCAACGCGTCTTCGCCCTGGCCGATGTCGCGGATGAAGAACTGCGTAAAGTATTCCCGGACCGCGGTTCCGAGCCCGCCGACTTCTTTCTGCTGCTCGAGCCGCCCGTCTGGCTGCCGGTGGACGCAGACCGCTGGTATCGCGCGTATGTTCGCGAGCTGATCCAGCGTGCGAAGTCCGGCGCCTCGCTTGCGAATCCGACCGCGGCGGAGGCGTTGTACGTGTTGTATCGCGCGAGCCTGGAAGCCCCGCGCTCCGCCGATTTCACCCTCGCGTATGAAACGTTGTACCGAGTCTGCGGCTTCCCGGATGCGCCGGGAGAAAAGGAATCCGCCAGCTATCCCGGCGCGGTGGAGGAAGTGCTCGCTGAGGCGTATCGCGCCGCTCG
>JAVHPJ010000212.1:0-6072 GCA_036170535.1 Leptospirales bacterium | reverse complement strand
CTTGCCGGCCGAGGGCGCGAAGCTGGCGCACTTCTGTTCCATGTGCGGTCCTAAATTCTGTTCCATGGAACTTACTCAGCAGGTGCGCGAAATGAGCGCGGAAGATCGGGCTGCGGCGATGGCGCAAAAATCGGACGAGTTTCTGGAGCAGGGCGCGGAGCTGTATCAGCCCGCCGGACCCGCGTCCGCGTGACGCCGGCCGCGCAAAGGCTCAGTCGCGAAAATACGGCCGCAGGGCGCGCTCAAAGGCGGCCAGCGCCTCGGTGGCGTTACGCTCGTACAGACGTAACGCTCGCTCCGGGCCCAGCTTTTCCCGATTACGTTTGAGGTACACCTCTGCGCGTCGCGTCAATCGCGCCAGATAGGGAAACTCTGCAAACAGCGCCTCGCGTGCGTCCGGGTCGCCGCCGGCGGCGCGCGCCGCGGCTTCGTAGAGCGCGCGATTTTCCGGATGGGCGTATTCCTGCGGCGGCTGAGCGGCGCGGAATCGCTCCAACGGATCGTCAATCTCCGGCAGACTTTCGGCAAAGGCCAGGGCGTCCGCCGGTCGTTCAAATCCGGCCAGCGTTGCGCCCCGGGCCGTCAAATTGATCAGTCGTCCCGCGACGGCGCCCGCCGATTCCTCGAACCACTGGCGATACAGATTTAACACGTAGTCGCCGAGGGTTTCGCCGCCTTCGAGCGCGGGCAGCGGAAAGGTGGAGCGGCGCCGCACAATCTGCTCAATGATTGTTTCCATGCTGCGCGTGCGGCGCAGGCCGGCCCGCCAGCGTTCATAGTGATGCGCGCCCACGCTGTGAATTTTTCGATCCGTGTAGGCCAGATCCTGACCGACAAGCAGGATCGGATCGCAGCCAAGATTGCGCAAGAGATCAAAGGCGCTCGTCGCGACGGAGCCGCCGGACTGCAGGGCGCCTACCGGACCGTGAATCCGTTCGGCGTGCTCGGCGCCCGGGGTTTCTTCGCGTTGCAGCGCTCCGTCCGCGCCGTACTGCACCTTCGCCGTCGTCGAAAAGATTAAGGCGCGCGGATGCAGGCGGCGTAGCGCGTCCGGGTTGGCGACGAGATCGGCAAAGAGCAGACACCTCGCCAGTCCCGGCTCGCCCAGAAAATGGAAGAGCGTATGCTGTTGCGCATCCAGGGTGATGACTGCATGCGGGTCGATCCCGGCGCGCTGCAGGGGTTTGAGGGACGCGTCGCAGGCGAGCAAAAAGGCGCGCGACTTAAGGCGCTGCAACAGCGGCAGACTTTCGCTCAGCGAAGGCCCGGTCGAGATCAATACGCCGGGGACGCCCGCCAGCGCATTTTGAAAAGCGCCGCACGTGGCCGCCGGGAGCTTTGCGCGTTCGGGCGGCAGCAAGCGCGAGTTGATGATGATGTTGCGCAGCCAGATTTGTTCAAACTGAAAGCGCGTCAGCAGATCCGACATGCGCGCGCGCAGAATATTGCGCAGCCGCGCTTCAATGTCCGCGTAGAACTCCGGCGCCAGGCGGCCCGACGCTGGATGACGCAAAAAACGCACGCCGCTCAGTCCTTCCGCCGGCAATGCCTCAATGTATTGTTCGAGGCGTCCCAGACTGTCGCTGCCGCAAAACAGATGGCAGCCCGGACGCAGTAGGAACTCCTCAAATCGCGGGTACTCTCGACACAGGAGGCGTCCGGTTTCTTCGCTTGCGTCAATGGCGACGCAGATCTGGTTGGGCAAAAGGCGCGGCAGCAGGTCCAGCAGCGCCAGCGGATTGCCCAGGCCCAGGACCAGTACAATCTGGGACGCCGACCAGCGGGCGTGCGGCGGCGGCAACATGCGCTCGGCCTCGCGGCGCGGTTCGTAGCGCGAAGCGAGCGGATGCGCGCGCCCGCTTTCGATTCGTACCATAATGCTCTCGCCGGTGCGCGCCGTTTCGAGGCGCAGGCTCGCTGACGCCCCGGACTCCGCTGAACGGAAGTAGCGCTCGAGATAGGGCTTGCGGCGCAGGATTTCAGCCCGGATGTCAGCGTTCATATCCGTGGATAACTCGTGGAGAAAATGTGGTTTATTTCTCCGGATGCGATTTCAAAAAGAAGCTGACCCTGCCTGAGAAAGCGCGAACGTGGAAAGGTCAGCGTCTAATACGACATAATCCGCGCCAGTCGCTGCACGCAACGAGGTTCCACAGTTGAAGGTCAAAAAAATTCGCATGGTCGGCTTTAAATCCTTCGCCGACGAGACCCTCATCGAGTTGCAACCCGGGATTACCTGCATCGTGGGTCCGAACGGTTGCGGCAAGTCGAACATACTGGACGCCGTGCGCTGGGTGTTGGGCGAAAAATCCGCGCGCGGCCTGCGCGGCAAAAGTATGGAAGACGTGATCTTCCTGGGCTCTGAGCAGCGCAAACCGGCCGGCATGGCGGAAGTCGAAATTTATTTTGATAATGCTGATCGCACCCTGAAGCTGGATCTCGACGAAGTTGTGGTGGGCCGGCGTATTTACGTTTCGGCCGGCAGCGAATACTACCTCAACGGTAAACGTTGTACGCGTCGCGAGCTCGAACGCATTCTGATGGATACCGGCATCGGCAAGTCGGCCTACTCCATTATGGAGCAGGGCCGCATGTCGGAGATTCTGAAAAGCACGCCGGAAGCGCGCCGCGCCCTGCTCGACGAGGCGGCCGGCGTTTCACGCTTCAAGCTTGAACGTCGCGAAACCCTGGATCGCCTGGATGCGACGGAGCAGAATATGCTGCGCCTGGGCGACATCCTCAAGGCGAAGAAAGAAGAAATCGATCATCTGGAACGGCAGGCGAAGAAGACCCGCCGGTACATGAAACTCAAGGAAGAACTGGATCAGCACGATCTGAACCTGCGCTTCCTCAATTACACCGCGCAGGCCGAACGCAGCCGCAAAGCGGAAGAGAAGCTAATCGAACTAAAAAAACGCCGCGACGAGGCCATTGAGCGTCAGCGCTCCGCTGAGTCCCGCATTGTGGAAATCGAAGGTCGCAATGAAGCGGAGCTGGAAGAGCTGCAACGCCTGGACCGCGCGCTGCACCAGGACATTTCCAACCTGGAAAACATGCGCGCCAGCGTAGAGCGGCTCGACTCCGAAAAAAAAGAGAAAATTCGCAAGCGCGAACAAATGGCGACGCGGCTTACCGAGGAAGAAAAGAAACGCCGCGAACTCGAAGAGCGTCACCAGGCTTCCAAACAACTGGAACTGAACCTGAGTCAGGATCTCGCGACCCTTGTGGAGCAGGGCAAAAAGGCGGACCTCTCCATTGCCGGCATTCGCGAATCCATCGATCGGTCGGTGGAACGCGAAGACGAAGGCCGCGCTGAAATAGTCGCCGGCGAATCCCGGCAGTCCGAGTTGTTAAGCGATCTGCAAAACGTAACGCGCGACCTGATTCTGGAACTTGAGCGTAAGAAAAGGGAGCTGGAAAGCCGCGAGACCCTGCGGTCCGGACTCAAGCGCGACCTGCTGGATCGGTTGGAGCGCAGCGCTGAAACGCTCACCGCCATCGAAAACTATCTGGCCAATGCTGCGGCGCCCGAGTCCGAACGGAGGGCCCTGGAAAAACGCCTGCGCGAACTCCAATTTGCGCGCGCCCTGGAAGACTTTCAAAAATACGACGCGATTGAGCAGGAATTTCGATCCCTGCTTTTTGACAAAAGCGGTCTGTTGGCGCGCAAGGAAGAGCTCGATATCGAAATGCACAAGCTCGCCGAACGGCGCGAGTTCTTGCAGAAAGAAGCCGTGCAGCTTCAGCATGCGCGCAAGGAACTATCGGCCGAGCTTGAGATTCAGAAAAATCGGAAAGTCGAACTTGAAATCAATATACGCGATGCGGAGGTGCGCCGCGAGTCCCAGGCCGAGGCGCTCAAGGGCATAGAAACCCAGTTAAAAGAAGCCGGAGAGCGCGTGAGTTTTCTGCGCGACGAATTTGAGGCTCTGGATTCGGAACTGCGCAACGTCGCCGAAGAAGAATTGCGCGTCGTCGGCGAAATGGAGTCCGTCCGCCGCCGGCTCACCGAACAGAGCGGCGCGATCGAAGGTCTCAAAAAACGCATTGAGCAGGCCCGCTCTGAGGTGCAGGAACTGCGCGAACAGGCGCGCCGCGAACTGGAGAGTTTTGAGCGCGCGCTGCCGGAAATCAGTCAGCAGGAACGCAATGCGGAGCAGTATCGCGTCGCGATCAGCACGCTCGAAGAAGAACTCTATAACGATTTTCAGATGAGTCTGGGCGAACTCGCCGAGCGGTGTGAAAAACTCAAACTGGACAAAAACCGCGAAGACGCCGAGTTCCGCCGCATCCAGGCCGAAATCAAAGAGCTGGGCGCTTTTAATGCGCTGGCGATCGAAGAGCTGGAACGCGCCGCGGAGGCCTACGCGGAACTGGAAAAGCAACGTTCCGATATTGAAAATGCGCGCAAGGATATTCTGGCGATCCTCAAAGAGATCGACGGGCGCTCGCAGACTCTATTCCAGGACGCCTACGAACGCATTCAGGTCAATTTCCAGGAAATCTTTCAAACGCTGTTCAACGGCGGTCGCGCAAGTCTATCCATGACCGAGCCGGATGATTTGATGAATAGCGGCGTCGACATCATGGTGCAGCCGGCCGGCAAAAAAAATTCCACGATCTCGCTGTTGTCAGGCGGCGAGCAGAGCATGACGGCGATTGCGCTGATGTTCGCCATCTACCTGGTGCGCCCGTCGCCCTTTTGCTTCCTCGATGAAATCGACGCGCCCCTGGACGACACGAACGTGGCCCGCTTTCTTCGTATGCTCGGACGCTTTACGCCGCGTTCTCAGTTTCTGGTCATCACGCACAACAAGCTGACCATGTCGCGCGGGGAGGCGATCTTCGGCGTGACTCAGGAAGAGGCCGGCGTTTCCAAGCTGGTGTCCGTGCGCTTCCGCGAGGCCCGCGAAACCGCAGTCTGAGCCTGGCCACGGGCGGGACGCCTGCCCGTTTTTTACTTTGATTGGCGCGGCCCTCGCTCTACGCCGTCACTGTTGGCCCTTTTTGCTGCATACCGGCCCCGGCGCCCGCGCGGCCCTGGCTTGTTCCTGAGCCGTATTGCGCTTCTGGCGCTGGCGACGTGCCTTTTGACGCCGCTCGCCGCCCGGGCGCCCGGCGAACGCGCGTCTGAGCTGCGCGCGCCGCGCGATTTCAGCGGCGTGGACCGCAGTTCGCCCGAGCTCCGCCTGATTGAACGCGAGCGCCGCATCACGCTGTTGCCCCTGCGCAACGACACCGGCCAGGCGAGCCTCGACTATCTTTCCGAGGGCGTGGTCAAGCTCCTGGCGGGCCGCGTGGAATCCATCGGCTATTTGCGCGCGCCGGGCGTACGGAACGTCTTTGTGGCGACTCCGCGTCGGGGAGCGGAGCTGGACCGCTCGCGGCCGGAACGTTACTCGCGTGCAAACGACGGCCTGCGCGCACCTGGCGAAGCGGAACGACTGCATCTGACAGTGGATACGCGTCGGTTGACGGAAGACGTCTATCCGATCCTGCAACTGGCTGACCGGGCCGAGCAGGCGCGGCGATTGCAGGCGGACTACCTTGCGGCCGGTTCGCTTGTGTTCGCCGATCAGGCGGAAGCGGACGCGGCGGAAGATTCGCAGCCGCAATCTCTGCGTCAACGCCGTCGGCCCCTGATCTTGCGTTTCGAGTTATTCGATGCGGTGCAGGCGCGCCGCGAATCCTTTACGCTCACGACCAATCTGGAACAAATTTATCGGGAGCTTGATCCGGCCGCGGAACGCATTCGGTCCTTTGTATTGGGCGCGGGCCTCGCGGCGCTGGCGGTCGAAACCCCGGAAGCGGGCGCGATGGTCTACCTCGATGAACTTTATCTGGGTCGTTCGCCGGTCTCCGCTCAGGCGCCGGCCGGCGCCTACGAACTGCGCATAGAGCAGGAGGGGCGGCGCACAGTACGGCGCCGCGTGACCTTGCGCTCCGAGGCGCGTAATGCGTTTTATATTGCAAACGCGGTTCAGGAACATCGCGCGGGACTGCGCGTTACCAGCGAACCCGCAGGCGCCACGGTGTACCCGAGCACGAACCGTGCCGGTGTGCACACCAACA
>JAVHPJ010000211.1:0-1372 GCA_036170535.1 Leptospirales bacterium | reverse complement strand
GCGGCAATCTGGACCTCAGCGGCGAGGCGACAATCGCCGGGGATCTGAACGTCGGTACGGACCTCGATGTAAGCGGCAACGCCGTGATCGACGGGAATCTCTCGGTGGCCGGGGCCTTGCAGTTTAATACGATCCAGGTGACGAGCACGGCCGAGTTTAACAACGGGCTCGTCGTCAATAGCGGAAACATTACTGCGAGTGCGGGCGGCATCAACGTCAGCGCCGGCGCAACCATCGGAACCAACGCTTCCGTCGGCGGCAATCTCAGTGTAATCGGCGCACTGAACCTGGGCGGCAATCTGGCGCTCACTGGCAATGTGACCAATCCGCTGAATGTGCTGGGCAACATTACTTCGAGCGCGCAGATCAGCGGCGCTTCCCTGCAACTGCCGAGCGGCGTGGCAATAAATGAAATTTCAAACGATACCACCTTCGCCACGCCGAGCAGCACGGCCGTGCCCACCGAGTTCGCGGTTTTAAGCTACGTGACCCAGGCGATCAATACCGCGCTGCTGAGCGTGTCCGGCAAACTGCTGGGCGAAATCTTTATGCGCGACGATTTCAGCGCGCCCTCCGCGGGCTTTCCGGCCGTTTGTGTAAACGCTGCGACGCAATCCATCGCGCTTGCGAACTTCCCCGAGCTGCAGCCGTATCTCTACGCAAAACCCCTGCGCTACGACGCCACCGGCGCCAACGTCATCGATTTTCCCGTAACTTATTATGCGATCGCTGCAAATGTACTGACCTGGACGCTTCCCGACATCCCGCCGGTGAACGCCCTGCTTGCGGCCCTCGCCGAAGATCAGGTTGTGCATGGATCGTACGCCGACTGGCTCACCGTCACAAACGAGGCCGTAATCGTCGGCGTCCCGGCCGACACGCGCGCCATCACCAGCATCAACGCTGCCGCGCGCACGATTTCCGTCGCTTACACCGCGGCGGATGCCAGCGGCATAGCGACCGGCAATCTGCGCTTTTATCTCCATCGCATCGCGGGCGACGCCAATAGCGCGCGCATTTTCCAAATCGCTGGACGCGGCTTTATTACCGCCGGCGACGCGGCCGGAGAGTGGATCGGCGGCCTGCGTCGCCGCGACCGGATGCAGGGGCACATCCACAGCCATTCTTGGACTAACGGAAACCCGCTGAATCGAGACGGCTTCGATTACTCACGAGATGGCGCAAACAACACGGCCTTCACGGATCTCAATATCGGTTCACCGGCGAACGATGGCGCAAACGGCGTCCCTCGTACCGGCCCGACGACGGACATTCGCGGCCTGGGCGTCTACGCCTACATCTGGGCGCGCAGCTATCTACCGTAATCCGGACGCGCAATACTATACTCAGGACTAACGCCATGGCCGAAGAC
>JAVHPJ010000210.1:0-1374 GCA_036170535.1 Leptospirales bacterium | reverse complement strand
ACAAAAATAAGGAAGCCGCCAAACTTCTGGGCGCATTGATCGCAGAGCGGGCCGTCGCCAAAGGCGTAAAACAGGTCGTGCTTGATCGGCGTGGAATCATCTATCATGGCAAAGTGGCTGCGTTCGCCGATGCGGCGCGTGAAAAGGGTCTGGAGTTTTAATTATGCTGCAACCGGGACTTGAAAACGAAAGGGAACTGGTCGAAAAGGTCGTTCGCATCAACCGCGTGTCAAAGGTGGTTAAAGGCGGACGCCGGTTCTCCTTTAACGCCCTGGCGGTGGTCGGCGACGGAAACGGCCGCGTGGGCATCGGCCTTGGCAAGGCGAACGAAGTCCCGGATGCGATTCGCAAGGCGATTGAATCCGCCCGCCGCAATATGGTGCGCGTGAACATCACTCGCAAAAAGACCCTGCCGCACGAAGTCACCGGATCCTTCAAAGCGACGCGCGTCTTGCTTCGCCCGGCCACTCCCGGTACCGGCGTTATCGCCGGCGAGGCGGTGCGCTCCGTGGTCGAGCAGGCCGGCGTGCACAATATCCTGAGTAAAGTCGTCGGTTCGAAAAACACGATCAACGTGGTTCGGGCGACCATGGCGGCGCTGCGTCAGCTGGAAACTCCGCTGATTTCTGCGCGCAAACGGAACATTTCATTGAATCAATTGTTTGGCGCCGAGTAAGGGTCGAGTCCCGGCAGGCAGGTAGAATATGAGCGAAACCGTACAGGTTACCCTGACAAAAAGCCCGATCGGAAAGCACCCGACGCATCGGCTGACCCTGCGGGCCCTCGGACTGCGCAAACGGGGCGCGGTCCGCACCCACGCCCTGACGCCTTCCGTCGCCGGCATGCTGAAACAGGTCGGCTATCTGATCAAGATTGAGAAGGCGAAGTAATGGCGAAAAAGGAAATCCTCAATTATAGTTCGCTGCTGCCGGCGAAAAAGCGCGTTAAGCCGCAGCGCAAAACCACGGTGGAGGCGCTGTCGCCCGCCGAGGGCAGCCGCAAAAAGGCCCGCCGTGTGGGCCGCGGTCCCTCTTCGGGCTCCGGTAAGACCAGCGGACGCGGCGGCAAGGGCCAGACGGCCCGCAGCGGTTATTCGCATAAGCGCGGCCATGAAGGCGGTCAGTTGCCGCTCAAGCTCCGCGTGCCCAAGCGCGGTTTCCGCAGCAAGTTCAAAGAAGTTTTCCAGGAAGTGAATTTGTTCCGCCTTGAAAAGGCCGGACTCCAGGGCGCAGTGGGTCCGGGAGAGCTTCTGGCGGCCGGCCTGATTCGAAACGCGACCCGGAAAATCAAGATTCTGGGCACGGGCGAAATCAAGCAGGCGCTCAAAATTACGGCGGACGCTTTTTCCGAAAGCGCGCGCACGAAAATCGAAGC
>JAVHPJ010000209.1:0-28031 GCA_036170535.1 Leptospirales bacterium | reverse complement strand
CCTCTGTACGCTGATTGGCGCGGGTTTCTTCCTGGGCTGGCGCGCCTGGCTGCCGGAGCAGGGCACGCTGCAAATGCCCGTGCTTGAGATCGCGCTCGTATCTTTCATAATGGCCTTTTTCTCGATCTTTGGCGATCTCGTGGAAAGCGCATTCAAGCGCGACGCGCGCATCAAGGACTCCGCGTCGACCATTCCAGGGCACGGCGGGGTGCTGGATCGCGCGGATGCGATTATCTTTTCGCTGCCGCTCGGCTTTTTGTACCTGTCCGTGCGGGCGGCGCTCGGCTTCACCTACTGAAGCGGTCGCCAGGCATGATCGCAACTTGGCCCGAAAGCTGCGGCCGCTTGCTTAACGCGGCCCGCGCTCGTCCTACGCGCGGTCTTATCGCGCTCGGCGCCTCGGGCTCGGTCGGCGGCTGCGCGATGGAGTATCTCGCGCTCCGTCCTGAAATTCGCCTCTACGCTCTCAGCGTTCACTCGTCGGCAAGCCGATTGGCGGAGTTGATTGAACGCTTTGCGCCGCTGCGCGCCGCCCTCACTTCGGATGCGGCCTTTGATCGCGAAGCGGGCGAATTGCGTGCGCGTTTTCCCAATGTGGAGTTTTATCGGGGCGAGGCCGGCGCGATCGAGATGATTACGGCCGCCGCAAACGACGGCGCCGATACGGCGCTGACGGCCGTCGTGGGCGCCGCCGGCATTCGCATGACCCTGCGTGCGATTGAGCTGGGCCTTAAAATCGCGCTTGCGAACAAAGAGACCCTGGTCACGGCCGGTCCGGCGATTGAAGCGCGTCTGGCGGATCTGCTTGCCGATCGGCCGGAGCGCGCGCCGGCCATATTGCCGGTCGACTCCGAGCACAATGGCGTATTTCAATTGATCAGCGCGCTGCGTCCGGATCATCTCAAGCGCATTATTCTGACGGCTTCCGGCGGCCCATTTCGCGACGCGGCGCCGGCGGACATTCAACGCGCAACGCGCGCCCAGGTCCTGAACCATCCCAATTGGAGCATGGGCCCCAAAATTACGGTGGACTCGGCGGGCATGATTAACAAGGGCCTGGAAATTATCGAAGCGCGGTACTTGTTCTCCGTTCCCTACGAACGACTGGGCGTCTTTATTCATCGACCGAGCCTTGCGCACGCGCTGGTGGAGACCACGGACGGCGGTTATCTGATTTGCGCCTCGCGGCCGAACATGGTGTTTCCCACGGCGCACGCCCTGCATTATCCGGAGCCGGTCCCCGCGGCGCATGCGGTCGCCACGCCGGCTTCCGCGTGGCAACCCCTCGCCTTTGAGGAGATCGCTGAGGAACGCTATCCTGGCTTTGCGTTGTGTCTTGCCGCGGGCGAGCGCGGCGGCACTGCGCCGGCGCTCTTAAACGCGGCCAATGAGGAAGCCGTGCGGTTCTTTCTCGAAGACCGCATTAGCTTCGCGGATATCCCGCGCCTGATAGCCGAAGTTCTCGAGCGCATTCCGGCTGAGGATGGCGCCGACCTGGAACTCTTTCTGGAAGCGGACGCCGCCGCGCGGCGTCTGACGGCGGAACTCGCGGCCCGGAGGAGTTCCGGCGCCCGGGGCGCCTGAGTTACGTCGGCCGGCGCTGCGGCGACCGGATGGTTGTTTTCCGCCGATGACGCACAGAACGACTTTGCGGCGGCCGGGCAGGCGGAAAACTGCGTATATAGTGTAGGAAGACTCAGGATCGGCCGATAGCAGCCGGCCATGGTTCGCCACGCGTTGGCAGAGGAGTAAGATTTCATGCTCATATTTATTCTGGGCGGCGCGTTGGTGCTCGGCCTGTGCATCTTCATCCACGAACTGGGACACTATCTGGCCGGCCGCCTGGTAGGCGTTAAGGCGGAAATTTTCTCAATCGGCTACGGCCGTGCGATCTGGAAAAAGAAGATCGGCGACACGACCTGGCAAGTTACCGCCATTCCCTTTGGCGGCTATGTGCTCTTTTATGGCGCCGATTTTACCCAGCGCGACGAGGTTACGCCGGGCGGTCTATTCAGCGTGGGCCCGCTGCGGCGCATGATTCCGATTCTCGGCGGCCCGGTCTTTAATCTGATCCTGGGCTTTCTCGTGTTTCTCGGTTTGCATTTGAGATCCGGTCCGATTGCGCCGCGCATTGACTTTGACAACACCGTCCAGGAGCGCAGCCCTGCGTATCAGGCGGGCCTGCGCGACGGCGATCTGGTCTTGTCCATCAACGGCGCGCCGGTGCGGAGCTTTCACGATATCTGGCAAAACACGGCGCTTTCAGAAGGGCGGCCGCTGGACTTTGTCGTGGATCGCAACGGCGAACAGCAAACCATCACCGTGCGTCCCGAGGTAAGCGAGTCGGGCGTGGCCGAGGTGGGCGTGCGGATGCCGGGCGAACTGAGTCTTGGCGTGAACTATCCTAACTTCGCCGTGTGGAAGTATCGCTTCCAGCGCCTCTTTGGCGAACCCGCGTTGCCGCGCGAACTGCGCGCATTGCCGTACCTCCACGACGGCGACGTGATTCTTGCCATTAATGGCGAACCGGTGCGGTCCGTGCGCGATCTGCAGTTGAGTCTTGGCAAACATCACGGCGAAACCGTGACCGTGCGCGTGCGCCGCGAAAGTCTGCCCTGGCTTGCGCCCTGGTTCACCCACGAAACGGAAACCCAGGTTCCATCTTCGCCCGAGTACATCGTGCATTTGCGCGATGTAGTGGATCAGAAATACGGCGCAAAGATTTACGATCAGTCGTTTTATTCGATCGCCCAGGAACATCAACGCGGCCTGGCGAGCGTGCGCATCGACGGGCGGCCGGTTGAATCGTTTGAAGAGGCCGCCCGTCGCTATACGACGCCGGCCGATGTCGATTTACAAATAGGTTCGCACGAGTATCGCGCGCGCGTGGAAGTGGAAAAGACCGGCCTTTTGGGTTTTTCTCCGGCGCCTATGATTAAGGGCGACTACCTCGCGCGTCATGAGTCCCTCGGAAACGTGTTGGTCTTTGCGGCGCGCGACACCTGGTCGAACATCATGCTGTACCCGGCCTTTTTTAAAAGCCTGTTTGCGGGCCGGGTTTCGCTGGTGGACAACGCCGCCGGGCCCATCCGGATCTTCGGCGCCGCGGGCATGATTACCCGCACGGACTATCAGAACTACCTGACCCTGTTTGGCGCGATTTCCATCGCCCTGTTCGTGATGAATCTGCTGCCCTTTCCGATGCTCGACGGCGGACACCTGGTCATGTACCTGTATGAGGCCGCCGCCGGCCGACCGGCGCCGGTGCAGGTCCAGGAGGCGATTTTTAAATTCGGCTTTACCGTGATCCTCGTTTTCGCGCTCTGGATTATGTATCGCGATCTGCTCTGGGCGATCGGATTATAATCCATGCGCGCATCCCAAACGATTTTAGGCACCCTCCGGGATGATCCCGGCGACGCGATTGTCGCGTCCCACCGACTGATGTTGCGCGCCGGACTCGCGCGCAAACTCGGCGCGGGGCTGTACCATTTTCTGCCGCTCGGCCTGCGCGTCATGCGCAAGATCGAGGCGGTGATTCGCGAGGAAATGGACGCGGCCGGCGCGCTGGAGTTTGAGCTGCCGATCCTGACTCCGGCCGAGCTCTGGCAAAAAAGCGGGCGCTGGGATCTGATGGGCAAGGAGATGTTTCGCTTAAAAGATCGCCACGACTCGGATAACGTGCTCGGTCCCACGCACGAGGAATCCTTTACGTCGCTCATGAGCGAACTTCTGCAATCGTATCGCGATCTGCCCAAAAACGTGTACCAGATCCACACAAAGTTCCGCGACGAGATTCGCCCGCGCTTCGGCGTGATTCGCTCGCGCGAATTTGTTATGAAAGACGCGTACAGCTTTGATCTGGACGAAGCGGGTCTCGACCGCACCTACCAGACCATGCGGCGCACGTATCGGCGTATTTTTGCACGACTGGGACTCAGCGTGGTGCCGGTCGAGGCGGACATGGGGACAATGGGCGGATCGGCGTCGGAAGAGTTTATGACGCCGTCTGAAATCGGCGAAGAAACCCTGCTGTTGTCCAGCGATCGAAAATATCGTTCGAATCAAGAAAAGACGCCCTGCGTTTATCCCGATGCAAAGGCAATTGACGCCACGCGCGCGGCGACGAGCGATCTTTCGACACTCGAACGTCTGCATACGCCGGGCGCAAAGACGATCGACGACGTCTGCAAGGTGTTAAACATCTCGCCGCGCGACATTCTAAAAACGGTCGTGTATCTGGCCGACGGCAAACTGGTTGCGGTGGCGATTCGCGGCGATCGCGACGTGAACGAGGTGAAGCTGCGCAATCAACTGGGCGCCCTGGAGCTTGCGCCAGCGGACCCCGCAGCGATCGTCGCGGCCGGTTCCATTCCCGGCTACATTGCGCCGATCGGCCTTAAGGGCGAGGCAATAACTCTCTGGGATTTGTCGCTTACGACCGGAACCGAGTGGGTGATTGGCGCGAACGAAAAGAACTATCATCTGCGCGGCTTTGTTGCGCCAGCGGATCGGCAAAGCGTCGATGTGGCGCTGGCACGCAGCGGCGATCCGGTTCCCGGCGGGGCGGGCGTGTTGACGGAGATGAAAGGCATCGAAGTCGGCCATATTTTTAAGTTGGGCTACAAATATTCGGAAGCCTTCAAACTTTCCGTGCTCGACGCCAACGGGCGGCCGGTGACGCCGATTATGGGTTGTTACGGCATTGGCGTAAATCGCACGCTGGCGACCATCATTGAACAGTGGCACGACGAAAAAGGCGTGCGCTGGCCGATCAGCGTCGCGCCGTACGAAGTTTGCCTGGTTTCCATCGCCAAAGACGATACGGAGATCGCGGCGGCGCGCGCGTTGTACGAGGCGTTGCTTCGCGCCGACGTGGAAGTTCTGTGGGACGACCGCGATCTGCGCCCCGGCGTAAAGTTTACGGATGCGGAGCTTATTGGTTACCCCATTCGCCTGACGATGGGCAAAGGGTATTTTCAGAAAGGCGAACTCGAAGTGCAACTGCGCGCCAACGGCGAGACCTTGAGCTTTCAGGGTCCGGTCGAGTCGCTGGTCGAGCAAACCGTGGCGTTGCGAGCGCGTCTGGCGAAGGAGCTGGAGCGCCAGCTGGAGGCCGAACTTGAAACCTGAACCTGTCGCTGTCAAAAACGAGTTCCATTCCGACTATGCGTCGCGGCCTGGATATTTTGGCGAATTTGGCGGCCGCTACAGTCCCGAGGTGCTCATACCGGCGCTCGAAGAACTGGAAGCAACCTACCTGAAGTTAAAAAATGATCCCGCGTTTCAGGCGGAGTTCCAGGGCCTGCTCGAAGAATATGCCGGCCGGCCCTCGCGGCTGACCTTTGCGCCGCGTTTGACCGAGGCGTGGGGCGGGGCGCGCATCTTTTTGAAGCGCGAGGACTTAAATCACACCGGTTCGCACAAAATCAATAACGCCCTGGGCCAGGCGCTGCTGGCGCGCGCCATGGGCAAACGTCGGCTCATCGCCGAAACGGGCGCCGGCCAGCACGGGGTGGCGACGGCGACGGTCGCGGCGCGGTTTGGACTTGAATGCCTGGTGTACATGGGCAAAGAGGACACCCGCCGGCAGAAGCTGAATTGTTATCGCATGGAGCTGCTCGGCGCCAGCGTTCACCCGGTCGAGTCCGGCAACGGCACCCTGAAAG
Source organism: Leptospirales bacterium (assembly GCA_036170535.1). Lineage (GTDB taxonomy): Bacteria > Spirochaetota > Leptospiria > Leptospirales > Leptonemataceae > SSF53. The sequence continues at coordinate 22,362 of JAVHPJ010000209.1, read as the reverse complement.
ACGCCACCAACGAAGCCATGCGCGACTGGGCGAAAAACGTCGAACACACGCATTATATCATCGGGTCTGCGGTCGGGCCGCATCCTTTCCCCACCATTGTGCGCGATTTTCAGGCAATTCTGGGTCACGAGGCGCGCGCGCAATTGTTGGCGCGCACCGGTCGTTTGCCGGATGCGGTGCTCGCCTGCGTGGGCGGCGGCTCCAATGCAATTGGCGCCTTTTACGGATTTCTGAATGATCGCGACGTGAAACTCTACGGCATCGAAGCCGGCGGTCTCGGCGATGACGTGGGCGCAAACTCGGCCAGCGTGAACTTCGGACGCGTGGGCTATTTTCACGGCACGCGCTCGCTTTATATTCAGTCCGACGATGGTCAGATCGAAAACGTCCATAGCGTTTCAGCGGGACTCGACTATCCGGGCGTGGGACCGGAGCATGCTTACCTTGCCGCAAGCGGTCGCGCGGAATACATTCGCGTGCGCGACGAGGCGGCGCTGGCGGCCTTTCGCGAGGTTTCGCGCCTGGAAGGCATCCTGCCGGCCCTCGAGACTTCGCACTCGTTTGCGTATGCAAAAGAACTGGCGCCGCGTCTGGGAAAAGACGGCGTGATTCTGGTATGCCTCTCCGGTCGCGGCGACAAAGACGTGGTCGAGGTGGCGCGCCTGAGCGGACACGAACTCTGAGGCCAACGCGCAATAACAGCCATGAAACTCTCCGATTACATTCGCAACAAAAGCGTCGACGGCGCCGTTTACATGCCGTACCTCACAGTTGGCGATCCGTCTTTTGCCGCGACGGAGGAGTTCGGCGTGCAGATGATCGATGCGGGCGCGGACCTGCTCGAACTGGGTGCGCCCTTTTCGGATCCGACGGCCGATGGACCGGTCATTCAGGCGGCGATGGTGCGCGCCATGGCCAATCCGGACTTTTCACTGCTGCGCGTTCTTGAAACGATCGAACGCATCCATCGCGCACGACCCGAAACGCCGCTCGTCATACTCAGCTACTGCAACCCGGTCATTAACGGCTTTCGCAAAGGGGACGGCCGCGTGCGGCTCGGCGCCGGCGCGACCCAGACCGACGCCGAGTTGCAGGCGTCGCTCGAAGAGTTTCTGGATCGAGCGGCGCGCGCCGGAGTCCGCGGCCTGGTGCTGCCGGATCTGCCTTTTGATTCTCCGGAAGGCGAACTCCTGGGCGTGGCCGCCCGGGAGCGGGGTATTGCGCCGATTCTGATGGTTGCGCCCAACACGGGCGAAGAGCGTTTGAAGCGCATCTGCGCCGCGGCCGAGGGCTTCATCTATTATGTGACCAGTCTGGGCGTAACCGGCATGCGCAGCGAACTGCCGCCGGAACTCAAGGACCGCGTGCGTCGCGTGCAGGATTTGTCGGGGCTGCCGGTGCTGGCCGGTTTCGGCTTCAGCACGCCCGAGCAGGCGGGCGAGGCGGCGCGCGCCCTGGATGGCGTCATCGTCGGCAGTCTGAACCACCGCATTATCGCCGAACTGGGCGCCGGCGCCGGCGCTGAGCTGGCGCGAATCACGCGCGAATTTAAGGCCGCCGCCCGGCGTCCCGCCCGGGCCTGAGGCGCGCCGTCCGCGCTCGGCGGGGCCGGGCTTCACCGTAATTTCATGCAGCCTTCGTCTGGACTTCAAACCGCCGCACAGCGGCCGGCTGCGCACAACGGAATGGCGACCGCGCTTACGCGGGAAAAAGGCTTGTAAGGGGCGCCAGACTCTGGAGCCTTTCTCCATGCGCGGCATCTGGTCCTTTCTCAAAAATCTGCTCGGTTCAGGCTTTGCTCGGGATCGCATGGCTGCGCGGGCGATCATTACCGTCTCCGCTTTCGCCCTGATCGGCTCCTACATCTACTTCGCCATTGCATATTTTTTTCTGGGGCAGAGTCAATTCGTCGTCAATACGCTGGTCGGCATTTTTGAAGAGCTGTTTCTAACCCTCTTTCTGGGCGGTCTGATTTTCGGAATTATTCTGTTGCTGCGCGAGAAGATCACCTCGCGCGAAAAGAAGGGCTGGCAACTGGTCGACTACCTGTGGGTCGGCGTCGGCGCGCTCGGTTTTATAATGTTCGTGCTGGCGTACGGCGCGAGCCCGGACAGCATCTTCTACGATGAGCGCTTTCGCGTCCTGATGCCGGCTATCGGCACCGGTCCCAACCTTTACACGCTCGTTTTGTGGCATTCACTCTTCGCAATCTTAACTTCTTTCATGTTCTTGTCTGAAGCGTTTAATCGAATCGGCTGGGACAAAAAAAAATTCGGCGTCATTTTTATTAACATCTACATCGCGCTCGTTTTTGCATTCATGCTTACCAAGCTCACTTCAATGCGCGCTATTGAAGAGAGCGCCATCAGCCTGCTCTACAGCTGGGATCGCGACTACTCGAACGTATTCGCCGTTGACGAGCAGACCGGCGAAGCTTTGCCGTATTGTCCCAAACCGGACACGGTCGCTCAGAACATCGCGCGCGTGAATGCGGAAAACGCGGCGCGGATTGCAGCAGGCGAGCCGGGGCTGCGCACCGCGCCCACTTATCCCTTGCCGCCCGGCGTGCGCGACGACATACATATTGTGGGCATTACGACCGCCGACATCACGGCGGTGAAAGGCGCGTGGCCGCTGGACTGGGGCATTTACGCGCAGGTGGCGCAGCGCACGCAGAAGTCTGAAAACAACATACTTGTATATGACATTAACTTCCTCGACGCCAAGGGCGTGTTCGGTTGCGACCAGAACCGCTATGATTGCAACGCCCGCGAAGGTTTCTCGCTGCGCCGCCAGGATGAATTACTTGCTGAAAGTATTGCGGCGACGCCCAACCGGATTGTAGCCGACTACCCGATCGAAATGACGACCGAGGCCCTGGCGCAGGAGGTCGACTACGAAAATCGACTGGCGGCGCTGAACGAAATGTCGGCTTTGCGCAACGTTAGAAACGCGAGCTACGGCATATCGTGGACGCGCCTGGTGATTCCGCCGATCGCCATGGTCACGCGCGAGCTCTACAGCGCCGGTCATGCAAACGTCTTTATCGATCCGAACGTCACAAAGGTAAACCGCAAGGTCCCGCTGGTGATTCGCGTGGTCAACGTGGATCGCCAGGATAAGCCCGACTACGACCCGAACGTCGACGACAGCTTCTATCCGGGCGTGGCGCTCGCGAGCGCTATTGCATATTACGGCGTGGATCCAGTCAAAGACGTGGAAGTCGACTTCCTGAACGGATACGTGAAGATCAAAAACATTCCGCAGCGCTCCCGGCTGGTGATGAATCAGGAACTCTTTCGCATGGAAGAGATCGACATTATGGCGAAGCCAAACGCCGAGCGCACAGTCACGCTGCCGATGGACCGCTTTGGCTTGATGAACATCAATTTCCGCGGCGGCCTCTACTGTTTTCACTATCACAACATCCTGGACATCGCCCAGAACAATAAGCCCGAGGACGTGGAAATCCTGATGAAGGATAAAATCGCGCTGGTGGCCATGTACTACGCTACCGGCGTTTCCACTGCAAAGGATATTCACCTTTCACCCTACGGCAACATGGCGGGCATCGAACACCAGGCCTATGCGATCAATACCATCCTGAATCAGGACTTTGCGCGCGAGGCTTCGCCCCTGGTGAACCTTGCCATTCTCATGGTGATCGGCATTATCACGGCATTCTTTCAGCCGCGCGTGCCCACGTGGATGAGCTTCGTGTTGACGATCATCATTGCGACCAGCTTTGCCGCGATCACCGCGTATGTTTCGTTCGGACTCTACAGCTATCTGCATGTGTTCTTTGCGGTGATTTTCGAGCAATTCTTAATGCTCATAATCTTCATCCTCTATCGCGCTCTGACGGAAGAGGAGAATGTGAAGTATATTCGCAATACCTTCTCGAAGTTCGTTTCCCAGGACGTTGTAAACGAACTGCTGGCGAATCCGGACGCAATCGCTCTGGGCGGGGCCAAAAAGGAAATCTCCGTGTTTTTCTCGGACGTGCGCGGCTTTACGACCATTTCCGAGAAACTCGGCCCGGAAGAACTCGTCAAACTGCTCAACGAGTACCTGTCCGAGATGACGGAGCTGATCATCCACTATCGCGGCACCATCGACAAATACATGGGCGATGCGATCATGGCCTTCTGGGGCGCGCCCGTGCAGAACGACGATCACGCCTATTTCGCCTGCGTGGCGGCCCTGGCGCAGTCCCGGCGTCTGAAAGAGTTGCAGGCCGGCTGGCGCGAGCGCGGCGACTTCTCAATCGACATCGGCATTGGCATCAATACCGGTATGGCGGTCGTAGGCAACATGGGCTCAAGCCGGCGCATGGACTATACGATCATGGGCGACACGGTGAACCTGGGATCACGCCTCGAAGGCATTACCAAAACCTACGGCGTCAAGATCTGTATCTCGGAGTTTACCTATGAACGCGTCAAAGATCGCGTGTATGCGCGCGAACTGGACCTGGTGCGGGTGAAAGGTAAAAACGAGCCGGTGCGCATCTACGAACTCATGGGCCTTAAAGACGACACGGACCTGAATCGCCTCATGGATATTGCGGCGCCGGCCGCCGCCCGGGGCGGAAAATAGGCGCGCCGCGGCCCTGCGGACGATGCAGAGTAGCAGTATGAACGAGTATCCGCTCTTAAAGAATATTGAGTTTCCGGCGGATATTCGGCAACTTCGCGAGGATCAGCTGCCGCAGCTGTGTCACGAGGTTCGTGAATACTTGATCGACACGCTTTCGATGGTCGGCGGGCACTTCGCGTCCAACCTGGGCGTCATTGAACTTACCGTCGCCTTGCACTACGTCCTCAATACGCCGGAAGACCGGTTGATCTGGGACGTGGGCCACCAGATCTACCCGCACAAAATTCTGACTGGCCGGCGGGAACGCTTAAAAAGCGTGCGTCGCAAGGGCGGTCTGTCCGGCTTTCCCAAGCGCACCGAGTCGGAGTATGATCTCTACGACACCGGCCACGCGGGCACTTCCATATCGCAGCTGCTGGGGGAGGCGCTCGCGCGCGATCGTCTGCGCAAAAACCACAAGTGCGTCGCCGTCATCGGCGATGCGTCCATCGCCGCGGGCATGGCCTTTGAGGCCCTGAATCACGGCGGTCACGCGCAAACCGATTGCCTGGTCATCCTCAACGACAACGACATGTCGATTTCGAAAAATGTCGGCGCCCTCAATCAGTATTTGAATCGTATCATCACTTCCTCGGTTTATAACAAGGGCAAGAAGCTCTGGTACACTTTCCTGCTCTGGCTGCCGGTGATCGGCCCGGCGCTGCGGACGCTTTCGCGGCGCATGGAAAAGACCGTCAAGGACCTGCTCACGCCGGGCGGATTTTTCGCGGATCTGAACTTTCGTTATCTGGGCCCGATCGACGGCCACAATGTGCTGGATCTGGTGCGCACTCTGAAAAGCGCTCTTGAGCTCAAGGGCCCGCTGCTATTACATGTGTACACGCAAAAGGGCAAAGGCTTTGAGCCGGCGGAAAACAATCCAATTCGCTATCACAGCGTGACCATGTTCAATCGCGCCGACGGCGTGTTCGCCGCCAAATCGGCCGGCGACCAGATTGGGTACAGTGAAATTGTGGGTCATACGCTGCTGGAACTCGCGCAAAAAAACGAACGCGTGGTGGCCATCACGCCGGCGATGATCGAGGGTTCGGGTCTGCGACCGATTTACGACGTCATGCCGGAACGCGTCTACGACGTGGGCATCGCCGAGCAGCACGCCATGGCGCTCGCTGGCGGTCTGGCCTCGGGCGGCGCCATACCGTATCTTTGCATTTATTCCACGTTTCTGAATCGCGCCTTTGATCAATTGATTGAGGACGTGGGGCTCATGAACTTCGCGGTGCGCATGGTCGTCGACCGCGCGGGTTGCGTCGGCCCGGACGGCGAGACCCACCAGGGCCTGTACGACCTGGGCGTGCTCCTGGCGACGCCGAACGTGCGCGTATATGCGCCGGCGACCGGCGGCGAACTCAAGGCGATGCTGCACTTTATGGAGACCTATGAAGACGGTCCCATTGCTGTGCGCTTTCCTAAAGCTGCGTGCGCAAAGAGCAGCCTGGAAAGTCTGCCGGACGTAAGCTCCATACGTCCGGAACTTTCGGGTGCGGGCGGAGACATCGCCATCGTCGCCATCGGCGTAATGTGGGATCTCGCAGTCGCTGTTGAAAAAGAACTGCGCAACCGGCTCGGTCTGCTATCGCGCCTGATCGGCGTGCGCTGGGTGCGTCCGCTTGATCTGGAAACCCTGGAAGCGGAACTGCGTAAGGCCGATCACTTCATCATTATCGAAGACTCCTACCTGCATTGCAGCGCGGCCGCGTACATTCGCCAGAGTCTCAGCGCCGAGGTAAACGCCCGTCATTTGTGGACCTTCGCATTCCCGCCGGAAGCTATCCCGCACGGCAGTCGCGAGGAAATACTCGATGAATACGGCATTTCTGCGCCGCGCATCGCCGAGCGGCTCGAGACTCTTCCGGAACTCCATCGAAAAGTTTACTCCTCTACGGCGAAACCGTCCGAAATTTAACGAGGGTCCTCGGGTTGCTGCGCGTGGCGCAGCCCTGGCGGCCCCTGATTTCGGAGGCCGTATGATTCCCGATGCGCGGGCGTATTATCAGGAGGGCGTATGCGACGCTCAGGCGGGCAACTATGAAGCCGCCGAGTACCATCTGCTGAAGTCCCTCGAAATTGATCCCGCCAACTCCACCTATGCGACTCTGGGTTGGATGTACGGTTCGATTCTCAAACGCGAGACGGATGCGTTCCGGTGTTTTCGAAATGCAATCCGTATGCAGCGCGACAATGGCGATCATAACAATGACTTTGGCGCCTTGCTTTTAAAGACGGGTCGGCGGCGCGAGAGCGTGAAGTGGTTTTTGCGCGCTCTGCGTTGTCCGGAAGGGGAGCGACGCCACCTGACGCTGTACAATCTGGCTATCGTGTACAGGCGCTGGAATCGTCCGGAACGGAGCCGCCGCTTTTTGAATCTGGCGCTGCGTCTGCGGCCGGACTTCGTCCGTGCGCGCGGTCTGTTGAACGATATCGAAGCCGAATTATCCCTCACCCGTCGCGACGGCGGAGGGCTGGAAGCCTGAGCCCGGCGCTGGAGGCGGCCTTCGCCTGGCTGCTTTTCGCCGGCTGCGTCACTGCGCCGCCTCTGGCGTTTCTGTATCCCCTGGACCGTGCGCCGCGCGTGTTCTTCGCGCTGCTCTGTGCGGGGCTCGCTTTGTTTTTTTATCCCGCCTGGCTCTTGATACTCGTCGCTGCGCCCGGCGGCCTCTACCTTGCGGGGCTTATGCGCCCGGACCAGGACCGGGAGCAGGGGGCGCAAAACGCGCGCGCGGTCGGCGTCGTCCGCTTCGCGGGCGCACTCATCGCCCTGGGGCTTTTTGCTGCGTGGTTCGCCTTGCTTTTGCCCGGCGCCGGGACGGCCCCGCCGCTCTTGCCAGGCGACGCGCCGCGCGACGCCGAGCCCGTGCTGGCGGCGATCGCCGATGTCTCAGCCCATCCCATCGCCGCGCCATTGGCTTGCGCCTGCGCGGTCCTCGCGACGGCGACGATTTTTGCGGCGCTGCACGCTCGCCGGCGGGGCGGGAGCGACTCATGATCGAAAGTCCCGGCGCATCCGTCTGGATCAGTCTCGCCATGGCGCAGTTCGCGCTGGCAGCCGTTCTGCGCTATCTTGCGGGCCGGGCCGGCGCCGGCGTCGCACTGGCAGCGGCGGCGGGAGTATTACTGGCCGGCGCGATCCTGCGCTTTGGCAGTCAGGCCGGACTTAACGCGCCCTCGCTCCAGTTATACATGACATTGTTTGTCTTGTCGCCCGGCGCCCTTTACGGTCTGCGCTGCAGTATTGCCGGCGTGCGCATTTCGCCGAGCGCGGCGGCCGCGCGTGGTCGCTCTGCAATTGCGTGGGCGGGCCTCGGGTATGGCGCGCTGATTGTCGTAAGCCAGGCCCTGGCGCCGCCAGCAGCGCGATTTTATCTGCCCTGGGCGCTGCTGCTGGCGTGGTTTGCGGCGCTGGCCGGGCTTGGGCCTCAAGCTCTGGCGGCGCGCCTTGCCGCTGCGAGCCTCTTCTTTCAACCGTTCGTGCTCCTGCAGATTGCGCGGGCCGGAGGCCGGGCCGATTTTTCCGCTTCACCCTGGACTCAGGACGCGGCCTTCAGCGCCTTGTTGTTGGCCGCTCTTCTGGCGCTGTGGTTGGAATTGCGCGCGGTTCGCGCAGTCTGGTCGAGTCTTTTGATTGCCACCCCGGCCGCCCTGTGCGCTCTTATGTCGTCTCTGGCCGCCGGTCGTCCCGGGCCTGCGCTGGCGGGACTCGTCGGGGCCGCGCTGGCGGCTCTGGTCGGAGAGTTTTTTGACCGCTCGCGAAGAGAAGCCCGCATCGATTCATCTGACTGATCCCCTGGATGTCTTCTCGGAAGGCGAGGCTGCGCTCAAGGAGATCTGGCCCGACTACGCTTACCGTTCTCAACAGGAAAGCATGGCGCGTGCGGCGGATCGCTGCGTGCGCGAATCGGGAGTTTTGTTGGTCGAGGCCGGCACCGGCGTTGGCAAGACGCTCGCTTACCTTTTGCCGCTGCTCGACTATGCAGAGCGCGAAAACCTGCGCGTGGCCGTGTCCACCGAGACGCGCTCTCTTCAACAGCAGATTCTTGAAAAAGACCTGCCCATTGTAGAACGCATCCTGGGACGGCGGATCCACGCGGAGTTGTGTCTGGGCGCCTCCAACTACGTTTGTAAACGCAAACTCGAAGAGGGACTCCTCGCCGGCAGCGTCGGACCGGAGATGGCGGATCACATCGATGGCGTGCTCGATTGGCTGCGCGAAAGTTCGACGGGCGTGCGGCAGGAATATCGCGGTTATGCGTCGCCGGCCTTCTGGTCCAAATTTACGCGCGATCCGGACGACTGCCTGGGATCGCGCTGTCATAATTTCGATACGTCATATTATTTTCTCGCGCGGGAACGCTGGCGCCGCGCCCGACTATTGATTCTGAATCATAGTTTGCTTTCGGCCCATCTTGCCGTCGGCGGACAACTGCTGCCCGAGTTCGCCGCGCTCGTTGTGGACGAAGCGCACCGTTTTCCCGAGGTGTTTCACCGTTCGTTTATTGAGTCGATGAGCTTTGAGGAAATGGAGGAGGCGTTTTTCAGCCTGGGCGCGGAGGGTACTCCGGCTCTGCGCGCGCTGGAGAGTTTTCGCAGCGGCGTGCTGACGGCCGTGGACCCCGGTGCGCGCGGCCAGTTGCGCATTCGCGGCGGTGTTCCCGTGCCGGCCGGCGAAGGCTTTTCAGCCGAACTCGCGCGCGCGGAGGCTTATCTTGAGCGGCGTTTGAATGATCTGGCCAGTCAGAGCGAATTGGGCCTGGGCGATGATCGCGATGAACGCGCGCGCCTGAGTCTGGATCAACTCGAAACCCAGGCGCGCCTGGGACGTTTGCAAATTCTGCGGCGCCTGCTGAACGCGCTGCTCGACGGACCCACGCGCGACCAGGTGCTCTGGATATCGCGCGAAGAAAAGCGCGAGCGCTCCAACGATCGCGCCGACTATCGCATCCATCTGGCGCCGGTCGAACCGTCCGAGCTGGTGCGCGAAAAACTGTATCCGGTCGTCGGTTCGGTGGTGTTTACTTCTGCGACCCTGGCCGGGCAGGGCGCGCGTCCCTTTGACTACATTGCGCGCGAATTAGGCCTGGGCGAGTTTGGCGCGGATACGCGCGGCGGACGTCGGCGCGAACTGCAACTCGATTCGCCTTTTGATTATCGCAAGCGCTGCCTCTTGTATCTGCCCGCTGAAATGCCCGATCCCGCCCAGGCGGAGGCCGAGTTTCATCGCGCGGCCGCGCGCGAAGTGCGGCGCCTGGCCGATCTGTCGCGCGGCGGGGCCTTTGTACTGTTTACCTCGGCGCGTTCTCTGCGCGAGGTGCAGAGATTGATCGAGGAAGAACTCGACGATACGCCGGAGTGGGAGTTGGTCAGCCAGTTGGAGGCCGGGCCTTCGCCGGCCTTGCACCGCTTCCGCAGTTCCTCCCATGCCGTTTTGTTCGGTCTGGCCACCTTCTGGCAGGGCGTTGATATTCCCGGCGATCAGCTCCGCCTGGTGACCCTCGTGCGGCTGCCCTTTCGCGTGCCGGATGATCCGCCGCTGGCGGCGCGAATGGAGCGCGTCGAGGAAATGGGCGGCCAGGCGTTTCGGGATTTGCAATTGCCCCAGGCCACGCTGAGCATCAAGCAGGGCTTTGGTCGCTTGATTCGCAGCCACGCCGATCGCGGCGCGGTCGCAATCCTTGACCCGCGGCTGCGCACCCGCCGCTACGGGCGCGAAATCCTAGCGGCCCTGCCGCCGGCCGCCCGCCATGACTCATTCGATAGTCTGGCGGCCGCCTGGCGGTCCCTCTTCAGCGCGCGCGCACGCTGAACGGCCGCGTGGCAGGGCGCGCGGACTGCGCCGAAAAGCGGCAAAATCACTGCGGAATTGACCGATACAGAATCTGTATGTTCGCCCCGTTTCGCCGCCGCGGCCGGTACGCCTGGGTCGCCGCTCTGGCATTTTTCAGCGTATTTGCAGTCTTCGCCCGTAGTCAGGACGACTTCCGCGCGATCCCGGCCAGCCATTACGTCGTGGCGCCGTCGCCCGACGTACGCATTGATTGGACCGCGGGCGCCCTGTATGCGCGCGCCCGCGTGCGTTTGCCGCGTATCGCGTATTCCAACGCGGGCGGCTTTGCGGATCGCTCGCCGCGGGCGGCGTCATTGACGGAGGCGCGAACCATGGCGCGCGAAACGGCGCGGGAGCAGGCGAGTCTTCAACTGATGAACGCCCTGGGTCGCTTGCCTCTGGATTCTCGCGGATTGCTCTCAGAGCGCATGGCGGACGATCGCGAACTGCGTGATCGTTTGGGCGAGCTGGCTGAGCGCTTTGTTGTGCGCACGCGCAGCACCGGCGAAGGCTACGAGACGGTGGAACTGTCCATGTCTTTCACCGGCGAGCGGGGCCTGTACGCCTTGCTGCTACGTTCCCTGTATGCTTCGGAACCTGCGCCGGAAGCCAATCCGCGCGGCCAGGTGGATACGGTCAGCGGCCTGATCATCGACGTGAGCGAATTAAGCGAGTTCCAGCCGTCGCTGGAACCGCGCATTTATTCCGATCGGGGTCGTCTGATTTATGGGCCGGAAATCGCCAGCCGGAGTTGTTCCGTCCGCCGCGGACTTGCAGTATATCACAGCTCTCTGGAACGCGCGCGCATGGACCGCCGGGCCGGCGCCAACGCCTATTATCTCTATGCGGGCGGGGTGACGGGCGCCAATCGCAGCGATATATATCTGGACGCCGAAGACGTGGAACGAATTCTCGGACACGAAAGCGGACGCACCGCCCTGCGTCGCTGCGCCGTCACCTTTGTGATGCGTCGCGGCTGAGCCGGCGCCTGCGTTCCGGAAGCGCGGTATGCCGGCCGAAACTGACGCAATTCTGAATCGTTTTAAAGATCTCTCCGTACTCGTGGTGGGCGACCTCATGCTCGACGAGTACATCCATGGCGTGGTCGAACGCATTTCGCCGGAGGCGCCGGTGCCGGTCGTCCTCGAAAAGCAGGTGCGCATGGTGCCCGGCGGCGCCGGCAATGTTGTGCGCAATCTCTGCGCGCTCGGCGCGCGCGCCTTTGTAGTGGGCGCGTTGGGGCGCGACGACGGCGGCGCTCTGCTTACGCGGCTGCTGATGGAAACCGGCGTGCGCGCGGAAGACCTGGGCGCGCAACCGCTGCCAGGCCGACCGACCACGCGCAAGACGCGCATCCTCGCCGGTCAGCAGCAGGTCTGTCGCCTGGATCGAGAAAGTCAGGAGCCGCTTTCCGATGCGGCCCGTCGCGAACTGATCGATTCGATCCGGCGCATCGTTCCTTCTGTTCAGGGCGTCGTGATCTCCGACTACGATAAAGGCGTCGTTACGCCGGATGTGATTGCGGCCACGGTGGAAGCCGCGCACAAGCATGGCTGCTTTATCTCGGTCGATCCTCAGGTCACCCATTTTGATTCGTACCGCGGCGTGGATGTGCTCACGCCGAATCACCACGAAGCCGGCCGTTTTTTGAAGCGCAGCCTGGTCAGCGACGAGGAAGTGCGCGAAGGCGGCTTTGAAATCTTGAACCGCCTGGGCGCAAAGATGCTGATCATTACGCGCGGGGAAAAGGGCATGACGCTTTTCAAATCCGGCGAATCGGCGGCCCGGAACTTTCCGACTGTGGCGCGTCAGGTCTTTGACGTAACCGGCGCCGGCGACACGGTGATCACGGTCTTCACGCTCGCCATTGCAGCCGGCGCCTCGCCGGAAGAGGCGGTGCAACTCTCAAATCGCGCAGCCGGACTGGTTGTCGCCCAACTGGGCGCGGCGACAGTGTCCGTGGATGAGCTGCGCTGAACGCGACTCAGTAAGCTCGCCTGGCCCTTGTATGGAATCCGGACGCTTCTTCGCCCGCCTCACGCAGAAAATCGTTCCCGAGCGGGAAACGCTGGCGCTGCGCCTGAACGAACTCCGGTCCATGCGCACAATCGTTCATACGAATGGCGTCTTTGATATTCTGCATTCGGGCCATGTCAGCTATCTGGCTCGGGCGCGCGACCTGGGCGACCTGCTGGTCGTATCGCTTAACTCCGACGCCAGCGTACGGCGCCTGAATAAGGGCCCGGATCGCCCCCTCAATCGAGCCGAAGATCGCGCCCTGGTGCTGGCAGCCCTGGAATGCGTGGACTTTGTTACGTTTTTTTCCGAAGATACTCCGCAGGCCTCGCTTGAGATCCTCCGGCCGGCGATTCATGTGAAAGGCGGCGACTACACGCCGGCATCGCTGCCGGAAACGCCGACCGTGCAGGCCGGCGGCGGCCGCGTCGAAATCCTGCCCTTTGTCCCCGGCTTTTCCACAACTTCCCTCGTGGAACGGATTCGTCGCGCAGGCGATTAGGCCGGCGTTGCGCGGACCTTCGCTGGAATACGGCGGAGTCGGACGGCCGACTGGCGCAAAATGCGTGCATAGGCGCATAAAAACGCTGTAAAGCCAGGGCGCACTTTGCAGCCTGACCGGGGGTCGGGCATGAGCGAAAAGATCGTCAATACGCGTTATATTTTCGTCACCGGGGGCGTGTGTTCGTCCCTGGGCAAAGGGGTCACCGTTGCGGCGCTCGGCTGCCTGCTGGAAAATCGCGGCTACCGCGTAACGCTGCAGAAGATGGATCCGTACATTAACGTCGATCCGGGCACGATGAGTCCCTTTCAACACGGCGAGGTCTACGTGACCGACGACGGCGCCGAGACGGATCTCGATCTTGGGTACTACGAACGATTCACCCAGTCGGCGAAGCTTACCCGGCAGAATTCCGTCTCCACCGGCCAGATATATCACGCCGTAATCCAACGCGAACGCCGGGGCGATTACCTGGGCCGCACCGTGCAGGTCATTCCGCACATTACCAACGAAATTAAGAACCGCGTGGGCCTGCTCACGCGCGAAGAAGAAGTCGATTTTGTGATTGTGGAGATCGGCGGTACGGTGGGCGACATCGAAGGCATTCCGTTTCTGGAAGCCATTCGCCAGATGCGCCGCGAGCGCGGCCGCGAGGGCGTGTGTTTTGTGCATCTGACGCTCGTGCCCACGATTACCGTCGCCGGCGAGGCGAAGACAAAACCGACGCAGCACAGCGTGAAAGAGCTGCAGACTTTCGGCATTCAGCCGGACGTGCTGGTCTGCCGCGTGAATCGGCCGCTCTTAAAAGACATGAAAGAGAAGCTTTCGCTTTTCTGCAACGTGGCGGAGGCGAACATCATCTCTGCAAAAGACATTGAGTCGAGCATCTACGAGATCCCGGACATGTATCGGGACGAGAAGCTTGATCAGGTTGTACTGAAACACTTCAACATGGAGCCGGGCAAGCTTAACTTCAAGCGCTGGCAGTCCATTCTGGACACGATCAAGAATCCTAAAAAAACTGTAAAAATCGCGGTGTGCGGCAAATACATCGCCCTGCAGGACGCGTATCGATCCGTTTATGAAGCGCTGATGCACGGCGGCATCGCCAATCAGGTGAACGTCGAATTTATCAAAATCGATCCCGAACAGCTCGAAGAAAAGGGCATTGATCCGCGCCTGCACGAGGCTCATGGGATTCTGGTGCCGGGCGGCTTTGGCAGCCGCGGCATCGAGGGCAAACTCATCGCCATTCACTATGCCCGTACAAAGAAGATTCCGTTTTTCGGCATTTGTCTGGGCATGCAATGCGCCATTATTGAGTTCGGGCGCAACGTGCTCGGTCTCGCGCATGCCAACTCTACGGAGTTCGATCCGTCCACGGAAAATCCCGTGATTTCTCTGTTGGAAGAGCAGCAAGGGCTGGAACAAAAGGGCGGCACCATGCGGCTTGGCGGCTATCCCTGCATACTCGACGAAGGCACCCTGGCCTTCAAAGAGTACAAGAAGACGCGCATTCGCGAGCGTCACCGGCATCGTTTCGAGTTTACACTGCGCTACAAGGAAGCCATGGAAGCGCACGGGCTGATTTTCAGCGGCATGAGTCCGGACAAACAACTGGTGGAAATCACCGAACTGAAAAACCACCCGTGGTTTCTGGGCTGTCAGTTTCATCCGGAATTTCAGTCGAAGCCAATTGCGGCGCATCCTCTGTTCGCCGGGTTTGTGGGCGCCGCCGCGAAACATTCGCGTTGAATATCAGTTGCCCGCGGTCCGGGGCCGTGCTACCTTAGTCGGAATGATCCAGGAACGCGAATTTCTCAGCGGACGAAAAATCGGCGGGCGCGAACCCTTCTTTCTGATCGCCGGCCCCTGCGTGATCGAAAGCCGCGATCTGCTGGCGCGGGTGTGCGAATCCATGCAGCGCCTGTGCGATGAGCTGGGCATACTCTACGTATTCAAGAGCAGTTTTGACAAAGCCAACCGCTCCGCAGTGGATTCAAAGCGCGGACCCGGGATGGAGGAAGGCCTGCGCGACCTTGAATACATCAAGCGCACTTTTGGCGTGCCGGTCCTGACCGATGTACACGAAACAGCGCAGGTGGCGTCCGTGGCGCAAGTCGTGGACATTCTCCAGATCCCGGCGTTTCTTTCGCGCCAGACGGACCTTGTGCTGGCGTGCGCAAGTTCGGGCCGCTGGGTTAATGTAAAAAAGGGTCAGTTCATGGCGCCGGGCGATTGCAGTGAAATCGTCAACAAATTCAAGAGCGTTAACTCAGAGAAGTATCTGATTACGGAACGCGGCGTTTCCTTCGGGTACAATAATCTCGTATTTGATCCGCGCTCGCCGGAAATCCTGCACAGCATGAACATACCGGTTGTTATGGACGGCACGCACAGCACGCAGCTGCCGGGCGGCGGAAAAACCAGCGGCGGGAATCGTCACTTTGTGCCGGTGCTCACGCGCGCTGCTGTGGCCGCCGGTATCGAGGGTCTGTTTATGGAAGTGCACCCGGATCCCGCCAACGCCTGGTCGGACGCCAGCAATCAGTACTGGCTCGACAGGGCGCCGGATCTTCTGCGGCGGCTCGTGCGCCTCGATCACGTCGTCAAGACGGAAGTCCTTGAGCCCGAAGCGGCCTTGCAGGTTTGAGATGTTTGCGCTCCGTCCGGCGCCCCGGTCCGGGAGCGGCGCGGGCCGCACGGGCGCGTTTGCGTTGTCCGTCGCCGCCTGCTGCGGACTGAGTCTTTTCACGGCATGCTCGGACGCCTATCGCGAAATCAGCGAAGACGTTCGCGAACCGGATGCGACCATACGTATTACAGACTTTGTGCGCGAATCGGTGGCGGTCGACGGCCGGCGCGCCTGGATTGTGCGCGCAAAAGAGGCCTTTTTATTCCAGAACGGCGACGAAATGCAGCGCATCGTCGCCTACGACTTCAGCTTTACCCAGTACGATGAAAACAATCGGCCGGCCGACCTGCTGGTTGCAGAGCGCGGCGAGGTCGACTATAACTCCGACCTGATTCGTCTTTCGGGCAATGTGCGCTACGACAGCGCCAACGGTCGGCGCGTAATCGGCGAATCTATGGAGTACGATCGGATCGCGCAAATCGCCTCGTCCGATTCGCCGCTGACCATAATCGATCGCGGCTCTACGGTGCGCTGCGAACGCGGCGCGGAGATTGATAACGAGAACAACCGGCAGGTTTGTCGCGGCCCGGTCATTTTGAGTCGACCCGTCGAAGGGGGGCGTCAGAATGAGGTTGGAGATCCCCTGGATCTATTCCAATAACGTGAGTCGAGATTTTCATACGCAGAGCCTCCTGTTTTCGGCCGTTCTGGTCGTTGCAGCAGCCTGTCGCACTGTGACGCCCGGGCTGGATCCCGGTCGGCTCCCCGTTGAAGAAGCGGGCGAGGCGGGCGTTCCGGACCTCGCTGATTCCGATGCGCCCGACGCTTCGACGGAGCTGGACGAAGCGTCCATTCAAGGCGATTCGATCGCCGAAACGCGTCCGGACCGACTGGGACGGGCCGTTACCACCGTTTTCAGCGGCTACGAACTTATTCGCGAGATCGTGGAAAAAGACGGTCTGGAAGTTACGCGCCTGACGATTCGCGGCGCCGCCAGCATCCGCCACGATCAGGTGCTGATCCAGGCGGATCGGATGATTATCGAAGACGGACGTTACGGCCGACTCGATGGCGCCGTGCGTTTTACTGATCGCAAAAGCGGAGCGCAGTTATTTGCAACGCGCGCCGAGTACTTTCGCGACGAGCAGCGCGCCGTACTGTCCGGCGATCCGTACATCATTACGCGCACAGCCGGCCAGGCCACCACGTTGGTTTCGTGCCGGGGGATAGTTCGTGATCTGGCCGCGCGTACCACGACCCTGGATGGAGACGTGCGCGTCCATCAGGACGTCTACAGTATGAGCGGCGATCGGGCGGTCTTTACGGACGAAGATCGCACCCTTACCGTAGAATCAAATCCGTTGATCTTTGGGCGAAACGTATTTTTGACCGGCGATCGGCTGGTGTATGAAACCGCAGACCGGCGCATCAAGCTCGACGGACGAGTGATCTATATGAGTCGCACGGCGCCCGCCAGCCGCGCCGAAGCGCCGGAGGGTCCCCCGGACCTGGAGCGTTTTGCGCGCGAAGGCGGTCGTAGCGCAGAAGTCCTCGGGGCGGCGGAGGACGACGCCGAGTCCGACGATCCAGCCGCCGACGAGTCCGATCTGGCGTCCACCCTGAGCGGCCAGGTTCTGGTGCACGAATTTCCGCGAGAAGGCGTTGCAAAAACCTTCGTCCGGGGCGACGTGCTGTTAACGCGCGGTCAGTCCCTGCGGCTCAGTGCGCCGGAAATCACGGCGTACGGTCGGGACTTCGCCTTGCTGCACGTCGATCAGGGCGTGGACATGCTCGACCGTGAACGGGGCGTGCAGGTGCGAGCGCGCGTGCTGGACTTTGATCGCAAAGAGGAACTCCTGCGCCTCGAAGGGGAACCCGAAATCGCATTTCTCGACCGACAAACGGCCGAACCGCGGGCGACCCTGCGCGGCGCGATAATTGAGCGCGATTTTCGCAGCGGCTCGACTATCGCCTGGGGCCAGGTCGAGATTGAACGGGACGCCTATCGCGCCGTGGGCGAAATGGCCTCGTATTACGAAGACCAGGGCGTGATAATACTTGAAGGCAATCCAGGTCTGCGCGGCGCCGGCAACGGCGTGTATGCCGAGAAAATCCTGTTTTACCCGGAAAAGAATCGTATACTTTTGTACAATCGCATTCGCGGATATCTGGGCGTGGAAGAATGAGCGTCAGCAATCAGCGTAAATCTCGCAAAAAAGCCCCGGCCGTCGAAACGTCGTCGGCCGTTTTTCGCCCGTCCGGCGGCAAACTTTTGCGCGGCGAAAACTTGATTAAAACCTACAATCGACGGCGCGTCGTGGACGGCGTGAGCTTTGACATACGTCAACAGGAAATCGTCGGCTTGCTGGGACCCAACGGGGCCGGCAAGACGACTTCGTTTTACATGGCCGTGGGCCTGGTTACGCCGGATTCCGGTCGCGTTTTTATCAACAACGCCGAGGTGACCGCTCTGCCAATGTACAAGCGCGCGCGGCTGGGCGTGGGCTATCTGGCCCAGGAAGCGAGCGTGTTTCGCAAGCTTTCCGTTGCGCAAAACATCGAGGCCGTGCTCGAAATGCATGTGTCCGATCGAGCGGAAATCAACCGGCGCCGCGATGCGCTCATTGAGGAATTGAATCTCCAGCGCGTCGTTAACCAGCCCGGCTTCACGCTGTCCGGCGGGGAGCGGCGGCGTTGCGAAATCGCCCGGGCGCTGGCCACCGAACCGGACTTTATTCTACTGGACGAGCCTTTTGCGGGAGTCGATCCTATAGCCGTAAAGGACATTCAGCAGTTGGTCATGCAGCTGCGGGAGCGCGGTCTGGGCATCTTAATTACCGACCACAATGTGCGTGAGACCCTCCGCATAACCGATCGTTCGTATATCATGTACGCCGGCCGGATCCTGCGTGCGGGCAGTCCCCAGGAACTGGTAGAAGATCGCGAGATTCGATCCAAGTATCTGGGCGAGGATTTTCGTTTGTAAGCGCCGCGTGCGGCCGGCAGCCAGTCGCAAAGTGCAGTAAGACGTCTATGGCCCTCAGTCAACACCTCGTTCAGAAGCAGACGCAGCGCCTGATTATAACCCAGGATCTGCGTCAGTCGATCGAGCTGTTGCCGCTTTCGAATCTCGAACTGCAGGATCGCATTCAGAAAGAAATCCTGGAAAACCCGCTGCTGGAAGAAGTCGGCGACGTGGACGGTCCGCCGCCGGCGGACAGTCGCTCCCCGGAAGCTCTGGAAACCGCCGCCGAGACAGTCGTCGCGCGCGAGGAATCCGAGGGCGAAGAAAACTGGCAATCCAACAGCCGCGAATATTCGGCTGATTATTCGCCCGGCCATGCCGCGGAAAAAACTGAAAAGAAGCATCAATTTCTACAGAACGCCGTGCGGTCGGTTGAGTCGCTGGCGGAGCATCTGCTGTGGCAGTTGCGGCTTTCCGATCTTTCGCCCGCGCAGATTCAAGCCGGCGAGATGCTGATTTCGGCGATTGATGAGCGCGGCTTTCTGGTGGATGATCCAGCCGTCATAATCGAAGGCTCGGCGATCGCCATCGAGGATGCGCGCGCGGCGCTCGCGCAGATTCATGAACTGGATCCGATCGGCTGCGGCGCACGCACGATTGCGGAATCCCTCTTTCTGCAAGCCCGGCTGCTGAAGCCGGACGACGCAGTGACGCTCGCGATCCTGGAAAAACACTTCGAAGACCTGGAAAAACTGGATTACCGTAAAATCGAAAAAAACGCCGGCTTTACGCGCGATGAGATCGAGCAGTCGCTTCAGTTTATTCGGACGCTGGAGCCTTATCCGGGCACGCTTTATTCCCCGCGTCAGCCCGAGTACATTGTACCCGATGTAATCATAGTCGACGTCGAAGGCAAGCTCGAGGTCGTCATCAATGACGAGTATCTGCCGGGTCTGCAGGTGAATGACGAGTATCGCGATATGCTGCGCCAGAGCGGCCGGAACAGCGCCGATCGGGAGTATCTTCAAACCAAGCTTAATTCCGCCACCTGGTTGATCAAGAGCATCCGTCAACGCCGCCAGACGCTTTATCGGGTGACCCGCGCGATCACGGAGTTTCAAGAGGAGTTCTTCCGTCAGGGGCCGGCCGGGCTGCAGCCCTTAACGCTCCGCATGGTTGCGGAAAAGGTGGAACTGCACGAATCAACCGTGTCTCGTATTACTACGAACAAATATGCGCAAACACGCTGGGGCGTTTTTGAGCTGAAGTACTTCTTTTCCAGTTCGCTCAATAGTTCCGTGGGCGAGGGCAAACATTCCGCGCGCAGCATTCAAGATCGAATTCGCCAGCTGGTCAGCGCCGAAGACGGGATCGAACCGCTCTCGGATCAGCAGATTGTCGATTTGATTCAAAAGGAAGGCGTGCAGATCGCCCGCCGCACCGTGGCAAAATACCGCAAGGTTCTGCGCATTCCCCCGGCCGATCGCCGCAAGAAGGTGAATCAGCTGAACGCCCGTCCCGAGATTCGCTGAACTCCGCCCGCGGCCGCGCCGGCGGGCGCCGCGGGCGCAATCCGGACGGCGGACGCCGTGGCTCGGAATTGAGGGCGAACTGACTCGAAACAATTGACAACGGACGCCGATCGTCCTCAGTGTCGCGTATGGATATCTCGTACCACTTCCAGAATATGGAGTCCTCTGAAGCCCTCAAGGACTACACGCGGAAAAAGATCGAAAAGTTGTCGGCCCACTTCAACGCGCTTATCTCGGCGGTGGTGCACTTCAAAGTTGAAAAGATCAATCAAATCGTCGAATTTGTAATCAACGCCGACGGCGATCAGTTCATCGCGTCCGAGTCGCACACGGATATGTACGCCGCCATCGACCTGGCGGAAGATAAACTGGAAAAGCAAATTCGTCGTCACAAAGATAAGATGCTGGGCAAGCGGCACGATCATCGCTGAACGTCCGCCTGAATGAGCTTCATCGAAGTCGGTCAACTGATCCAGAAGCATCCCGAGCTGGACCTGAAGGTCTGCGCCGGACAGCAAGGTTTGGACCGACATCTCTCCTCGCTCGATGTAAACCGGCCGGGCCTCGCGCTGGCCGGGTATTATCGGGAATTCGCAACCGATCGCATTCAAATCCTGGGGCGCGGCGAATACGCGTACCTGATGGACAGCGACGCCGACAATCTGGCGCGCATTCGCGCGGAATTTTTCCGCTATCCGTTTCCGGCGATTATCTTCACGCATGGCAACGCGCCGCCCAGGCTCTTCATCGAAGCGGGCGACGAATTGGGCGTGCCGGTGCTCGCCTCCGACCTGAGCACGCATAACTTCATCGTGCATTTTACGCTTTGCATGGACGAAGCGCTGGCGCCTTCGACGGCCATTCACGGCGTGCTGATTGACGTGTTCGGCGTCGGCATTCTGCTCATGGGGCCCAGCGGCATCGGCAAGTCGGAAACCGCGCTTGAGTTGGTGGAACGCGGCCACCGCCTGGTCGCTGACGACATTGTGCACATACGCTGCATGGGCGAAACTGAGTTGTGGGGCGCGGCCAGCGAGATCGTCCAGCATCACATGGAGCTGCGCGGCGTCGGAATCATCAACGTAAAGGACTTGTTCGGCGTGGGCGCAATTCTCGGCCGCTGCCGAATTGATCTGGTCATCCGCCTCGAGGATTGGGATACGAACAAGGACTATGAGCGTTTGGGCCTTGAAGAGGAAACGGTGGAGATCCTGGGCGTCAGCGTGCCGCGCCACCTGTTGCCGGTGCGTCCGGGCCGGAATGTTCCGATCTTGATTGAAACGGCGGCCATGAACCACCGCTCCAAACGCATGGGCTATCATGCCGCGCGCGAGTTGTCCAACCGCATCAATCGGGAGATCCTGAAAAAAACTCGCCCGGGCGCCGATTCGGACGAGGGAAATCCGACCTGATTTGATTTGCGTTTCGAACCGTGGATCGTAATTTCGGGCATGCGCTCCGCGGAAGTCACCATCCAGCACGAACAGGGCGTGCACGCGCGCCCGGCTTCCATCTTTGTGCGCGAGGCCGCGCGCTTCAAGTCGGAGGTTAATCTCACCGCCGACGGCGTCACCGTGAATGGCAAGAGCATTATGGGTCTGTTGACGCTGGCTCTGTGTCACGGCGCCCGCGTCACCATCACCGCTGACGGCGCCGACGAGGAAGACGCCGTCCGAAAGCTGGAGGAGCTTTTGTCCGGCAGGTTTTCGTGATGGAACGGCCCCAGAGCTGGCTGCGCGAAGAGCGCAAGATCTATCTGCGCGACGTCTTCTTTCTCGCCTTAATCGTCTTTTTTTCGATCTTTATCAGCGAACAGTTTTTGCTGGGTACGGACGCGGCGCTGGTTGATCGCATCTTCACGTATCTTTTGCTTTTTATTCCGCTCGGCACCCTGAACCTGATCGGGCATTATTATTATCGTAATCGCCGCATTCGCCTGACCGGTAATTTGCGTTCAAGTTTGCGTTATCGCTTGAGCATCGCATTCATGTTGATTGCGATTATCCCGTCCCTGCCGATCTTCTTGATCTCCGCCAATAATGTGGATACGGTGCTCGAAAGCCTGTTCAGCCTGAACGTAGCGCGCGGCGTGGAGGGCGCCGAGCGGTTGATCCAGCGCTACGAACGGGATGCTGCGACTGACTTATACGTCGACCTGCTGCGTGCGGAGCCGGGGCTAAGCGCCGGCGTCAACGATGCTGCCGTAGCGGTTGATCGGTTGGCGCGCGCCGG
>JAVHPJ010000208.1:0-88239 GCA_036170535.1 Leptospirales bacterium | reverse complement strand
CCTGGGGCTGGAGCAGGTCCCAAGGGTTTGGCTGTTCGCCAATTAAAGCGGTACGCGAGCTGGGTTCAGAACGTCGTGAGACAGTTCGGTCCCTATCCACTGCAGGCGTTGGAGATTTGAGGGGTGCTGTCCTTAGTACGAGAGGACCGGGATGGACGAACCTCTAGTGCACCAGTTGTCACGCCAGTGGCATCGCTGGGTAGCTATGTTCGGAACGGATAACCGCTGAAAGCATCTAAGCGGGAAGCCGGCCCCAAGATTAGATCTCCCTGGACTTCGGTCCCTGAAGACGCCTCGAAGACTACGAGGTTGATAGGTCACAGGTGTAAGCGTGGTAACACGTTCAGCCGAGTGATACTAATATGTCGTGAGGCTTGACCATATTACTCTGCGCTGAAGCAAGTCTTCAGCGCGAAAAAGCGTAAGCCTGAAACGCGGTTTGATCTCTGCCGCACCCATCATTTTTGGAAGTTGTTATCAGATTACGTAAAGCCCGCGAGTGTTGATTCGCGGGCTTTTTTTTGTCCGGCTAAATCCCTCCTTTGCTGCGCTTGTGCGTCCTTGTCCGGCGGAACAGGCATCCGCCCGGGGAGAGTCGGCGCGGCGCCGCTTGCGCGTGCGGGACGGGCCGGACGCTTGCCTTGACGTTCACGTGTGCGGAGGGATCTTTGCAGGGGCTTCCTGCGGCGCGCAGTCGCGTTGAGCGCGCGTTCCGAGTGCAGGGCTTCCCCATCCATGACCGTCATGACCGGAATCAGCATTGTGTTGATGAGCATTCTGGCGCTGTACGCCTGCGGTTATTATCTGGTAATCTTTGTTTTCCTGGGCGATCGGCGCCGGGCTGACGGAAGGCCGCCGCCGGAGGGCGGCCCATGTCACGCGGATTCGGTGGCGGCGCTCGTGCCGGCGCGTCACGAAGGCGCGCGGATCCTGCGTACCATCGAGTCTTTGCTGCGTCAGGACTACGCCGGAAATATTCGAATTATCGTTCTTGTTGAGGATTCCGCGGATAGTTCCGTGCCGTTCCTCACGGCGGCGTATCCGCAGGCGAGCTCTGCGGCGCAAGAACCCGGCCGACACATCGAACTCTGGAGCGAGGGCTCGCGCAGTCTCGAGTTGGTCTTTACCGGAGTGTCGGCGAAAAGCGAAAAGATTAATGCGGTCAGCGGTCAGCTGGAGGCGCCCTATGCCGCGATTCTGGACGCCGATCATGAGGCCGATCCGGCCTGGATTCGCACTTCGCTCGCGCTTATGGAATCGGACGACGCCGCGATTATTCAGGGCCGCCGCGGACCGCTTTCCGCCGCCGGATTTTTGCGCCTGTGGGATTCTTTGCATCAGCACATCGGCTGTGAGATGCTCAATGTCGCTTTTACGCGTTTGGGCCTTACGGTTTTTTTTACGGGCACCACGACGGTGCTCGCGACGCGCTTGTTGCGCGAACATCCGCTGCGCGCTTGCCTTACCGAGGATGCGGATTTCAGCTATCAGATCATTGTTGGCGGCGGCCGCATTCTGCATAATCCGTGGCACGGCTCGAACGAAGAGGTTTCTCCGGACCTGTACAGCTTTATCGCGCGACGCCGACGTTGGGCTAACGGTCATACTGCCACGTTTTTTCGTCATGTGAAGGATGCGTTTCGCTCTTCGTTAAATTGGCAGGAGCGTCTGCAGTTCGTTTTTCATGGCGTTCACTATCTGGCGGCGCTGCCGGTCGCCGCCCTGCATCTGGTTTTTGCCGCTTATTTTCTGCAGCATTTCTCCCTGGTGCACGCGGCCGCGTCGTTGGCGACGGCGCTTTATTTAACCCGCTTCATCACCGCTTCCCAGTCCTCGGGCGCCTGGCGCACGCGAGTTGTGGAAGGCGGCGTCGTTCTCCTGTGGGTCTTGCCGGTGGTGATTATCGCGTTTAATCTGGCGCTGGCCTTGCTTGCGCGCGACCCTGGCCGCGCGGCGCTGCCCTTGCCCGGCGTACTGCATCTGCTCGGTCTGGCGTGTTTTTCGGCGCCGTTGATTCTGTTGCTCGTCGGATTGGCCGGCTATCGGCAGTTGAGCCCGCCGACCTTTCTGGCTGTGATCTGCACCTATCCGGCCGCCTTCTATCTGGACATCGCCGGCGTGTTGATTGGTCTGGCGGACCTGGCGGTCGGCCAGAATCGCTGGCGTCCGGTTACGCGCGCCGTTGCGGCGGATGAGCCGGCGCGCGATATTCGGGCCAGCTGGGCGCCGGGGCGACTGCCGGGCGCATTGCGGCGTATCTGGAGCAGGAGGAAATCGGAGCGTATGGATGCATCCGGAAATTTTTCGGGAGTAAAAGCGGAAGCGCCTCTGGACGAGGGCATCCGTCGACGCGCAGGCCTGCGACTGTCTGGCGCGCTGACCCTCGTCGCATTGTGTATTGTGATCGCGGCCGTGCTGTACACGCCGGCGGAGCGGATTCCGCTCGCCGAAAACGCCTGCCACGTCCGCGAACATGACGACTATCCATGGATCATTCCGCCGCGGGAGCTGAGCGATTATTGCGACGGCGCCGGGCGCGTCGGCGATCCTGAACGGGCGCCGGCCCGCGGCGGCAGACGCGGCGTATTTCCCCTGACGCACTCAGATCCGCTGCAAAGCTTCAACGGCGCCTTCTGGGATCGCCTGGACGACACCTTCTTCTGCAATCTTGCGCAGTTTCGTCCCGCTAACGCGGCTATCGTCGGGCCGGATGGAATGCAACTGACCTTGCGTCGGGAAGCGGCGGGCGATCGGCAGTACACTTCGGCTTCGATTGCCACAAAAAATGAAGCGCAGGCGCGGTATCGGTATGGCCGCTTTGAAGTCGTAATGAAGCCGGTGCGACTCTCGGGCGTCGTCACTGCGTTTTTTCTCTATCGCTTTGATCCCTGGCAGGAGATCGATACGGAGTTTCTGGGAGACGACACGACGAAGTTGTTACTGAACGTATATTATAATCCGGGCGACGCCGGCGATCGCTACAACTACGGGTATCGCGGGACGCCGACGGTGATTGAACTGGGTTTTGACGCCGCCGCAGACTTTCACGAGTATGCGCTTGAATGGGATCCGGAAGAAATTCGCTGGTTTGTGGACGGCAGGTTGGTGCACCGCCGCCGCGCCGGTCGGCCCACGCCGATCCCGCATCTGCCCATGCGCTTTCACATCAATGTGTGGCCGACCTGCAGCGCCGAGCTGGCGGGCGAGTTTCGTCCGGGCGGCGGCGATTTGCCGGCGTCGGCAAGCGTGCGTCGCGTGAAGATTTACGAGCATCGTCAGGCGGCTTTCCCGCGCTATTCGCGATTTATCGATGCGGCGCTGGGGCGAGCCGTCTATTCCACAGGCGGCTGGCGCGACGAGGCCGATTGGATGCAGCCCGCCGTAGAACGCTGAGCGGGGCTCGCGGCGGCGACACTTATCTTCGGCGCGCGGCCGGCGGAATCACTTCCCAGAGTTCGAAGTACAAGTCATGCGCCAGCAGACGCGTGTCCACTTCGTAGTTCTTCTCGAGGGCCCGGCGAAACTCGCGGATCGGGCTGTATAAGAAAACATGCGGACGACCCTGCGGCAGAGCGTAGCTGTCGTGTTCGGGCAAAAACTGCAGTTCGGCGTCCGGCCGGAGCAAATAGCTTAAGGCCAACAGATTTCCCGGATGGTGACGCTCGAAATTGCCCACGACCAGCGGCGAGGGGCGCTGATTGATGCGCGCGGCCGCTGCCGGCAAGCCGCTGCTGACGCCTTTCGACCAGACGACAAACCGCTGCGAATTCATATAGCAGCTCGCCAATCCCGTAAGGACGATAGTCGCATGCAGCATGCTGCGCCGCGTGGGCCTTAAGGCGTTTGAACCCAGCAAAAAGGCCAGCGCGCATACGGCGGCCAACCAGGCGGGCGTGAGGTAGCGACCGGAAATCGAACGAATGCCGCCGAAGAGCGCGTCCGGAATCAAAAGCATCAGTATCGGAACGCCAAACAGCAAAATGGCGAACCAATGCGCTTCGTCCTGCCGCGGCCGTCGACAGAGCGCGTAGAAGGCGCCAAATATCAGGACGGCGGCGGAACTGACGGCGATCCCGCTGGCGACGTTCGCCGATTCCGGAAGATCCAGGATCGTCCGGCTCGCATTCCAGGCAAGCGTCGTAAAGAGCTCGCTATGCGGAATGGAAATGATGCGGGACCAGGCCATGGAAACCAGGAATGCGTCGAGGTTTTTCAAGAGCAATATTGCCCACGGAAGAAACAAGCCGCCGGCGAGACCGAGCGCGAGCGCGGCCCGCACGCTCATCCGGGTGATGCGCAGACGCGTCTTAAGCGCAACAAAGAGCGCGTGGGCCAGCAGGAAACTCACGCTTGCGAATGATGTATACAACGCGAGCGTCGTCAGGAGCGCATAGGTTGACCATGCCATGCGCTCTTGCGTTAATGCGCGCGCGCCCGCCGCCCGCGCGATTGTCGCGGGCGGAGACTCTGTAGATGCCGCGCTCAGTCGCATGGCTCGCAACAGCGCCGCGTTCGAAAGCAGGATCAGAACGCTCCACAACGCATATTCGCGCGCTTCCTGGGCGTAGAGGACGAAAAACGGCGAAACGGCGAACAGACCGAGGCTCGTCCACGCGATCCTGCGCGATCGGAATAACTCCATGCACAGCCAGAACAGAGACGGGAATGCAGCAAGACTCAAGGCCGCCGAAAGCGCGCGCAGGGTCGCAATGTCGTCGCCGAAACAACTCACGGTGAGGCGCGCCAGCATATAGTACAGCGGCGGGTGTTGCGGTTCATCCGCAGCGAGGCCCAGCGCCGTATCGACCACGCTGCGCTCCGGTCGGTCGCGCATCAAAGCCTGAATGACGCCGACCGGAAGGGGTTCGCCGGTGTAAATTGCCGCCCGCCATTCGCGCGCCTGGGCGCCGGCGGCAAAGAGTTGCGTATAAACCTCGTCGTGCCACAGCAGCTTGTCCTGGACTCCCAGACCGTAGAATCGAAATCCAACGCCGGCTGCCAGCAGCAGAATGGTCAGCAATACTTCGAACGGTCGTTTCATCGCGTCGCCGTCGATGACGTCACAATGAGGCGTAGCGGCAAGATGATTCCGCGCGCCGGGCCTCTGACCTGAGCAGATTATAGATTGACCGGCCTGGCTGCACCGGCGAAGCGCAAGCAGGCCTATGAAGTTTGCGCTCCGCGTCCTGGCGGTTTATGCGGTTGTGGGGACGGCCGGCGTCGCCTGTATGCGAGCCGAGTGTCGGGCGACGGATATCAGCTGCAGCTCCTTCGCGACTTTGCTGCTTTCCCCCTCCCGCACCGTGCGCACCTGCCCGACGCTCTCGCCCGGGAGAGTTTCCGTATCAAGCGCGGGCGTCGAATCCGCCTTCCTCAGCCAGATTAATCTGGGCTCCCTGCATCGTGCGATCACCCCGGATGGTCGCTATGTGGTTTTTACTTCCATCAGCGACGGTCTGACTCCCGGAGATGCAAACTTCAGTCAGGATGGATTTTTGCACGACCGGACTACCGGCGCGACCAGCCGCGTGACCCTCGCAAACGGCGGCGGGGAAGCGAACTCCGGCGCCGGAGAAATCGGCCTGAGCGACGACGGGCGCTATATAGTCTTCGGCTCCGCGGCGTCGAATCTGGTCGCCGTCGATATAAATGCGCAACCCGATGTTTTTGTCTATGATCGCGTTGCCAACTCAACGACGATCGTATCCGTGGCCACCGGCGGCGCCCAATCGAACAACCTGACCCTCGATCCTGCGATCAGCGCCGACGGGCGATACGTCGTCTTCGCTTCGTATGCCGACAATCTGGTCGCGGGGGATACCAACGGCGGACCGGACATTTTTGTGCATGATCGCAGTTCCGGCGCTACCACGCGCGCTTCGCTGGCGAACGGCGGCGGCGAGGGGGCGGTCGGCGGCGGCAAAGGATCGATCAGCGCCGACGGTCGCTATGTGATTTTTGATTCGGTCGGTGCTAACTTCGTGAGCGGCGATGCCAACGGGCAGGCCGACATCTTTGTGCACGATCGGCAGACCAGCGCGACCACCCGGGTATCCGTATCAAGCGGCGGCGTCGAAGGCAATAACGGGAGCGGCGCGCCGGCGATGAGCCCCGACGGGCGCTATACGGTCTTTGAGTCTGTGGCGTCCAATCTGGTTGCGGGCGATACAAACGGAGTAAGCGACGTGTTTTTGCACGACCGGCTGACCGGCGAAACCCGGCGCGCGTCCGTGGCCAGCGACGGCAGCGAGGGGACCGGCGCGAGCACCCGCCCGGATGTGACCGAGGATGGCCGCTACGTCTCCTTTATCTCCGCCTCGGCCAATCTTGTCCCCGGGGATACCAACGGCTTCGCGGACGCCTTTGTGCACGATGTTTTGACCGGCGCGACCGTCCGCGTCAATCTGGGCGTCGGCGGCGTCGAAGCCGACGGGGCGGTCCAGAATATCAGCATGAGCGCCTTCTGCCCGCATGTAGCGCTCGAGTCCACTGCCACGAATCTGGTCCCTTCCGATGCAAACGGCGTGGCGGATGTCTTTGTTGTGGGCCGATAAGGGTCCCCCGCGTCCCGGCTTCCATCGACCGCCCCCCCCATCCACCGTCTCGTCCTGAAGGGTCGTTTTTTTGCTTGTCGCCTGGCTCTATGTTAGAATTACGTTAGAATTATGTTCGGATTATGTTTGGTTCGGCGCGGCGGCCGGGCGCTGGGGGCCGGCGTCATGATTCTGGGCCTCGCCCTCCCGGGTCTGCGCTGCTCGCCTTCGGAAGGGGACTCCGCCTGGCTATTGGCCTTTCTGTTGCTGAATGCGGCCGGGACAGGTTGTCCCGGCGAGAGCCGCTTTCACCCCCGCATGAGTTCCGGCGATCCCCTGATCGACCAGCTCTGGCACTTGAATAACCAGGGGCAGGGCGCCTTTGCGAGCGGCCAGGCGACGCCCTGCGAAGATATCCGCGTGGCCGACTCGATTGTCAGCGGGCTGACAGGAGCGGGCGTAGTCGCGGTTGTCGTCGACGAGGGTTTCGAGATATCGCACGAAGATCTCGCCCCCAACGCGGTTCCGGGCGGATCCCGCGACTTTACCAATGGGGACGCGGACCCAACGCGCAGCTCGAACGCCGGCGATCACGGCACGAGCGTCGGCGGACTGATTGCAGCGCGGGGCTTTAACGATGTGGGCGCGCGCGGGGTCGCGCCGCTCGCGAGCATTCAAGGCTGGAACTTTCTCGAGGTGCAAAGCGCGGCCAACCAGGCGCTGGCGCTGGGCGGCGCGGGCGGCGCAAGTAACGGCCACGTCTTTAACATGAGCTACGGCGTGGCGGAACTGGCGCCCGTGGAAATCGACGCCGTACTGGAGGCCCATTTGAACGGCGCCGCTCGCACCACTCTGCGGGGCGGACGCGGCGGCATTTTTGTTAAGTCGGCCGGCAACGGTTTTGGCGACATCCAGGGTCTGGGCGAATGCCAGGCTGCGAACTTTATCGGTGTCAGCTGTCAGAACGCCAACATGGATCCGACGAATACCGCAATTGAAGTGATTGTCGCCGGCGCCCTGAACGCGCGCGGCGTGAAGGCGTCGTACAGCACGGCCGGGTCCGCGATTCTGGTGAGCGCCCCCGGCGGAGAGTTCGGCTTTAATATCGCCAGTGCGCCCGGACTCAGTTCGACGGCGTACAGTCCGGCGATGATTACCGTCGATCAGGCGGGTTGTAATCGCGGTTCGTCGCGCAACGGTTTGTTTCCGTTGCCGTCTGCGTTTATGAACAACGCGAACGGGCGCAACGCAAACTGCAACTACATGAGCACGTTTAATGGAACTTCGTCCGCGGCGCCGGTGATTTCGGGCGTAATTGCGCTTTTGCTGGAAGCCAATCCCAATCTGTCCTGGCGCGACGTGCAGTTGATCCTCGCATCCACCGCGCGTCAGGTGGATCCCAATCGGCCGGCGGTAATTGATCGCACTGTGCTCGGCGGATACGAAAGCGAGCCGGCCTGGACGACCAATGCGGCCGGCCTTAAGTTTCATAACTGGTATGGCTTTGGCGCGATTGACGCCGATAGTGCGATCGCTCTGGCGCGCAACTATACCAGTTTATTGCCCGCGGGCGGTATTCAGAGTGCAACCAATGCGGCCAACGGCCTTGCGCTGTCTCCTCCGGACAATTCTGCGACGGGCGTTTCATCTGCGCTGAATATAGGCGCGAATCTGACGATCGAAACCGTGCAGATCGAAATTACGATTACGAGCGTTGGCGGCGCTTTCGCCGGAACTTACCAGGATATCGGCCTGGAACTTACTTCGCCCTCCGGCACGCGCAGCGTACTCTTAAACAATAAAAACGGTTGGGCGTCGGCGGGCGATATGGTCGGGACGCGTTTTCGCAGCAACGCATTTATGGGCGAAACATCGGCGGGCGCGTGGACCCTGCGCGTGATCGATGGATTTGAAGACGGTCCGGCGTACACACTCACCGATTGGCGCGTGCGTATTTTTGGACACTGATGCTCGAGGCTAACATGAACACGATACTTCTCTATACGATATCCATTTTGCTCGCGCTGGTCTTGTTGCTTTCCGGCGCTATTGGCGCACAGCCGCGGCGAATGCCTCCGGGCGCGAGCGCGGGCGCGCTTAGCGGCCTGGCTGGCGGCCTGCGTTTGAACATCGGCGGCCGAGCCTTTGAACTGGTTCCTTCCGCGGCGGTCGTCCAGCGCGCGGCATTGGCTCTGCGACGCGGCCCGCTGTTCGATGCGCATCGCTCGGACGAGTTGCGCGCCGCCGGCCTGCCCGCCCTGCGCGTGCACGTGGTGCGTTCATCAGTAATTTTTTACGAACGTAATGCGGCCGGCGGCCTGGCTCTCAGCGCCGAGCAGGGGCTCGTCAGTTATCCCGTTGTGCGCGACCTGGGTACGCGCCGCATCGGCTACTTAAACGGACAGATTCAGGTCCGACTCAGGCCGGACGTCGATCCGCAGGCCCTTGCAGTTGCACTCGGACTCAGCCTGTATGCGCATTTTCCCGAATCGCAGACGGCCTTTTTCAGCGTGCCGCCGGGGCGCGATCTGGGCGCCGCGCTTGCGAGTCTGCGCTCGTCCAACGGAGTCGCAACGGCGGAACTGGAGCTGGTGCAGGAGCTGAACCGGCCGCAATAGTCAGTCGCGGACGCCAATCAGCATGCGCGCCTCAGGGCGCGCAGAGTTTGTGCAAAATGGCGGGCAATTGAGTCGGCGCCTCCGCGGCGGCGTCGTAGCGCTCCGGCGCTTCGCTCTGATAGCCCCAGCGACACCAGATAAACTTGGCGCCGAACGCGTGGGCGGCGGCGGCGTCGCCGTTTGTGTCGCCGATCATAATCGCCTGATCGCGCTCGTGCGTAAAATTTAAGTCGTCTGCGGCGATGCGCATGGGCAGCGCGCTGGGCTTGGTTTCCGCGCAGGAGTCGCCGCCCATGATGCGCGTGAAGCGGCCAAGCAAGCCGAGCCGATCCAGCAAGATGCGCGACAGCTCTTCCGGCTTGTTCGTAAAGCAAACCAGCGGACCCTGTGCGGCCAGCGCGGCGAGCGTCTCCGGCATGCCTGCGTAGGGGCGCGTTGAGTCGACAATGCGCGCCGCATATTCGCGCGCGTAATTGTCCGCGGCTTCGCGCAGGGCCATGTGATCATCCAGATTCAGCATCGCCGCGCGTTCAAACAACTCCGGAAAACAATCGCGGTAGAGGCGGTCCATGCCGCGATTCACCAGCGCTCGGAGTTCCGCCTCCGGCCGGGGGCTCAGTTCCAGTCGTTTTCTGACCGCTGCCGCTGCAGCCGCCATATCCTGGCGACTGTCCTCGATGGTGCCATCGAGGTCGATGAAAGTCAGAATCATCCGGCGGAACGGGCGAGGTCTTCCACGCTGCCTCTTGCGTCCCCGTATTCGGTTACGCTGCGTTCTCCGGAAAGGGAGCCTTTGAAAGCTGTAAACGGCGAACCGTTGTGCGATCGAACTTCGTGGGGCAGGCCCGCCGGCACAAAGAGTATGTCGCCGGCCTCAATGGTGACCGGGCCGTCGTCAAAGTGGAAGGTGGTGACGCCGCTGACCGCGCCGCGAATCTCATCGTAGTCGTGCGCGTGTCGACTGCGTTCGAACCAACCGGGAATCGTTTGCAAATCGTATGTTTTGTAACCGTACTTTTCCATTTCCGCGCGGACCGACGCCTCGTCGGGCGCGGTTTTGTGCGGCCATTTGATCACTCGTACCCCGGTCGGCATGGGCAGGTCCTCAGGAGCGTTCGCGATCAAAGATCGTGCGAGCGCAAGGTGGTGCGTTTGTTTTCTTTGGTGCGCTTAACGGCCTGATCGAGCATCTCGTAGATCTTCACGTTGAGCGCGTCGATAGCGTCTCCCGACACCATGCAGCCCTGGCTTTTGATATAGGCCTTGGTCTTGCTGGCGACGATCAACGCTTCTTTTTCTTCTGACATGGGTGCGGATTCCTGTGTTTTTGGCGTCCTGGAAGGCGCTGACGACGCAAACCGCCTGCGGCGCCCCCCGGCATTTGCATGGAATCCCGCGCCCGCCAGGCTTCAAGAGAAAATCGAGAATCCTCCGACCCTCCGGGGGCCAATTTCGGGCTGTCGAATCGCCGGGCCCCGGGGATTCTGGCGTCATGCGGATTGGCGTCACTGGCGGCGCAGGCTACATTGGCAGCCACGTCGTCCTCGATTTATTAGCCGACGGTCACGAGGTGACTGTGATCGACAACCTGACGACCGGCGCTCCGGAGAATATTTTTACCGGTCGGCCGGGCTATACCTTTATCGAAGGCGATCTCCGACGCGAGGCGGATCTGGCGCGTTTCTTCGCCGGCAAGCCTGAGGCGATCTTTCATTTCGCTGCGTCCAAAGCGGCCGGCGACTCGATGGTGAATCCAGCGTTGTATTCTGAAAATAACGTGCGCGGCTGCTTTCGTCTGGTGGAGATGATGCTTGAACGCGATTGTCAGTTTCTCGTGTTCAGTTCGACCGCAGCTGTCTATGGCGAGCCGCAGTATCTGCCGATTGACGAAGCGCATCCTACAGCGCCGATCAACTACTACGGATTCACCAAACTTGTCATCGAGCAAAATCTGGCGTGGATGGCGAAGTTAAAAGGTCTGCGCTATGCGGCGCTGCGTTATTTTAATGCGGCGGGCTACGACCTGGAAGGACGCATACGCGGACGCGAACGCAATCCGGCGAACTTGTTCCCGATCGTCATGGAAATCGCCTGCGGCGAGCGGCCGCATCTGGACGTGTACGGCCGCGACTATCCCACGCCGGACGGCACCTGCATTCGCGACTACATCCATGTGAACGATTTGAGCCGCGCGCATTTGCTGGCCCTGCGCGCGATCGTCAAAGGCGGCGAAAGCCTCACCGTGAACCTCGGCTCGGAAACCGGACTATCTGTGGAAGAAGCGCTGCAGGCCGCGCGCCGCATTACCGGCCAGGCGATTCCCCATCGCGACGCGCCGCGACGACCGGGCGATCCGCCGAAGCTGGTCGCCAGTGCGAGTCTGGCGAAGCGTTTGCTGAATTGGGAGGCGCGCTGTTCAGACGTCGATTCGATCGTATCGAGCATGTGGCGGCTCTACAAGGGCGGCGCATGAACCAAATTGCAAACATGCGCCGCTACGCTCTGAGGCTTGCGTTTGGCTGCCTCCTCGCGCCCTTCTGGATCGCCTGCGACGAGTCCGGCGCGTATGTGCGCGAAGCGCAGAAGCGCATGACCCAGGCCGAGTTTGATCCGGCCTTTGAACTCTTTCAGCAAGCTTACATCGAACGACCGGACAATCCCGAGGCCCTGGCCGGCCTGGGGCGCACTCTGACGCTGGAGCGCGTTTCGCTCTTCGCCGGCATTGATATGCTCCAGCGTTCGCTGGCGATTCAACCGGACGACGCGGTGCGCGAAGAACTGATGTTGCTGTTCATTGGACTGCGGCGTTACGATCTTGCGCGCGGCCTGATTGATCCGGAAAAGCTGACGGTTGGCAAGTTGTACAGCCCGGAGATTACGCGCTTTCGTCTGGGGCTCGAGTGTATTGAGTCGCCGGACCGGCCTGATCTGGAAAAACTGCAGGCGCTGCCCCAGCATGCACGCCGCGACTACTTCATCACGCTGTGCCGCCTGGGTTTGATGCGCCGGCCGGACGATTTGCCGCCGATTCTCGCCTCGTGGCGCAGCATGGCCGATCGCAGCGTCGCCTGCGAGGCGCTGCTGCTCTGGCCGGCTGACAAGCAGCCGGCCCCGGAGTTTGTGGAAACGGAACTCGCGGCCTGCCGCCGGCAATTTCCCGCGTCCGTCGCCCTGCGGCGCGGGCCGCTGCCCGAGCTTAAGGCTGATCCGGCGCGCACTTCGCGGACGTTGTATCGAACCAACGTGTTTGCGCCGGAAGACCCCGGCGCGGATGTGGAGAAGCCCAGCTTCAATTTTGGCAATGCGCCGCCCGATCCCGACAGTCTCCCCTTTGATCCCGGTTTGCCGCCGCCCGCTACGCCGCCCGCGGCGACGGCGCCCTGAAAAAAATCGATTGATCGTTTTTTGGGCGCCCTGACACGGTGTCACCAGTCGACTCGCGCCGCCCTTTCGGGGGCCTACATAAATATCGCGGGCGGCTAAAACTTCGGAGGAATTTCATGCGAAAGCACGTGAACTATCTGTTTGCGGCTCTGGCGACGGCGTACTGTTTCGCCGGCGCCCTGAGTGCGCAAACCATCAGCCAACTCTTTGCGAAGCCGGGCGCCATTGGCGACTCGCTCTCCCAGGGATTCTACGGCGCATCGGTTGAACGGAAAACGCAGGACTGGGCCTACCCGGTGCTCATTTCCAAAATGGCCGGCTCCAATCTGTCTTACAACTATCTCAAGGGCCCCTATTTGAACCTTGAGGACGTCCTCAAGGGCGACTGCGGCGTATTCTGCATCGCGGGCGCACTGATTGGCGGCAACGACGGCACCGTCTCCCTGCCGACCCATGCCGGCATCACCGGCGCCGACTACACCAACGCCCTGTATACGAGCGGAAAATGTCAGGACATCAACGCCACGAAATGGGAGAAGGACTGGTACTGGGCCAAGTGGTACTGGTACACCTACCGCTGGGTGCAGGTCGCCGACTGCCAGGAGCCGGACAAGTATCATCGTCTGGGCCTGCGCGACTCCGGCACTCAAATCCAGATAATGGAAAAAGTGCGCCCGTCGTTTGTGTTCGGTTCGGTCGGCGCAAACCATGTGCTCTGCACCGCGCTCGGCGTGAGCCTGGCCTGTCTGGACGAGCCGCGCTTTCGCCGCGATGTTCCGGAAGCCTTCCGGCGCCTGCGCAACATCTCGAGCGTACGCGGCGGCGTCGTCTTCACCGTGCCGAACGTGACGGCTATCGCGTATCTGGAGCCGCACCGCGATCCCCAGGGCCGCGCGAACTACACCGGTCTTAAAGCGTTTTACCGCACCGGCGTATCCAGCCCGGATCATGTTCTGGATGCCAACGAAGTTGCAACGATCACTGTGTTTCTCACGAAGTTGAACGATGAACTGCGCAATCAGGCTGCAGCGTCCAACTACGCCGTTACGGACGCGAAAGCGGTCTTTGACGACATCAAACAGAACGGTCGCCCGATCCGGTCTTCCAGCGGATGGAGCCCGGGCACGGCCGCGGCGAACTGGCCCCTGCCGGGACGGCCGGGCGTTTTTGGTCTCGACGGCGTGCATCCGAATAAATACGGCCACGCGGTGCTCGCAAACGAGTTGATCAAGTCGATCAATGCCAAATACGGCGTGAACATCGGCGTGATCGACGAGTACGCCGCTTGGTATTACGATTCGCTTAACCGTAATCCGGTCGACTTGAAGAACTTCCTTTCGAACACCTTCATCGGCCAACTTGCCAGCTGGCTCATCAATATCTTTATCTGATTGTTGATCAGTCGGTTTCCCGAAAACCCGGAGTCGCAGAGGCTCCGGGTTTTTTTATCGGCGTTGCGCGCTGCATTATTGGAACGCGCATGGATCTTGAAATTGTAGTTGCGGCGCAAGCGCGTCCGCGTGCAAAAATACAAGGTCGCAATCCGCAGGGCTCTTGCGGAATCTGCGGAGGAGTTTTCGTTCATGCTGAATAAGAAACAATGGATGATACTGGCGGCGATTGTCGCGGTCGCGGTCTTGATTCTGATCGTGATTTTTCTGGATCGCAGCGATAATCGCGACGGCGCGCCGGGCGAAAACGGCGTCGGCGATTCGACTGAGTTTCCGCTTGAGTGGGCGGATGCGCCCAATCCCGCCGGCGATATGGAGAAGATGGACGAATACCGTCGACTCTGGCCGGATATCGATGCGCCGCGCGCGGATCGCGAACAGGTGAAGCGCGAATTCGAAGAATTCGCCCAGCGCTATCCAAACAACATTTACATTCCGTCGCAGTATCTGCCGGAGCGTACGCCCGAAGAAGTCGCAGAAATTCGCGAAACCATCGATTCGGTGGCGAGCGTCGAATCGCGTCTGGCGGATATGCGCGCATCGGCGCGTTCAGCCGCGCCGGGCCGCGACGGCCCGGATGCGCCTGCGCAGCCTTCGGTCAGTCCGGAAGAACAACGACGCTATTTTGGCTACAAGCAGCGCGAGCTCGAATCGCGCATTCAGTTGATTGAGTATGCGCTGGAGAAAAATCGGCTGCCGGCGGATCAACTGGCCGAAGCCAAAAAAGATCTCGAACTCTGGCGCAAGCAGCTCTCGGAGATTCAGAAGGTAGCGGGCGAGGTTCCGTGAAGGCGCGGCGCCGATTATGCGCGCTCGGGCTTGCGGCGAGCGCAGGTCTCGCGGCGCTCCATGTCCAGTGCGGACCGCCGCTTCCCGATGCTGCGCCGGATCTCCGGCGCGAGGAGGCGCCCTTGCGTCCTTTCGACCAGGTGAAGGGGGATCTCAGGCGCGACGAATGGTCGGTCCGGTCCAATGCGATCCTTGAGATCATGCGCGGCGACTATCGTGAAGCGACGCCTGAACTCCTGCGCTTGCTGGAGTCCGATCCTCATCCGGCCGTGCGGCAGACGGCGGCGCTGGCCCTGGGACAATTCAAAGAGCGCCGCGCCGGCCCGATTATCGCGCGCTTGTTGCGCACGGATCGCGAAGTGACGGCGGACTATCTGGTGGATGCGCTGGTGCGCCTCGGCGATCCGGCCAATGCCGGCGCTATTGTTCCGCTGCTGAACTCCGAGAATGAGCAATTACGGCTTACTGCAGTCCAGGCCCTGGTCGACCTAAAGGCGTCCGGGCAGGGCGCAGCCATACTCGCTATGGCGCGCGCCAATCGCGACCCGGCCAAAACGCGCATGTTCGCAATGGCGCTGGGGCAGCTGAGGATCAGGGCCGCTGAGCCGTATCTCCTGGAATCAGCGCGCAGGGAAGCGCCCGGCCCCAATCTCGCGGCGGCCTATCTGGCCCTGGGGCGGATCCAGAGTCGGGCGGCGACGCCGCTCCTCGTGCGCGCTGTGGGCGCGGACTTTGACAAGGGTCGCGAAAACGCCGCCGACGCTTTAATCGAGATCGGCGATCGTGCTGCGAACGACGGACTGTTCGCACTGCTTGTGCATGCGCGTTCAGCCACGCGGTATTCGGCGGCGAAAGCCATCGCCGGAATTCCTGATGAACGCTCCGGCCCGCGCGCTCTCGCCGAACTCGAAGCGAAACGCGAGCTGAGCACCGGTCCCGCCGCTCACATCCTGGGCCGCGTTAAATACGTTCCCGCACGCGCGGCTCTGGAAGCGCGCTTTCTTGATCGTCAGGCGCCCGCGCGCGAAGAACTCGGGCAGGCCCTGGGCTGGCTGGGCGATCCGGCGAGCGCGCCCGCGCTGTTGCGCGTCCTGGCGGAGCCGGACGGCGAGGGACGCTACGGCGCGGCCTGGTCGCTCGGCGTCCTGCAGATTCGCTCCGCGGCGCCCGCCCTGCGCGCGGCGACAAAGAGTTCGGATCGTAAACTTGCTTTACTTTCCGTCGAGGCGCTGGCCGCGCTCCAGGATCCGGAGTCCCTCGATGATCTCGAACGGCTCGCGTACGGTCGGCGGGATCTTGCGTTTCAGGCGACCGAGGCGATCGGCGATATTCCCGGCGAACGTGCGCAGAAAATCCTCATCGAACTTCTGGGCAGCGGCGACCTGGAACTTGAAATTGCTGCAGCGCGCGGCCTGGGACGCCGTAAGGAACCGAGTTCCGCTGATCCATTGATTGCCGCGCTCGAAGAGGATCGGCCGCCGGAGGTGCAAAACGCGCTACTGGCTGCGTTGCGCGAAGTCACCGGGCTCAAACTTGAGACGCGCGGCCAGTGGATTCACTGGCGCGATTCAGGGCGCCGTGAGGCGCCGCGCCAGTAGGCCGGCGCTGCGCTGGAAGAAACGGGGAAGCGCACCGCGGTCGCAGAGTCGCACGCTTGCGCGCCTGGCGAGCCCGCGCTCAGGCGGCGAAACGACCCATCCATGCGCTGATCAAAAGCAAAAGCAGCGCTCCCATCATCGCCCAGCGATCGCCCGTATACGCGCGAATGAAGCTGTCGGGCAGCAGATTCTGACTCAATTTTTCGGCAATCTGCTGATAGCCAAATGCGTACCAGACAATCACTACCGCGCCTGCGGCGGCGATCATCGGGTTTTCAAAGCCCGCCACGATCGAGCGTCGCGAGGAAATTGCAACGATCACGATCAATGTAAAGACGGTGACGGCCATGCGCAGCAATCGAAAGCGTCCGGCGACTTCCTGCAAACGCTGGCGCGCAAGATCGTCGAGTTTGAGATATTCTTCCTGGAAGCGCCGCTGTTTTGCGATGCTCCAGATAATCAGCAGGACGGCGACTGCAATCGGCAGATTGCGCGGGGCGAACATTTCGGTAATGAATTCCATGGGTCTCTCTCAGCGAATATGGGTTCAGGCGCGGGTATAACTGAGCGCTTTCTGATTCAGATTTTTGTTGGCGCTCAAGAGCTGCTGGCCGGAGAGGCGCAGACGTTCAGCGGATTGCACGTATTTTTCAGAATTGCGGTTCAAAGAGTCGATCGCCTTCAGAATTTCGCGGGCCCCGTTTAACTGTTCTTCGGTAGCGTCCCGCATTTCCCGGGCGAGCAGTTGCACGCGCGAGGTCTTATTCAAGACGTCCGCCGAAGAGTTCGTCTGTTCCTGAACCAGATTGTTGGCGTTTGTAATTATTGCGGCGATGTCGCGAATGCCGGCGATAATGCCCTGCAGCGTGCTTACCGTGTCGACGATCGATTGGGCGCCGGCTTCCGTCACGGCCTGGGACTCGCGGATCAGCTTCTCAATTTCGCGCGCATTGCGACTGGAAAGTTCGGCCAGCTTGCCGACTTCATCGGCGACGACTGAGAAGCCGCGACCTTCTTCGCCGGCCCGAGCCGCTTCGATGGCCGCATTCAGCGCGAGCAGATTGGTCTTGTCCGCGATGCCGTTAATGACCGTCACAATGTCCGAAACGCGCGTGGCGCCATCCTGAATGCTTTGCAGAATTTCTCGGGCGCGGCGCAGTTCCTGTTCGCCGCGCATGGCCGAGTCCAGGGTCGTTGCGCCCTTCTGCACGGCCTCGCGGCTCAGATTCTCCACGCGCTGCGTCAATGCGTTCAAACCTTTCATTGCGACAGCGTTGGTTTCGCAGAGTTCATCCTGCGCGCGCGCCTGGTCGGCCACGGCGCGCGTCGAGGCGCTCATCTCCTCCATAGTAGCGGAAGTTTCTTCGATGGCCGCCAGTTGCTCCCGGCTCATGTCTTCATTTTCCGTGGTGACCAGGTTTATGTCCTGGACGGTAGTATCGAGTTCGGTTGCGTTGGCGCGAATCGATTCCAGCAACTCTTCCAGGTTCTGTTGACGCTTGCGCGATTCGGTTTCGAAGTTAATGGCGAGCTGGACGAGTTTGCGAACGCTGCGTGCGCCGGCGGCGAGCGCCAGCCCGGAGCCCACAAGAAACATGATCGTGATAAGCCAGCGACTCACTGAGATCACCGCAACGCTTTCTGCAGACGATCCAAATATCACGGGTGCGCCGCTGTAAAACACAAGCAGCAGATGCACGCCGCCATTGACCAGTGTTATTCCGAGGGTTGCAATCAGCGTGAAGCGCGGGGAAAAGCGCAGCACGGTGACCGCCAGCACCATCAAGTACACCAGATTCATCGGTACGTTCAGGTGCGGAAATGCGCGGTTTGCGTCGGGCGCAAACGCGTACCCGGAATTTGTAATGAAGATGGCCGCCAACTCGCCGATCAGAAAGACGTATTTCGTCTGAGTCCGATATAGATGCATCGAGATGAGGATTCGCGAAGCGGCGAACAATATGAAAAAGATCGCGATGCCGATGAAATAGTAAGTCAGGAGGGACTGGCTAATTCCGTTGGTGACGTAAGCGAGGAGCGTGCCGCCCAGAAAGCTGGCGGCCAGAAACAGGCGCACCCAATTTGCGGACCGTTCGCCGCTGATCTCCAGGTCGATTCCCTGACTGTTCTGATTGGCAGGTATGAATTCCGATTCCGACATTGCGCCCCCTCAAGCCGGCATCCGCGCGCAGCGATAGGCTCATGCAACCGATGACGCCGGACCTGGGCAATCAGAAAACCCTTCCGCGCGCGAGAAGCCGCGTCACCGCGGATTCCGGCGGCTGCCGGATGCGCCCAGGCTTGACCCCGGCGCCCGCTATTGCGATTCTGGCCCCATGTCGTCCCGGAACCTGATAGCAAATCTGGTGCTCGAGAATGGAACCGTCTTTCGCGGCCGGTCCTTTGGCTACGAAGGCGATGCCTGCGGCGAGACCTGCTTTAACACCTCGATGGCGGGTTATCAGGAGATTCTTACCGACCCTTCTTACCGGCGCCAGATCGTCACCATGACCTATCCGATGATCGGCAACTACGGAGTAAATCGGGAGGAAATGGAATCCGAACGCATCCAGGCGGCCGGATTTGTGGTGAAAGAATACGTTCCGGTTCCCAGCAATTTCAGGTCGGAACAGTCCCTTGGCGATTTTCTGCGCGAGTTCAAAACGCCGGCCATTCAGGGCGTTGATACCCGCCGGCTGACGCTGATGCTCCGCCGCGAGGGCGCCATGCGCGGCGGAATTTTCGTGGGTCGCGAATACGACGAGTCGATGCTCGCCAGCGTCCGCTCGATCCCGGTGATGAACGGACTGGATCTCGCGCGGGAGGTTACCACGTCCCAGGCTTACCCGTACGGCGAAAGCGCCGGGAAAAAGTATCGCGTCGCCGTGCTCGATTTTGGCGTGAAGACGAATATTCTCCGTCTGCTCAATAAGTCCGGCTTCGCGGTGACAGTGGTGCCGGCGCAGACCGACTATTCCACGCTGAAGGCGCAGAACTTTGACTGTTATTTTCTTTCAAACGGTCCTGGAGATCCCGAGCCCCTCGACTACGCCATTGAAACTGCGCGCGGCGTCATCGCCGACGGCAAGCCCGTGTTCGGCATCTGCCTGGGGCACCAGGTCATCGGACTCGCGACGGGCCGCAAAACCTTTAAGCTGAAGTTCGGCCATCGCGGCGGCAATCAGCCCGTTAAAAACCGCATCAACGGCCGCGTTGAAATCACCGCGCAGAATCATGGCTTCGCAGTAGCGGACGACGAAAGCGCGGCCGTACGAGTGACCCATGTGAATCTGAACGACCAGACCATCGAAGGCTTTCGGGACTCGAATCGGCCGATTATGTGCGTGCAGTACCATCCCGAGGCGGCGCCCGGTCCGCACGACGCCGCATATCTTTTCGACGAATTTTATGCCATGGTCGACGGCCACTACGCGCGCTGAGCCGGTCGGCGACCTGCGCCGCGCGCCGCAGTTTTATGTGGGGCGCATTCCGATTTACGGGCGCGTCTCGCTTTCGCCCATGGCGGGATTTTCCGACAGCCCCTATCGATTGCTGTGTCGCCGGGCGGGTGCGGCGTTTTCGTGGACGGAGTTCGTTTCCGCCGACGGTCTGCGCCGCAAGGACGCGCGCACAATCGACTTGTTTCGTTTCGAAGAAATGGAACGGCCGATCGCTTTTCAGATTTTTGGCGCCAACCCGGCCTCTCTGTTGCGCGCCGCCCTGATCGCCGAAAGGCTCGGACCCGACTGGATCGACATCAACATGGGTTGCTCCGTCAAAACGGTCGCCGGCCGCGGCGCCGGCGCCGGCATGTTGCGCGATCCTCGTCGAACCGGGCGCATCTTTGGCCTGTTGCAAAAGCGTCTCGGCGTTCCGCTTACGGCGAAAATTCGCCTCGGCTGGGATCGACGCACGCGCAACTACGCGGATATGGCGCGCATCCTGGAAGACAATGGCGCCGCCCTGATTACCGTGCACGGGCGGACGCGCGAACAGGCCTACAGCGGCGAGGCGGACTGGGACGCCATTGGCGCGGTCGCATCCGCGGTTACGATACCCACACTGGGCAATGGCGATCTCAAGTCGGTTGCCGAGGCGGAGCGCAAAATTGCCGACTGCGGCCTGGCGGGCGCGGTCATCGGTCGCGCCGCAATCGGCGATCCCTGGCTCTTTGGCGGCGTCAGCGGTCGCGAGCGGAGCGCGATCGAGATTCTGGAAACTGTCCGCGACCATCTGGAGTCCATGCTCGCCTTTTATCCCGGACGCGGACTCAAGCTGTTTCGCAAACATCTGGCGCGCTACCTGTCGCTTCAGCCGACGCTTGCGCGACTGAAGCCGCGCTTGTTAACCGTCGAGTCGATTTCAGAAATGCGGGAGATATGCCTTGACCTTGCAGAAAACCCCGGGTCACTGGAATTCGCTGGCGCCGAGCGGACCGCCTGAGACCCGGCGCCGGCCGGGGCGTGCGGCGCCAGCGCCGGGCAAAGCGCGATATAGCAAAACGCGATATAAGAGGAACGCATTCATGAACTGGAACAAACATCTCGCCCCGCTGGCTGCGTTGCTTTTTGTCTGCGCTTGTGCAAGTCCCGGGGAAAGTCTTCCGGACGACTCGGAACCGGAAGCCGAAGCCGGCGCTCCGGCGAATCAATCGGATCGAGCTCCATCGCAGCCGCAGGCTAACGAGTCCGCCGACGGTTCGATCGTCCTCAATCGCGTGCGCTATGTTGTAGGCGACGCGGCGATTACGGAAGCCGACCTGGCGGATGCGCGCGATCTCGTCCGCCGCAGCGGCCGTTTGGGCGGTCGCAACCTGGAGGAGGCGGCGGCCGAGTTCATGATCGATCGCGCCATCGTGAACATGGAAGCGCGCAAAGAATCGATCATCGTCAGCGACGAACGATTGCAGAATGAAGTGCAGCGCCGTATGCAGTTTGCCGGAATTATCGATGAAAAAGAATTTCAGGAGCGGGTGGAGCGCGAATCCAATCTGACCTATGAGCAGTGGCTCGAGAACATGCGTTTTGAGCTGATCAAACGGCAACTGATCCAAATTCGCATTACCGCGCCGCAGCCGGACGACGAAGAGATCGAACGTTTTTATAGGCGCAATCGCGACCGCGTGGGCCTGGAGGTGCGCTACCGCGAGATGGTGTTTGCGCCGCGCGGCGCCGGCATCGACGAAGAATCGCGCGTTTCGGCGCGCGCCAACGAGGCCTACAACGCGGCGTCGCGCAATCCGGCTGCTTTTGGCGACGTGGCGCGCACCTTCGAAGGCAATGTGTCGCCTTATAAGCCCACCGGCGGCCTGGTCGACTACTCCAACATCCAGGAAATCGCGGAACGCGATCAACGCCTGGCGATGACTCTGTATTCGGCGCCGGCGGGCGTCGTGAATCGGCCCTTTCGCGATTCACGCGGACGGTACGTTGTGACTCTTGTGGAAGCGAAGCGGCCGATTCCCCTTGAAAAGATTCGCGATGTGATTCGCGAGCGCTTGTATTTCGAGAAAGAAGGCGAGGCGTTCGAGGAATGGATCAAGCGCCGGCGTCGGGAAATTGCGATCATTAAGCCGGGCGGATAAATGGCGCAGGTCACGGCGGTTTACGTATGGCGTACGCCCGGCGCGGATGAGGCGGCGCCGGCCCTGGCGGCGGAAGCGCGCTTGCGCTTGGCCCGGCTTTATCCCGATGCGCCGATCTATTCCAATCTGGCGGCGCCGGATGTGATCGTGGCGCCAGGTTCGCTGGTCGCCGGCCTGCGACGCGCGCTGGCGGACACCGCGCAGACGCCCCAGGATAGCGCAGCGCTCTTTTACGACTGGCATCCCTTGCTCGACGCTGATCTTACGCGCGAAATTGCGGCCGATCATTTCAAGCATCTGGCGCATTTTACTTTTGGCGAGAATATTCCGCCGGGTCTTGCGCCGGACTTT
This sequence comes from Leptospirales bacterium, assembly GCA_036170535.1. GTDB lineage: Bacteria > Spirochaetota > Leptospiria > Leptospirales > Leptonemataceae > SSF53. The sequence continues at coordinate 65,931 of JAVHPJ010000208.1, read as the reverse complement.
GCTTCGCGCGAATTTCTGGACGAGCTGCCGGAGGGCGCGCCGGATTCGCTGCGCGAACTCACCCTCAAGGAAATCGATCGCTTTGATGCGGAACTCTTCTACAAATTGCCCGACCTGCGCCAGTTTCGCCTGGACTTCAGTTTGAAAAGCGCACGCTCGCGCCGTCTCGCCGCAGACGCTCTCGCGCAAGATCCCGGACTGCGCTTTGATACCCTGGCCGACTTCATAAAGAACCATCCCGGTCGCCTGCGCCCCGCTCCGTCCTGGATTGAACTGGAGTTGTGCGCCTCGCCCGGCGCAGGTCTCAAACCGGACTGGATTTTGCCTGAACGGCTGGGCCGTGCGGACCTGATGGACTCAGCGCTTCTGGAGCGTATCATCGCAGATACGCAACGGATTTCACTGGCGCGCGATGTGAGCTGGCGCCTGGGCGTGCATGGCGAACCGCTGCTGCATCCCGACTGTCTGGCGATCGTCGAGCGACTGCTCGGCCTGGATAACACGGCTATGGTCTATCTTGAGACGTACGGCCTGGAACTGACGGACGCGACCCTGGCGCGCCTGCAGGCGGCGCCCGCCCGCGAGCGCCTGACGGTTATTGTCAGACTCAACACGCTCCGCCAGGATCGTTATCGACGGATGTACGGCGTCGATCGCTTGCACGACGCGCTGGCCAATCTGGATCGTCTGGCCGCAACGGCGCCGGGCGAGCGCGGCTTTGCCGCGTTTGTCGAGATGCTGCGTCTTAAAGAAACCGATGACGAAGTGCAGAGTTTCTTTGATCGCTTTGAGAAGTCGGGCGTAACGCCGCTGCTGCAAAAATACAATTCGCATGCGGGCCGCCTGCCCGAACGTCGCGCTGCGGATCTGCGGCCGCTGCACCGGGACTTCTGCTGGCACCTCGCGCGCGACGTGCAAATCGACGCCACCGGCCGGGCGCCGCTCTGCAAGCAGGATGCAAATCAAGCGGATGCATTTTTTGTCGATCTGAACAAAGACAGTCTGACGGATTTCTGGACCCGTTCGCAGATCTTTTTTGAACGCTCGGTGCGCGGCGAACACGGAGCGATTCCAGCGCCGTGCCTCCAGTGCGATGAGTGGTACACCTTTAACGGCTGACCCGATTGGACCGAGCCCGGGCCGCCTCGCGCAACGCGACTTTGCCTGGCGCGAGACGACAGCGGGTCGCGTATCGGATCACATTAAGAACAGACTGCGTTCTTCGGCAGTCGGCATTCGACAGCTTTCTTTTTTGCCAAACCAGCGATAGCGGTTGCGAGCGACCCAATCGTAAACGCGGTCGCGCAGGGCCGCGGGAATCAAAAAGCCCAGAATTGCAAATCGCCACATGCCGCCCAGGCGCAGCCCGATGCGCAGTATGGCGGCCGACCGAACATGTACGCCGTCTTCGTCCCGCAGAGCGACTGAATCCATCTGCTCAACGTCATAGTCCGGAGCGAGCCGGCGTGCGGACTCGCCCTGGAGCGGCGCAAAACGAAAAATGCTATCGCGATCCTCCGCCATGATGAAGTCCACGGAGGAATTGCACAGTCCGCAAACGCCGTCAAACAGCACCACGAGCGGTTCGTTCGCATTGCGCGAGGGCTGCGGCCGCGCCCACCGCGCATCCGCGCAGAACAGGAACAGCAGCGCGGCCAACGGCGCGAGATAACCCCGGTAGTTCGGAAGCAGGGCGATATTCAGTGCGGCGAGCAAAAGCAGCATCCAGCCGAAGGCGTAGATCAGCGTCGGCAGACGCCAGTGCGCGGGACGGCCCGCGGGACGCCAGGCCAGCGCCTCGCCCGCCGGCGCGAACAGGAGCAGCAGCGCCGGACCGGTCTGCAGGGCGCCGACTATCCAGGCGGTCACAGTCAGACTCGCGAACGTCTCGGTCAGAGGAACATGCGGAGGCGCGCTTACGTAGAACAAAAGGCAGCCGGCCGTCAGCCACAGGCCGGATGCAGCGCGCCGGTAGAAGCCGAGGCAGAGGGCGAGCGCGGCGAGCAGCTGCAATCCGGAGGCCGCGAGCAGGGCGAGCCAGGGCGCCGGCGACGCGTCGGCCCCCGGCGCGGGCCCCTCTCCGCCGCCAATGAGATACAGCAGATTCACGAAATACATCCCATGCTGGACCAGATAATAAAGTCCGGCGAGGATTCGAAACAGCGCCAGTTGCCAGCTGGAATAATAGCGCATCTCCGGCGAAATTCCCATGATTCTGAACCCTGTTACGCTGCGAACTTGCTGCGTCATCCAGAATCAGACGCCGATACAAGAAGAGGGTTCGCGCGTGTCGCGACTTTGATCGTAATAAATGCAGCAGGCGTTCGTATGTATTTTAATTCAGGCGCGCAGCGGGTCGACCCGGCTGCCGGGCAAAATCTACGCCCCCCTGCCGGCGCCGGACGGGCCCGCCCTGCTTGCGCATGTTTTACGCCGCCTGGATTTCCGCGCAGCGGGCATACCCACGGCCCTTGTAATTCCAGAAGGCGACGCTGCACTCGGCGAATGGTGCGAGCGGGCGGGCGCGCTGTATTTCACCGGTCCGGAAGAGGACGTCCGCGAACGCTATCGTCGCGCCGCACGCGCGCTGGGCGCCCGCTATGTTGTGCGCGCCACCGGCGATAATCCCTGCGTCGATCGCTCTGCGGCGCAGGCGACCATCGACGCCCTGCAAAGAACGGAGGCGGATCTGTTTTCTTTCTCAGGCCTGCCCCTGGGCGCAGCCGTTGAAGCGATGCGGGCGGAGGCGCTGTTGGACGACTCAATCCCCGCACTGCCCGAACACTGCGAGCACGTCACGTTGCATATTAAACACCATCCTGAACGCTTTAAGACGCTGCACGAAACTTATCCCGCTCTGCGCGGCTGCGCCTCTGCGACGCTGCGCGTGACGGTGGATCAGGCCGAAGATCTGCGCGTGGTCGACGCCGTGTTTCGCCGACTGGGCCCGGACTTTGACAGCGCGGCGCTTATGGAGCTATTCGAACGCGAACCGGAGTTATTCGCCGCCAATCAACATGTAGAACAGCGAGTGTTTCGTGCTCCCGATCCGACCTGAGGCCCGCATCAGCGTGATCGTCGGCGCCGGCCCGGCGTACGGCAGCGGCCATCTGGTGCGCATGACGGAATTGAACGCGCGCCTTGGCGCTGCGGGCGTCCGCGCGAATCTGCTGACGATTACGGACGGGGCGCCGGAGCGCGTTTTGTTTGCGTCCGCGGCGCCGGATCTCTGGGTGCTTGACGCGCGGGATGCGGATCCCGGCCCGCTTGCCGGTTCGGCGCCGGTGATCGCGCTCGATAATCGCTGCGCGGACCGCGCGATTTACGCCAGTCACGGCGACATTTTGTTCCATGACACCTTGCCCCATCCCGCGGCCGATCTGGACTTGTGCCTGGAAAACGCGTTGATCAGTCGTGATATACGGCCTTTTGAAGACTTGATTCCGCTGGAACGGCGCGTCTTCTGCTACAGCGGCGCATTCGCCCGCGTGGCGCCCATCGACGAGTTCTTGATTAAAACGCTGCACCGGGACGGCGCGGAGGACTGTCTGCGCTGCGGTCTGCAGGCGCCTGAGGAGCGCATTCGCGCAATGACGGGGTTTCGCCACGTGGAAGCTCTGGCGCGCCGCGCATTTATTGAAGAAATCGCGCATGCCGGCGTCTTCATTTCGTACTTTGGCATGAGCATGCTGGAAGCCTGGCGCCTGGGCAAGGTGGTGGCGCTCAGCGACTTCGGGAGTGCGGTGCATCGGGAGTTGATGGAGTTTCTCGCGCGAGAGACCGGCGTGCTGTGCGCAAGCTTTGACGACGTCGAACAGATGGAGCGCTTGTGCGCGGCGATCGTGCGCGGCGATGCGCGCCCTCCGGAAAAAAGGCCGGGCGCGCACGGTTATGAACGCTTGTTGCGTTTGATCAGCGATCGGGTTGGGGCGTAAGCCGGAGATACGGTTTGATCGCCTTCCAGCCTTTCGGAAAGCGCTGCTTCGCGTCTTCGTCGGAAATGGACGGCAGAATCACCACGTCCTGCCCGGAAGTCCAGTTGGCGGGCGTCGCGACGCCATGCTGGGCGGTCAGTTGCAGCGAATCGATCACGCGCAGCAGTTCGTCAAAGTTCCGCCCGGTAGCCGCCGGATACGTCAACGTCAGTTTGATCTTTTTGTCCGGACCGATCACGAACACGGAGCGCACCGTCATGTTATCGAGCGCGTTCGGATGGATCATGTCGTAGAGGGTGGCGACCTTCTTGTCGTCGTCGGCGATCATCGGAAAGTTCACTGTGGCGCCCTGGGTTTCGTTAATGTCGTTAATCCAACCGCGGTGTTTGTCCAGCGGGTCGACGGAAAGACCGATGACCTTCACGCCGCGCCGGTCGAACTCCGGCTTGATCCGGGCCACAGTCCCCAGCTCGGTTGTGCAGACCGGCGTGTAGTCCGCCGGGTGGGAGAATAGAATCGCCCATTTGCCTTCCAGCCATTCATGAAACCGAATCGGCCCGTCTGTCGTTTCGGCCGCAAAATCCGGGGCGATGTCGCCCAAACGCAGTGCCATTGTATCTACTCCTATTCCTATCAATTCGATAGGAATAATTGGAAATAAACGGCGGGGCCGAATTTCGGCAACTCGATTTCGAATCCCGGGCCGCTTTCTACTCGACTCTGGTGCGGTGCAAAAAATCATGGATTTTCATGGCGCGCTGCACTATAAAGGCGCGAGCTAGAGAGCCGTAAAGATACACAGGCCGCATCCGGGAGGCCAGGCCGCCCGAAATGGAGGGGAGTCATGGTAGATTGGAAAGAAATTGGAAACACAGTCCGCATTGCCGGGCCCGCATCCGGCCTGCGAATCTCCAGCCTGTTGCTCAAAAAGCGCATCCTGATACCGGCTTTGGCCCTTGCCACCGTATTCATGGTTCGGGTCGACCTTCTGGACCGACCGGACCCCGCGGAAACCCGGGCGCGCATTTCCGACTTTATCGACGCCTTCGATCCGCCCCGCGCCAGCCCGGCCGAGCGCGAACGCGTGCTGGCCGCCATATTGCGGGAATCCGAGCGTCTGGAGATTCCAGCCTCCATGCGCATCGACGGCCGCCCGATCCACAAGGCCTATCTGCTCACCGCTTTTATTCGCGTGGAATCCTCTTTCGACCCGCGCGCTCGTTCCCGGTCGGATGCGCTCGGTTATATGCAGCTTAAACACAGCACGGTTGCGTGGATGGATGGGAAAACCGGCGCGCGCACCAGCCGCAACGATCTGTTCCAGGCGGAAGTAAACGTGGCCCGCGGCGTGGATTACATCAATCTGCTGATTCTCGATATGAACGAGCCGCGCCTCGCCACGCTGGCCTACAACGCCGGTCCAAACGCAGTGCGCCGCGGAATCTATGACGAGGAATACTGGCGCCGGGTGCTCAAGACGTACCGTCAGCTCCGCTCGGGCGAGTTTGTTGAAGAAGGCGTCGCTCTGTAAGCGCAAGGTCGGCCGGTCGGAATTCCGCCGTTTCGAGATATCGAAAGGGGCCGCGTTTCTCCGTAACCCAGCCGCGGGCGCAGAGCTCGCGGCTCAGCAGCCACAGAAAAAAACCGTGCGAAAACAGCGCGATTTCGCGATCCCGCAGTGCGCGGCGTTCGAGTTCATCCGCCGCGCGGCGCACGCGCGCCAGCGTTTCCCGGCGGCCTTCGCCGCACTGCATCCAACCCGTAAACCAGCCGAATCGGACGAGCGCGAGCAGCGCAATTAAGGGCAGGCGCAGATTTTCGGCGCGAAAGCGGGCGAGCGGGGTTTCGCGAAAAAGCGGCGAAGTTTCAATCGCCTGAGCGGGCGCGCCGGTGAAGAGCGCTGCGGTTTCGACGGCGCGCTTGAGATCGGAAGAAATCGCTGGCGCCGTAATACGCGTTTTTACCCGCCGCCGGTTCCAGATGCGCAAGAGACCGGTTTCGTCGTACTGATCGAGCAGCTCGTTAAGTCGGCCGGCGCGCAGCACCTGCCAGAGCGAATCCGCGTAACGCATGGCCGGTCGGCCGTGACGGATGCATAAAATTCTCATGCGCCGCGGTCAGACTGAGCTCCCGGGAATTCCGGTAAATTCAATTAATTCGCTGACTCGCGATCGAAGCTGATGCGTTTAATTACGTCCGCATGGCCAACCACGCGTTCGCCGGTGGCCGGGCCCTCAATGCCGGTGTACCACCGCCCGTCGGCTTTTTGCAAATCGAGCCAGAATGTGAAAAAACGAACCTGACCGTGTTGATTGTTAATGTCAAACTGCAGAAAAAAGGGCGGCAGCGGGCCGTCGCGCAAGAGCACGCCCCCGTCCGCGAGAGTAATCGCCACGCGGTCCACATCAAACTGGAATACGGCGCCGTCGCGCGTGGCGCGCACCTGGCGGCCGCGCCAGCGTTTCACCTCGATGCTGCGAATGTCAGTCAGCGCGACGATCTTTTCGTAGCGCACGCCCTCGACCGTGTGCACCAGCGCCAGCCGATCCGGCGCCTGAATGCGCGTACGACCGCGGACAATGCGCCCGTCGCCGAGAGTGACGGCGAGAGACAGAGTGCGCGCGGGCCAGTCCGGGCGCGGCTGGGAAGCGCCCTGGGAAGCGGCGGGCGCGCCCGATGGAACGCCGTCGCCGCCGGAACTGGGCGCGTTGTTCGAAAACTGCCGCGGTTCGCCGCGCGTATCGCGCCCGGCGCCTGCTGCGCGATTGCGGAATTCCGCGCCCTGGTTGGACGCTGCGCCTTCGCGTTCCACGCCAGCGCGCAGTTCCGCCGCACGGGCTACGTTTCGGAGTATTTCTTCGAAGCCGCCGACCGGATCATCAGCTTCCTGTGCGGAAAGCGCCGCGCCCTGCGTCGCGAAACACACGAGAGCGACGATAACCAGTCGTGTTGCGCCGCTCATCAGATCCTCCTCAGATCAGGCCGCGCAGCGAGGAAGCGATGCGCTCGACGTTGTTCGCGGTGAGCGGCGGATACAGCGGGATCGCCACGGATTTCTGATAGATGCGCTCCGAGTTCGGAAACTCCAGACGGGGCAGGCCCAGCAAATGGTGCAACGGCGCGTCGACGGCGCGATCGACGCCGATTTGCAGGGCTGCGAAGTAGCGCAGCACTTCGTCGTGACTCTTGTTCACCACTACGGGAAAGCGCAAATACGCGTCCACGCCAGGACTGCGAAAGTAGGTTTCGTGATTGGTGGTGCGCAAAGTCTCCAGATACTTCTGACCGATTTTTTTCCTGCGGGCCAGCGTTACGCCCAGGCGCGACAGTTGATCCACGCCCATTGCCGCCTGAAAATCGCCTAACCGGTAATCGTAGGCGATGGAACCTTCGGAGCGTTTGGCGCCGTAGCGCAGGGCGTGCATTCTTTTGTAGAGGCGCGGATCCTGAGTAATCGCAATGGCGCCGTTTCCAACGGTGAGCAGATCGTATTCGCTCATCCCGCACACGGAGATCTCGCCGCTCTTGCCGAAATACTCGCCGTTCTGGTCGGAACCCACGAGGCCGGTGAAGTCTTCCACTATGCGTACGCCGCGCGCCTGGAGCGCCGCGACCGGCGCGTTGGAGGCTGCGCCAAAGGCGTGATCGAGCACAAAATAGATCTGGCGTTTGCGCGGTTCGGCCGCTGCGTCGGCGACCGGAGCGCTTTCGGCGACGAGTTCATCGGCGCGCGCCAACAGCTTTTCGGCGTCCGGAAAAAAGGAGCTGCGCGCGACGTCGATGAGCGCGACGCGGCCGCCTGCGTAGCGCACGCCGTCATGGGCCTGCACGGGCGCGAGCGCGCTCATCAGTACGACGTCGTCCGCCTGGATATCGAGGGCGAGAAATGCGAGATGGTAGGCGCTTGCCAGAGAATTCAGCGCAAGGGCGTGCTTGTAGCCAAAAGCGTTAGCAAAGCTGCGCTCAAATCGGCGAGTTACATCGCCCTGTCCCAGGCGATCTTCGATGAGGCAGTTGAGGACCGATTCCAGTTCCTGCTTGCTCAACGCCGGCCGATGCGCTTCGATCGGTCTGGTTTTTTTCTCGTTCAAGTAAAGACCCGGACTCGCCACCATTTACCTCGTTTTTGCCGGGGGGCATGCCCCGGTCGGTTCTCCGCTGCCGAGTCGCAATGCGCCCATCGGTCGGATTATGTCACATGCCTGCCTCCGGAGATGGCAATTCGGGGCGGTTTTGTCAAACGAAATTTGACCCGGGGGAGAGGGGCCCGCGCGGCGCCGGACGGCCGGAGTGTGCTCCGGTCGCCGGCGCCCCTGACTCAAGCGGCGCGCGCGGTCGCAGGTGCGGCCGTCGCCGGCGCCAGCGGCTGCCGGAAAAACCAGACCAGCGCCGCCAGTCCGAGAACCGTAAGCGGGAGCGCCGCCTCGAAGACGAGTCCGCGTGCGGCAAAGACCCAGGCGCCCAACGCGATGGTGGCTGCCAGTCGGATCGGTTCCAGGCGCTGCGCCCAGGCCTTCCGCTCCATAAGTCCGCCGAGCACAACAAAGCCGAGCAGGCCGAGTGCGGAAAGGAAGAGTCCCGTGGGCGTAATGATCGCCGGGCCGAGCATGAGCGCACTGACGCTGATCGCAATGACGATGACAAACTGGCCAAAGATGTACCAACCCAGGCCGCGGGCCAGCGGCGGGTTGTAACGCACCTGTTCGTTGCGGGTGATTTCGGGTATCGGGCGTTGGGGACCCAGGCCTTCCGGCAGCCACTCGGGCGAGCGAAACCAGATCTGGATCTTGTCGATAAAGCGCGGCGCGCGGCGGGCCAGCGAGAAGACCTTCGCCCAGTAGCGATAATTCGCGCGGATCGGATTCCAGGTGCCGAGCGGCTCCACCGTACCGTAGACCGGTTCTTCCTCTTCCTTTTGAAAGGTGCCGAACATCCGATCCCAGATGATAAAGACGCCTGCGTAGTTCTTATCAATATATTTGGGATTTACGCCATGATGTACGCGATGATGGGACGGCGTGTTCATGAACCATTCGAGAAAACCCAGGCGGCCGATCGCGCGCGTGTGAATCCAGAACTGATAGATCGTGTTAAACTGGCTGCAGGTAAAAAACACGATCGGGTGGATGCCGAGCAGGGCGATCGGCAGGTAAAAGGGCCAGCTGAGGACCGGTTGCAGGGCGCCCTGACGCAGGGCGACCGCGAGGTTATATTCTTCGCTGGAATGATGGGGTTCGTGGGAGCCCCAGATCAGCGCCACCTCGTGACTCTTGCGGTGAAACCAGTAGTATTGCAGGTCCACCAACAAGAAACCGACTACCCAGCCGAGGATGCTGTCGAGTTCGAAGCTGAAGAATCGATAGTTCTGCCAGATCCAGCCATAGAGTGCGAAGTAGCCCGTCAGGACGCTGGCGCGCAGGGTCAGCATGACCAGCTGCTGGATCGAGCCCAGGCTCAAATCGTTGACCGAATCGTTCAGACGGTAGTAGTCTTTGCCCGTGAGCTTCGCATAGAGCAGCTCAATGCCGATCAGCAGGAAAAAGACCGGTATGGCAAAGAGGATGTAGTTTGGCACCTGAGTCTCGTCCACGAAACGCCTTCCCGACGGCCTGCGGCCGTTCTTTTTTGCTGACACGGTGTCAGCGGGGCCGGAGAGTTTCAAGCTTTTTCAGAACTCGGGGGAGATCGTCGCCAGGTAGAGCGTATGGGGCTGGCGGGCGCTCAAGCGCACTTCCAGTCCGCGGCTGGCGAGATCGCCGGGCAACAAGACGGGCGCGCCGCGCGGCACATCCGCGCCGTCGAGCACCGCGTCCGCGTCGGCCGCCTCCAGGCGAAAGCCGTCATCCAGTCCGATCAATATTGCAGGGCGCGAAACGCCCGCCAGGCGCAGGGGCTGGCTCAGGTCCAGGCGGCGCACCTCAAACTCCCGGGCCGGCGTGCGATAGCGCGACACGCCCTGTGCGATCGGTTCAGGATGCAGGCTGCGCGGGCGGCCCGAACCGTAGTGCAACATTTCCACCAGGGTTTCGACATCGACGAACTTGGTCGTCAGCCCGGCGCGGACCACGTTATCCGAGGCCGCCATACATTCGAGAATCGCGCCGCTCAGATACGCGTGCGGCTCGTTGGGTCCAAGAAATAAGGCTTCGCCCGGCGCCAGTTCGATATAGTTGAGAAAGTAGACGCAGAATAGCCCCGGATCGCGTTCGCCAAAGCGTCGGACCAGTCGCAAAAACAAACGTTCCGCTTCCGGCAGTTCGCTTTCTTCCCAGAGCGTCTCCACTCGCAAGCGCAGGGAGCGTACTGCCTCCTGAATCTCGTGCGGACTGGAACGCATCAGCCGGCCATAGCGTTCTTTGATCCAGGCGCGCGCCGCCGGACTGCCGTCCTCGCCGCCGGCGCGATACGCCCGGTCGCCTTCGTAAATCGCTCCGCTGGCGGACGTAAGCCCTCGCAGCTCGGGCCGTGTGCGCAAAAACTCCTCAATTTCGCGCACCGGCCGAAATCCGCAGAGCGCCGTCATGCCATTCAGGCAGATGGCGAGTTCGGGCTTGTGATTGTCGTCGGGGTAGTTCGCGGGATCGCGTGCGTGCAGCAGTTCCGCCAGCGCCTTGTCCGGATGCGCTTGAATGGAAAGCGGCTCGGCGGCGTCCAGCACCTTGAACAAAAATGGCAGCGAGGTGACGCCGCGCTGGCTCAGTTCGGGCCCCAGAAAATGCACCGGATCTTCGGCGATGAGGTCGGCCAGGGAGCGCGCCTGGCGCTGCGGCAGCCGCGCGGGCGCTTTGGGGTGCGCGCCCATCCACAGTTCCGCGGCCGGGGTCTCCGCTTTGCTCGCTGCGCCGCGCGCGACGGCCAGTTGGTGGAGGAGGGCCTCGGGTCCGGAGCGGCCCCAATCGTAGGCCATGGTTTCGCACTCGAGTTCATAGAAGTGGAAATGCTTCAAATCGTGGCGCACGGACGGGCTCGCTTGAGAACTCAGATGTTAACCGGATCTTCGATTTGAACGTCCGGCTCCGCCGGAGCGCGGTCAACGGGCGCACGCTGGTCTTGCGGCGCGCGGGGGAGCGGCGCCGCCGGCCCGGAGCGGTTCCAGCCGGAGTCGGCGAGGGGCCACGCCAGGCGGACAACCAGAGTCAGGAAACACACATACAGCAACAGGCGCAGCAGCGCCTCGCGATTGAGGGGGGCCCCGCCGCCCGGCCACAGACACAGGAAGTCTTCTCGTATGAGTGCGGCCAATCGCCGGAGCGCGGACATGAGAGCAACTCTGGCGAAGCGTACGCCGCGAGCAAAGAAAAAACCGAATCCCTCAGGGCGCGGGTTGGAACTCAAGGGTGCGATAGTTGTAGTCGTCGTAGACCCGCACCAGCAAACGTTCGTCGCGCTGCCAGATGCGCGCACGGAACTGGCGCTCCCGGGCGCTCGCGTAGAGCCGACCCAGCACGAACTCCCCGCGTTCTTCGACAAAATCTGCGAGAATTTGCCGTTCCGGCGCGCCGGGCCGATGCGCCGGCCGCGCGAGGCCATACAGGCGATTGTCGCGCACTTCGAGACGCACCCGCAGCGCGACCGGGAAGTAGTCGGGATGCGCCGGGGCGAGATAAACGGCGCCGTCCAGGTCCGCTTTCCCGGTCGGTTCCGCCCGGCTTTGCACGGCGAAGGCGCACGCAAGCCCGGCGGCCAGGGCGAGTCGCAAGAGCGCCGCTCGCCGCCGCGGCGCCGCGTAGCGGGGAGGCAGTCGGCGGTTTGAGCTTGAGCGGTTCACGTTTCGCAGACGCCTCTCTTAAATTCGTCGGCCCGGGCGGCGGCTTCTTAAACAAAAAAGCCCCCGGAGGGCCGGGGGCTTCAGAGCAAGTGCGCCTGATGATGCGCGCGTCGCGTGAGCGGTCAGCGCGTCCAGTGCACCGTGCGTCCCGCCAGCCCCCAACGGTCCAGGGAGCCGCGCACCTTGAGTCGATTGTTCGACTCAAGCGTCAGCGTGCAATAGTAAGTCTTGCCGCTTTCCGGATCGTAGATGTTGCCGCCCGTCCACTCGTTGCCGCCGCCGTGGGAGAAGCCCCACACCAGATTCAGTCCGATAATGGGACGGTTTTGTTTGTTCGGGTCCGGGTTGTTACGGTCACGCTTCGGTTTACCCGCCTCTGCGTCGTTTGCCGGATAGTTCGGTTCTTTCAGCGAGATGATGCGACCGCAATACTTTTCGCCGCATTTGAAAATGCTGATGACCGAGTTGCCGCCCTGGGTGGTCCAGTTGCCGGCGATCGCGTCGGCGTTCTGAGCGTGGGCCGGCGCTGCAAGCAGCATCAATCCAAGCGCCATTGCGGAAACAATTGCTAATTTTTTCATTCCAGACTCCTTCTTCTTCTCTCAGAGGGATGCGAAATTTTTATCTAACTACTATTTTGACCGGGGCCCAGGCAACTATTGTTTGAGTTTTTTAGCGCGATTTTTTATCGTGCGGTGCATTGCGCTATTTTTTTGCGCAGCGCCTCATCGGGCCGGACTTGCGGCGCGCGTCCAGTGCACGGTGCGGCCGAGCATGGTTACGCCGACATAGCCGCGCACTTTCAGGCGTGCGGGGCCTTCCAGTTCAAGCACGCAGCTGTAGGTGCGACCCTCTTCGGGATTGTAGATGCGGCCGGAATCCCAGCGACGCCCGTCGAAGCGAAATCCCAGCAGAACGTTGAGTCCCTGCAGGGATCGCGCTCGTTTTTCCGGATCGGGATTCCAGCGATCCCGGATCGGCTGACCGGCTTCGGGATCCTCCGCGCCGTACGTCGCCTCGCGCAACCAGACGACCTTGCCGCAGTACTGATCGCGTTCGCAGCGATAAATCAACACGCGGGCTTTCCCTTCCTGGGTGGTCCACTCGCCCAGGATATCATCGGCGCTGGCGGCATCCAGCCGGCCAGCTCCGAGCCCGACGCCGACCAGCAGGACTCCGACCCAGTGCATTCCTCGCCGAGTTGACATGGGCGTGAGTTGACGGATGGGCCCCGCCATTTGCAACTATTGTTTTTCGCCGTGGATTGGTTAGCCGAATATCTGGCGCGCGCGCCCGCCGGGTGTATTGCGCCGCAGGTGCAGTACGCCCTCGCAGTCTCCGGCGGCGCGGATTCCGTTTTTCTCCTTCGCGTATACGCAGCTGCGTTCCAGGCGGGAGCGCTGAAGCGCGCGCCGCTTGTGTTTCATCTGCACCACGGTTTGCGCGACAGCGCGAATCGCGATCTTGAGTTCACTGGCGACCTGGCGCGCGCGCTGGATTTGCCATTCTATTATGAAAAAGCCGACGTGGCGCGTTTCGCTCGACGCACTGGACTTGGCGTGGAAGCGGCGGGGCGCCGTCTGCGCTATCGTGCGCTCGCGCGACTGCTTGCGCCGTTTACTGCGGCCTGCGCGGCCACGGCCCATCATGCCAACGACTACCTGGAGAGCATACTGATTCATCTGATTCGCGGCGGCGGTGAAGCCGCGCTTGCGACGCTGCCGGTGTTCGGTCAGGTGGAGCGCGTGTGGACGCTGCGCCCGCTGGTCTTTTTGGATTCCGCGACGATCCGCGCTCTATTGGCCGCCGGCGGGCAGGATTTTGTCGAAGATCCGAGCAATCAAAACGACGTGTATTTGCGCAATCGTCTGCGCGCCGGCCCGGCGTCGGAACTATTGCGGGAGGGCCTGGATCCCGTCAAACTCTGGCGCAACTTTCACGGCCGCTCGGACCTGGATCTGGCCGCCCTGGCGCGCCTGGGCGCGGCCGGGCGCGCCGCTGGTCCTGTAGCGCCCGGCGCGGGGAAGCTGGATCACCTTTATATCGATCGCCGCCTGTTGTTCGGCGTGGTTGCCGAAGATCTCAAACGCAGCCTGGACGCAGGCCTGCGGCGCCTGGGGCTCGCGCCGACCGATCAACGCACCCTGGCGGAATTGGATCGGCGCATCGCCGGGTCGGGCCAGGCTTGCTTGCGCTACGAACGCCCGGAGTGGCGCCTCTGGTCGGATGCGCGCGGACCGATCTGGCTCTTTCGCGCGGACGCGCGCGCACTTGCGCCGCCTGAGACCGCGCCCTCGACGGGGCGGTCGCCCGGGGTGTGCGTCCGATACAATGGCATCGAACGCGAATACAATCTGGAACCCGGCGAATCCGTCGCAGCATTCCGACCGGGTCTGCGCGGGGCGTTGGCTGGCGGCGGTTCGGCGCTCGTTTCCGACCTGCTGCAGCAGGCGGGCGTGCCCGGGCCCGTGCGCAAGCGACTCCCCTTGATCCTCGGGGCGGACGGCGGGAGCGTGCGGCGGATCTGTTTCAGCTTCTGGGAAAACGGAAAGGACCGCGAATTTCCCGCCGGTCGCTCGGGCGCGGCGTAGCCATTGCTTGACAGGCCGGCGCGCGCGCTTGAAAATACGCGCCGGCGGTTGCACCGGCCGGCGCGCCCACCGGGGAGGCCCGGGGCGCCGGCGCAGGCGACGGTCCGATCAGGGAATCGAACGTGGGTTTTAAAAAATACTTTGAGTCGCCGCGGGAAGATGAGTTTCGCGGGAAATCCCTGGAATACTCAATCCTCCGGAAGGCGCCGCACGCGTTTCTGGACTGGCTCAAGGACTACACCCGTCTGGAAACGGAAGGTCTGGAGCATATTCCCCGGCGGGGACCGGCGCTGGTGATTCCGAACCACAGCGGCGTTCTCGGCTGGGACGCTCTCGCCGTGCAAAACGAGCTGCTCAAGGGCGCGCGCCGCATCCCGCGCACCATGAGCCATAACTACTGGCACCGCACCCCGTTGCTGGCCTATCTTTCCCAGCGCATGGCGTTTATTCCGCAAGATTTCAAACTGGCCATACGCATTCTGCGGCGCAATAATCTGATGTTGTTGTTTCCGGAAGCGGAGAGCGGCAACTTCAAGCCCAGCAGTCAAATGTATCAGTTACAGGACTTTAATCCGGGCTTCGTTTCGCTGGCCGTCATGGCTAACGCGCCAATCATTCCGACCTGCGTCATTGGCGCGGAAGAGTCGCACCTGAACCTCGGCACGATCGATTGGTTCGAAAAATCGTGGGGCTACAAAATTCCCCTGCCGCTGAATTTGATTCCGCTGCCGGTGAAGTGGAAGATAATTTTTCTTCCGCCCATTCGCCTGGACAAATACGGACGCAAAGACGCGCGCCACATTGAGTTTCTCGAAGAAGTTGCGGCCAATGTTCGCATGCGCGTTCAGCAGCGGATCAATCGCGAATTGGTGAAGCGCGGCATATTAAAATTCCTTCTGGACGGTTAATCAAAATGAGCACTGGAACCGACGAACTTAAAGCCCGTCTGCTGGAACGCACGCAGCGCATGCTGGAGGCGAAAGTCGACGACGTGATGACGCGCGACGTCGTGACTGTGGACTACAACGAGCTTTCTGCAAAAGCGGCCCGTCTGATTCTCGAAAACGGCTTTCTCGGTCTGCTCGTGGTAAAAGACGGACAGCCCTTCAATATGGTCACAGCGCACGATCTGTTGCGGCTGGGATACGAAGAAACCTTTGATGCGGAGCGCGACTATCTGCGACTGAAAGTCGGCGAACTGGTAAAGGATAAGGAATTTCTCAGCGTGGCGCCCGGGTCGAAGTTGCGCGAGGCGCTGAATGTGATGGTCTCGAATAAGACGCGGACGCTCGCGGTGATTCAAGACCGCTTCTTACACGGCATACTTTCCATGACTGATCTCATGAAATGGTATCGCGACACCCATGAAGAAGTCCGCACCGGACGACTCTGATGCGGGTGCGCGCGCGGCGAGCGAATCGCCCGCGCCGCCTCCGTTTGATCCGGCGCCCTTTCCCATCGATACGTCGCTATTACGGCGGGAAAAAGACAAAGCGCGCGAATTGCGCGATTCTGCGTGGTGGAAGCGCAAGCGCAGTTCCGGACTCTGCTACTATTGCGGGCGCAAGTTTCCGCCGCAAGATCTGACTATGGATCATCTTACGCCGCTTTCGCGGGGCGGTCGATCGACCAAAAGCAACCTCGTGCCGTGCTGCAAAGATTGCAATAATCGGAAGAAGAACATGTTGCCGCTGGAGTGGGGCGACTATCTGGGGCGACTCCGGCGCCAGTTGACGCACCCGGGCGAAGGGGACTGACTCGCGCCAGACGCAAAAAAAGGGGCCCGGCGGCCCCCTTCCGGCGAGCGGCCCGATCGGAATTTGATCGGGCGCGCCGCGATCGACTCGACTGAATCAGATGTCCAGATCGTAGGAAAGCGAGAAATAAACGAATCCTTTCGTCGAAGTCTCCGTGCCTTCCCAGATGAACAGGTCGGTCAGGTACTCCGTGAGGCTTGCGTTGAGTGCGGAACCGGCGCCGCTCACCACGATCGGCAGACCAAAGTAGTCCGGATACGACTGCGCCAGTTTCTCTTCGCGCACGCCCACCTGCAGGTGCAGGTTTTTTTGCACATCGTATTGCACGCCCAGGGCGTAACGCTGAATGCTGATCTCGTAGCTCGACTCGGCGCGCTCAAACGAGATAAAGCCGGCGCCGCTTACGGAACCCGCTGTGACTCGTTCCTGATTCATGCTGCCGGTCCAGAAACCTGCGCTCTGCACATAGTCAAAGATGAGCGAGAGTTCCGAAGTGACATACACCTGCAGGCCGAGGCCGGCGTACAGACCGCCTGCGGTCGACTGGAAGGGGCTGGGGCCGTTAATGATAAAGGTTCCGTCGCCCAGCGTCAGTTCCTCGTAATCGAATTCCTGAAAATGGCGGCGATAGCCCAGTTTGGGCGTAATCAGAATCTGGTTGTTCAGTACCGGAATCTGATATCCGGCGTCGGCTTCCCAGTCGCTGGTTACGTAGTTCTTAAGCGCAACCTGACTCAGGAAAACCGCGCCCAGACCGTTGTATTTGTAATCCGGTTGGTAGCGGACATAGTTTGCGCCAAGCACAAGCTTGCCCGGGCCCACGGCGCGCAGGAATTGCAGGCCGAGCGGATAGACCGTGTAGGTTTGCTGATCCGTCCAGTCCAGGTTATAGCGATAAAAAGCCGCGCCCTGGATCAGGTCGTCTTTCTGGTAGCGGCCTTGCAATTCCGGTTCCAGATCGCCCGGCCAGAAGCCGAGATTCAGTCGCAGCGTATCTGCGCTGAGCGCCGTTGTTGCGAAGCCAAGCAGGGCTAACGCGACCACGGTCTTGAGAGCACAAAGCGTTTGTCTCATGGGTCCCTCGAAAATTTTGATCGGGCGCAACGAATGCGCCAATGCAGTGCAGCGCAAGCAAACTGCGTTACCTGCGCCAGCGTCAAACATATAATGTGCGGAATCCAGCGCGTCAAATCTTGACGCCGCCGGTGATGTCCAGAGTTACGCCGTTAACCAGATCGTTTTCGGCAATATAAACTGCGGTATGCGCAATCTCCGCCGGCTCACCCAGCCGGCCGATCGGAATGCGTTCTTTCCATAGATCAAGGGCCTTCTGATTCATGTCTTTAAGCACCATCTCGGTTGCGATAAATCCGGGCGCAATGGCGGCGCAGCGAATCCGGAATCGCGACAGCTCTTCCGCCCAGAGTTTGGCGAGGGCCGCGACGCCGGCCTTGGCGGCGGAATAATTGGTCTGACCGGGATTGCCATGACGCGCCACGGAAGAAATCGGAATAATTACGCCGCCATTGCCCAGTTCCGCCATGTGGGCGGCCGCTTCGCGACCCGTCAGAAATACTCCGGTAAGATTCACATCGATCACGCTTTGCCATTGTTCCAGGCTGAGCTTGCCCTTGATGCGACCGGTTTCGCGGTCGACGCGAATCAACAGACCGTCGCGGAGAATGCCCGCGTTCAGAACCGCCACGTCGATCCGGCCCAGATCCTTGCGAATGGATTCGTACAGACTTATGACGCTCGCTTCCTGGCTCACGTCGCATACGTACCCGCGCGCGTCTACGCCGTGCACGCCGAGTTCGGCGGCGGTGCGATCCACGCCCTCGCGATTGATGTCTGCAACGACGCATATCGCGCCGCGCTGGCCAAAGGCTTCCAGCATGGCGCGGCCGAGCCCGCCGGCTGAGCCGGTCACGAGAACCACTTTATTTTTTAAGTCCATCAGTCGACCGTGCCGCGAAGGCGGGCCACGCCGGCACCCTTTTTCCGGGGCGCTCCGGGGCTCGGGCCGCCGGCCGGTTCTACCGACAGTAGAAAGGCGCGGCGATCGCGCGGGCAATGGGAAGTTTTCTCCGAATATTCTTTGCGACGCTCGGACTGCTTGGCGCCTCAGTCGCCTGGCGCAGCGGTTCGGCTCAGTCGCCTGACGCAGCCGCCGACCAGCCGCCGGCATCGGCCGGGCTGAGCGCGATGCCTGTGCAGGAAATGGTTTCGCGCGCTGATAGCGTGCTGCGGCTGCCGGCTGGCCTGCTTACCGGCAGCCTGTCATTCGTCTTAAAAGACGGACGTTCCGCTCAATGGGATTTTACGCTGCACCGGCGCGAACGCGAAGGCGAGGCGGAAATGGTGTATCAGTTTTCAAGTCGTCGGCGCGGCCTGGAAGCGAAGCTCTTGTTTCGCGGCGACGGCGAAGAAATCTGGTTCTGGGATGCGCGCCGTAATTCCCTTTCGCGCCGCCGCGACTTTGAAAAATACGAGCGTTTGTTTGGAACGGGTTTTTCCTATATCGATCTCAGCGGCTATCCCTTACAGGATAACTACAGCGGTCGCGAGGCCCGGACCTTTCGCCCCGCCGCCGACTCGGAGTTGAACGCTCTACGCGAAGCGGGCCGGCCGCCTGCAAGCGCAGCGTCCCGGCCGACGGAGCTGTTACGCATCGTCGTGTCTCCAATTTTTGAAAGTCGATATCGTAGGATGATTGTGATTTGCGATCCGGCGGTCGAATTCCGACCGCTGCGCGCGGATTATTTCGATCTCGACGACGTGCTCTTTAAAACGATGCACTACCACTACGATGCGCAGGTGTTAAACAAAGCGACGGAAAGATCCGAGGCGCCCATCATGCCAGGCATGACGGAAGCGCTGGATCTGGACAACGGTTCCATTTCGCGCCTGGAGTTTTACACGATTGATAGCCGGGTATCGCCGGCGGATGCGCTGTTTGATCCGGATTTTCTGAATCGTTAACCCGACGGTCGATAACCGAAGCTTTCCCGCGCGCTCAGGGCCAACGCCAGCGTCGCCGCCAACAGACCCAGTAATAGATAAATAGCGGGAGTCCAACCGCTTTGATCGCTCTTGACCGCTTCCATCGCCAGAACTACGACTACGCCGCCCAGATTGCCCGCCAGCATAAGCGCCCCGGCCGCGCCGCCCGCGCGCTCCGCGCCCGCGAGTTCTTCCGACATCGCCAGGAGCAGAGCGTAGCCAGGCAAAAAGAAAAATCCAAGCAGCGCGCCGGAGAGATACAGCGTCGTCAGGTTGGCGCTGGTACAGAGCGGGTAAGTAAGGGCGAGACCTGCCAGCGCACAGAATGTAAGAAACGGTTTGCGTCTTTGAATTTTGTCCGAGAGCGCGGGCAGCGCGAAGGAACCCAGAATGCCGCCCAGAATCAACGCGCCGCCGATGAGTCCCGCGTCTTCCGAGCTCACGCCTTTTTCCGCGAGGATCAACTCCAGCCAGGTTGTAAGTCCGTTAAAATAGCCCAGCGCGAGAAAAGCGAGCAGGATCACCTGCACCAGCGCACGATTGCGCAGCAGATGGCGAAACTCCTCAAACGCGGTGAAAGAGCGTGCGGCCCGCAGATGTTCTGCGTCGGCCGGGAAATTCTCGCGCGCCAACAACAAAAATGCCGCCGTAAGCCCGGCCGTGATTGCGGCGAAGACGATCATCGCCGTCTGCAGTCCAAGCGCGGCGACCAGCGCCGGGGTCAGGGCCAGGCCGAACGCCATGCCAATAAACATGCCCGCGGCGCCCAGGCCGGCGGCGATTGCGCGCTGGTCTTCGCGAAACCAGTCGGCGGCAAGCTTGGTGATCCCGTTCATTATGAAGGGCTGTGCGACGGCAATGCCAATTTGACCGGCGAGCAGGGTCCAGAAGCTGGCGTCAAAAATACGCACACAGGCGAAGGCCGTCATGATGAGCGAGCCGAGGTTCACCGTAAAACGATAGCCGCGCCGATCGGTCATTGCCCCGGCCGGCATCGATAACACGACATACAGCAACGGAAAGCACAGGACGAGCAGGCTGGCCAGAAGCTCGCTCGCGTCGTAGCGCCGCTGAATTTGACTTAACAGAGGCGCAAAGTTCAGCCACAGGGTTTGGTTCACCCCGGCTACGCCCATAAAGACAGCCAGTACGACCCAACGATACTTTCGATTCAACCGACTTGCGTCCATATTCGCGCTCCAGGCAAGAGTTTCAACGCTTCGCGCAGAGCGCGTCAACGATTCAGTAGGCGGTAAATCCGCTCGGGATTTCGCCGCGTGCATAACATGCGGCGGAACGCCGTTCGTCTTTTAAGAGACGACGATGTGCAATTACACGCACGTACAGCGGAATGCGTCCGACCGGCTCTCCGGCCGCCAGCGCCAGCAGATAGGCGCGCGCGCATTTTTCCAGAAGCTCTGCAGTAAACACGACGCGCTCGCGGGTCATGCCCAGCAGCAGGACGCCGCCGCGAAACAGGAATGCGTTGGCGCCGCCAGCGAGTGCGCGAGCGCCAGCGTCGGCGCCCCCGGCGAACGCGTCCGCCGGCAAGCGCTCGACCGAGGGCCCCATCTGACGGGCCTGCTCGTCAAAGATCGTTGGCATAGGCGCGCTCGCCGCGTGCAGCGCTGCGCCCCAGGGCTGCCGATTCCAGAGAATTGCGCCGACGTCCGGCCTCGCGCGATATACTGCGGCGTGAATTCCGGCGAATTCGGCGGCATCGGCGCGTGGCGGCGGTTCGTTCAGGGCGAGCTGACCGGAGAAGTCGTACAGCCGCGTCTCCTGCGTAAAGGTCCGACCCGACCGCGCCTGGCCGACGGGCGCGGCGTAGATGAACAAATCGCGTCCAGGAATACGCAGCGACAGGCTTTCTCCGTCGCCCGTGACAAGACCCTTGTGTTGCAAGCGCGTGAGCGACTCGCTGAGCTCCGTGCGTCGTGCGTCAGCAACCAGGGTGCGGTCAATTGTTTGCGCCAGCATCTTCGTCTCCGTGCGTTTCCGTTTGCTTCGCCATCAGGTCAGGGCGAAGACCGCGTCGAATCGATCCAGGGCCCGGTCAATAACGGCGTCCGTGTCGGCCAGACTGGTGTAGATGCGACTGCCGGCCAATGTGATCAGGCCATGCGCCGTGTAAGCGGCGCCCATTTCTTCCATAACATGTTTGCGTTCTTTCGCTTCGCGCAATACTTTAATTGGATTGCGCATACTTAATAATAATACAGCGGAAGTTTGCAGATGCACTATGGAACCCTGGTTGTAAACCACGTAGGGCAGCCCGCGCCGCTCGATAATCTCTTTAAGACCGCGAGTCAGGCGATCGCCCGCCTGGCCTGCTTTGACGGCGGCGTTGGTGCGTTCCATAGCCTGCAGCGAAAAATAGCCGGCCGCGCACGATAGCGGATTGGCTGAAAGGGTGCCGCCGACAAAGGCGCGTTTGCCCATGGCGCTGATGCCGCCCGCCAGCAACATCATGATCTCGCGTCGCCCGCCGATGCCGCCCGCCATCGGATAGCCCCCGGTCAGGCACTTGCCAAATACGGTAATATCCGGTTGCACGCCGAAGTAACCTTGAGCGCCGCCGAGCCCGGCGCGAAAGCCGGTCACCACCTCGTCGAATATCAAAAGCGCGCCGAACTGATCGCAGAGCTCGCGCACCTGGCGATTGTACTCGAAATAGATCGGCCGCGTGCCGCTCTCCGGTCCAAAGGGCTCAACGATTACGGCGGCCGTGCCGCCGCGCAGCTGATTCAAGCGCAGCTTGCGTTTTAAGGCGGCGATATCGTTCGGAAAACACTCCTGCGTATAGTCCAGGCAGCCGGCGGGGATGCCGGTCGCTTCGCGCGCGCCGGCGCCCGGGATGCGCATGCCGTAGACCATCTGATCGCTCCATCCGTGATAGCCGCCGCCGATTTTTACGACGCGCTTTTTTCCGGTGTAGGCGCGCGCGAGTCGAATAGCGGCCATCACGCCTTCCGTGCCGGAGCCCAGCATGCGAAACATTTCAATTCCGGTCATGTGTCGGCCGACTTCGGCGGCGAGCTTATGCTCGTACTCGTGCAATAGCCCTGTGACGGGACCGCAGTCTTTGATCAGCTCGATTACTTTTTTTTGAACCGGCTCGTAGTTAGAGCCGAGCAGCGTGGGACCGCCGGCCTGCAAAAAGTCGATGTACTGATTCCCGTCGACGTCGCGCAGGTACGCGCCCCGCGCCTGGTTGATTGCGAGCGGAAACGGATAGTTAAACGCGAGGTTATGCTGCACCCCGCCCGGAATGTAGCGCGCCGCTTCTTCGCTGATCGTGCGCGATTTGCGACACCGCGTTTCAAAATATTCCATGACGCGCGCGCGGTTTTCCGGTCTCAGGCCGCGCGGCGGCAGTTTCAGCAGGGCCTTGAGGCGCCGAAAGACGTCGTCCGTGTCGGGCCATTGCGATACGGCGCTGGCTGCTACGGGGGCGGGTTTGCCTGGTTTTTCGATTTTCATAACGTTGTTCGGGGCGCGTCTGGCGCGCACTTCGATGCGGCCGGAATGCGCGGCGGGGATTCTGGCGCGGAGTTCCGCCTGGAGGCTCGCAAGGACGCGTTCGCGCAGCGTCGCTGCAAGGCCCTTGGGTGTGCGCGCGCGCACATTCTGTTCCAGATGACGCGCCGCGGCGCGCTCGACCAGCGCCACGTTGCGAATCGCACGCGCCATGTCCTCGCCGCCGCAAACGACGCCGTGATTGCGCAGCAGATACGCATTTACGTCGGCGCGCAACGTGCGGCCGAACGCGCGCGCCAGCATTCCGGTGCCGGAGGGTCCGTAGGGAGTGATCGCGACCTGAGCGCCGAGCGCCGCGCGCTCCTCAGGGTCTTCCAGTGGAATCGCCCGGTTCAACAGGGCCATGGCGCTGGCCACCGGCTGGTGCGTGTGCACGCTTGCATTCAGATCCGGTCGCGCGCGCAGCAGTTTTGCGTGCAGCGCGCTTTCCACCGAAGGGCTGCGCTCGCCTTCCAGCACGGCAAGCGTCGTAAGATCCAGAATGACCACGTCCTCGGGCTTCATCGAGTAATAATCCGCCGCAGAGGGCGTGACGGCGAAGCAGTTTTCGCCGGCGCGCAGGGCGACGTTTCCGCCAATGCCGGCGAGATAGCCGCGTCCGGCCAGATCCAGACACGCCTCAACCACCGTCCGTTTAACAGCGTCAAAGGGGCCCATGGTTTTCCTCCAGCGCGCCCGGCGGCTCGGCGTTCCAGCGGCGGTAGAGCGGCGCCATGCGCTTGTGAATCTCAAGAAAGCGAGCGTAACGTTCCTGCAGTATTGCGGCGCTGCGCAAATCGGGTTCGTATTCGCGCCGGTAGCGCACGCTGCGCGCGACATCGGCGAAGCTGATCAGCCCCAGACCAACGCCCGCGATCGAGGCGGCGCCCAGGGCGTTCGCCTGCACGGGCGACTCGAGCTGGCGAATGCGCAGGCCGAGCGCGTCGGCGAAGATCCGGCACCAGACGTCGGAGGCGCCGCCGCCGCCGACGATCGTGAGCGCATCCAGTTTGCGGTTCAGGAATTTTTCCACGGGACGCAGCATCCAACGCGTGTTGAGCGCCACGCCTTCGAGAAACGCACGAATGATATCCTCGCGAGTGTGTTCCAGCGAGAGATTAAAGAGCCCCGCGCGCAAACTCCGGTCGTCGACGGGAGTGCGTTCGCCGTACAACCAGGGCGTATAGATCAGCCCGCGACTGCCGACCGGAGTGCGCGCAGCGATCCGATCGAGAATCTTATAAACGTCCGGCGCATGTTCTTCACGCAACAGCTCGTCTTTGTGGTACAGGATGCGGTCCTTCAGGTAGCTTAAGTTCGCTCCCGCGGAGGTTTGCATCGCCGTCATCAGATATTTTCCCGGGACGGCGCAGGGCACCGCCGCAACGGAGGCATTCACATCGGTCTTCTTGCGATTTACGTGCGCGGCGATCCAGGACGAGGTGCCGATGTACAGATGGGCAGCGCCGTCGGCGATAGCGCCCGAACCAATGGCGGCCGCCGTATTATCGATGGCGCCGGCCACGACCGAAAGACCGACCGGTAAGCCGAGGTCGGCCGCCGCGTCGCGACTGAGCCCGCCGATCACGTCGGTATTACGCACGATCTCGGGAAACTTATCCGGATCAATGCCGCTCGCGGCGATCAGGCCGGCGTGATAGCGAATCCGATCGGGGTTGCGATTGTCGGTCACCCAGGACGTCAGAATGGAATCCACGGTCGCAACCATGCGCCCCGTGAGGCGCAGGTTGATGTAATCAAGTACGTTAAGAAATTTGTGCGTTCGGCGGTAGAGCTCGGGCTGCGTCTCGCGCAGAAAGAGCATATGACCGGCGGGATCTTTGCCGGACAGAGCCGGGGCGCCGCCGGTGAGTCGAATCCAGCGCCACAACTTGAAGGCGTCGTAGCCCGCCACGTTGATCCAGCCGCGCGCACGGGCCGCGATCATCGGCGCGCCGCGCATATCCATCCACAGGATGGCGTTGGATAACTCGCGTCCCTGCGCATCCACGGGAATGGTGCCTTCGCCCTGGGTCGAGGCGCAGACGGCGCGAATTTGTTCGTGTGCGACCCCGGTTTCGCGCAGCACCTGACGCGCGCTTTTTACGAGCGCCCCCCACCAGTCGCCCGGACGCTGCTCGGCCAGACCGCCCGGGGCGATGAGCAACTCGATTTCCTCAACCGCCCAGGCGAGAACGCGTCCATCCAGGGTGCACAGTGCGCTTTTGCAGCCCGAGGTGCCGAGGTCGATGGCGAGGACGCAGGGAGTGTCGACGGTGGCGGACATGGCGGGCTCGAGTCTCGCGCCAGTGCCGCTCGGGGTTTCACTTTAGTCAACAATTGTTGATTAAAAAAATGAACTTTATGACGGATAGGGTCGAAAGTTCGAATTATGTCGCTATCTCAGTCTGATAACTCGACTTATGGCGAGTTTTTTTCTCTGTCCGCGGCAAGCCGATTGACAGACAGAGCTGCGCCGGGCGCCTGCAAGGAATGGACGAGCGTCTGGTCGATGCGTCGCTGGAGCCCGGCCTCGGGCCGCGCCGATATAAGTTCACCCGTCGCGAGGGGCGCAATCGTCGCACCCGGCTGCTGGAGTCCGCGCGGGAATTATTGCGCGAGCGGGCGCCTGAAGACGTCAGCTTTGCCGACGTGTGCGAGCGCGCTGGCATCCCGCGCCCCTCGGCCTATCATTTTTTTCCGAATGTCCAGGCGATCTTTCTCGGACTTCGGCTCCTGCACGGCGAAGAGCTGATTCGCGCGGCGCTGACCCTGAACGCGGAGAGTTTTGATTCCTGGCGGGCGTATCTATCGCGTCTGGTGGATGCGGGCGTGGCCACAACCCAGGGGGAGCCGGCTTTTGCGCGCCTGGTCTACGGTTACACGGTAAGCGATCCGGAGTTGCGCAAGGTCGGGGCGGAGCTGGACGCGCGGCTCGCCCGGCTCACGCTCGCCGGCCTGGAGGATCGGTTTGTATTGCCGGCGTGGGAGGGACGCGACGCGGTCTTTGCCATCGCCTTCAGCATTGTCGACGTGATTCTGCGCCTTGCGTATCGCCAGCGCGCCAGTCTTGAGGACTTCTACGTGGACGAAGCCAAGCGCGCCTGCATTTCTTATCTGCGAAACTATCTGCCCGAGGTATGTCCCGCGCGCGACCCGCGCGACGCCAGCGCGATAGGCGACCCCTTGAAATAGTTTTGATTTTCTGGCGCCGCTTCCCATACCAGCCGCACGCCCATGTTAATTGACGATGCGATTCGGCTCTTTCTCGACAGTATTGGTCGCTCCGAAGAGTACGAGTTCTACCTGAACAAATTTCGCACGGATCGCTCGAGTTGTTTTGCGATTCTCTGTCCGGATGAAGAGTCCTGCCGTTCGGGCTCGGATGCGCTCGGGCTTGCCGTCGGTTTTTTATTGCGTCTGGATCTCTTGCCGGCGCTCCTCCTGAGCGGCCCGCGCGCCAGCGTCATGCTCGCGGCGCTTGAAGACCAGGAGCCCGACATAGTCGTGTGGCGTCCCGCCTTTCGTGCCAGTCAGGCTACCGATGCGGATCGCGCAGAACTCGCGCGTTTTATCGAGAGCGCCCGGCGCCGGCGGTCCGCGCCGACGCTCGTCTGGGAAGGGGAAACGCTTTTGCCGGCCCTGGAATTTCTCGCCTCCGCCGTGGCTGCGCGCGTGCATCTGATTCGGATGCGCGGCGCCCTGAAAAGCGAGGATGGCCAGAACCTTCTGTATGTGCATGAGTCCGATCAAAATGGCGTGGAGCGGGAAGATCGCGCCCTGGCGTCGGCGGCGCTGGATCTGGCCCGCCGCAGCGATACGATTCATATCTCGGTAACCTCGCCCTTTAATATCATGAAGGAGATATTCACGGTGAAAGGGGCCGGAACGATAGTCCGGCGCGGCAGTCGCATCCTCGAATTGACGCCGCCCTATGCTCTGGACCGCGAGCGGTTGAAGGGACTCTTGACGGCCAGCTTCCGCAAGCGACTGCTCGACGAGTCGTGCATCGATCGGGCCAGCGCGATCTACCTGGAAGAAAACTACACCGGCGCAATATTAATAGAAGAAACCCCGCAAGGCGCGTATCTGTCCAAGTTTGCGGTCGATACTCAGGCGCGCGGCGTCGGCGTGGCTCAGGAACTCTGGGAACGGGCGGCGCGCCGCCATCCTGCGCTGTACTGGCGGTCGCGCGTCTCGAACAGCATCAATCGCTGGTACGCCCGCCTGGCCGACGGCCTGCAACGGGTCGCCCCCTGGATGATTTTCTGGCGCGGCGTGCGGCCCGAACAAATCCCGGACATCATCGCCGCCTGTCGCAGTCGACCGGAAGACTTCGCCCCGCGGGAGGCGCTGCCCGGAAGCTGAGGGCCTTTCCGGGAGTTTTGCTATTCAACCGGAAGGCCCGCGGCCCACTGGCAAGAGGTCGGACCATGAAACCCTTTTGTTCGATGCCCTCCCTTTCCGCTCCCGCGCGCCGGCTCGCCCGCATGCTTGCCGCCGGATTGCTCGGTCTTGTCGCCGCCAGCGCGTCCGCGCAGGCTCCGGAACCGGTCACGGATTATCCGGCGACGACGCGCAACGCCGGGGTCGATCTGGACAATGTGCAGCGGAGTCTGGCTGAACTGATTCCCTCGCTCCTGCGCAAACGCGGCGCCGCTGGCGCCCAGGCCTATCTGTTCGACGTAAACGGCGGCGCGGCGCTCTCGGCCGGATTTCGAAACGCCGCCGGCGATGCGCCGGTCGACGACACCGTATTGTTTCAAACGGCGGAGCTTGTGCGGCCGCTCACGGCGCTGATCGCCCTGCGTGCAACGATGCACGGCCTCGAGCTGAAAGACAATCTTGCGCTCGATGCGGCGCTGGACGAACCAATTGAAGCGCGGATTGCGGACCTGCCTTTTGAAAATCCCTACGCCGAAGAAGGCGAACATCCGACGCTCGCGCGTTTATTGACCTACAGCGCCGGCCTGCCGGCCTCCCGGGCAGGAATCCTGCGCGCGGATGAGCGTCCGGTCGATGCGCTGGCCTACCTGCGCGAGCGACTCACGATCACGCGCACGCCCGGCGAATTGATTCTCAATGCGCCGGAAAATTACGCCTATCTGGGCCGCGCCGCCGAAAAGGGCCTGGGCCAATCGTTCGGCCAACTTGCGAAGGCCGAGTTTGCGGCGCTTGGTTTGCGCGCTTGCGTGGCGCGCGCGGAGTGCGACGCCGATGCGGCGATCGCCCCGCCCATGACGTACGAAGGCAAAGCCTTCTTTGTATTGCCCGAATCCCAGGTTGTGTTTCCGGCCGCCGATTCGTTGTACACGAGCGCGCGCGACTACGGCGAATTTCTGCGGGCGCTCCATCAACGCGCCTTTGTCGACGGCCAGTTAAGCGACAGCCTTGAGGCGCGTTTGTTTCTGACGCGCGCAGCGTACCACGAAGACCTGGGCGGTTCGGCCGCCGCGTTTCGCTATTTCCGCCCCGGGCCCGCGCGCGAGCCAACGACGCTCGACGCTCCGGGTTCGGACTCGGAATTGGTTTATGTAATTGAAGGGCGTCAGCCCGGCTACGCGAGCTTTGCGTTTTTGACTCCCGAGGGCCGCGGAGCGGTTGTGCTCGTAAACGATGACGACGTCTACATTGTGCAGCAAATCGTGCGTTATATTTACGCGCGCTACGGCATACGCGCGCTGGAAGAGCGCAGCGAACCCGCGCCGGAATCCGCCGCTGAATTGGAAGGCCTGTACCGTCCCGTGGGCGTTCTGCCCCACGGCCAGCGTTGGTTCAACTTTCTGAATGAGATTCGTCTGCAGCGCGGTCGCGACGGACTCGAGTTTAACAGCGTGTTTCAGAAGGACACGGCGATTCATCTGTATCCGGCCGGGCGGCGCGATCTATTCACAGCGCGCGGCGAAGCGGCGATGGATGGCTGGCGCGTTCGCGTACTGCGCGACGTCGAGGGCCGCGTCATTGGACTCGACTCCGATCTGACGCGTTACGAGCGCATATCGCCGCTTGGCTCGGCCTGGTCGATTATCATCGCCGCCGGCCTGCTGGTGGTCGCTCCGTTTCTTGCATTTTTGTATTACTTTGTGATCCGGCGAAACAATCCCGCAGGAGGGGAGCGTCTTATGGTCGAAGGCGAAAAGCGAGTCGTAATCGTGGGCGGAGGCTTTGCAGGCATTATGGCCGCGCGGGCGCTCGGCAATCAAAAAGGCGTTCGGATCACCATGGTGGATCGGCGCAACCACCATCTGTTTCAGCCGCTGTTGTATCAGGTGGCCATGGCGGCCCTGAGTCCCGCTGATATCGCCACGCCCATTCGCGCGCTGCTGAGCAAATACCGCAATGCGGAGACCCTGCTTGCAAATGTGACCGGCGTGGATTTTGCGAACAAGAAACTGCTCACCAACTGGAAGCCCATCGACTACGACTACCTGGTGCTCGCGTGCGGGGCGAACCAGAGTTACTTTGGCCACGACGAATGGGAAGAATCGGCGCCGGGCCTCAAGTCGCTGGAAGAAGCCACTGAGATTCGTCGGCGCATACTGCTGGCGTTTGAAATGGCGGAGCGCGAAACCGATCCGCAGATTCAAAAAGAATTTCTGACCTTTGTGGTCGTGGGCGGCGGTCCCACCGGCGTGGAACTGGCCGGCGCTATCGGCGAAATTTCACGCTATACGGTGACGCGCGACTTTCGCGGCATCGATCCGCGGCGCACGCGCATTATACTCATCGAGGCCGGTCCGCGCATTCTGCCGACCTTTCATCCGGAATTGGCCGCGGCCGCGCAACGCAGTCTGGAAAAACTGGGCGTCATGGTCTGGACCGGCAGCGGCGTAACCGACGTTCGCCCGGACGGGGTGGTCGTAGGCCAGGAATTCATCAAGGCGCGCACCGTCCTCTGGGCCGCCGGCGTCGCTCCTTCGGAAATCAACAAATCGCTCGGCGTTCCCCTGGATCGCGGCGGGCGCATCATGGTTGAAACGGACTGCAGCATTAAAGATCATCCGACCATTTTTGTTCTGGGCGATCAGGCGAACTTCAGTCAGGGTCTTGAGCGACCGCTGCCGGGCCTTGCGCCGGTCGCCATGCAAATGGGCCGACACACGGCCAAAAATATTCTGCGCGAGCTGCGCGGCGAGGCGCGTTTGCCGTTCAAATATGTGGACAAGGGCGCGATGGCGACCATCGGGCGCGCGCACGCAATTGTCGAAGTCGGCCCGATTAAATTCAGCGGCTTCGTCGCTTGGCTGGGCTGGCTGTTTGTGCACATTTTCTTCCTGATTGGTTTTCGCAATCGGGTGTCAGTCTTTATGCAGTGGGCGTATTCGTATCTGACGCTTGCGCGCGGCGCGCGTTTAATCACCAGTCGTAACTGGAAGTCGGCTAAACGTTTTGATCTCGCAAAGCGGTATACCGAAATTTTCGAAGCGAAAATGCGCGAGTTGAACGAAGGCAAGCAGCTCGGCAAAAAAGACGAGTGAAAGCGGCGGGCGGCGCTGTAGCGGCCGCCCGCCGCCGGCGCGCCAGCGTCCGGGTCAGGCGCGGCTCTGGCTGGCGGCGGCGCGCGGTCCGTGGCCGGTTAATTGGCGATCGCCTTCGCCCAGAATAAAACCAAAGATTCGATGACTGCGCGCTATAAAATGCAGCGCCAGTCCCAGGGCCCAGGAGAGCGGAATCACCGCAAGCGCCTGGACAAAGAAGTGCGCCCCCTCGAACAATTTGATGACGAAAGGGTGAAACAAATAAACGAGAAAACTTGCGCGTGCGAGCACGCGCAAGGTCGGGCCCGAGTCGCGATCCGGCAAGCCCCGCATCCATTCGATAAAGACCAGGGCGTATGCAGCGACGGACAGGCGCCAGATACGCCCGGCCGAATCCGCGTGCTGTCCGTTGTGAGCGGCCGAATAAAAATCAAAGAATACGAGAGCGCACAGGACCGGCAGCGCCGCCGAAGCGGCGTGAAAGCGCCAGCGCGGCTGATCGGGATGGCGCCCGGCGCGTCCGGCCCACAGTCCATATACGAAAAACGGCAACGCATAACAAAAATAGATTAACCAGATTTCGACGCGCCCGTGGTTCAGAGCATGCACGTAGTCGTGAATCGCCTGGAGCCAGGCTGCGCCTTCCGGCCCGATCAGGGCGGCCAGCGGATGTTCGGCGGCGCGCGGATGTGCGAGAAACGGATGAATCAGAAACGCCGGCGTCGCGAGCAAAGCCGCGCGCAGGGGCGTGTATTCGAGCTTCTGAAGGGCGGGATAGAGTACGTAGAGGTATAAGAGCAGGGCGACAAAATACAAATGGTACAGATTGGAGCCGTCGAAAAGACCGATGAAATACCCGCGACTTTCCGTCATAAACCAGAATGCCAGAAAGCTGGCGAGCAGGTACGGCGGCAGAATGCGCAACACTCGATTGGAATAAAAACGAGCCGCGGGAAACTCGCCTGGCCGCGCCCGTCCAAAGACCGGATGCGCGCCAAAGGCGAAACCCGAGAGAAACAAGAAAAACAAAACAGAAGGCTTGCCCAGCTGATTGAGCGCGGCGATCGCCAGGGAAAGCGCATCTTCGTAGCCGGTGCCTACGTTAATAAAGATGCGCCAACTCAGATGGTTGTAGACGATAAAGGTGACCGCGATCACCCGCAGCAGGTCTGTCGCGAAACGACTCACCGGGGCCGAGTCTGGCCTGGCGGGGGGCTCTGCATAGTTTTTTCACGCGTCCGCCTGTCGGATTGGAGCGAATTCAGCTTTTTGCCGGCGCCGCCGGGACGGCCTTGCGCGCTCCAAAACGGATCAGGGCCCGCGTTCCGCCGCGTTTACGCGATGAGAGTTCTATCGACGGCGATTCAAAGAAGAATGCCAATCGTTGCCGCGTGTTTTCAAGGGACCGGGGGCTCGCCCCGTTGCGCAGTCCCGGGCCGTTATCAAATACGAACAATTCCGTAAATCCGGCGCGTCGTCGCGCGTAAACGCCGATCCGCGCGCGTCGCTTCTGCTCAAGCAGGCCGTGCTTGACGCAGTTTTCCACAAGCGGCTGCAGGGTGAGCGGCGGGATTTCGACGCCGCTGAAATCGCCGCGTTTGCGCAGGCGGATTTTCGCCTGACTCAGGAAACGCATGAGAAAGAGTCGCGAATAATTGTCCAGGAAGCGCCACTCCACCTCGAAAGGCGCAAGCAGGTCGCTGGCCGTCTCAAGCAACAGGCTGTAGTTCTCTCCCAGGGCGACGACCGCATCGGCCGCTTCGCTCGCCCGTCCGTTATGCAGGAGCATGTTGATCATACTGAGCGAGTTAAACAGAAAATGCGGGCTCATGCTTTCCTGCAGAGTCTCCAGGCGCCGCAGCCGCGAGGTAGTTTGTTCTTTGTGCAGCAGCGTTTCCGCAAGTTCGCGGCGATTCAGCTCAATCTGCACGCGGCGTTCGACCTCGGCGACCATGCGCGCCTGGGTGCGCGCCGCGGACTCGGCGGCGGCGCGCGCGCTGTCCAGCAGATCCAGATGGCGCCAGCCCGAACGCGCGGCCGGGTAGGCCAGAATCAAAAACATAAGGCTCGAAAGAGTGAACATGACTGAGCGCATGCGTTCGGCCTGCGCAGGCGTCGCTTGATTGAGCTCCGGATAGGCGGCCATGGCGTATTGCGCGGCGATGACAAAGGCCGTGGTCTGCAGCACGGCCGCCAGCGCAAGGCGCGGCTGACGATACGAAAACATGATGATCGCAACGAAATACACGACGAAGTAGTACGCCTCGCTACCGGCGTCCGGGCCCGTAAAGAGCTGGTTGGTAAAGTTGTGAAAACAGGCGCTGAACATCCACCACATGCCCGCTGCAACATGTTTGCCCCGCCAGTTCAGATAAAGACTGACCGGGTACAAAAGACACATTATCGCCGAGTTCAGCGTGACCTGCGGAATGCCGGTCAGGTACAACGCGCCGATGTACGGAATCTCGCCGAGGATAACCAGCAGCGCGCCCTGATTTGTAATCCGGATCTGGCGCTGTAAATCCAGTTCCTGTCCGGGCCGGATGCCAATGCCCAGCAGTCGCTCCGTGCCCCGGCGGAGCGCCGCGCCGATTCGCTGCAGCGTGAGGCGTTCGAGAAGGGACGAATTGGACCGGGTCATGCCGTCTGTGAATTCCCGACGTTTTGTAGAACCTCAGGTCCGCCGCGGTCAATCTCTTCCTGGTCGGCGCTGCGGTCACTGCGGAGTTTTCTGGTTGTAAGGGCGGGGCCCTCTCCAAATCTGACCGCTGGCTCGCTTTTTCGCGAGACGTCCAATCCCCAGCATTAACCGGCCCGCCTGCAGGCGGCCCCGTAGAGTCCGAAACGCCATGCAAATTCGCAACGTCGCCATCATCGCCCACGTCGACCACGGCAAAACCACGCTCGTCGACGGACTGTTAAATCACACCGGTTCGCTCAAAGACAAGGAACGCACCGATCGCGTGATGGACAGCATGGATCTGGAAAAGGAGCGCGGCATTACAATTCGCGCCAAAAACGCCTCGCTTTACTATAAAGACACAAAAGTCAACATTATCGATACGCCCGGTCACGCCGACTTTGGCGGCGAAGTGGAACGCGTGCTGTCGCTGGCCGACTGCTCGTTACTGCTGGTCGACGCCTTTGACGGGCCCATGCCGCAGACGCGCTTTGTTCTGGAGAAAAGCCTACGCCTGGGCCACCGGCCGATTATCGTGATCAACAAGATCGATCGCGACGGCGCAAACCCGGACATGGCGGTCGAAAAGGTCTTTGATCTTTTTGACGACCTGGGCGCCACGCCCGAACAGCACGATTTTCCGATCGTGTATTGCTCGGCCAAAAACGGTTTCGCATCGCTCGAACTCGCCCGCGCCGGGAAAGAAGATAACGACTTCGCTCCGCTGCTCGATCTCATTCTCAAACACGTGCCGCCGGTCGAACGCGACCCCGGCGAGCCGCTGCAAATGCAGGTCATGAATCTGGACTATGACGACTACGTGGGTCGTCTGGCGATCGGCCGAATTTTTCGCGGATCGATCAAAGTCGGACAAACGGTCGCCCTGGTCGGCAGAGAAGCGGAGAAGCGTGAGTTTCGCATTTCCAAGCTCTACGGATACGTGGGCATTCAGCGCAGCGAAATTAAAGACGCGGTGGTCGGCGACATTGTCGCGGTGGCCGGCGCCGATGAAATGAACATCGGCGAAACGATCTGCGACCGCGAAGTCATCGAACCGCGGCCGCCGATCGTCGTGGACGAGCCGACCGTGAGCATGTACTTCTTAATCAACGACTCGCCGTTTGCGGGTCGCGAGGGAACCTACATTACCACGCGTCAGGTGCGCGATCGCCTGCTCCGCGAAACGCTGACGAATGTCGCGCTGCGCGTAAAAGAAGACCCGGACCGGCCGGATCGTTTTCAGGTTCAGGGTCGCGGCGATTTGCATCTTTCGGTGCTCGTTGAGACGATGCGCCGCGAAGGCTTTGAGCTTCAGGTTTCCCGACCGGAAGTGATCATGAAGCGCGAAGACGGGCGCACGCTTGAACCCTACGAAGTCGTCGTAATCGACGTTCCGGAAGCCTACAGCGGCACGGTCATCAACGAACTGAATCGCCGCAAAGGTGAAATGACCAGCATGGAAACCTCCGTGCACGGCACCGCGCGCCTGGAATATCTGGTGCCGACCCGCGCGTTAATCGGGTTTCGCAACTTTCTGGTAAGTGAAAGCCGCGGCGCGGCCGCCATGACCTCGCGCTTCTTGCGCTACGACGAATACGCCGGCGAAATCGGCGGACGCAAAAACGGCGCGCTGATCTCCATGGAAACCGGCGCGGCCGTGCCGTACGGCCTGTGGGGCGTCCAGGAACGCGGCGCCCTGTTTATCGAAGGCGGCGTCAACGTATACGCCGGCATGGTGATCGGCGAACATGCTCGAGACAGCGACCTCGAAGTGAATCCTTGCAAAGAGAAAAAACTCACAAACATTCGCGCGTCGGGCGCCGACGAGGCGATTCGCCTTACGCCGCCCCGTAAAATGAACCTGGAAAAAGCGATCGAGTTCATTGAAGACGACGAATTGGTGGAGGTTACGCCGCAGTCCGTGCGCATTCGCAAAAAGTACCTCGATGCCAACGAGCGCAAGCGCATGTCGCGCAAAAAGCTCGTTGAAACGACCTGAGTTGCCGTCGGAGTTCTTTCTTTCCGATGAGTACGGCCGCGGGCGGCTGTTTACAAGCCGACGCGCGCGCATCGAAGCGCGCTCGGCGCACGAAGTGCCGCCGGCCCTGGCGGCCCTGGATCGCGAACGCGCCGCCGGCCGTTTCGTGGCCGGCTGGATTTGTTACGAGGCGCTCGATGGCGCGGGCGGCGCCGGCGCTCTGCCGGACGTCGATTTGCGCCCGCGGCTTGCGCCGGCGCTCTTGCGGTTCGGCGTTTACGATGCATTCGAACTGGTTGAGAGCGAACGCTGGTTGAACACTGCGGCGCCCTTCGCGTTGCATGATGTGCAGACGCCCGCCGAGCGCGCCGCCGAGCGCGCCCGCTTCCTGTGGCAGGTGGACCTGATTCGCGAACGGCTCGCCGCGGGTCAGGCGTATCAGATCAATTTGACCCAGGCCGCGCCCCTGCAATTCGACGGCGATCCTGCGGGCCTCGCCGCCCTGTACGCGCGACTGCGCGCGCTTCAGCCGACAAGCCATTCGACGCTCATTGTAGAAGAGGATTTTGCGGCGCTGAGTCTTTCGCCGGAACTCTTTTTCTCCTTTTTTCAGACGCCTGACGGCCAGTGGCGCGTGGAAACGCGGCCCATGAAAGGCACGGCGCCGCGCAGTTTACATCCCGCCGAAGATCGCGAGCTGGCGCAAGCGCTCGCGAGCGACGCCAAAACGCGCGCCGAAAACTTGATGATACTTGATTTATTGCGCAATGATCTCGGACGCCTGGTCTCGCCTGGACAGGTGCGCGTGGATGCGGCTCTCGCGGTGGAATCTTACCCCAGTCTGCATCAGATGGTTTCGCGCATTTCGGCGACGCTGGATGCGGCGACAGCGGAGCATTTGCTCGAACGCGGCGTTCGAGCTCTGTTTCCCTCAGGCTCCGTCACCGGCGCGCCGCGACTGGAAGCGCGCCGCATCATTCGCGAACTGGAAGCGGAAACGCGCGGCCTATATTGCGGCGCAATCGGTTTTGCGGGACGCGACGAGGCGCAGTTCAGCGTTGCGATTCGCACCCTCGAAATCGAACTGCCCGGGGGCCGCGCGCGCTACGGGCGGGGTTGCGGCATCGTGTGGGATTCTACGCCGGACGACGAGCTGCGCGAGCGCGACTTAAAGACCGCGTTTTTGCGTCCAGCGCTGTCGACGTTTCGCTTGATCGAGACGATGCGGGTCGAGGGCGGACGGATCTGGTTCGTCGAGGAGCATCTGGATCGCATTACAGCGGCGGCGAAACGCTTTGCGATTCCTTGCGATCGCGAAGACCTGCGTGCGCGCTGGCTCGCCGTCGCCCGGGACTTTGCGGAACCGGGCGCGCAACGCCTGCGCGCAAGCCTGGATGCGCACGGCCGTCTGGATCTTGAGTGTGCGCCGCTCGACGAACCCTTCGCCTGGCCGGGCGTTTCGGCCGCCCCGCGCCGGCTGGCCCTCGCAGAGGAACCAGTCTGGTCGCGCGATCCGTTTCGCAGCGTGAAAAGTTCGGAGCGTCGACTGTACGACGAGACTTTCGCCCGGGTGCGCGCCGATGGATTTGACGATGCGGTGTTTGTCAATGAAGCCGGCGAGATTGTGGAGACGGCCATCTGCAATATTCTGATCCACGCCGGCCCGCGCCGCTGGCTTACGCCTGCGCGGGAATGCGGCGCGTTGCCTGGCGCAGCGCTCGCGCGGCTGGATGCGTGCGCGCCCGGGCGTATTACACGCGTGCGGTTGAGTCTCGCGGATGCGCTGGCGGCCGGTTCCTGGTTTGTTGTGAATTCTGTGCGGGGAATGCGCCGAGCTGCGCTCAAAAGTTGATTCTGCTTGAATTGACGAGGCGACTCGCGACGGAAAAGTGGTAAAAACGCGGCGAGTCGGACGGATGACAACAGGATTCTTCCGGCGCCGCGGGGCGGCACGTTCTGGAACCCTCGGCGACAAAACCGTTGGATCGCGTCCGGCTGGAGATTCCCTCCAACCCCCGGTACGTTTCTTTCGCGCGCGATCTGGTGTATCGTTTCAGTCTGCAGCAGGGCTTTTCCACCCGCGGCGCCTTCGATTTGAAGATTATCGCCGGCGAAGCGCTCAGCAATATTATCAAGCACGCGTATGAGGGTCGCACCAACAAGCCGATCTTCCTGGAATTCTTGACCTACCCCGCTTACATAGAAATTCGGTTTCGCGATCTGGGCCGGCAAACGCCGGTAACTTCGCGCGATTCTCATGATCTTGGCGACTATCGCGAGCGCGGCCTCGGCGTGTTTTTGATCAGCCAGCTCGCGGACTATCACTACTACGATCAGGCGCGGCCGGCCGGTACGGAGCTGGTCGTCAAGAAGAGGATCGGCTGATGCTCTTCGAATTGCTCGATCTCAAACCGCGTAATCCCTTTCTGGCGCTGTCGCTCGATGAGGCCTTGTGTCAGCTGACTGCGCAGTCCGAATACGCCGGGGGCATTCGACTGTGGTCGAATCCGTACAGCGTAATTCTCGGCCGCACCTGCAAAGCCGAAGCGAACCTGCCGGCGGAACTCTTGCGCGACCGCGCGGCGCCCGGACAGAAGAAGGCGAAATGGTCGCAGGGGCCGGTGGTCGCCCGGCGCGCGTCCGGAGGCGGCACAGTGCTGCACGGTCCCGGCAATCTGAACTACAGCATGTTCGTTTCGCTCGATAAATATCCCGAGTTTTTTGCGCTCAAACATTCGTATGCTGCGCTGCTGGGAGTCGTTCAGCGCAGCCTCGCCGCCCAGGGCGTGCAAACGAGTCTGCTCGGTCAGTCGGACCTTGTGATCGCCGGCGAGGCGGGCGAGACGCTGAAAATATCGGGCAACGCCCAGTTTCGCAAACATGGCGTGCTGGTCCTGCACGGCACCCTGATTACCCGACCGGATCTTATCGACATGATCAGCCGGTTTTTGCGGCATCCGCCCAAAGAGCCGGACTATCGCGCCGGTCGCGAACATCGCAGCTTTCTGGCCAGCCTTCCGGACAGTTTTGACTTTTCCGCCTTTTATCGCTGCTTTACCCGCGAATTCTGCGCGGCCCTGCAGGCCCCGGAGACGCGCAGCCTCAAACTCGAAGAACGTTTTAAAGTATACCGTGCGGCCCGTTCGCTGGTTTATGGCTGTTACGCGAACCCGGAATGGATATATGAAGCGCGGGTTGTCTATGACGGGCTGCCGCTTGGCGCCCGGTAGTTGCAGCCCGCGGTTAAACGACTGACGAAACCCCGCTGCAAGGACCGGACAGCATGATTGGAAATTACTTAAAGAATAGCGACCCCGAAGCCTACCGCATTCTCGTTGCAGAAGACGAGCGCCAGGCCCACAGCCTGGAGATGATCGCCTCCGAGAACTTCGTGAGTCGAAGCGTTCTCGAAGCTTACAGTTCCACGCTCACCAACAAATACGCCGAAGGTTATCCCGGCAAACGCTACTATAACGGCTGCGAACACGCCGATGAAATCGAAACCCTGGCGATTGAGCGCGTAAAGAAGCTCTTTGGCGCAAATTTCGCCAACGTGCAGCCGCATTCCGGCGCCCAGGCCAACATGGCCGTCTTCCTGGGATTTTTACAGCCGGGGGACACTTTCCTCGGCATGGATCTCGCGCACGGCGGCCATCTATCGCATGGGTCCAAAGTGAATTTTTCCGGTCGCTACTTTAACGTCGCGTCGTACGGCGTGCGTCAGAGCGACCAGCGCATTGACTATGACGAGGTCGCGCGCATCGCCCGGGAAACAAAACCGAAGCTGATTATCGCCGGCTTCTCGGCCTACAGCCGCGTGCTGGACTTCGCGCGCTTCCGTCAGATCGCCGACGATGTGGGCGCCGTGCTGATGGCCGACATCGCGCATATTGCGGGGCTCGTGGCGGCCGGCGAACATCCCACGTCCGTGGGCGTCGCCCATATCACCACGACGACGACGCATAAGACCCTGCGCGGTCCGCGCGGCGGACTGATTCTTTCAAATACGGAAGAGCACGCGAAGCTCATGAACTCGCGCGTGTTCCCGGGTGTGCAGGGCGGTCCGCTGATGCACGTAATTGCCGCCAAAGCCGTCGCGTTTGGCGAGGCGCTGCAGCCCGATTTCAAAGACTATATTCGCAATGTTAAAGCGAATGCGCACGTTCTCGCCGAGACCTTCCTGTCCCGGGGCTTTAACGTCGTTTCGGGCGGCACCGACAACCACCTCGTGCTGCTCGATGTGACCAAAAAAGGCGTCACCGGATCGGTCGCCGCGGATCGCCTGCACGAGGCGGGCGTCACTGCGAACAAAAACTCGATTCCCTTTGATCCAAACCCGCCGGCGGTTTCCAGCGGCGTGCGCTTTGGGAGCCCGGCCCTCACCACCCGCGGATTCGGGGCGGCGGAGTTTAAGACCCTCGGCGGTCTGATCTGCGACCTGTTGGAAAACATCGAAGATGCCGGCGCCATGGCGCGGGTCAAGGGCGGGGTGGCGGAGTTAAGTCGGGCTTTCCCTATGGATCGGTATCGCCTGGATTGATTTTTGCTTGCCCGGCCTCCGGTTGCAGGCGGAACTCAGCACGCGGCGTATTCCGGTCTGGCAATTCGGACGCGAAATGCATATCTTGAAGCGTCAGTATCGAGTACTATTATCCCAGTATGGAGAGGAAGCGCGTCCCTGCGGCGGCGCATAGATTGAATGGCAAAGCGTAAGTTCACCCCGCCCCCGGTTCGGGCAAAAGAGCCCCGGATCAACTATCGTATTACCGCGCAGAAGGTGCGGGTCGTCGTCGAAGGCGGCGTGGAGGTGATGGATCGTAACGCGGCCCTCAAAATCGCCGAGGCGCAAGGCCTGGATCTGGTCGAGGTCAGCCCCGATCAGGACCCGCCGGTTTGTAAAATCATCGACTACGGCAAATACAAGTACGAGCAAACCAAGAAGAAAAAAGAAGCCTCCAAACATCAGCACATCATACAAATCAAAGAAGTGAAGATGCGTCCCAAAATTGCGGACCACGACTACGAACTCAAGCGCCGCAACGCCCGCAACTTCCTCGAAGAGGGCAATAAGGTCAAAGTCACCCTGCGCTTTCGCGGCCGGGAAATGGCCCACCCGGACCTGGGCATGAAGCTCATGCAAAAGCTCTCCGTCGACTTGAACGACGTCGCCATTACCGAGGCGCCGGCCCGTATGGACGGTCGACAGATCGTCATGGTGCTGGGACCGCGGCCGGGCGTCCGGAAGAAGCCGCCTGAGAAGAAAAAAGATCTTGATGGGTCGAGCCCGGAAGAAAATCTGGCTCCTGCTCCGGCTGGCGCCGGCGAGAGCGGGGAGTAAGCCTGTGCCCAAAATGAAAACCAACCGGGCCGCTGCCAAGCGGTTCAAAATGACCGCCTCCGGCAAAGCGAAGCGTGCTAAGGCGAACAAAAACCACATCCTGACCAAGAAGTCGAAAAATCGTAAGCGCCATTTGCGCGGTACGGAAGTGGTCCACGAGACTAATCAGAAGGAAATTCGCGCGCTGATGCCGTACGCGTAAGCGTACCTCAGGCGTTCGACATAACGAGATTCAGCCATGCGAGCCAAGAGCGGTAAAGTTCATCTTCAGCGGCGCAAAAAAGCCCTTAAACTGGCCAAAGGTTTTCGGGGCGCCCGCCATCGTCTGTGGCGCAACGCAAAGCAGTCGGTCGTCAAAGCCGGACAGCATGCGTATGCTAGCCGTCGTCAGCGGAAGCGGCAAATGCGGGCCCTCTGGATTGTGCGCATCAATGCGGCCGCGCGCCTGCATGGCATGTCCTACTCCCGGCTGATCAAAGGCCTGGACGACAAAGGCGTTGAGCTGGATCGCAAGATGCTGGCGGACATGGCTCTGGCCGATCCGGTAGCGTTTCAAAAACTGGTCGAGTCCGTTCGCTAGTCCTTTCGCGGCGCCTGCGGGCGGGGTTTCCCGTCCGCGTACGCGCGGCGCTCCCCATCGCCCCCGCCGCCCCCCGATCCTTCGCCCGGCTTGATCGCCCTTCGCCGAGCCGCCGCCTGGTAAATAATTGCCGCGCGAAAAAAAATCTTCTTGTTCTCGGGATTTTTCCATGGCCCTGAGTTATCTGGCCGATATTTGAACGGCCGGGCTGCGCGGTCGCACATACAATCGGCCACTGATTGCGCCGCTGGGTTGGACAGGGAAAGGGGCTTTCTTACATGATCACCATTGAACAACTGGACGAACTCGAGGGCAGAATCCTCCGCGCGCTGGAGCTGATCGGGGACCTTCGTTCAGAAAATTCCCGGCTCGAAAACGAGA
The DNA here is from genome assembly GCA_036170535.1 of Leptospirales bacterium. Lineage (GTDB taxonomy): Bacteria > Spirochaetota > Leptospiria > Leptospirales > Leptonemataceae > SSF53. Next base: position 24,923 of record JAVHPJ010000208.1, on the reverse strand, counting down.
ACGAGTCGCTGCGCAAAGAGCACGACGAAATGAAGCTCGCGCTCGACCAGAAAGAAAAAGAACTCGCGCCGCTAAAATCGCAGCTTGATCAAACCTCGCGCGAACTCAACGAACTCAAATCGCGGGAAGCCGTACTCGAAAAGAAGATTCACGAAATGCTGGGACGTTTGTCTGGCGTGGGCGCATCCGGCGCCTCCAGTTCCGCACCTGCCGCCAGCTACAGCGCTCCGCCATCGGCGGCTCCGGCCGCGTCTTTTTCGGCGCCCGCGGCAGCGCCCGCAGCGCCCGCTCCGGCGCCCGCATCGCTTCTCGATGATGAGGACGAAAGCGTTGTAATTATCGAAGATGACCTTCCGGAAGCGAAAAGCGCGCCTGCTGCGCCGCCTCCGCCTGCGCCGCCCGCCATTTCGGAGCCGGACGACGAAATCATCATCCTCGATGACGAGGAAGAGGACATTATTCTGTCGGAAGAAAAACCGGCGCCCGCGCCGCCTGCCGCGCCTGCGGCCAGCGCGCCTGCGCCCGCTCGCTCGACGGCGGACGATGAAATCATTCTGGAAGACGACGACGATTCGCTGGGCGTATTTGATGTGGACGACGACGACGATTTCCTGATCGTCGAGGAAGAGTCGAAGTAAGCGTATGCCCGCGCTCAGCCTGCCAGAGTCGCGCGTCGCTGTCGAAATTCTGGGTGAGCGCTACGTCATTCGCGGCGACGCAGACCCGGGATACATCGCCGAGGTCGCCCGCATGGTGGACGAGCGCTTGCGCGAATTGCGCGGTGCGGCGCCGGGCGCCAATCGGCAACGGCTTGCGGTTCTGGCGGTAATCAATCTCGCAGACGAATTGCTCCAGGAGCGCCGCCGCCAATCGGAAGCGGATGCGTCCGGCCTGGTAGCGGAACGCGCGCGGCAACTGATTACTCTCCTGGATGAAGGCCTGATCGGCGACGCAATCTACTGAGCGCAGCGCCGCGCTCTGGAGCCCGGGCTGCGCCGCTGCGAGTCGAAACGCTCTGAGTGAAGTAGTGCGGTCCCGGAACCGCCTGTGCCGGTGAGGCCTGTAATTAAGGGACCTGTTAAACAGGTGGGTTTCCTATCGACCGATTCCGCCTTCCCTGCAAGAGGGCCTGGCGTACCTGATCGAACTCCGGATTCCCGTTTATTAAAGAGTTGGTCCGAAATTCGGGTTTCTCGAACACCACAGTCCCGGGAACTCCAGTGTAACGATTTTTTCAGGGACGTCAAGCGCGTTCATTGGGCGCCGGTCCGGAGCGAAGCGCCGGCTGCAGACGACTTCCGCTGGCTCGGACCCGCGTCGGAACTATGACAAAATCAGAGGCCAGGCAGTATGCGCGCGGAGTCTGGCGCACTTTCCTCGTCAGCGGCGACGGTCCGACCCGACTCGTGGGCCTGTTGCGGGCCTGGCTCGAGTCGCGCCGGCCGCCGCGGATTCTGGCGTATGCGCCGCTGACGGACGAAATCGATCCCTGGCCGGCCCTTGTCGCCATCCCGGCTCGACTCTACGCCCCGCGTACCCTGGCCGATTCAATCGAATTTCGCGAATACCGACCCGGTGGGGGCGAGCTGGCGCAGATTATGCCCGGCTTCCTGGGCGTTCCCGGGCCCGGCCCGGCGGCGCCGCGTCTCACGTCCCCCCTCGGCCGCGACGATCTGGTCATAGTTCCGACGCGGGCGGCCAATCCGGCAGGCGTGCGCCTGGGGCGGGGCGGCGGATACTACGATCGCGCGCTGCCCGACCTGGGCGGCGCCCTGCGGCTCGGGCTCCTGCCGGAGGCGTTGACGCGCCTGGACTTTCCTGGCGAAAGCCACGATCTCCGGCTGGATATAATCGTAACGGAGCGCGCGGCGCGAAACGCCTGAAAACGCGCAAAAAAAACCCTCTTTTGACCAAATCCAAACGCCCGGCTGCATTAGCGAGGGGGGCGGGACAGAAAAAGGCTTTCAAAACTCCGCCCATCCGAGGCGAAGATGTAAGAACGATGGCCGGCGGTCTCACAGTTACCAGCGACGACTTCTTTGACGAGGAAGAACAGGAGGGCGCCGAGGGGTACCAGCAGTTTCTCACCTTCGAGACGGCCGGGGGCGTGTACGCCATTGATATACTGGATACGCACGAGATTCTTAAGCCGGCGGCGATTACGCGCGTGCCGAATGTCCAGGATGACGCGCTGGGCGTTATCAATCTTCGCGGCAATATTATTCCTATAGTAGATTTACAAAAGAAATTTAAGGATTCCCACTGCGCCCTGGAAGGATTCAGTCGCATAATTGTCGTCAACTACAAAGGGAAGTTCAGCGGATTCATAGTCGACCGGGTGCTCGAAGTCGCGCGCGTGGCCGAGTCGAAGCTTGAGGCGTCAGAAGTGCGCGGGCTTTCAAATCAGTACATCAGCGGCGTGGGTCGGACGGAAGATCGCATTTTCTTGATTCTTAACCTGGATCGTCTGCTTAATTTCGCGGAACCGGATTTTCCGACGCCTTCCGCGCGGGAGCTGCTCCGCTGAATGGTCAATCGCAACGATCGCTATTTCGACATCTTCCTTGAGGAAGCCACCGAGCAAATCGAAACGCTCGGTCAGAACCTGCTGTTGCTGGAACGCCATGGTCCGGACGAAGAGGTTATAAACGAACTCTTCCGCAGCGCGCACACGTTAAAGTCGGCGGCGGCCTTCGTCGGCTTCGACGGACTTTCCGAGCTGAACCATCGCATGGAGGATCTGCTCCAGCGCATCAAAGACGGTTCGTTGCCGATCCAGACGGAGCTGGTAAACTTACTGTTTCGCATCGTTGACCGAATCCGGTCTTTTCTGGCGCTCGTTTCCGAAGGGGAGGAGCCCAAAGAAGATTTTACGGATCTCAAGCGCGCAGTTGAAGACTATGCGCGCCAGGGCGCAATGCCGGGCGCCCGGTCCGGCGGCGCGACGACCGCGGGCGGCGCGGCCCACGACGAATCGGCGGCCCGCGCGCGCGGCGAGGCGGCCCGCCAGGATGCGGCGTTGAACTTTCTGACCCTGACGCCGGAGGAAGAGGCGGACCTGCGCCGCGTCGCCGGCAAGAAGGCGGTTTTTGACGGCGCAGTGCGCCTGGATCGCGATGCCGCGATTAAGAATATGCGCTATCTTCTGCTGCTTGAAAATCTCAAGCGCGAGACGCACGTATTTCGTTCTTTTCCCGTTTCGGAAGAGCTCGAGTCCGACCAGGAATATGATCATCTGTCGTTTATCGTGTTCGGCGATTTTTCGCGCGATAAGCTCATGAAGCTCTGCCAGGTCGACATGGTCGAAGAGGTGCGCCTCAGCGAGCATGCGATGAACGACGACGAATTGCGCCAGCGCGCCGTCGAGGGTCCGCAACATCAACAGGAAGCGCGTATTCAGAGCAAGAACATCAAAGTCTCGTCTGAGAAGATCGACTACCTGATGAACAACGTCGGCGAACTCGTGATTATCAATTCCGGTCTGCAGAAGATCTACGAGGATTTGCAGAACGCGTTCGGCGAAACTGCGCTGCTCACGGAATTAAAAGGTAAAATCGATCAGGCAGAGCGGATTGCTCGCGACCTCCAGTCCGGCATTATGAAGACGCGCATGATCCCGGTCGGGCTCGTGTTTCATCGCTTCACGCGGCCGGTGCGCGACCTGGCTTTGGAGCTGGGCAAAGAAGTCGATCTGGAGTTCGCCGGCGAGGACACCGAGCTGGACAAGAACATCATCGACGCTCTGGGCGAGCCGATGCTGCACCTTTTGCGCAACTCATTGGACCACGGCATTGAGTCGCCCGAGGAGCGCAAACGCGCCGGCAAGCCGGAGGCCGGCAAGTTGGCGTTGCACTCCTTCCAGAGCGGTAACAACATCTTTATCGAGGTCACCGACGACGGACGCGGTCTGAACAGCGTCGCAATCAAGCAAAAAGCCATTGCACAGGGACTTATTCCGGCGGGCGTCGAACTTCGCGAAGAAGAGATCTACGAGCTGATCTTTCACCCCGGCTTTTCCACAGCCGAATCCGTGACGGATATCAGCGGCCGCGGCGTCGGCATGAACGTCGTGAAGAAGATGGTGGAAGACTTTAAGGGCAGCATTCAGATCCAGAGCGCGCCGGGGCGCGGCTCGTCGTTTCTATTGAGCTTCCCGCTGACGCTCGCGATCGTCTCGGCCATCCTTGTGCGCCTTCAGGACGAAGAATACGCGTTCCCCCTCGCGGACGTCGTAGAAACCATCAAGGTTTCGCGCGATGAAATTACGTCTCTGCAGGGTCGCGACATTATCAACCTGCGCGGCGATATTTTGCCCGTGTACCGACTCTCGATGCTCCTGGGATTGCCCACTCGCCAAACCGATGAGGAATTTCCGGTCCTGATCGCAATGAGCGCCAATCGCAAGATTGGCTTCATCGTGGACGGTTTGATCGGGAAAAAAGAAATCGTGATTAAGTCGCTGGAGCAAAATTTTCGCAGCGTAACCGGCCTGATTGGCGCCTGTCTCATGGGCGACGGACGGATCATCATGGTGCTGGATGTGCAGGGCTTGCTCGAGCTGGCGCAGAAGCGGCAACCCGCACAGCTGCGCAGTCTGCTCGACGGCGCCGCGGCGGACGCCGACTTCCTGAATCCGACGCAGCTCTATAACATGCGCGTCGAAGAGTTGATTCGCATCCAGAAGCAGGCCGTCTCGGAGTGGGGCGCCCTCGAAGGCGGCTGGGACGAAGAACAAATGGCGGCGCTCGAAACCGCCGGCGCTGTCGCCGCCAGCGCAGCAACGACGCCCTCCGCGTATGCGGGCGCTGCGCCCGCGGCGGACGTCGCTGACGCGCTTACAAGCGATCGGCGCACTACCGCTGATCTATTTCGCGCGGACGCTTCCGCCTTCTCCGTCGACGCTCTGTTGCGCGAAAGTCAGGCGCGTGATGTGCGTAACGCTGGCGCTGGCGTCGGAACAGCCGGCGGCCATCCAGACGCACCCGAGTCTCGACCGCATGCAGCCGACAGTGCGGCGCTGCGCGCGACGCCGACGACGGGCGGGCACGGCCATGAAGAAAAAGCGGCGCCGCTGCGCGAACTCTCCGATGAGGATTATGAGAAACTCTTCGGTTTAATCAATCGCGGTATGTTAAACGCCGGACAGGTTCTCTCGCAACTGCTGGGCGTGCGCGTCGACGTCTCGGTTCCGGAAATCAAGACGATGGATTACAACCAGCTGGAAAAATACGTCCCGCGCGGCTCCCTGCTCGCGGCCGCCGTCGAAGCGGAAACCGGCATCGACGCAATTGTCCTGCTGATATTCGATGAATCGACCGGCTACCGCGCCGCTGGCGATCTTATGGGGCTGGCGGCGGATCAGTGGGGACCGCAGGGCATCTCGCTTGAGGATCTGCGTTCCGTGCTCTGTGAATTGATCAATATCGTGGGCGCGGGCATCCTGAACGAACTGTCCAATCGCACGGGCATCACCATGACGCCCAGCGTACCGGATTTTTTCGCCGGAGAACATCCCGATGTCATGCGTTGGATCGATTCGCGCGAGACCGCCGGCAAGGGTTTGAAAATCCTGTATATTACGGCCGATTTTTTCCGCCAGGACCTGGAATTCCTCGGACGTCTATTTTTGATACCTTCCTCGCAATCCCTGGCGCGCGTGGTGAACAAGTTATAATATGAGCCGCATTCTACTGGTGGACGACTCGCCTACGGTGCGCCGCGCCGTCGCGGACATGCTCGCTGACGCGTCCGGACGCAATGAAATCATAGAGGCGTCGAATGGACGCGAGTGCCTGGAACGCTTGAGTACAGGCGTGTTCGATCTGGTCATCCTCGACGTTGAGATGCCCGAAGTCGACGGACTGGCTACGTTGAAGGAGATGCAGCGTCGCGGCGTGCGCACGCCGGTGCTCATGCTCTCGGCTCTGACGCAGCGCGGGGCGCTGACGACCTTCCGGGCGCTGGATCTGGGCGCACTCGACTATATTCCCAAACCGGCGCCCGATTCCGGCCTGTCTTTAAAAGACATTCACGTAAATCTCGTGCAACGCGTGCAGGACCTGCTCATGGCGCACAAAGAAAGCGGTTCGACCGCCGCGGCTCCGCCGTCGCCGTCGCCTGCCGTGCAGCCGGTCGCCGGCGCCAGGCGATACGAAGTTCTGCTGATCGGGGCGAGCACGGGCGGCCCCCAGGCCCTCCAGGAGATTTTTCGCGGATTGCCGGCGCAATTTCCCGCGCCGGTTCTGGTCGTGCAGCACATGCCGCCGGTTTTTACCTCGGCCTTCGCCGAACGCTTGAATGCGATTTCGCCGCTGGACGTGACCGAGGCGGTCGATGGGGCGGAAATTCGTCCCGGACGGGCCTTTGTCGCTCCCGGGAACCGCCATATGCGCATCAAGCGCGCCGGCAACGTCCTGCAGATCGAGTTGGATGACAGTCCGCCAGTTTTCTCGCACCGGCCCTCGATTGACGTGACCTTTCGCTCGGCTGAGGAAATTTTCGGTTCTCATACCGCAGCGCTTCTGATGACTGGGATGGGCCGGGACGGGGTGGAGGGAATGTTACGGATTCGTGCGAGCGGGGGCCTGACCCTGGCGCAAGACGAAGCCTCCAGCGTGGTCTTCGGGATGAATCGCCGCGCTATTGAGGCGGGCGGTGCAGAACGCGTCGTCGAATTGAAAAATATGGTTGCTGTCCTCCAGGCGTACTTTCCCCATCCATGAGTCGGACGGTTTGGGCGTTCGCGGACGGCGCGGGATGGTCGGCTCTCGAGAGAGGGCTTGCAATCGTCGAGAATATATTGTATTATTTTAAGACAGGCTTGAAATTCGGCCGGAAAGATGGAGTAGCTCTGTGGCTCGTGTACTGGTAGTTGATGATGCGAAATTCATGCGCACCCTGGTAAAGGACGCGCTGACCTCGGCCGGTCACGAAATTGTGGGCGAGGCTGAAAACGGCGTGCAGGCCGTGAAACTCTTCGGCGACCTCAAGCCCGACCTCGTCACCATGGATATTACCATGCGTGAAAAGGACGGTCTGGAAGCGGCCGGCGAGATCCTCAAAAAAGACGGGTCCGCGCGCATCATAATGGTCACGGCGCTCGGTCAGGAAGATCTGCTCGCGCGCGCTATCAAGATGGGCGTGAAAGACTTTGTCGTGAAGCCGTTCCCGCCGGAGCGTCTGCAACAGGCCGCCGCCAAAGCGCTAGCTTGAACTGCTTGCGTCCTTGCGCATAAAAATCGGCTTCGCTGCCGTGGAGACCGACCATTTCTGATCCGGATAACACCAACGACGGCGTTGTTGCGCCTGAGGGCGTCCCGGCCGGGGCGGCCGACGCCGCGGCGCCGCCGGCGGACGAGACGCTGGAACGCGCCCCGGATCCTCTCGATCAATTTCAGGTCAGCTGGCTGAACTCGGACGGCGAAGCGGAACACGGTCCGCTCTACGTACTGTGGGAGTTGATCGAGTCCTATCGCGTCGACATCTTCGATGTTACGCTGAATCAAATCACTCAGGACTTCCTCGACTTCATCCGGCGCGCCGAAGAGCTGCAGATTGAGCTCGCCTCCAGCTTTGCAATGATGGCCTCCCGGCTTCTCTACTACAAAAGCAAAGCCCTTTTGCCGGATCCGGGGTTTGAAGAAGCGGAAGAGGAAAGCCATCTGCCGCCCGAACTGGTCCAGCAACTGCTGGAATATCGCAAGTTTCAGATGGCGGCGGATCGTCTGCGTCAGGCCGACGACGTCGCAGCGGGCATGGTGACGCGCGAAACCGGGCTGGTGCCGGAGACGTCCGGAGAAACCAACGAGTGGCTGGACGTTAGCATCGTCGACCTGGTGCGGGCTTACAGTTCCGTTCTGAATCGCCTGGAGGCGATTGAGCGCGAAGAGCGCGGCATGGAGATTCGCTTCGAAGAATTCTCCGTAGAGCAAAAAATCGACTACATGCGCGAGTTGCTTACGCGCAGCCAGGAATTATCTTTCGACGAACTCTTTGAAAATCTGGACCGGATGAATCGCGGCGAGGTGATCGCCACCTTTCTGGCGATTCTGGAGCTTACGCGGATGGGCGAGATTATTATTCGCCAGCGCGCGAACTTCGCGGAAATCCGCATTTTCAAAAAAACCATTCTGGTGCGGTGACGCCGGTCCGCCTGCGGCCGCCCGCCCGCGGGCCGTACCGCGAAATTATCAGCGAGTTGACATAATCCGGCCCGGTCGGTTCCCCTGACAATCCGGCGGGCCGGACCTCCGGGTTCGTCCCGGGCGATTTCAGAATGGATCGCCCGAAAGCCGTAAATATAGAGTAAGGCGCCATGGCGGAAGATCGTACCGAAACAGAACTGGAAAGCGACGGCGGCCCGCTGGCGGAAACCGCGTCGGCGGAAATTCCCGGCATTGGACCCGATGCGCCCGATCCCGAAACTGCCGCCGCGCCCGTGGGCGCCGCGGCCGACATTGTGCTGCCGGAGCACCGCGAGCTTTCCCAGGAAGAGCAGGAGTTCTTTAAGGGTTTGATTGAAGCCGTGCTGTTTATGAGCACGGAGCCGATGAGCGTCACCGCGCTCGCGCGCAAATGCAATCTGGATCGCGTGAACGCTCGCATTCTGGCCGACAGTCTGGCCGATGATTACGCCGAACGCGACGGCGGCGTCGCGCTGCGGGAAATCGCCGGCGGTTACCAGTTCATCACCTCCGAGCGCTACAGCCAGGCCATCAAGGGCATATTCCGCGAGCAGAAGCGCGAGACTCTCTCGCGCAGCACCCTTGAGACGCTCGCTATCATCTGTTACCGTCAGCCGATCACCCTGCCGGAAATCGACGAAGTGCGCGGCGTGGGCAGTCGCGCCATGGTGATGCAGCTTTTGCAACGCAAGTTGATCAAGCCCCAGGGCTACCGCCCGGTTCCGGGCCGGCCCACGCTGTACGTAACCACGCGGCAGTTCTTATCGCACTTCGCCCTGAATTCGCTCAGCGACCTGCCGGCGTTGCAGGACGTCAAAGAATTAAAATTCGACGACCTCGACTGAGGGATTCGCCGATGCCGACGGAAGAAGAAGAGCTGCAGCGCTATCGCGCAGGCATCGACGAAGCGGATCGCGAAATTGTTCGTTTGATCATGAAGCGCGCCGAGTTTGCGCGCCACATTGGCGAAATCAAAAAGAAATATGGCGGCCCGGTGTTTCGTCCGGAACGCGAAAAAGAAGTCTACGAGAATATCCGCCGGTTGATCGAGCGCGAGTTTGGCGCCAATCCGCCCATGCCCGCGCGCATCCTCCAATACGTGTATCGCGAGATCATGTCCGGTTCAATCGCCGTCGAAGGCGGTCCGACGGTCGCCTATCTGGGGCCGCGCGCGTCCTTCTCGCACGAGGCGCTTTTGTTTCGCTTCGGTTCGTCGGTGAAGGCTTTGCCGGTCGATTCCATTCCGGACGTCTTTCGTTCGGTGGAGGCGACCGGCGCCGCGGATTTTGGCGTGGCGCCCGTGGACAATACGACCGAAGGCGCGATCGGCATAACGCTTGATATGTTTCTGCATTCGGAGCTCAAGGTCTACTCCGAACACTACCTGCGCGTAACCATGAACCTCTTGCATCACGGCCAACAGGATCTGGCCGGCATTCGACGCATTTACTCGCTGCGCGTGGCGCGCGAACAATGCCGCGAGTGGCTGCAGCAGAATCTCAACATGAAGCAGGTCGAGATCGTGGACACCCCGAGCACCACGGTCGCCGCCCAACTGGCCGCCGAGCGCAAGGACGGCGCGGCGATAGCGTCTCAGTTCGCTGCGGAAGAATACGGCCTGAACATCCTCGCCGCCGGCATCCAGGAAAGATCCTACAACATTACTCGCTTCTTTGTGATCGGTGCGGAGCAGGCTCCGCCGACGGGCGACGACAAAACGTCCATCGTGTGCTCGCTGCATGATCGTCCGGGCGGATTATACCGATTGCTGACGCCCTTTGACCGGCATAATATCAACCTGACGCGCATTGAGTCGCGGGCCAGCCGGCGCGCCTTTGGCGACTATCACTTCTTCATCGATTTCGAAGGTCACGCTCAGGAGCCGCGCATACGCGAGATCCTGGACGAAATTAGCAATCATACTTCGTTTCTGAAACTCCTGGGCTCTTATCCAAGGATGGATCTGCCCTGACATGAGCGCCGCCGCGTCTTCTTTTCGCTCCGTCTTGATCTACGGCATGGGCATGATGGGCGCCTCCCTTGCGCTCGCCCTGCGTCGGGTCGATCCGAGTCTGCGGATCGCGGGCGTGGTGCGCAGCGCGTCGTCCGCCGAATACATTCGTGAACAGGGCATGGCGGACGAGGTTCTGCGCTGCGCAACGTCGCGCGACGCGGCCGCCCTGAACCTGAGCAGCTTTGATCTTCTGGTGATCGCCGCCCCGGTGCTTTCAACCGTCGAACTGGCGCAAAGCCTGCCAGGATTCTCCGGATTGATTACCGACATGTCGTCGACACGCGAAGCCGTGGAGGCCGCCTTTGCGCTGAGGCCGGATTTGCGCTTTGTCGGCTCGCATCCGATGTGCGGATCGGAAAATCGCGGCCCGCAGGCGGCGCGCGCCGAATTATACGAAGGGCGGCTGTGCATTCTGACGCACGCTGCCGCTCCGGTTGCTGCAGCGGAAAATGACGCGGCCGCTGCGCCGGCTGCGGGCGCGCAGGGAACGCCGCCGGGCGGCGCGGGGGACGCCGCGCTGATCGAGCAATTGTGGCGCAGTTTGGGAATGCATGTTTACGCGATGACGCCGGCCGCTCATGACGAGGCGCTCGCGTATTTGAGTCACGCGCCTCATCTGATCTCGGGGCTGATGACCATCTGGGCCGACCAGCGCGCGGCCGTGCATTCCGGAGTTGAGCGCGCGCCGATTCCAATCAGCGGCGGGGGATTCAAGGACATGTCGCGCATTGCGGGGTCTAATCCGGAAATGTGGCGTGACATTCTCGCCACGAATCGCGTCAATATCCGCACGGCGCTCGAGCGGTTTCGCGACGACGCGGATCGTCTGATCGCCGAGCTGGACCGGGCGCCGCTGGAAACGGAATGGTGGGATCGGTGGTTTCGCTCGGCGCGCACGGCCCGCAATTTCCTGTGCGGGTATCCGCCGGACGCCTGAGCGCAGGCGGCGTTGCGCACGCGCCGCCCGGCAGATTGCAATAAAGCGGATTCGTCGTGGAAGAATTTAAAACAATCATCGCCCTCGATGGTCCGGCTGGTTCCGGAAAAAGCACCGTCGCCAACATGCTGGCGGACCGGCTGGGATATATTCACGCGGACTCGGGTGCAATGTACAGGACGCTGACGCTGGCCCTGATGGAATGCGTCGGGCCGGGCGATCAGCCGGAAGAGTTCGGCGAACGCCTTCGGAATTATGTCTACGATCCCGGCGCGCTCGGCGTCGAAGTGGCGCTGGATGCGTCGCGCCAGTCGAATCGCTTGCGCGGCCAGGATGTCGGCGACCGAATTCGCACGCCCGACGTCACTGCGCGCATTCGCTATATCGCCGACTCGCGCGCCTGTCGGGAAGTCGTGAACGAATTGTTGCGCCGCTTTGCGCGTCTGACTCCGCTCGTCGCCGACGGTCGCGACATTGGCACGGTCGTTTTTCCGGAAACCCCGGCGAAGTTCTATCTGGACGCCAGCGTGAACGTACGGGCCTTGCGTCGACTGGCGGATTTCCAGAAGCAGGGCGCGCAGATCACGCTGGAATCACTGGAACGCGAGATTGCGGCCCGCGACGAACAGGACCGGAATCGCCCCTTTGGCGCCCTGGCGCAGGCTCCGGACGCTATTCTGATTGACACATCCCACTTATCTCCGAATGATGTCGTACACAGGATTCTGAGCCGCCTCCAAATACAGTTCTAACCCCCTCTCGAGCCTGTATTTTCTCCCAGGCTGAATCGCTCTAACAGAAGACGTATGACGACCCGCACGCGCGCCGCGACTCCCTTTGATCTCGCAAAAGAAGAACTCGAGTCAATGCAGGAGGCGATCGCTGCGATGAACGGTCAGAGCGATCTGTCCGCCGGCGAAGTGATCGACGCCCGCGTGATCGACGTTGATGACCGCGAAGTCTTCCTCGACATTGGCCGCAAACAGGATGGACGCTGCGCGCGCTCCGAATTCGCGGAGGCGCCTTCCGCCGGCGACATCATCCCGGTTGTGGTTATCCACAGCGGCGACGACGGCCCGGTGCGCCTTTCGCGCAAAGAAGCCGAGCGCCGCATCGCCTGGCGCAATATTCTCGAAGCCTTTAACGCGGACGCCAGTCTGAATGGCGTCGTTGAGAAGCTGCTCAATCACGGGTACATTATTGATTACGGCGGCGTGCAGTTATTCATGCCGCTTTCCCAGTCGGACCTCAAAACGCGCAAAGGTCGGCTGCAAATTGGACAGGCGATTGATTTCAAAGTTCTTGAGGTCAAAGATCGCCATCGTTCGGCCGTCGTCAGCCACCGGCGCATTATCGAAGAACGCAACGACGAGCGTTGGAACGAGCTGCTCGCAAAGCACAAGGAAGGCGACGAAGCGGAAGGCGTAATTACCAAGAAGGTCAGCTTTGGCCTCTTTGTTGAAGTCTGCGGCGTCGAGGGACTGCTGCATCAAAGCGACATCTCCTGGAAAAAATGGGCGCCCTTTAAGTCGCGTTTCAAAGTCAAAGATACGATAGTCGTTAAGATTCTCGCCATGGATCGCGAGAGCAATCGGCTCTCCCTGGGTCTCAAGCAGCTGACGGAAGATCCCTGGCAATGGGCCAGTCGCGAACTGCGCCCGGACGCAATCATCGCCGGTCGCGTCACCTCTGTGACCGACTACGGCGCATTTGTGGAAATCGCGGAGGGTCTGGAAGGACTTATTCACGTTTCCGAACTTACCTGGTCCAGGCGTCCCAAACATCCCAAGAAGTACGTCGAGCCGGAGCAAACCATCGACGTGCAGGTGCTGGGCGTTGATCCGGAAAACAAGCGCATCTCTCTGGGCCGCAAACAGCTGCTGCCCGATCCCTGGGACGATCTTATCGCCAGCGTACGCGTCGGCGATGCGCTTGAAGGCCGCGTCGCGTCCGTGACGAAATTTGGCGCCTTTGTCGAGGTCAAAGACGACATCGAGGGCCTGATTCACTTTAAGGATTATTCCTGGGCCGAACATCCGGATCGCAAGATGCTCAAGAAGGGCGATCTGGTTAAATACAAAGTTCTCGAAATTAATTCCCATGAGCGGCGGATCGCCTGCGGCGTGAAGCAGCTTGAGCCGAGCCCGTATCAGACTCTGCAGGGCAAGTATCGCAAAGGCGACGTTATCGAAGGCAAGGTCGCCCGGATTGCGCCATTCGGGCTGTTCGTCGATATCGGCGACGGCTTCGAGGGCCTGGTGCACATCTCGCGTCTGCCGTTGGAGCCCGACCAGAAGCTGGAAGACGCGTACAAACCGGGCCAGGCGGTGACGACCATTCTGCAGGGCATCGACGTGGATAATCGACGCATTGCGCTGTCGATCAAGGCTTACCAGCAACGTCAGGAACGCGAACTGATGGATCAGTATATGCGTCGCGATGCGGGTCCGTCTACGTCCAGCCTGGGCGCTTTCTTTAAAAAAGACCGCGAGTAACAGCATGGCCCGTCGCAAACGCACTCTTGAAAAAGCCGAAGAAATTCGTCGCGAAGCGGCGCTGGATCCCCTGCGGGATTTTGAAGGCAATGCCGCGGAATACTTCGTTGCGCGCAGCGCCCTCTGGCTGCGCGAGAACATCAAATACGTTCTGGTATTTCTGGGCGTGGCCGGCGCCTCGTTGATCGCGCTGATCGCGTATCGGATCTGGCATGAGACGTACGAGAACAAAAGCCTGGAGGCTTTTGAAAACTTAATGCGCGAGCCGATTATGGAGCGCGGTTCCGGAGCGGAGCTGCTGGCGGCCCAGAAGCTCGACGACTACGCTAAACAGTTTACCGGCGATAATGCGCAGCGGCGTGCGCTGGTGTATCGCATTGATTTTCTGGCGCAGAAAGAAAAATACGCCGAGGCTGGCGACGCCGCCGCGCAGCTGGCGGATCTGGTCGACGAGCCCGAACTGCAAGCCTTCTTTTTACTCAAAGCCGGCTACTACTTTGAACAGGACGGCAAATACGCTCCCGCGGAGAGTTCGTTTGGCCGCGCATACGCCGCCTTGCCGGACGAGGGCGCGCTCAAAACTCTCGCGTTGTTCGGACAGGGGCGTGCGCTTTACAGCATGGGCCGCAAAGAAGACGGCGTGAAGGCCATTCAGACTGTGCTGGAAAAAACCGCAACCACTGTGGGCTCCCAGGATATTCGACTGTCGGCGCTCGCCTTCCTGTTGCAACGCCGCGCTCCGTGAACGACGACGTTTTTACCATTGCATTGCCGGCTGGCCGGCTGGCCGAAGAGAGCGTGGAATTTTTCGCGCGCTCCGGTCTGGCTCAATTCGACATTCCGCGCGACGGACGCTCGCTGGCGATCTACGACCGCAGCGGCCGCTTTCGTATTCTATTGGTGCGCAGCCAGGATGTTCCAACCTACGTGATACAGGGCGGCGCGGACGCCGGCATCACTGGCCGCGACGTGCTCGCCGAGGGCGCTTACGATCTCACGACGCCGCTGGAACTCGGCTTTGGTTATTGTCGTCTCGCAGTTGCGGCGGAAAGTGCGCGTGCGGAATCGATTTTCGCCCAGCCCCATTTGCGCGTCGCCACCAAATACCCGCGGCTGGCCATGGACTTCATGTATCGGCGCGGCGTAAGTTGCGAGATCATCAAGCTGCACGGCTCAATTGAGATTGCGCCGGCTCTGGGTCTGGCGGACTGCATTGTCGATCTGGTCAGCACCGGGGCCACGCTGAAGGCGAACGGACTTGTCGAAGTCGAAACAATTCTGGAATCCCAGGCGGCCCTGGCGGTGAATCGCGCGGCCTACGCGCTGCGTCTTCAGCGACTGACCGATCTGATCGAACGTTTCCGTCGCGCTCTTTGAGATCGCTCTTATCGCCATCGGAGTTTTTCTGCTGCGCCGTCGCCGTCGTGCGTATGGGCCGGCGGACTTTGATTTTCTGAAAAAGGGTTGCCCGCGCCTCGTCCGCCGCAGTCCGCTGGCAGAACTCCGGAGGCGTGAATGAAGACCCGTGTACTGCCCTTGCTCCTGCTCGCTGCCTGTTTTGCCGCGGCCTGCGATAAGACCGATGTGCGCGTGGCGCGCTGGAACGTAAATGTCACCTCCGACGCCGAGGGCAAGACGCGCCTCGCGACCCTGCGCAAAGGCGAACGCGTGGATTTACTGCAAGCTGGCGAAGAACGTTCGCAGATTCGTCTGGCGGACGGCGCAACTGCGTATGTCGAATCGAAGTATCTCTTTCTTGAATCCGGCGTACTGGCCGGCGCGGGCGTTCGCATTTACAATCGGCCCAGCGCAACCTCCGGCGAGGCGCCCTCGCAAAAAAATGTTCACCCCGCCGCTGTATTCTTTGTGAAGAGTCGCGAAAAAAACGACGAGGGCGAGTGGCTGGAAGTGGAAGGCGGGCAGGGCGCGGCCTACTTTCGCGGCTGGCTCAAAGCCGACGCACCGACCCAGTCCGGCGTGGAAATTGTCGCCCTGGCGCTCCGCCTGGAACAGGCCGTGCAGAAAAAAGACGAGACCGAACTGGAAGCTTTAGCCGGCGAATCCGCGCCGATTGGAGAGGCCGCAGCAGCCGCACTGACCGAAATTCGCGGCCCGCTTGAGCCGGAAGAACCGGACGCCTCCCAGACAGGCGGCGAAGGCGGCATCCCCGCTCCGGACATAGCTGCGCCCCAACCCGGCGATTCGGCCGGCCCGGCGAAATAATCCCCGGTCAATCAGTGGCGATGAGGGCTGCCGGCCGAACCTGCGCGCTGGGCCTGGCGATTGCGCTGGCGGCCGCATGCGGCGCCTGCGATGCGCGCGACGCGGAGCAAACTCTATGGCTGAGCCGCCTGTTCGCTCCGCGCGACATTCCCCGGGACGCAGAGCTGGCCTTGCGTGCCGAGCCATTTCCGGGCGTGCAGCTCGCCCTGGCTACATTTCAAGGTCAGGACCGCCTCGGCCTTTTCGCCTGCGATCACGACGGGTGCGACCGGCCGGAAGCGCGCGCGCTGCTGGACTTCACCGCGCCTCCGCCCGCCGACGCGTGCGACGCCGCTCGGTTCGATGAGTTTCGCGCAACCTTCGTCGGCTTTCAGGAACTCACATTCGTCCGGTCGCCGGCCTCGGTTTTGCGCCTCGCGCGTTTTGAACATGCCGGCGCAAGAAGCCGCACAGTGCTGGTTGAGTATGCGGCGCCAGAGGGCGGCTGCGCGCTTATGGCTTACAGCGACTTTGAACGCAGTTATGACAGCGCCATGGATCCGGGCGCGGGTTCGCTGCACTTTAACGGCTTCGAATTTACGCGTTGTCCGCGCGGCGAGTTCTGCGCGCTGATCTCGGAATTTAACGTGAGTTGCGCGACCCGCGACTGCCGCGTTTTTGTCGCCGCACGCTTCCCCGGCGACGGCGACAGGGCGCAGCCGGAAGTGCGGCTGGCGCTCGCGGGGCCCGGTTCCGCCAGCGCGCCGGGGCGCGCCGGCGCGAAGGTGGACGGCGCAGGCGCAGTGCGGTATCGAGTCGGTGAAATACACGGCGTTGCGCCCGAGGATTTTGGATTTGAGGCGCAGTTTCGCCTGGCGCCGTCGGCCTCTCCGGCCGCGCTCTTGCTCTCCGTGCGCGGCGCACGTTTTGCGCCGACGCTGAGCGTCGGGCGTACGATCCTGGATCCCGCCTGGAACGAGCGAGCCTACGTGTTCCCGCTGAAGCAATCAGCCGGTCCGTAGTCTCTACGGCCCCACCGGCGGGCTCAGTTCGCCGCGACGAATTTGATCCAGGATCCGCGCGCGCGTTTCCGGATCCAGGCTGCGAAACATGGGGTTGTCGAGTAGCTGGCGTTCGATCGGATCGGCGTAGGGTTCATCGTCCGAATACAGATCGATTGTAAATATACCCAACAAAAGATCGAGCAGCTCCCCGGCATTTACTCCGAGGCGCACGCCGCCGTACGCTCCCAGAGAAAGTTCAATCTGTGTAAAGTAGACGGGCGGCGCCCATTCGACGTCTTCATCGCGCGCCAGCGAGCGCGCACGATGGGCCGCTTTTTCCGTGCCAAACGGAGCAAGCGCGCGGAATTCCTTGTTACGCAGGCGCAGGCGGGCGGGCGCTTCGGTTGTCGATGCTGCGCTGCCCGCGTCGCTTGCTGCGCCCGCTGTGTCTGCGCCGGAATCCTGCGCCGCGTCTTTTTCCGGATTATCAGCCGCATGGCGAGGCGGCGGCCGCCAGCCATCAAAGCGAATGGGGGCGGAGCTGAAGTAGTCCGCGCCAAAAAAGAAGGCTGTGAAGTCGGCGCTGTAACTCTCGCCGGCCTCGCCGCCGCGCAAACCCACCGAGCGGCCCTCGGGCGATTTGTAAGACAGGCCGGCCTTCAGCGGACCCACGCGGAGAGCGGCCCCGTAAGAGCGACTCTCCGCCTGTACGGTGAATACGTCGCGCGCGTCCATAGCGCGATTGCGCAGATATGCGCTGGTACAGGCAGAGCTCGCCAGGGCGATGACGCACGCCGTCAGCGCCCCGGCAAAGCGTCGCCTGCGCGGCGAACCTGTAAGGAATGGAATCCTCAGAATCCCTGCGGAAAACATTGTTTACAACCCTTAATGGACAACTTCAAGCGATCGACGCGCGGGTCGGCGAGCGCGAGGATTACCTCGCCCACGGGGACGTCCTTTTTGCAGACCGGACATTGTCGTTTGCTGCGCGCGCCGGGCGCAAGACAGAATGGGCAGCCCTTGATGCGCGTTTGCACCTCGACGTTGCCGATTTCCGTCTGGTCCGAGCGGACGCGTTCGCCCTTCATCAAAGGATGTTTGCAGAGCGGACAAAAACCGCGCGGCTTCTCTTCAGGCGTTCGTCGCTCCCTGATCGGAAACAGCATCCAGATCAGCACGGCAATCAATCCAAGCCCGACGCCAAATAGAACCAGGTATCCGTCGTCCATAGCTTATTCAGCGCCCGAACGCGCTGCGGGCGCGTCGCCGCGGGCCAGCTTGACTGCGTCGCGCACCGCTTTGGCCAGATCGCCGCTGCCGAGCAGGAGGATGACCGCCGCGACCCAGACGTAGGGCTTCAGTCGTCGGCGTTCCGCGCGCGGAGTGCGAAAGTAGCGCGCAAGCATATAAACGCCCCAGATCGTCATGGCCGCGCCCAGGGCCACGCTGATGATCGTCAGTATCAGTTCTTTCACGCCTGTCATTGCGATTGCCGGAATGGAAAAAAACTGGCGCGGCGCTGGGCGCGGCCGTTTCTGTCCGCATGCGCGTGCTCTCCGGCATACAGCCCAGCGGAAGGCCGCATCTCGGAAACTACTTTTCGATGATGCGCCGGATGATCGAATCCCAGGCCAACAGCGAGCTTTTCTGTTTTATCGCCAGTTACCACTCGATGACCAGCGTGAGCGACGGCGCCCTGCTCGCCGACAACATCCTGCAGACCGCCGCCGATTTTCTCGCGCTGGGCCTGGATCCCGAGCGCTCCGTATTCTGGGTGCAGAGCGACGTGCCGGAAGTGCAGGAGCTGGCGTGGATTCTATCCCCGCAGATGACCGTACCGCAACTGGAACTGGCGCATTCTTATAAAGACAAGGTCGCCCAGGGCATAACGCCGAGCGCCTCGCTGTTTCTGTATCCGGTGCTGATGGCGGCCGACATCCTGTTGTTTGGAACCGAGCGGGTCCCGGTCGGCAAAGACCAGAAGCAGCATCTCGAATACGCGCGCGACATCGCGCGGCGCTTCAATAATCAGTACGGCGAAATCTTTGTCGTGCCGGAGCCGGATATTCTTGAAGATGTTGCCACCGTGCCCGGCGTCGACGGGCGCAAGATGAGCAAAAGCTACGGCAATGCGATCTATCCGTTTGCGCCGGAAAAAGAACTTAAAAAAACCGTGATGGGCGTGGTCACGGATTCCACGCCGGTCGATCAGCCCAAACAGGCGGAAGGGACGCCGCTGTACGAGATATACTCGCTTTTCCTGAACGAGTCGGAACGCAAAGAACTCGTCGCGCGCTTTCAAACGCCCGGGCTCGGCTATGGTCACTTCAAGCAGGAGTTGTTGGGGAAAGTGCTGGAGTACTTTGGCGCCGCGCGCGCTCGCCGCGAGGAAATCATTCGTCGACCCGACGATATTCGCGACATACTGCGCGCCGGCGCTGTAAAAGCCCGCGCGGTCGCTGCGCCCATGCTCGAACGCGCACGCAGCGCGGTCGGACTGCGCTACTGATAAAGAAAAGCCCGGGCGTCGCCGCCCGGGCTCGCAGCCCCGGAGAAAGTCGGGGGGCCAGCGTGCGCCGTAACGCCGATCAGTTGGGCCGACCGGCGATTGCTTCAGCGCGATTCAACGTAATCGATAAAGTTCACATCTGCAATCGGGATGGTGCGCACGCCGAGGGCGCTGTGCACGACGATCACGTCGCCGGCCTGCGTCATTACGGCGCCTGAGACGCGGCTGCCGTTTTTCAACTGCACCACTTCAATCAGATCGTAAAGGCGATTCAAATCCGCTTCGCTGTTTACATTGAGGCTGGCTGCCTGGCCGGCCACTGTTTCGATGCCTTGCGCACGTTCGGCGCGATAGCTATCGGTAAGGCTCTGCAACGCTTCCGGCGAGGGATTTGTGAGCGCCGCTTCGAACGCTTTTTCGTCCACAGCGACCAGAGTTTCGCGTTCTGTGGTTTCGCGGAGGGTGATCTCGGCGGCGGCCACCGTTACGCCCGGTTGTGCGTTCAGATCGCTCTGAATTTCCGTTACCGCCTGAGCGGGCAGCGGCGCATTCTCCGTGCGAGCTGCAGCCAGGGTGCGATCAATCTCGCGCACTGTTGCAACGGTCGCGGGACTCAGACTCGCCGCCTGACCCGCTTCCACGACCTGCTCTTGCGCGTCGAGCGCGCTTACCAGCGACTGCACTTCCGGACTTGCGCCGGAGGGAGCGCTGGCAGCAGCGGCCAGTTCGGCGGATCGCGGCGCAACAGCGACCTTGCCGTCGATTACAGTGACAACGGCGCCTTTCTCTGCGTCCTCTTCCACGGTGAAAGTCGTGCCGCGCACGCCAGCAATTGCCGTCGGCGTTGTCACGATGAACTGTTCATCCGCTGCAGCGCGGCGGACGCGGGCCGACAGGGCGCCGCTGCGCAGATCCACGCCGACGCCTTCTTTCGCAGTCAGGCTGCGCACGGAGGCGACGGAATAGGGACGCACGCGCACAGTGGCGCCGGACTGCGTCTGCAGATCCACCGGACCGGCATTGGTGCGAATGACATCTTCGGCGGAAATGGACAGGCCGACCTTCGCCGGAATTTCGCTCGCGCCGCGTTGAATGACTGCGTCGGCCGATGCGTAGGTGACGAGCATTGCGATGCGTCCCGATTCGCCGGCGCCTTTACAGGCCGAACCCAGAAGTGTTATGGCCAGCAGCGCCGCCGCAAAGCTGACGCCCGGTCGAGCGCCGCGTAGTAGAATCCGTTTCATGTGTATTACCGTCCGCGCGGCGCAATCCTGCGTCGCCTTGCCTGTATAACACGCCACTGCGGCGCTTTTTCCGGATCGTTTGCGCATTTTTTCCGGCGACGCATTAATGGCGGAGAATTTCCGCGATGATTTCCGATACGTCCAGGTCCCGGCTGGTCCGGCCGATCAACCCCTCGCTCAGATAGGCCCAGCCTCCCGGCCACGCGTGTCCGCCGCCCTGAATCCGATACAGCGCAGTCTTGACTCCGCCCGCGCAGGCGGCGCTGGACCGTCGAAAGGCGCGCGTACCGTCGGTCGGGTCGCGATCCGGCAGAGCTTCCTCGGCCTCCGCCGGGCTGCATTCGTTCAAGCGCAGCCACAGCGCAAAGGTGGCGTCGGTGGACAGCACTTCGCCGCGCGATCGCGTCCACGCAAAGAGGCGAATGGTTCCGCCCCGGTAGGGTACTATCGGGTCCTCTTCGCCATTGATCATCACCAGCGTGATCGGTCGTACCGGCCGGCATTCGGGCGCCAGCAGGGCCGAGATTTGCGAAGCCGCC
Source organism: Leptospirales bacterium (assembly GCA_036170535.1). Taxonomy (GTDB): domain Bacteria; phylum Spirochaetota; class Leptospiria; order Leptospirales; family Leptonemataceae; genus SSF53. The sequence continues at coordinate 3,796 of JAVHPJ010000208.1, read as the reverse complement.
GGCACGGCGAATTTAAACTCCGGCGCCTCGCAGGCGAGACGATAGGACATCATGCCGCCGTTGGAAATTCCGCTGACCAGTATGCGGTTGGCATCGATGGCGAATTCCGCCTGGAGCGCAGCGACGAGTCCGCGCAAAAAGCCGACGTCGTCGATGTTTTCGCGATGCGCTATGGATTGTATGTCGCGGCGGCCGTCGTTCCAGCCGTTTTCCACGCCGTCCGGATAGACAACGTAAAAACCTTCGGCGTCGGCCAGGGCGTTCAGACGCCCCCTGGTCAGTTCGATCATGTTGCGCGCCGATCCGCCGCCGCCGTGCAGGGCGAATACCAGCGGGCGCGGTCCGGGCGCGGACGGCGCCGGCCGGTGCAGAATGTAGCTGCGTTCACGCGCGTCGTGCACGTAGCGCCGCGTTTCATCCTGCGGGCCGAGTTGCACATTCGGTCGTCGGGCCAGGCAGGCCCCAGCGCAGAGGCTGGTCAGCGTGATCAGGGCGCAGGCGCGGGCGACAGTCGGGAAGAGGCGCGAACAGGCGGTCATGATTCGCAGCTGAACGTCGGCCGCATCTGCGTCAAGCGCAGGGCGCCAGGCTTTCGCTGGACGCACGGCGGCCGGCGTAGTCGGTTCGCCCATGCACGGAAACGAGTTCTTACTGCACGCCCTGGTCTACCTGGGCGCGGCCGTTGTTGCTGCGCCGCTTTTTATGCGCCTGGGTCTGGGTTCCGTGCTCGGCTATCTGGCGGCCGGCGCATTCATCGGACCCTGGGGCCTCGGACTTATTCGCGATGTGGAAAGCATTCGCGGCTTCGCCGAGTTCGGCGTCGTGATGCTGCTGTTCCTGATCGGTCTGGAATTAAACCCTGCGCGACTCTGGCGCATGCGCGGCCCGGTCTTCGGATCAGGCGCCCTGCAGGTTTTGCTTACCGCCGGCGCATTGGGCCTGATCGCCCTCGTGCTGGGTTTGCCGCTGCGCGACGCCGCGATCGCCGGATTTGGTCTGGCCATGTCCTCCACGGCGTTCGCCCTCCAGATTCTTGGCGAGAAGCGCGAACTCGATACGGAGTACGGCAGGCGGTCCTTTTCCATACTGTTGTTTCAGGATCTGGCGGTGATTCCGGTGATTGCACTGTTGCCCCTGTTCGCGCCGGAAGCGCGTCAGGAAAGCGGCGGGGCGCTCGCGTGGTCGGTGGCGAAGGCCGCCGGAGTTTTTGCGCTGGTGATCGTCGGCGGGCGTTACCTGGTGCGCCCGGCCTTTCGCATCATGGCTGCCACGCGGGTGCGCGAGATCGTAACCGCCTTTTCCTTGTTTCTTGTGTTCGGCATCGCCTTTTTGATGCACAGCATCGGCCTGTCCATGGCGCTGGGCACCTTTCTGGCCGGCGCGCTCCTGGCGGAATCGGAATATCGGCACGAACTCGAAACGAACATCGCTCCGTTTGAGGGCCTGCTCATGGGCTTGTTTTTCATCGCCGTCGGCATGTCCGTCGATTTTGGCCTTTTGATTCGCGAGCCGCTGTTGATTTTCGGCCTGGCCTTTGGTCTGATGCTGATTAAATTCGCTCTGCTCTTACTTACGGGGAAACTCAGCGGCGCGGCGACCGATTCGTCGCGGCGCATGGGGGCGCTATTGTGTCAGGGCGGCGAGTTCGCCTTTGTGCTGTTCGCCGCAGCCGCGGGTGCGAGTCTGCTGAGCTCCACGACGGCGGCCTATCTTACAGCGGTGGTTTCCATATCGATGGCGGCGACGCCCGTGGTCGCCGCGGCCAGCGATCGGTTTTTGCGCACTGCGGCGTCCGGCGAAGCGCCGGTTTACGATGAGATTGAGCCGCGCGAGGTCCAGGTTATCATCGCGGGGTACGGCCGCGTGGGTCAGATTATTTCGCGTATTTTGCGTTCGCAAAACATTCCCTTTACGGCGCTGGAACACAGCCCGGAGCAAGTCGAAGTTTCGCGGCGCTTTGGCAACAAAATCTACTACGGCGACGCCTCGCGCGTCGATTTGCTGCGCGCCGCCGGCGCTGATCGCGCGCGCGTGCTGGCGCTGGCCATCGATGATCCCGAAGCGAGCGTCGCGGTGGCGCGCGTGGTTCGCGAGCATTTCCCCAATTTGAAGATTTTTGCGCGGGTGCGCAATCGCTCGCACGCTTTTGATCTTATGGATTTGAAGGCTGAACTGGTGACGCGCGAAACCTACGGATCGAGCCTCGAGATGGCCGAAAAGGCGCTGGAAGAGTTCGGCGTGCGCAAAGAGCAGGCGGCGCGCGTAATCGCCACTTTTCGCAAACATGACGAGGCCACGCTGGCGGAGCAGTTTCGGCTGCGTAACGACCAGAAAGCGCTGGTCGACTATTCGCGTCGGTCTGCGGAACAGTTGCAGCAGCTGCTCGAAGCCGACCGCGAAACTTGAATTCCCGCATCACGCCAGGCGGTTCCCGTGTGCGTTCCCGTTCCGGTCGGGGCGTGATCGCGCCGTTCAGGAAGAGTGCGCTGATCCGTTTTGCGCGACTTTTGCGCGCTGCGCCTCCAGTTCAGCGTAGAGCGCGCTCAGGCGCTCGCGCGTCCAGTAGTGCGGAAAATTGTATTGCAGGCACAAGGTTTCGCCGGCGCGTTTTATGCGAAAAAACCAGCGCTCGTCGCGCGACCAGGCGCGCGCGTACGTCAGATTTAATTCGCTCGCCGGAAAACTGAATTCGCGCCGTTCATTGTAGCGGCGCATGACGAGATGCGCCGTTGCGCCGTCAATGCGCAGGAATTCCAGTTCGTCGCGCGCGCGTTGGACCAGGATAAACGCGTTCAGCGCGGCCACGCCCAGCAGCAGCGGCGCGAAAAAATACAGGCCCAATAGCCAGGCCAGAATCGCCGGCAACGTCGCGAGAGCGACAACGACCAGCCCCAGGCCTTCGCGCAGAAAACGCGCGCGAAAGTCGTCCTGGCCGGGACGCCGCTCAGCTTCAGTGCGCGCGGTGGGCGCGCCGGCCGCAGTGCGCGCGCGCGTATCCGGCCATAACAGGGCGATTGACGCCGCGAAAAATAAGAGCCAGTGCCCGGAAAACGCCCGCAACTGACTGGCCTGGATTTTCAGGTACGCAGCGCGATCAATGGGCTCGATTTCGCCGGTGCGCAGTCGAATGTTGTAAGCGCCGTTGTTCGCCTCAACCGAGCCGTTCGGCAGATTCACTCCGGCGATCAGGAAGTTCACGGCCGCATACACAAGCAGCGCGCCGACGAGAATGCGCAGCGCAAGCGGAATGCCCGCCAGTATTCCGGCCAGGCGCTGAGTTTGCAGGGCGTCGGCGTTCATGTTCCGGCGAGCGCTGAGAATGCGCAGCACGAGGCCCGGCGCAAAGGTGATGAACATCAGCAGGTGCAGGCTGAAAAGCCAGGGATGCTCCAGGTGTAACGCGCGGCCGCTGACGGCGACCGCGTGGGCCCACGCGCCCAGCAGCAAGCCGGCCCCGGCGAGGCCGAGCAGGGGCGGTCGGATCAATCGCTCCAGGGGGGATTCGAGGTCGCCGCGCGGGGTCATGGCGTAGCGCGTTCCGGGCTGCGCGCGCTGGCAATATTTTTGTGGTCGGCGTTCCGCGCGATTTCAGCCTGCCGAACAGCTTGCCAGGTTGCGACGCTTCTGATGCAGGGCGGCGCCCGCAAGCCTGCGAGGTCTCCATGACTCAACGCGCGCCAGAAACCGTGATTGCCGTCGATCAGGTCGTCAAACGCTTCAAAAAATTAACCGCCGTCGACGGGCTGTCCCTCGCCATAGAGCGGGGCGAGTTTGTCGCTCTCCTGGGGCCCAACGG
>JAVHPJ010000207.1:0-1405 GCA_036170535.1 Leptospirales bacterium | reverse complement strand
CCGGGTCGCTTCTCCACTCGATCAACCGATCGGCGATTTGTTTCAGGCTGCTGCCGCGTTGATTGCCGCCGAGCAGCGTCGCGAGACTCACCGTCGGATCGCTTACGCCCAGTTCCGTCGCAAATTCTGCGCTTACGATCGGTTGGCCGGCTTCGTCGCGTTTAATCTTGCCGTTCGCCTCGGTTTCGTACATGCCGATTGCGGCTTTAATCCGGTCTTCCACCTGCACGCGGCTCAACTGTTGCGGCAGATTTTTTCCGGTTTCCAGATCGGCCTGTTGCATCAACTGTACGGCGAAACTGCGCAGAGTCAGGCTCGCGCGTTCCTGCTCAAACTGATCGTCTGCGCCGGCGAGATAGGCCGTCGATGAGCCTTCCTGACTCAGTTCGCGCAGCAGATTCAGCAGCGCGCGACGCTCGTCCGTTTTGGTTTCAACGATCGACTCCTGGGCTGCAATCCGTGCGGCGAGTTCGGCGCGGCGGGCCTGGACGTCGGCGAGGCGGTCCTGTAGCGTGCTTTGCCAGGCGCCGCTTGCGGCGGCGATTTCGTCCGTAAGGCGCGTTTCATCGGCGGCCAGCGCGCGGTCTTCGGCCTTCCATGCCGCGAGATCGGCGGCCAGCGGTTCCAGCTCGCGTTCGAGCGCCGCCAGTTCGCGGCCTTTTTCTAACGATAATTCGCGTTTATAAATTTCCTTATACTGCGCGGGCAGGCTCGCCAGTTCGATCGACAGCGCCGTGCGCAGGGCTTCGAGGGATTTGCGGAGCAGCGCGCCCTCGCCCGCCACCGGGCCGTAACTTTCGAGCGTCGCGCGATCCCCGGCCGCGAGCGCCGCATAGGTTACAGCGAGACTGCCGTCGCTCGCCGCGAGCGCCGTATTCAGTCGATTTAACAACTCGGTGCGCGCATCTTCGTAGCTCTGCACGCGCGCGTCGTTATAAGAATCCGGCAACGTGGCCAGGTACTCCGCGTAATAGCCGGAGTCGTCTTCCAGATCGCCCAGATAATCGATCAGGCTGGTCCATTTTTCGGCCACGCTGCGGCGATCGCTTGCGTCCGGCGCGTCGTTCGCGTTATCGACTGCGGTCCGATTCGCCAGCAGCCAGCGCCGCGCGAGTTCTAGCGCCGCGCGTTCGGTCGGCGCGGTTTCGGCGGGATACGCAAAGCCCGCGCTGCTCGTGCGCAGGCTGCGCGGCGCGGCGTCGATGCGGTCGTTTAAGCGTTGCAGGAGTTCGCCGTATTCCACCGCGCGGTTGTCGCTCAAAAACTGACCGAGGGCGTCAAAGGCCGCCTGGTTCAGATCGTTTTTGCGCTCGCGGAGCGCCTTTGCGTCCCCCTCCAGACTTTCCGTAAATGCTTTAAGTTCCGTGCGCGCGCTGTTGTCCGCGGCGCGCGTATCGAGCAGGCG
>JAVHPJ010000206.1:0-28651 GCA_036170535.1 Leptospirales bacterium | reverse complement strand
GGACGAAGCAACGCGTCGCGGCCGTGGCTCCGCAGGCGGGAACAGCGGTTGTGTTGATTTGCGTTACCGCCGCGCCAATGGTCAGCTTGGGTAAAAGCGGATCGCTTCCGGCATTCGCATCGCTGGCGGCAGGATTGGACTGATTCACATACAGAGTGCGTGTGGAATCAAGAATTACATATTCAAGAGAAATACTGGACCCCGTTAAAGCGCGCCCGCTTTGATCCGTACAGGAATCCAGAAATAACGTACGCAGCGGCTCGGCGGGCGTGTTCAGACCGCCGGCCGGCGCCCAGCCGCCGACGACGGGATTTAACGTAAGCGTGTCGCCGGAATAGCCGAACGCGCCGGCCGAAAGATGCATGGACTCTGCGGTCGCGACGGTGCGCACCTGGCAGCTGCCGACTGCGAGCGGGCCGGTAAAACGAAAGATCAACGGCAAGTCGCTCGGCAGGGCGTTGCCATTGCCAGGATAGACGCTGACCAGCGCTGGCTGGCAGGCGACGACCGGCGTAACGGAGCTCGAATACAGGCCGCTCGCATTGGTTAAGCTGCAGCTCTGAAAGGGCCCCGCCGGCGGCGTGAGTATGGCGATCGTATAGCTGGCGCCCTCGTCCAGGACGACGGGAAACTGAAACTGGCCGGCGCCCGTAACTGTAAGGTTTGTCGCGCCGTTCAGCTGGAGCGTCAATGAGTTCCCGTCGCGCAGGCCCTCCACGCGCACGGAGACGCCCCGGGTATCGCCGACGAGCGCAGCGCCAAGGGAAATCGGGAAGTCATCCGGAAAACCAGGCAGGCACGCGACGAGCGAAAGCAGCGGAAGCGCAAGCATTCGGCAACGAATCATCTCGCTTACAGGAGACGGCGAATTCTTCCGCATGTGAAGCGTTTTTCCAGGCGCGACGCCGCTCAAATATGAGCGAATTGTCAGCAACGCGCCCCGACGACGAGCGCGGGGCCGCAGCTATCCGGGCAAAACTCTCGACAGGCGAAAGTCCCGCGGCAGGGCTGGTATGGCATGGACATATTCGCGATAGTTCTAACGGTCGTCGGGCTTTGCGTGTTCGAAACCGTCAGCAGCATCGACAACGCAATCATCAACGCCGAGGTGTTGAACACCATGAGCGCCAGGGCGCGCCGCTGGTTCTTGACCTGGGGCATCCTGATCGCGGTATTCCTGATTCGCGGCTTTTTGCCGTGGATGATCGTTTTCGCGGTGAATCCTTCGCTGGGATTTATCGGCAGCTTCACGGCCACGTTTTCCAACGATCCCAGCGTGCACGCTGCGATTAAAAGCACCGCGCCGATACTTCTCGCGGGCGGCGGCATCTTTCTGGTATTTCTCTTTTTTCACTGGCTCTTTCTGGAAGAGAAGAACTTTGGTCTGCCGCACGAGCCCTTTTTTCTACGGTCCGGCGTCTGGTTCTACGCCGTAGTCTCCATAATCCTGACCGCCGTGGTCTGGTATGCGCTCAAGAAAAACCCGATGATGGCCTTCGGAGCGGTGATCGGTTCGTCGGTGTTTTTTATTACGCACGGCTTCAAGCAAAATGCCGAGGCCGGCGAGAAGGAACTGCTCACGTCGACGCGTTCGGATTTGAGCAAGATTCTGTATCTCGAAGTGATCGATGCCACTTTTTCCATCGACGGGGTATTGGGCGCGTTCGCCTTTACGCTCTCGGTCCCGTTAATATTGATCGGCAACGGGCTGGGCGCGATCGTTGTGCGACAATTGACGATCGGGAATCTGGATCGGATCAAAAAATACGTCTTCTTAAAAAATGGCGCCCTTTACAGCATACTGTTTCTCGGGACGTTTATGCTGCTGGATGCGTTCGGCATCCATGTGCCCCACTGGGCTTCGCCGATTGCAACGATCGGCGTGGTGGGTTATTTCATGCTGAAATCGCTCCACTACAACAAGAAGACGCGTTCGATTGAACTGGGCGGCGGCGAATCCTGAGCGCGACCCTCGGACTGCGGCGACGCCCGCCGCGTACGCAGCGCTCAGGCTTGCGGCAGCGGAAATGAAACCAGAAAGCGCGACCCGTGTCCGACGTCGCTTTGCACCGAGATGGTCGCATCGTGTCCGTCGAGTATGCGCTTCACAATCACCAATCCCAGCCCGACGCTCTTCTCGCCGCCGGTGGCGCGTGCGCTGGTGCGACTGAAGGGCTTGAACAAACGATCCAGCTCTTCCGCTGGAATCCCGGACCCCTGGTCCGCCACTTCCAGCAAAACGCGCCCGGATTCCTCGCGCGCGCCGATCGTAACGGTGGCGCCGGGCGTGCTGTACTTAATCGCATTTGAAATCAGATTATCCAGGGCCTGCTCCAGCTTGCGGGCATCGCCCTGCAGCTGCGGTAAATCCGGCGGGAACTTGAGCGCTATGGCGATATTTTTGCGATCGGCGCGCATTTGATTCAGTTGCAGAGCCTCACGAGCGATCTGCTCAAGCGATACCGCGCTTTTTTCGAGCCGCAACTGGCCCGATTCGATGGCGCTGATATCCAGAAGATCATTGATCAGCCCGACCATTACGCCGCTGGAGCGTTCGATGCGTTCCAGAAATCCGGTGCGCTGCCCGGCCTCCAGTCGATCGCCTTCCTCGCGCAAAATCGTGCTGAAGCCCTGGATCACCATCAGCGGGCTGCGCAGGTCGTGCGCCGCCATGCCAATAAAATGAGTTTTTTCGCGGTTTAAACGCTCCAGTTCCGTATTGCGGTTTTCCAGTTCCGACCGCGCCCGCAATAACTGCGCGTTGGTTTCTTCCAGCTCGCGACTTTTCTGCAACGCGTTTTGATAACTCGCGAGCAATAGCGAAATGGCGACATGCGGATCAGCCTCCGAAGAGTACGTGTCGCCGCGATAATGAAAACCGGTTTCCCCGGCCGATTGCATGGCGAGGTTGTGACGGGCCATGTCCAGTTGTTCGAGCAGGAAGCTGATGCGGAAGGGCTTGGTAACGAAGCTATCCGCGCCGGCCATCAGCGCCTGGATGATGTCGTTGGGATCGGAAAGCACCGTCAACAGCAGCACGGGAATGCGCTTCCAACGCGCGTCCGCCTTGATGGTACGACACAACTCAAAACCGCTCATGCCCGGCATCAGCACGTCAGAGACGACAGCCTCGCTCTCGCGCTCGGCCAGGAGCGCCAGGGCGGCGGGACCGTCGTCCGCGGCGCGAACTTGATGACCGCGCGTGGTGAGCGCGCGCACCAGCAGCGTTTGCTGCGTCTTGCTGTCTTCGACTACGAGAATATCCATGCTTCAGGGTCCGCCTGCCGCTGAGCGCGCCAACCGGGCGGATCGATTCAGAAAAATTCCCGAGCCGGCCGCTCTGCAAGCGTAAATTAAGGGGACGGCGTCTGAAGCAGCGCGGCCTTGATGCGTCGCATTGCGCCGCCGGAGAGTTCATGCCGGGGATTGCCGCGATAAATTGCCGCAATTCTTTCGATCTCGCCCAGGCGCTGGAGATCCTGCGCCGGAATGGCGGCAACCTGTCCGCTCTCCTGCAAACGTTCGGCGTACTCAAGATACGGGCGCCAGGCGCTCTGGCGACGCGCATAGCCGACGCGCAACGTACAGCGACACGGATTGGCCGGATTTGCCAGTCCGCAACGCCCGCAAAGAAAGGCCGACATGGCCTCGCGGGCGCGAGCCAGACGCTGACGATACGTGTCCGGCGTGATTTCCAGGATGCGCGCGGCGACCGGTCCGGGGAGATTAAAAACTTCACCGAGGATGAACGCAATGCGTCGTTCGCGATTCAAACATAATAACATGGCGTGCGTGCAGGCCATGCGCACCTGATCAAGCACAAGCGCGCCGTCGGATTCCTCTTCGAAGCCCGCAGTCTGGCCGCCGAGTTTGAGTGAACGCTCGATCTGATCAAAACTGAGTTCCGCACGTTCCGCCCGGCTGCGCTTCGCATCGATCAAATAGTTGGAAGCGATTTTCAGGACCCACGTGCGCAGCGAACTGCGGCGCTCAAAGCCGGCGAGATTTGCAGCGACTTTGAGAAGGATTTCCTGGGCGGCGTCTTCGGCGTCTTCCGGCGACCAGAGGAAACGGAGCGCAAGATTGTAAACATCCTTCTGTATGGAAGAAAGCAGGGCTTCAAGCGCGGCCCCTTCCCCGCGCTGAGCGCGTTCCAGCAAGGCCGTTTCATCGAGACGGGCCGCCGCTGCGCGTTCGGGTTTCAAATCGGCGCCTGCCGGATTGGATTTGCTAAGGCCACGGGCGATGTTACGCGTGCGCGGAACGCCTGCTCTGCACTCGCGACGCAGGCGCCCGGTCGCTGAACCAGTCTTATGCTCTGGCGCAGGCCGGCCTGAGTCGCAAGCCGTTTTCCGCAGGCCGACTATTTAGTTTTGACCAGATACCACAGCAGGAAGCCGATCAGTGCGGGCAGTCCCTGGGTGAACAGGATGGTGATTTTCGCAGTCGCCGCGCCAAAAACCCCGGCCACGACAATGCAGCCCAGGAAAAAGAGCGCAATCTGACGGGCAATGTTCGCATCTTTATACAGCAGCGCCCAGACCAAACCGGCGGCGAGAAAGCCGTTGTAGAGGCCCTGGTTCATGGCGAGATTTGCGCTTTGTTCGGCGAATTCCGGCGTGAGTTTGAAGATCTTCGCACCCAGGGTGCGCCACAGAAACATCTCCATAATCAGAATCAACACATGTTCGACGGCGACAAAGCCGGCGACGATTTTAGCGGCAAGGTTCATTACACTCTCCTGCGAGGGCCCAAGGCAATTCCGAGCCCGGACGGCCGCGCCTCCTTACAGACTGGCGCGGCAGGGCGAGTGTGACAGGCGGCGGGGAAAAAAACCGCCGACTGGCCAAAAATTCCAGGCGGCGGGACTCGCCGCCGTTCGGGGTCTATTTGTGGTCGCGGGTAAAAACGCCGTCCCAGCCCGCGTCCGGGGCATGCAGCGCGTAGTGCTGGCAGCGTTCCGTCAGGAGCGCCGCCGCCTTATCCTGGCCGCCGCGCAGCTCGGCGGCGCGCGCGAACTTCTGCATCGCGGCGGACCAATCACGCGCGATATAAAGACGCAAACCATCTTCGTAGACGGCGCAGGCTTCCTGGAGTTGCGCGGGCGCGTTCGCTTTGAGCGATAGAATTTCGTAGAGTTCGACCGGCTCGGACTTGCCCTTGACGCGCACCAGGTCCAGCCGACGCGCCAGCGTCTCGCCTTCCACTTCGCGGTAAACCGCATCCGAAGCCAGTATGTGCACGCCGTAGTCTTTCGCCGCCGCTTCCAGACGCGCGGCCAGATTCACCGTGTCGCCCATCATCGTGTACGATGCCAGCGCATCGGTGCCCATAAAGCCGACCTTCGCCAGCCCCGTATTGAGTCCGATGCGAAAACTCATCTCGCGCGCTTCGGGTATGTATTTTTTTTCGCGCGTCCAGAGCTCGCGCAGTTCCTGCATACGCTCCATCATCTGCAGCGAGGCGCGCACTGCGCGCAGACAATGTTCGTCCACCTCAACCGGAGCGTTCCAGATGCCCACAATCGCATCGCCGATATATTTATCCAGGACGCCGCCGTTGGCTTTCAAAATCAGCGTCATTGCTGAAAGATACTCGTTCAAGAGCGCGGCCAATTCGCTGGAGCTGAGCTTCTCGCTGATCGATGAAAAGCCGGCGACGTCTGAAAAAAACGCCGTGATCCGCTTCTCGGAGCCGCGTTTGAGGGCCGCCAGGTCTTTCAAAGCCTCCGTCACCACGACCGGGTCCACCATGGAACCCAGCACGCCTTTGATCTTTTCGCGATCGCGCAGGCCCGCCACCATGTGATTCAACGCAATGGTAAGATTGCCGAACTCGTCGCGGCCGCCGCTTTCGAACTCCACGTTCAGGTTCCCGCTTCCCACGTCTTCGGCGCTGTGAATAATGCGGCGAATCTTCTGTACGACAAAGCCGGAAATAAACACGGCGAAGAGTATCGAAAACGCCGCAATGCCCAGGGCGGACAACACGGCGCGATTGCGATTGGAGCGAATCGCTTCGAGACCGGCCGTGCGGTCGACGATCGTGCGAATGACGCCGGCAAAATTCCGATCGAGGGTCGCGGTGACCGCGTCCTCGCGATTGGGGGCGACCAGCGGCGCCCCATCCAGTTTCCAGAGCAGTTGTTCGGCTTCAGTGCGACTGTTGCCAATGATGCCGTCGGGAAAAAGGCGCGCCAGGGCAGACGGCGGCGTTTCACTTTCGCCGGCTGCGATCCAGGCGCGCAGCGCCGCCCAGCGCTCCTGGCTGCGGGCGCGCCGCTCGGCGGAGCGCAGGTACTCCTCATATTCGCCGGAGGCTTCGCGAAAACGCAAAAGCGTGCCGTCCTCCAGTGCGCTGTCACGCAGGCTCGCGACAGCGTCCAATTCAGCGTCCATTGGCGCTTCGACGAGAGCGCCTTGCGGGTCCGGCGCCTCTGCGGGCGGGGCCGGCAGATCGGCCTGAGTCAACTTGCGTATCGCGGCCGTGCGCTTCGCCACAACCGCCGCGTAGTCTGTGTAGAGCCTGCGAAACTGCGGATCCCGAAAGGGCGGCGTGGGCGGACGGCGGGCGCGCAATTCGCCGACGCGTTTTGCAATCGCCGGTTGCAGCGCCGCGAGTTCGCCGGCGAAGGCCGCATCCGCGCGAAAAAACGCCTCAAGGCGTCCCGGCGTTTCACGTCGCGCGTCAAGGAGTCGGGCGCGCCGCGTCGAGTTGGGATTGCGAAAATATGCCGAATAAAGCGCCTGCAGTTGCATCTCGCCCTGCTCAAAATCGGTAGGCGCCACGTCGCCTTCGCGGCTGAGGGCGGCGGACAGGGCATCGAGGGCGTTGATCAAAGCTTCGTCCAGGCCGGGGGCGCTCAGGGGCTGATTGAGCGTCTGGTCCGGATCAAAGAGACTCGTATCAAGAGTCGGCTGCGGCGCCTGGTCCGGCGCGACGGCCGCCACGGGGAATGTCTGAATCCGGAAACGTCCCGTATCCAGACCGAGTTCCTGAATTTTGCGCTTACGCGACGCGGCGAGCAAGTTTGCAATCTGGCCGTCCAGTTCCAGGCGGCGCTGGCGCGCCGCGTCCTGGGCGGCGCGCAGGCCCTTCTCGAGTTCCGCGATTTTTTTTGCGCGCGGAGAGTCGGCGGCGTCCAGCGCGCCGGCGCCCTGATCGCGCTGCTCTTCGATGCTGCGACGTTGCTCCGCGATTTTTGCGTCCGCCTCGGCAAAGCGGCGCGCCAGCTGTTGCAGGCGGGCGAACTGCTGATCGCTGAGCCTTTCGCCGCCGGCGCCCTGCAGCTGCGCGCGCGTGCTTTCTTCGAGCACGTCGATGTCCGCGTTGGAGAGATAAGCCGAGTAATAACTCTCGCTTGTGCGCCGGACGGATTGTTCACCCAGGGCGCCGAACAGGCTCGTGCGCAACCCGAACAGACTGATCTGCTTTTCTTCCTGAACCACCCGCGTGGTGCGGTATTTCTTGAGCGCCTCGCGCTGCTCCGCCACGCGATTGCGAAACTCCTCAATGCGAATCAAACTCTGCGAGATATTGTCCAGTTCGAGGACCAACGACGAAATATACCGGCGCGAAATGGCCGCCTCGCGCTCGTAGCTTTCGGTGAGAATCTGAGCCTGTTGGCGGAGGTAAATGCCGGACAGAAACGCAACTGTCACCAGAATCAGAAACCCGGTGAACCAGGCCAGTTTCGCGCGAATGCCGGAGAGCAATATCGCCGCGACGGTCAACGGGCCGCGCACGGCTTCCGGCAGACGCGCATACAGGGCCGCGAATGCGGCGCGGCCGCGCGCCAGGAGCGCTCGGAGACGCTCCGCCGTCGGCGCCAGCAGAACAGTCAACCTGGCCAGAAGGGAGGCCGCGCTGGTTTTGAGTCGCAAAAGCAGGTCGCGAAAGAAAGACATCACAGGGGTACAACAAGCGACTCCGGGCCGCCCGGCAAGCAAAAGCGGAGCGCGGGACATAACCCGGATTATTCACGAAGCTGCCGCCCTGCTGCGGCGCCGCGCGCCGCCGCCGCACCCAGTGCTTCTTGAACAAACCCGCGACTCGACCAGGGAATGACGAAAAACCGCCTGGAAAGGCGGTTTTTCTCGATACGTCCTCAATTTCATGAATAATCCGGGTACGTCATTCCGCTATGGGTTTTCTCGACGTGCGCGAGCCGCGCCCTTATATTGCAAAAGTGAAGGCGAATGACGACCTGCTACGCGCCGAGTTCGACCGGCTGGGCATCCGCTTTACGGCGCAAAGGCTGGAAATGGCGCGCATTCTGTTGCAGAAGCCGCAGCACCTTACGGCCGAACAGGTGTATACGGCGGTGAATCGGAGTTTCCCGCAAGCCTCGCGCGCAACGGTCTTTAATAATCTCAAACTCTTCGCCGCAAAGGGGCTGCTGCGGGCGGTCGAGCTGAAGTCCGGCGTCACGCTCTACGATTCGAACAATCGCGGCCACCATCACGTGCTGGACGTGCGCACGGGCGCGATCCTCGACGCCGAAGTGGATCCGGGCGTGGAGAAGAAACTCAAGGCCGAGTTGCTCAAGGCCTACGCGGACCATATGGGCGTTGCGCCCGAGTCGGCGGAATTGCAGATCACGTTGCGCGTGAAGTCGCGCGCGCGCTGATCGTGAAACCCGCGCCGGAGCCCCGCCCCGCCGCCCAAACAAGAAAACCCGGCGAGATTGCTCCCGCCGGGTCCTTGTTCGCTGAATAAGTGTGCGACCTTTGATTCAGCCCGGGCGAAACCCTCCGTGGTTCCGCGCTCCCGAACCGACAGAAGCCTTACGGTTGAACCGAGATAATCTCGTCGCGGTTCACCAGATTCACAACATGCTTGTATTCAGCGGACTCTTTGCCGTATTTCAGCTCGGCTGCACGCAAAAGATGCACGTTCTTCTTGTAACGGAAGCGGAACATCTGGTCTTCCGTGCCCACGCCGTATTTCTTAATCATCATTTCCTGGAATGCATAACACTGCGCCAGGTACTTGTGCGCCGGGTATTCCTTTTCGTTTTCGTCGATCTCAATGTAGAGCTCGAGAATCGGAATGCACTGCGGCAGGTTGCCCAGGTCGAACTGATACATTACCCAGTTGCGATACACGGCGGAAAGCAGGCGTTTGAACGCGGGCTTTTCGCGCAGGTCCGGGTTCTGGATTTCGTCCAGGTGGTTGATCGCGCGGGTGAAATAGGTGACCGCTTCCAGTTTCGCGCGACGCTTCATCATATTGATCTGGCGTTCTTCGCGAGCCTTGCGGTCGACAATCTGCCAGTAATATTTCTCGTTCAGATACTTCGCTTCAGCGGCGTTCTTGCGAAACAGCTCCACTTCGTCGCGCATCTTGATAATCGTGTTCACGCCCGACTGATAAGCCGACAGCGCGAGACGATATTTATTGTTCGCAAACGCTTGCGACAGACGATGCAGTTCGGCAAACGCCTGATTGTAATCGCGGTAGTCCGCGTTTTTCCAGAGCTCTTCTGCGCGCAGGTTGCGGTCGCGAACTTCGCGCTGCTCCGGCGTCAGATTGGAGAGATCTTCTTCCTCGGAAACCAGTTCGCCCGGGGTCGCCTCAAACGGCGTCGGGTTCGCGGGATTGCCTACGCCGCCGCCCTGTCCGGCCGCCGGCTGCGCCCCGCCTCCTCCCTGTCCGCCTGCCGGCTGCGCGAGCAGCGGAGCGACAGCGAAAAGGCTCAGGATGAAAAGGGATACTATACGTTTCATCATCGCACCTTCTTATTCAACTCTATAAATGGACTCGAAAAAGGCCTCCGGCCTTCTTCAGATTGTGTATCGACGGCCCGGGGGCCTGAATCAACAGTTCTCCAAAAAAATCTGACGACCCGTCCGGCCCTGCGACCGAAAAAACAAGCCGGAGCGGGCTTTTTTTCTTTCCCGCGGACGCGCTCCGGGCGCCCTATGCGGCGGGACATAAAGTCCCGTCCCCCGTGCACGCAAAGGGGGCGCAATTGACCCGCTTATGTCCGCTACCTATAAATCCCAGGGCCCCGCGCGCGACGCGCGCGCCGGCATGTTCGACCATCTGCGCCTGCAGATCCATCCGGAAAAAGGCGCACCCGCGTGCTTTCAATGTCTGGACCTGGGCTACGTATTCGAACCAGGACTGACCCGCGCGGACGCGGGCGGATTTGTCCTGTGCGAATGCCAGAAAAAGATTACGCTCTGCGACGGCCGGCCGCCCTACGAATATTATGACCCGGCGCGGCGGGGCTTTGTGGCCTGTCCCAGCAAACCGGCGCGTATTCGCCTGGACCGACTGCGCGCGCTAGAACGCAAGTCTGATGTGCCGCGGCGCTATCGCGGCAGCTTTCTCGACGACATCCAGCCGGTCGACAAGACGGTCGTCGAGGCGCTGGACAACGCCGTAAACGTAATTGTCGAATTCGGGAAAACCAACGGCGAGCGCCACGGACTCTTCTTGTGGGGCGGCACGGGCTGCGGGAAGACGCTTTTGTCCTGCGCGGTCCTTAACGAAATTCTGCGCTTTTACAACGCGCCAGTGCGTTATGCAAAAATCAGTCGCGATATCCTGAGCCGGATTCGCGCGAGCTTTAACCCGAACTCGGAATTTTACGGCGAAGGCCGCAAAATCGAACAAGAGCTCGCGAGCGTCGCCGCGCTGGTGATCGACGACTTTGGCGTGCACCGCGAAAGCGAGTGGGTCAACGAGGTGTTGTACGATCTGATCGATGCGCGTTACGAAAACAACCTGCTTACCATTCTAACGTCCAACGAATCGCTCGACTCGTTTCGTGCGAGCGCCGGCGCGCGCATCCACAGCCGCCTTAAAGAAATGTGCTATGAAACGCACATCGACGCGCCCGATTTTCGAACGGGCCGACTGAATCCCACGCTCTGAGGCCGCCGGTGAAAACGCGCCGCGTATTTCTGGGACTGGGCTCGAACATCGGCGACCGCGCCGGCATGTTGCGCGCGGCCCGGGACGCCCTCGCCGCCGATCCCGACTGCGCCATTCTGCGCGCGTCCGGCGAACTGAACAACGCCGCCCTGCTCTTCGAAAACCAGGCCGACTTTTTAAACCAGATCCTCGAAATTGAAACGGACCTGGCTCCGCAAGATTTGCTGACGCGCATGAAAACCCTGGAAGTGCGACTCGGTCGCACCAGGAACTTTCGCTACGGTCCGCGCGAAATTGACATTGACCTTTTGAGCTACGACGGCCTCGTGCTGGAGTCCGCGGAGCTGACGCTGCCGCATCCTGGTCTGAAGGACCGGCCCTATCTCACGCAATTGCTCGCCGAGTTGAAAGAAAGTCCGGAAAGCCTTGGACTGCAGTCCGCGCGCGCTGTGCGAGCGGCAAACGACGCCGGAACCGCCGACTTACGGAGACCCTGATGAATCCTGTACGCAAGCTCCCTGTCCTTGGCCGACTGCTGGGCGGCAAAAGCGAACCCGCGCCGGAAGCGCGCGTATACCGCGGCATCCAGTCCTTGCGCCGGCGGGCGCGCCCGCTGTATTACGCGTTTCGCACGCTGTTTCGTGCGGCGGTGCGCACGCAGCATCGCGAGATCGAGGTGATTGGTCTGGAAAACATTCCGGCCGACGGTCCCGTGCTGCTGGTGGGCAACCACCCCAACTCCTATCTGGATTATTTTAACGTGCTGAATGTGGTGCGCCACCCGGTGGCCACAGCGGCGAAAGACACCCTGACGAATTTGCCGATCGTCGGCCCGCTGTTGCGCCATCATATGTTAATGACGCCCCTTTCGCGCAAGATGGATCAGGAAGAGACTGGAGTTTCGGAGGACGTGCGCCGCGATGCAAACGAAAAGTCCCTGCGCGAAGCGGTCGAAACGCTCGTGCATGGACGCATACTGAATATTTTCGCCGAAGGCCGTTCCACCGACAGCCGCACGCTGAACAAGATCAAACTGGGCTTCATGCACATCGCGATTCAGGCGGAGAAAGAATTCGATTTCAAACTGAATCTGCGCATTGTGCCCTACGGTTTTTATTACGATCGCATCAACAAGTTTCAGAGTTCGGTGGCGGTCATATTCGGCAAGCCCTTCAAGCTTTCCAGTCTGCTGCGTCTGCCGCAGAGTTTTCTGGCCGAGTCGGAGTCGGACCGCTCGCAACTGGAAAAGAAGCTGATGATCGAAGGTAAAAAACGCCTGATTGCCGACATTGAAAATATCATCATCTCGATTCCCGAGCGCAGCCTGGTCGACCTGATCGACGACGCGACGTCGCTGTATGTCTCGTCGCCGGTAAAATACATGGGGCCGTACGAAAACATTCTGGAGAAATATCGCCTCTCTAAAACCCTCGCGGACTCGATGCTTGCGGCCAACGCAAACCCGGCCGGGCGCGCCCACCTGCAGGAGCTGAAAAAAACGATCGCGGCGTATCGAAAGAATCTCGAGCAGCGCCGATTAAACGACCGCGTCGTTCGGCGCGAGCACACCTGGGCCGCGCTCGGCTTTCACGTGAAGGCGCTGATCGGCGGACTGCTTGCATCGCCGCTGATCGTATTTGGATTTTTGTCCAATTATATCCCGCGTCTGGCGGGCCGCTTTCGCCGCTACTATGTGATCAACATTCAAAAGCGCGCGCGCGTTGACGGCGACGAGCAGGCGATCATATACGCGTTTGTCGCCGTGCTGCTCACCTACCCGGCTTGCGCCTGGCTTTATCACTATTTACTGGTGCAATTTGCGGGCGAACCGCTCTTCGCATGGCTGGACAGCTGGCTCAAACAATCCGACCTGACCGCCTGGTTGCACGACCACTGGAGCCGAATCGCCATGGGGCTTGCGCTGTTTTCCGTGTATTTGATGGCCCGACTCTGGCGCTTTTCCCTGCGTTACGGACAACGCCTGCGAGCGGCCTGGCGCTTCGCCCTGGATATTGGCCTCGAAACCTTTCGCAAAGGCGACATCGAACGACTGCGCGACCAACGCTACGAGATCATAGACCGCCTCGACTTTGTCATCGGCGACTATTCGTCCTGAAACATGGATTCGCCTGGCGTGCTTCTGCGCGTAATATGCGCCGCCGGTTTTTTGATCGGCTGTGCGCTCTGGTGCGCGCGCGGCCGGCCGCTGCTCGCGATTCTCTACAGCGCATCGATCTTAAATTGTTTTTTACTGATACTTACGATCGCCGGCGTCGCGGAGCGTACGGTGGTCGCGGTGGCTGCGGTCGCCGCGCTTGCGGCAAACGTTGCGCTGGCTTTCGCACTTAA
This sequence comes from Leptospirales bacterium, assembly GCA_036170535.1. Classification (GTDB taxonomy): domain Bacteria; phylum Spirochaetota; class Leptospiria; order Leptospirales; family Leptonemataceae; genus SSF53. The sequence continues at coordinate 15,418 of JAVHPJ010000206.1, read as the reverse complement.
CCGGCGTTTTCCGCGCTGGTTCGCACAGAGCGACGCGACACTGCCGCAAACGACAGAGCCGCCGCACTGGACCTTTGCTTTCGTTGGCGGGGCCGCGCTGCTTGCGCTGTATTTGAAGGCCGGCGCGCCGGCCGCCGGTTGGGACGCGCTCACCTATCACCTGGAATTTCCCGCGCAATGGCTGTCCGGCGTCCCGCTGCAGGCGACGAACACAGCCTACGGCGATTTGTCGCCGCCCTACTATCCGCGACTGAGCGCCGCGTTGTACTTATGGCTGATGGCTGCGGGCGAGTCGGCGCGGTTTCTCGATCTGACCGCGCTTATCTTGCTCCCCGCGCTCTATTTTGCCGCGAAGGATGCGGCCCGCTCGCTGTGGCTGTTCTCGCGGCCGGCCGACGAAGCGCATAAGTCAACCTTTCAACTGGCCGGGCTCCTCGCGGCCGGCGCGCCGTATATGAGCGGCGGCGCGGTCGCCGCCGAAAACGATCTGGCCGTGGGCGCGCTTTTGTGCACATGCCTGGCCGTACTGCTGCGCAGCGCCGCCGCGCGGAGTTTCGCGCAGTCCGCCCCCCTTGGATTCGCCGCCGGGCTCGCCGGCGGATTCGCCAGCGGCGTAAAATACACGGGAGCGCTGTTTGCGATCGCGCTCTTGTTCGTATTCGCTTTTGCGCGGGTCGTCCAAACGCGCTCGCTGCGCGCCGCCTCGGGCGAAACCTGTCTTTTGCTCGGCGGCTGGCTGCTTGGCGGCGGCTGGCAATATGCGCTGAACTTCATCCAGACCGGCAATCCCCTTTATCCAGGCGAACTGCGGCTTGCCGGCGTGACGATCTTTGCAGGTTATTATCCCGTAGAGTTTTTTCGCGAGCATCCCTTTCACGAATTTTCGCTGTACGGGTTTTTTACCGACCCGGGGCTCGCGGCCGGGATGCTCTGCGGCCTGACGGCGCCCGCCCTTTGCCTCGTGCGCTGGCGTACGCTTGCGCCCGACGCGCGCATAACGCTTTTCGCCGCGAGCCTGAGTCCGCTCTTACTCGTCCTGGCCTTTCTGGCGTTTTCGCCTTTGCGGCAACACCGCCTGCTGGCGCCGGCGCTCGCACTCGCCGCGCCGCTCTGGGCCCTGGTTGTCGCCGAACTGACCCGCAGTCATGCGTCCGATGCGCGTGTCGCGCGCTGGATCGGTCTTGCGGCCGGCGCGATCATTGCACTGCATATCGGCCTTTTCGCCGCCCGACTGGCTGAGCTTTTTCCCGGACACGACACGCTGGCCCTGAGCGACTATTCGCGCGCCACCGCCCGGGTCATCTACCTGGCCCCCGCGCGTTTGCTGACGATGGCGTTTTGCATTACACTCGCGGCCGCCGTCGTGTTCGCGATCGCGCGCCTTGCGCCCTCGCTGCGCATGCAACGCGCGGGCTTCGTCCTGTTGGGCGCGTCAGTCTTATGCGCCGGCGCCCTGCGCACGCCTGACTCGATAAACTATGCCGGCCGCCCGGAAAGCGGCGCCTGGAATTTTCTGCGCCGATCAACGAACGTCCATTCAATCGGCGTCGTCGGCTCCAACGCGCCCTTCGCCTTACGCGGCGCTGACCTTTCCCGACGCGTCGAACTGCTCAGCGCCGAGGAGCCTGTCCTCCTGCACCTGCGCGGCGTCGAGCTCGCGAAGCACGGCGCTCACTGGCGGGAAGTGGAGCGCTCCTCCGGCGCATTTCTGAATCAGCCTGCGCCCGGGGAGCTATTTGCACGCGCCCGCGAACGCGACCTGGACGCGCTCGCGTGGTTCGGCGACGCGGCGCGCGCGCTGGCCGCCGGGGACGCGCCGCACGGTTGGCGGCGCGTGTATGCGGACTCCGGCGGAGTCGTCTTTTACCGGACAAGCGCTCCTTGACGCGCCGTCGGAGCGCAGCACACTGACCCCGACGGGAGACGAGGATGACGGAAGAACAGAACCTCAATGAAGAGCTGCGCGATTTTGGCATCGTGACGCGCCATCTGGTAATGGAAAAGGATCTGAACTATTTTGGAAATCTCTTTGGCGGCGTAATTCTCTCCTGGCTCGACGAAGGCTCCGCGCTTTTTATTATGGATCGCATCGGGTATTCGAATTTTGTCACGGTAAGCATGGCGGACGTGGTCTTTAAGGCGCCCGCAAGGCGCGGGGACGCCGTCGTGCTGTACAGTCGGATTCTGAGCACCGGCCGCAGCTCGGTCACCGCTCAGACGCGCGCCTTTGTGCATGACAATCGCGGCGGCCGCCGGGAGATCATCGACTGCAAGATCACCTTCGTTTGCCTGCAGGACGGGAAGCCCTACGCCTACTTCGAGAGCGAAGAATATCGCGCCTGGATGCAGTCCGGTCGGAAAAAGCCTTGATATTGCCGGATGCGGCGCGCTTCTTCGGGCCGTGAACTACGTCAGCAATTCGGATCGCGATTTTATCGTTTTACATATTATGTTCGGCGCAGTAGTCGGCGCTGCGCTGGCGCTGCCCGCCGACGTGCTGCCGCGCGGCTGGGCCATTTTTCTCGCGCTGGTTCTGTACAACGGCGGCCTGCCCGTCTACGGCCTGTACCGTGGCTACCGCGAATGGTTCAGCCTCTGGGCCTTTGCGTTCCCCTTAAGTCTGTGGCAAGTTTTTCCGGACTGGTTTTTGTCCGCCGGGCTCGGCTCGCTGGTCTTTCCTGATCTGGGCGCGGCCTACATTGGCACGGTGCCGGTGTATATGGCCTTGATGTGGACGGTGCCGGTAATGCTGCTTTTGTTCTTCGGCCGACGCGTGGTCGCCGGTTGGTCCGCAGTTAAGTTGTATGTCGCGCTCGCACTCCTGTCCGGATTGATCTTTGGCATCTCGGAGGCCACGCTCTGGATGGTTCCGATCTGGAAGGCGCAAAACGTGCTGGCGTACTTTAACGCAGCGCCGTATGTGCTGCTGGCGGAGTTTTTGATCGGTCCGGCTGCGTTTTACGCATGGCGGCGGACGGAAGGCGCCGGCGCGGCGGCGAAAATATTCGCAGCCTGGATCGTCACCCTGGTCTACACTGGCGCCCTTGCGTTTTTTTACCTGACCGTTGAAATCATCCTGTTGGGCGGGGCGAATCGCGCCGGCGGACTCTGAGCCGTGCGAAATCGACTGGACGCCGCGGAGCGCCGCACGGTGGAGTGAACCTGTGTCGATGGAACTGATTTTTTTGCTTACCGCGCTGACTCTGAACGCTGCAGCCAATGTGCTTATTCGCGTCGGGGCCCGCAACATGCCTGCGCTCGAAGGCCTGAGTCTCGTCGACAAAGGTCTCGCCGTCGCCGGCAATTGGGCGCTCGTAATCGGTCTGATTTTTTTCGCGTCAAATGTGCTGTTTTACATTCTCGCACTGCGCAAAATCAATATTTCGGTGGCCTACCCCATTATGACGGCCGGCGGGCTTTTGATTATTTCCGTGGTGTCGTGGTTTGCGCTGGGAGAGCGCCTGACCAACCTGCAGATTGGCGGGATTTTATTGATCGCAGTGGGCATTGCGATGATCGCCTACCACATGGGCTGAAGCGGAATACACGGGCGCAACGATCCGCCGCGCCCATGCACCCTGCGCTGACTGCATGAATCGATAGTCAATAACTGACTCGACGCGGCAGTTTTTTCGCCTGCTTGATCCAGTCTTCCAGCATCGCTTCGTTGGGCACGCGACGGGTCAGTTTTTTCTTTTCGTTGGTGGCGGCCATTTGCGCTTGCAGATTGTTCGCCTTGCGTTTGGCGAGTTCTACGACCGTATCCACGCCCGAAGCTTCGAGCAACTCGGCGAATTCCCCGCCCACGCCTTTGATGCGGAAGAGGTCGACGTGATTCACCCATTCCAGAATGAGTTTTTTACTGAGTCCGCTTTCTTTTGCGATTTTGTCGCGCCCTTGCGGCGTTCCGCCGACTTTTAACAGCGAGGCGACCCCGCGAATTCCGGCGGCGCGCAATTTTTTTGCATACTGCGGTCCAATTCCTTCTACATCTTCCAGACGGGGCATTTCAAAACTCCTGATTCAATTTTTGCGAGGGGAAAATACGCGGAGCGCGCGCCGCTCACGACCTGAAAGGGCGACGCAAGCGTCCGATTGCAAGAGTTTTTTGTTCGGAAGCATTAGAAGTGCGTTTGAGTTAAGTCGCGCAATAGTTAAGCGCAACTCCGCTCACACTCAGCCGACGCAGCTTCAACGCGCCGGCGACGGCTCGACAAAGGCGCGCTCAGGATCGAGCAGATCTTCCAGATAAGTGGAGTTGATCTCGAAAAGCGCGCCGTCCGATCGGCGGACAAGATAGTTGCTGAAATTCCGCCGGCCGAGCACGTCGATTTCAAAACGATTACGCGCCGTAATGTCGCCCGCAGCCCGCGTTTCAAGCGTAAGCTTGAAGGGTCGACTGGCGTCTGCATCGGCTGGAAGCGTTTCGGGGAAGCCGGTCGCCTTCCAGCCCAGTATTTCTCCCAGGAGACCGTTCACGTGCTCGGTACGAATAGCGCCCGGCAAAGGCGGCGCTTGCATGCGCCAGTTCTCGCCGTCTCGCACCAGGAGCACCTGCGCGCCGTTGGCGAACACGGCCTGCAACGAAACAACATCATCGCGCTGGATGACGCTGGTGAAAAAGCGGCGATCGCGAAAATAGTCCTGCTCGCCGGAGCCGATCACGCTGCGCAGATTCGATTCTACTTGAAAAATTTCGCCCTCGTCGTCCAGGCGCACGTAGCTCTGCGCGCCGGCCGCGCTGGAGCGACCGACGAAAAGCGTGCGTTTTGAGCCGCTTTCGAGGCCGAACTCAATCGCCAGACCGGCGTAGCGCCCCGCCGAATCGCGCCCCATGCCAAAATCTACATCGTTGGCAGGCGTGCGCTCATACGCATAGTAGCGGCGCAGCTTTTCGAGTTCCGCAAAAAAATCGCGCACCCGCTCCTGGTCGGCGTCGACGCGCGCGCCGGATCGTTCCAGAGTCCAGATGTACTCCGGACTCCGTCGATCGACGACCCAGCGTTTCAGCTGGCCGAACCAATCCTCGGGCGCGTTCTCTTCGCTTTTCCATTGCGCTGGCGGCAAACGCTCGCCGCGCACGAGAACGAGGGGGCCCGCGCCCGCTGCATCGGGGTCTGTAATTTCGATTCGCGTGACATCGCTCTGATCGAGTTCCAGCAAGACGGAGGCGCCTTCGTAGCCGGTTTTAAAGATGTCGCCGGGGTTCGCCTGGACGGCAAAAACGACAAGCAGCGCGAGATTCAACGCGAAGAGACTGGCGCCAAGATTCGCCCGTATTTTTTCCAGTACGACCGCAATCATTGTTCGCCCTCCGACTCGATTCCGCGGCGGCGATTACGACTGCTCAACCGCACGATGCCGTAAATCGCAAGCCCGGCGGGAATTGCGAGTATGTGAAACCATGTGTAAATGAACTGCAAGAATGCATTTTGAGTAAAGGCCGGTCCAAGCCGGGAGACCGTCCGTACCCGCGCACGCGCTGCGGCAAGATCCGCATCGCCCTGAATGGATTCCATGAGATTCAGGAGAAAGGCTCGATTGAGTCCAAAAACCGCCGCGCCTGTTTCGTTGCGAAAGAGCACGTCGGACACAAGATAAGGCGTGGCCACAATCAGCACCTTTGATTCGGTCGCGCCGGCCTGAGATTCGCGAAAGAGCGCCGGATCCGCGCCATCGGGCAGCGTTTCGCGCCGGAACGCGCTCTGAAAACGGCCAGCGGCGAGTACGGCGACCGGCGCCTCGCGACCCAGACGCGCGTCGTCGGGCTGGGTTCCGACCTTTGCCGCGTCCACATAATCCAGACTGGCGTTTTCCTTGCGAATTGCGCCCGGCGTGGTAACAATCAACGCTTGGTACTTAACGTTCGGTTGCGCCGCCTCGCGCACATCGAGCGTGGAAAACCACGGGAGCACAAGTTGCGCAATCGGGTCCAGCGCGGCCACGTCGCCCTGCAGGTTATTCGTATCCCGCGAGTAAACCGCCCACGCCGGATATGAAACGCGCCGCACAAACTGGCCGAAGACGTCCATCGTCGGCAAACCGAGTTCCGGCTCAAAGATGACGCCGGGCTCAACGAGCACGCCGTATTTGCCCAGCCAGTCGTTCAGCGTCTGCAACTGATCCTGGGGCGTGGTTGCAAAACCGAAACCGGCCGACCCGCCGAGGCCCAGGGCGGCCATTTGCGGATTGGGCTGCTGCATCTGAAAATCAAAGCCTTTGAGCAGCAATACGAGATTACCGCCGCGCAAAAGGAACTGATCGAGTTCATATTGCTGACGCGGATTCAACTGCGGGAGACCGACCAGAAGCAACGTTTCCACACTGGCAGGGACGCGTTCTTCCAGCGTCACGTCTTCGACGCGACCGCGTTCTTCTTCCAGAAGCGTGCGAAACCCGTAGAAGTTATCTTTGTTTTGATCGTCGGGCTGCGCCCAGCGCTGGGTGGCCGCGGCGCCGTCGACGACGGCATAGCCGATGCCGCTGCGCTCGTCCTTGCGCGTCATTTGCTTGATCGCGCGCAGGAAGCGGTATTCGAAGTCGGAGACAAAATAGTTATCCACCAGCGGGATGCGTTCCTCTTTTTCGCCGACTTTCAGGTATACTCCGAAGTAGTAGAGCCGCACTTTTTCGCCGGCCTCTTCCTGTTCCGAAATCTGCAAACCTTGAATGCCGCGACGCTCCGCCTGCTGCCGACGTTCTTCCGTGGAGGGATCAATCATCAGCAGCTTCACGCGATCGCCGCCCACGCGACCGATCGCCTCGAGCACGTTGACGATGGGCCGGATGCCGCTGTGCAACTCGGGCGGAGCGTCTTCCGAGATGTAGGCCTCGATGAGGATCGGTTGGTCCACGCGCGAGAGCGTTTTCTCCGTGCTTTCGGAGAGCGAATGCACGCGATCGCGGGTCAGATCCAGGCGGCAGCCTGAGCCGGCGGTGATTGCATTCAGCAGGAAAAATGCTACGGCAAGATTCGCGTAGAAAACAACGCGATTGCCGTTCAGAAAATCCAGGATTGCTTTCATCGTTCTCTCCGGAGAATCCAGACGTTCAACGCGAGCATCAAGCCGATGAACGTCGCGTAGTAGAATACGTCGGAGAATTGAATCAAACCGTCGCCGAAAGACGAATAGTGATAACTGTGCGAAAAATAGCCGAAGGCGCGCGCCACGGAGGAGTCGATCTGCGCCGTGATGGTGGCGAAAAACTGCATGATCAACATGCCGACGCTCAGGCCGAAGACGACCAGAAAGGCGACGATCTGCTCGCGCGTGAGCGCGGAGACGACCATGCCCATGCTCACGTAGGCGCCGGCCATTAACAGCGCTCCGCAATACATGGCCAGATGCGCGCCCCAGTCGAAGTTATCGCCGATGATCGCGGTCGTAAGCGCCAGCGGCGCGGAGGCGAGCACAATGCTCGCCACAACGCTCCACGCGGCGAGAAACTTGGCGACCACCAACTCCCAATCGCGAAACGGCAGGGTGCTGAGCAGTTCCAGGGTGCCGGTTTTGCGCTCTTCCGCCCAGAGGCGCATGCTGATCGCCGGAATTAACAGCGGAAAGATGCCGGGCAACAGCGTAAAAAAGCCCTTGATGCTCGCTTCCTGGGCGCGCCAGAAACTCGGCACGACAAAGAAGCCTTGAAAGAAAAGAAAAAAGGCAAGCAGCAGGCAGATGACAGCAAATACATAGCCGATCGGCGTATTCACATAGCTGCGCAACTCGCGCCAGTAAAGCGTCTTCCAGGCGGAAACCATAGTTACGACTCCCAATACTCGATGGATAGCGATGCGCGGCGACTCAAGCGGTCAACTCGCGGAACACGTCGCCGAGCGAACGCGTGGCCGGACTCAGCTCCCGAACCTGCCAGCCCTGCTGGACGGCGAAAGCGAAAAGATCCTCCGGCTTATTTTCCGTAAGATCGCAAACAAAAGCGGAGTAGCCTTCCGGCAGATCGCTGCGCGATTCGACGCGAAAGCTTTTGATTACTTTGCAGTCTTTCAAACGCTCGCCGGCGCCGGCGCCCTTAGCGACCAACGAACAGGTCTGGCCGGCCTGCCGCAGCGACGCCGCGCTCTGGTCGGCGGCAATGCGGCCGCGACTGACGATAATCACCCGATCACAGATATCTTCCACTTCCTGCAGAATGTGCGTGGAAAGAATGAGCGTCCGCTTTTTGCCGAGCTCGCGAATGATGCTGCGGATGTGCGATATCTGATTGGGATCCAGGCCGGACGTCGGCTCATCGAGAATTATGTACTGCGGATCGTGAATCAATGTGCCGGCGAGTGCGACGCGTTGTCGAAAGCCCTTGGAAAGAATGCCGATGGGCGAATACAGATGGGAGCCCAGTTCGAGCTGATCGATCATGATGCGCGCGCGCGCATCCAACGTAGCATCGTCGAGTCCGCGAGCGCGACCCATAAACTCGAGGTATTCGGAAACGAGCATTTCCGGATAAAGCGGAGTCGTTTCCGGCAAATACCCGATCTGCTTTTTGATTTCGACGCGGTTTTTTTCATCGCTGACCGACAGGCCGCCCACGCGGGCGTCGCCCGCGCTCGGCTTCAGATAGCCGGTAATCAAGCGCATGGTGGTCGTCTTGCCGGCGCCATTGGGCCCCAGCAAAGCCGTAATGCCATGGTCGACGCCAATCGAAAACGAGATGTTCTGAACGGCCTGAAAGTCGCCGTAATTCTTGGTAAGGTCTTGAACCTCAATCATCGACGTCATTCTCGCGGGTCATGGGCTGGGGGCAACCAGAAACGCTCCGGGGGCCGGGTGGCGCGTTCTTCAGCGTCCAACTCTTCCCCGCGCCAACCGTGCTGCTCGGACGGTTCCGGCAGGCTATCGACAAAGGCGCGTATATCTTCCAATTCTTCCGGGCTCAGGGCATCCACATCCGCGAGGGGCGGCTCAAAGGCGTCCTGGGGCAAAGACTGTGCGGCGAGACCGCCCGGTAGGGCCGCCGTCGCCGCAGCAAACAGCAGGGCGCGCAGGCGCACGGAATGGGGACCAAGCAGACGCATGGGACCGGCACTACTTCCAGGCGGCGAAAGGCGGCGGCATTTCTCCGGGTTCATCTCCACGACAGCGCACGCTTGTGGTGCACTCGATGCCATCGCCGGCCGGAGACGATCCCAGGTTCGCTGCGAAATTCGCGCCCCAACAGCGCAGATTTCCGTTGGCGTACACGGCGCACATTGTGAACCCGATACGGGACGCTACGAGCCGGGTCGGCGCATCGCCGACCGGCGTATCCGCAGGCGGCAGGTCCGACGGAAGGACGCCGACATTATCGGTCCGACCATTGCCATTTGTACCTGTGTTGCCTGCGCCCCAGCAGCGGACGGCGCCGGTGTCAAGTAACACGCAGATGGCTCCGCTGTCTACGCCTGAGCCGGCTACGCTTGCTATGCGTCCGCCAACGATGGCGTCAACGGGCGGCATCGCGTCGCCGCCGCCATCCCCGCGGTTCAGCGAAGACCCGACGCCGAGTTCGCCGTTGTTGCCTTTGCCCCAGCAGCGCAAGGCCCCGGATTCCATCAGCGCGCAGGAAAAGCGTCCCTGCAAAACGAGCTTGGTAGCCACGCCGCCGATGTTAACGCTTCCGCCCGGCGTCGACCGAGAAACTGCGTCGTCATATCCTAATTGTCCGCCTCCATTTAAGCCCCAGCATTGAACCGCGCCGTTTTCCAGCAAAGCGCATACATGCGAGCCGCCCACGGACAGATCGACAGCCCGTAGTCCGCCCAGCGGTACATCGGGCGGCGGCATCGCATTGCCCACGCCATCGCCGCGATTCACGAGGCTGCCATCGCCTAATTGACCGTTGCCATTTCCGCCCCAGCAGCGCACAGTACCGGTCGTCATCAAAGCGCACGTAAAATCAAAACCCGCGACCACCTTGCTTGCGGATCCGCCCAGGTTTACGTCGGCCGGCGGCATTTCGCCCGGTTCGTCGCCCAGACAAACCGATGTACCGGCGCAAGTGGCCGCACCCAGGGCGGCGACGGGATAACCCAGCGCGCCGTTTGTCGCCTGGCCAAAGCAGCGAACGGCGCCTGTCGTCATAAGCGCGCAGGTATGCGACGAACCCGCGGTTATCTGCGTAGCCGAACCTGAGCCAAGGTTAATAATCGGCGGCGGCATTTCGCCGGCCTCATCTCCCCGGCAGGAGGGCGCAGCCCCGCTGCACACTGCCGTACCATTGGAGGAACGCCCATCGCCCAATAAGCCGGAGACGCCCCAACAACGAACGGATCCCGACTCATCGAGCGTGCAAGTATGCCCGAAGCCGGCGGCGAAGTCGCTCGCCGGAGTCCGCAGGTAGAGCCATGCCGCGAGGGCCAGGTTGTCGGTCGCTTTGCCGTCCGCTCCCTCGAAGGGCAGACAGTGAGGCAAGCCGCCCAGCGCAGCTACAGCGACGGTCGCAAAAACCGCTCGGCGGCAAGCCTCAAGCCGGAAACGAGCTATGATGCGCATCGGGCTATTTCTTCCAGGGCCGCTGGCCGCGTCACCCCAATCCTTGCAGGAGATTCGCCAGGCAGAGCGCACGCAGGATTCAGGCCGGCGCCGGCCAGAAACGCAATCGGAAGCGGCAATATTCTGTGCAGCTTACGGAGCGCGGGCGAAACGTCGCCGCGGCCCCAAAAGCCGCTTGCCCCCGACCGCACCGGCGGACGAGCTTCGCCACGAGCCCATGAAAATAGCAAAACGCGTCCTCTCCGCCGATGCGCCGGCCTACAAACTCAGCGCCCCCCTCAAGGCGCAGTTGGTTTCGGTGGAGCGTCTGTCTTCGCCGGACAGTCCCGACGATCTCCTGCACATGGTGTTCGATACTTGCGGCGCGAGGCTCGAGTATGTCGAAGGTCAGTCGCTCGGCGTAATCACGCCAGGACTCCGACCGGACGGCAAGCCGCACAAGTTGCGCCTGTATTCAATCGCCTCGGGGCCGGACGGGGAAGGCGGCCAGGCGGGGCGCGCGGCCTTGTGCCTGAAGCGCGTCGTCGAATCCCAGGCGGACGGCGGCGAATTTCGCGGCGTGTGCTCCAACTACTTGTGCGACTTAAAGCCAGGCGATTTTGCGGAGCTGACCGGCCCTACGGGCAAGGCCTTCGCCCTGCCGGAAGACGACACGAAGAATATCATCATGGTGGCGACGGGCACGGGCGTCGCGCCCTTCCGCAGCTTCTTACAATACATGTATGCTCCGGACCGGACCTGGCGCGGACAGACGCGGCTGTACTTCGGAGCGCGCACGCGCAAAGAATTGATGTACATGAACGAGATGAACTCGGACATTCTGGACTTTGAAGGGCGCGGCGACTTCCGCGCGCGCGCCGCCCTGTCGCGCGAAGAGACTAACGCCGACGGATCGCGGCGCTATGTGCAGCATCGCATGCTGGACGATGGCGAGGAACTGTGGGAGCTCATGCGCGATGGACGCGCGCTCGTGTATCAGTGCGGACTGAAGGGCATGGATCACGGAGTCGACGAGACCATGGGTCGACTGACGCGCGAGCGCGGGCAAGACTGGGCCGCCCTCAAGGAAGAATGGAAGCTCGCCGGGCTGTGGAATGTTGAAGTTTATTAGCTTGACCGGCGCCCGGGCCGGCCGCCTGGTTCAGACACCGGCTCTTGAGCCTCAGACACGCCAGGGATTCGGAGACCCGCCATGGAATCGATCGAGACTCTCAAAGCAAAGATCAGCGCCCAACGCGAGATTATCGAAGGCCTGGAACGCATCCTCAAGTTAAACGAGGAAGAACTCGCCAACGCCAACGAGATCATACAAATGTACGAACAGATTTCCGAGTTCGCGCGCATCGAGTTGCAGCAGGCGCGCGAAACTGTGAAGGCTCAGAGCGAGGCCCAGGGTCTGGGACGCGACGAGTTGTTGGGCGCTTTTACTCGCATTAAGGCGTTGGAAGACGCCAATCGTAAGCTGCGTCAGGAATCCGACCGCCTGCGTTCCTGAACCTACCCCGGCTCAGCGGGTCGGCCCGCGCAGGGCGCACCGATTGCCGGCGCTGTCCGTCGCCGCCGCCGCCCCGCAGGCTTCCGCCAGACCCGTCACGAGCGCAGTCAATTCGACGCGATCGCGCCCTGCCCGCCCAGCGCCGGCGCCCGCAGCGTTTAACGCTTCCAGCTCAATCGACCAGCTGCCGTCCGCGCCGCTGGCGATGCGGATGCGGGCCTCCGCGTCCCCGTCGATCCCGTCCCTGATCCAGAACAGCGCGGCAAGCACCGCCCGCCGCAAGCGATCGGCGGGGATTTGCACGGACGCGCTGGAATCATCCGCAAAGTCGGCGGCGAACTTTTTGCCAAAAACGAGCCCCGCAAATCCGAGCGCGGCTTCGCATTCGCGCCGCAGATCCGCGCCGACTGTCGACTGGCCGGAACGGGAGAGTTCGCTCCAGGCGCCCAGCAACTGCGCGGCGCGATCCAGATTGCGCCGCATCACGCGCAGGTCCTCCGCCAGCGCCGCCGGATCCTCTGCGCCCAACTCAATCGAATCGGCGCGCAGGGAGACTATGTTCAGCAAGTTATTGAGCGTATGCGCCACGGCGGGCGCGAAAGCCCCGACCGCCGCCAGTCGGAAAAGCTCTGCGTCCGGCCCGGAGCGCGGCCTGGAATCCTGATTCACTTTTTTCTGTCCCGCACAGTCCGGCTCCCGGATGGGCGACTGCGCTGGGGCCGGTTATAACTCGCAGCCAGATTTCCAGTCAATCACTGCATTTTGGTTGCTGCAATTCACATGAAACATTTTCACTGACATGGACGCTGCGCGTCCGCGCGCAACGCCTGAGGGATCGGATCACTTAGATGAAGTCGTTAGATAGCGGGTCCTCCACCCCCGGACCGGAAGAATTCGCAGAGATTCTCGGCACTACGGACATCAGTAAAATCTGCGGCGTAACCACGCAGACTGTCCAGAGCTGGATCGACCGCGGCGTGCTGAAGGCCTTTCGCACGCCCGGCGGCCACCGCCGCGTAAAACGTGAAGACTTTATCGAATTTCTGCACAAATTCCAGTTCCCGGCGGCCAGTCGCGCCACCGCGCCCACCCAGCCGCGCATACTCATTGCAGACGACGAAAAGGACCTGCGCGACTCCATCCAGCAGCTTCTGGCGCGCGCCTTTCCCACCGCCGCCATTACGGTCTGCAGCACCGGCGCGGAAGCGCTCATACAAATGGGCCTGAACCGCCCGGATCTTGCCATACTGGATATTTTCATGCCCGGTCTGTCGGGCATCCAGATCCTGGAAAAGATCGCCGAAACTCCTGAATTTAAACACACCAAGGTCATCATAATTACCGGCCATAAGAACAAAACGCCGGAAGACCGACTCAACGAACTGGGCGTTTCCGCCGTGCTCTATAAGCCTTTCAACATCGCAGACCTGAAGAAATACGTAGAGCCGATCATTAAGTCGCCAATCGCCTGAGCGCGCCGGCCGGACCTGGCCCGCAATTCAGGAACGGAAACTGAGCGTGAATTCAGCGCCTTATCGCATTGGCGTCGATCTGGGCGGGACCAAAATCGAGGTCATCGTCCTGGATCCTGAGGGCGGCGAACGATTTCGCGAACGTCGGCCCACGCCGCGCGCCGAAGGGTACGCAGCAATCGTCGCAAGCATCGCCGCCCTGGTGGAGACCGCCCGCGGCGCGCTGCCTGCGGCCGCAGGCTACGCCCTGGGCATGGGCATCCCTGGCATCATCGATCAAGCCAGCGGATTGGTTATTAACGCCAACACGACCGAACTCATCGATCGTCCCCTGGGACGAGACCTGGCGGACAAGCTCAAACACGCGATTGCGATCGAAAACGATGCGAACTGCTTCATCATGGCAGAGGCGCGTTCTGGCGCCGCCCGGGGCTTTGACTTCGCCTTTGGCGTCATCATGGGCACGGGTTGCGGCGGCGGGCTGTACACGGGCGGCGGCGTGCGTTCGGGCCCGCACGGCATCGCCGGAGAATGGGGCCACGTCTCCATTGACCCGGCCGGGCTGAGCTGCTGGTGCGGCAACCGCGGCTGCATTGAAACTAAGATCAGCGGCTCGGGCGTGGAGCGCGCGCACCGGGAACGCACCGGCGAAACGTTATCCATGAAAGAAATAATCCTGCGCGCGCGCGAGCGGCCCGGCGAAGCGCGCCGCACCTTCGAAGTGTTTCTCGACGACTTTGGCCGCGCCCTGGGCGGACTTATCAGCATACTCGACCCGGATGCGGTCATTCTGGGCGGCGGGCTCTCCAATATCGACGAACTCTATACGGTCGGTTTCGAACGGGTGCGGCAGTACGCTTTTCATCGCGCCCTGCGCACGCCGCTTTTGCGCAATCAATTGGGCGATTCCGCCGGCGTGTTTGGCGCAGCCTGGATTGGCGTCGAATAAGCGCCGGAGCGGCGCGGCCCACACCCACGCCTCGCAGGAATCAAGGATTCTCTTCGCCGTCGCCTGCCGCGAATCGCTTCGCATTCTTTTCCCGCTCTTCTACGGCAAGCAAGAGGCTGGCCCGGCGCCGCCTGGCCACCTGCTGCCAGGGCTCGCCCGTAAGCGCCGACTCGAGGGCCCAGAGCAGATTCAGGCTCACTCCAGAGAAGTTCGCCCGCCTGGCTCGGACATACGCTTCAACCGAACCCAGCTCTCGAAGCTGCGCCAGCGTGCGGATGCCCGCTCGCGCGAGCATCTCCTGGGATTCTGGCCCAAGACTCCGCAGGTCGCTAATCTGTTTTGCGTGCTCCATGCGCGTGAGATATCGTTCAAGATGCAGCGGAGAGAGGCGTGAATTTGTCAAGCGGGACGAACCTGCAGGGCCGTATTTTCCTGCGGCTCGTTCGTACGCACGCTGCGCACTCCGATCCGCAGGATTCTCTAACTCAGTTTTTATCTTCCGGCCGTAGAAATTGCGCGCCCGCCCTACGTTCTCGCCGTTTCCTGGCTCGAGAGTAACATCGTTCATGGCTGACGATGCAAAACCTACGAGCTGTATCGGACAGCCTGCGCCAGGCGCAACGGCACCGGCCGAATCCCGCCTGCGTAGGGCGCATCGCGTGCATCGTGCACTGGCTGCGGATCCGGCGCTCGAATCTGCATTGGCGGCGCAAGGCGCGCAAGATCCAGCGGAACTGCTTATGGAGACGCTGGAGCAGGCCGCTGTATTCGATTCGGCCGGCGGTCCGCCAGCGGCGCCAGTCGACGCCTCCGTGCGCGACTTAATTGCGCGCCTGCTGTGAAACATCGTCCCGGTCTTCCGCAAGGCGTGGCGGTCAGCGGCTCCACGCAGAGCCGGCACGTCCTCGATCATGCGCGGCGGTCCCCCGCCGCAAGCAGGCGCCAGCAAATCTTCCCGACTCAGATCCGCCATCTTGCCCGAGCCATCTTCAAAGAGCGAAGCGAACAACTCGCG
>JAVHPJ010000205.1:0-28681 GCA_036170535.1 Leptospirales bacterium | reverse complement strand
CGCGTATTTCCGCTGTATCTCTCGGTGAGCGAGGCCCGCGCGGCCGGTCGGCGCATATTCTTCGGCATGGTGCACGATCTCAGTGAACTGAAGCGCGGCGAGATGGCCCTGGCGGAGAAAACTCGCGATCTGGAGCGCTCTAATGCGGAACTTGAACAGTTCGCTTACGTCGCCTCCCACGATTTACAGGAACCCCTGCGGATGGTGGCCAGCTACGTGCAGCTCCTCTCCAAACGCTACAGCGGGAAACTGGACAAGGATGCGGACGAGTTTATTCAGTACGCCGTAGACGGCGCGCGCCGCATGCAGAACCTGATTAACGACCTGTTGACCTATTCGCGCGTCGGTCGGCGGGACCGTTCGTTCGAGGCGGTGGATTTGAAGCAGGCGGCCGCATATGCTGTGAAGAACCTGTCTATCGCCTGCGAGGAGTCCGGTGCGGTCGTGGAGATCGGCGAATTGCCGACGATTCACGGCGACGCCAACGCCATGATCCAGCTGTTTCAAAATCTGATTGGAAACGCCATAAAATTCCGCCGGCCCGATCTGGCACCGCGCATTGTTATCCGTTCCGCATCGGAAGGCGTCTTTCACCGCATTGAAATCGAAGACAACGGCATCGGGATAAATCCGCGCTACTTTGATCGAATCTTTGTCGTATTTCAGCGCCTCAATGAGCGCGATCAATACCAGGGCAACGGTATTGGTCTGGCCATTTGCAAAAAAATTGTCGAGTTGCACGGCGGCGCCATAAGCTTGCGTTCCGACGGGCAAAGCGGCGCAACGTTTTATTTTACCCTGCCGGCGGCTCCGGCGACGGCGATTGTATGAGAACTGACAGCGTGCGACCCATCGAGATCTTGCTGGTTGAGGATAACCCGGCCGACGTCCGGCTGACGCGCGAGGCTCTGCGCGAAGGCAAGGTCTATAACAATCTGCATACGGCCCACGACGGCGAGGAGGCGCTCAAGTTCTTGCGGCGCGAAACTCCGTTCGAAAAGCGGCCGCGGCCTGACTTAATTCTGCTTGATTTGAATCTGCCCCGCCGCGACGGGCGGGAAGTGCTTGCTGCGATCAAAGACGACGAGGATCTCAAGCTGATTCCGGTGGTCGTACTCACAACATCGAACGCGGAGCAGGACATTGTCCGCAGCTACAGCCTGCACGCAAATTGTTATATCAATAAGCCAGTCGATCTGGATCAGTTTATCAAAGTCATCGCGGCAATCGAGGATTTCTGGCTGAGCATAGTTCGATTGCCGGACGTCCAATAGGCCTGTCTATGACGTCTGCACTGCGCATACTGCTGCTGGAAGATAACGCCGACGACGTGCGGCTGCTCCAGCTATACCTTGCCGACGCAGAAGATTTTCAGTGCGAGCTGGACGCGGTTTCCACGCTGGAAAAGGGTCTGACCGCGCTGCGCGGTCAGGAATATGAAGCGATCCTGCTCGACATGCATCTGCCGGACGCCCAGGGCCTGGAGGGCCTGTCCGCTCTGCGAGCGCTCGCCGCCGAAACGCCGATTCTGCTTTTGACCGGCTTTGCGGACATTGACACGGCCGTACAGGCGGTGCGGCGCGGCGCCCAGGACTACCTGGTCAAGGGCAAGGTGGACGGCGAGATACTGAGTCGAGCAATTCGTTATGCAATTGAACGTAATCGCGCCGAACAGCAAATCAAGCAGCTGAGTCGCCGCGTCCTTGAGATTCAAGAAGAGGAGCGCGCCCGGATTTCGCGCGAAATCCACGACGGTCTGGGCCAGGATTTATTCGCCCTGAAACTGCTGGTGCAAACCAGTTTTGAACGCCTGGAAAATCCCGATCCGGTCACTGTGCAGAATCGCAGTTTGATCCTCGACAGCATCAAGCGGCTGATCGAACATGCCCGGCACCTCGCGCGAAACCTGAGTCCCGTATTTATGGAGACGGCTGGTCTGCCCGCGGCCATACTGCGCCTGGCGGAGACCTTCGAAATGGGCGGCTCGCTCAACGTTCAGGCGAACGTGGAAGCGCTTGACGGCTTCTTCCCCAACAACTGGGATATAAACCTCTACCGCATTGTGCACGAGGCCTTGTTGAACGTGGTGCGCCATTCCGGCGCATCTGAAGTCGACATATCCGCGAAACGCACCGGCGACACGCTCACCCTGCGCATTCACGACAACGGCAAAGGCTTTATGGTCGAAGAGATAATGAACAGCATGAAGGGGCTGGGTCTCATAATAATGGACGAACGCGCGCGTTTGTTGAGCGGCAAGCTGGAAATCAGATCAGTGCCAGGCAATGGCTCCGAGGTTTACGTTGAAATCAAAAGAAGTGAAAGATCCGAATAAGCCGTTTAACATTTTCCTGGCGGACGATCACAAGATCTTTCGCGCCGGATTAAAGCAGCTGATCGACGGCGTGGCGGACCTGCAGGTCGTCGCCGAGGCGGACAATGGAAAGCAGTTGCTTGAGTTGTTAAAGGAAAAGAGCTGCGACCTGATCATCCTGGACATTTCCATGCCCGAGCTGAATGGCCTCAAAGCGCTCGAAGAGATCAAACGCGACTTCCCGCATATGCCCGTGCTCCTGCTCACCATGCATAAGGAGCGCGAGTACTTTCGCAAGGCGATGCGCATAGGCATCGACGGGTACATTTTAAAAGACGATGTTTTTGAGAAGCTGATCAACGCGATTCGAGAAATACAGCAGGGGCGCAAGTCGATTTCCAACGAACTGATCACCTTCTTTATGGAAGACTACGCAGTCATTCGTGAGAGCGAAGCGTCCCTGGAGTTGTTAACGCGCCGGGAGCGCGAGGTGCTGCGTCTGGTGGCGCAGGGCATGACGAATCGGGAAGTGGCGACGCAGCTCGACATCAGCGTTCGTACGGTGGAGGCCCATCGCGCCCGTATTATGGAGAAGCTGCAAATCAGTTCGGTGGCGGGCCTCGTGAAATACGCAATCGAAAAAGGCCTGGTCTGAGACCCGGCCTGAGCGCCGCTTAAAGAAAGCGCCGGAATCGATATAAAAAACTGCCGCGCCAGCCGCCGGGAAATCGCTCGGGCGAGTAGGGCGTGGAGCGCGCTTTGAGCTCGGTAAAAAACAATTCGATTTGCTCAAGCAAAGCCGCGCGTTTCCGAAGTATCAACGTTTCCAGATTTAAGACCAGGCTGCGTCGGTCCAGATTCGCCGTGCCGACGCCGATCCAGTCGTCAAAGACGCACACTTTCGCGTGACAGAAGCGCGCCGGTCCGTCCGGCCGCTCGCGACCATGATAGACGTAAATCTTTACGCCGTGTTTATGCAATCGCCGGGCGATATAAAACGCGACATCGTTGATCGCCGCCGAGTCGCTCTCTTCGGATAAATAAACTTCGACGGATACGCCGCGCCGCACCTGGCGAATCAACAGCCGCAAAAGACTCCCGTAAGGCGCAAAGTAGGGAAACATCAGCTGAACGCGCGTCCGGCTGCGGTCGATCAGCCGCTTGAGTGCGCGCGCGACGCGCGTGCGGCTTGCGCGCAGCCGCGATTGGCGCTCCACCCGCAGGCGCAGGTTGGGGCCTAAATTGCGCAGGATATTCGGCGTGAGCGCCTCCAGTCGTGCTGCCAGGCGGGGGCGGGCCAGGCTCTGGCGACGGCGCATTCGACGCAGGCGTTTCTCCGCAAGACTCTGCATTTCAGGCGCGAGCCAGGGCGGATAGATAATCGCCTCCGCCACGCGCTTACGCTCGATATCCAGACTTTCGACCTCCGGTCGATGGATGCGACGCAGGGTGTCCAGAAAGATGCGTTCGAGGGCGCGCACAATTTCCGGAATCGTCGTGGCGTACATTACGTCGAGCCAGCGCGTTTCGCCGTAATGCTCGCGCGAGTTCTCCTGCATGATATTAAAGCCGCCGGTGAAGGCCAGACTGCGATCCACGATCAGCAGTTTACGATGATCGCGCCGGAGAAAAGCGTAGCGCAGCGCGGAAAAGATGCGCCACAAATACAGGGTCCAGCCGCGCCGCAGAACCAGCGCCTGTTTGCGGCGCTCTTCCCATGGCCAGGGACGGAAGGGCAGCGTCAGCGCGCCGCTTTCACTGAGCGGGCGCCAGAAATCGTCCGGAGTCAGAAAGCTGCCAATGCGATCATAAACGACGATCACCGCAACGCCGGCGCTGGCGCGTTCGACGAGCGCCTCGCGAAATCTGCGCCCGATCGGATCGTCCTGGAAAATGTACATGTCCAGCCAGATTCGCTCGCGGGCGCCGCGAATCGCCGTCAGGGCGTCGGCGTAATACTCGTCGCCTTCGGTGTAGATGCGTTCCATGATTGGCGCGTTCTCCTGGAGATTGGAGCGCGCCAGGTTCAGCGACGCATGCGCCGTTGGACGATCAGGCTGCGCGGGTCAGCAGGGATTCGAACAGCTTCAGAGCTTCCTTGTAGCGCTGACTGAAAAGCAACGCCATGCCAAGTTCGAGATTTTCTGAAGAACTGCGATCTTTTTTGCGCGCAAGGCTTTCAATATTGCGAATGGAATCCGCGTATTCAGCTCGTACTTCGTCATACCGCTGCCGGTAGGGGCGGCCGGCGAGGCGCTCGTAGGCTGGCAGGAGTATTTGTTCGGCTTCCTGGAATCGACCGAGCTGCATGTTGGCCAGCGCGATCTTCTGGAGGTATTCGGACTGCTGAAAGTCCTCGCGGAACCTTTCCGAGAGAGCCAGACACTCCTTGTACCGCGTGCGCGCATACAGACTCTGAAAGAGCCCCCGCGCCGCCGGGCCGCGCGTCGCCTTTTTGGCCAGATGCTTGCGCGCGACTTCTTCAATCAGTTCATGGCGCTCGGCGGAGGCGGCCGCAAAGAAAAATCGATCAAAAATCAGATCCGAGTAGAAGTCCTTTTGCAAAAGCCAGCGGGCCAGAAACTCCGCCGCGTTGCGATAATCGCCGCGCTGGTAGGCCTCCATGCCCAGCCGCAAAGGCGTGAACAGACTCTCCGGTTCATCGACGGCGCCGGGGTAGCGCTCCAGCTCAAGCGCCGCCAGCATGCCCAGCTCGGCGAGTTCCGGCTGCGCGGCGTTGCGACAGCTCTCGTAGAGCGCCTCAAAGGCGCCGTCCTGATACAGTTCCCAGGCCTGGACGGCGGCCGCGGCTTGAGTTTCGCTCTTGGTTTGCTTTTGCATCGGAGATCTCCGCTCTATGCGTCGGACAACCCCGGACCTTTTTTAAGAAGATTTTAGGGCCGCCGCATCGCGCTGGCCGCGTCGAAAGGCGCGTCGATCGAGGCCGAACTCTTCGATTTTACGCGCCAGGGTGTTGCGGTGCACGCCCAGGGCCAGGGCCGCCCGGTTCACATTGCCACGGTGCCGCTCAAGCGCCGTGGTAATGAGTTGTAGCTCGGCCTCGCGCAGCGTCGGCAGGCGCTCCCTGGCGTCCGCCGCGGGCTCGCTCGCCAGGCCCGGCCGCGCGCGCGGGGGGGCGGGCAGGCGTCCGGTCTCGCGTAAAATGCGCGGCGGAAAATCCTCGTAGCGAATGCGACCCGCGTCCGACAGCACCACGAGGCGCTCTATGCAGTTTTCCAGTTCGCGGATATTGCCCGGCCAGCTATAACCTTCCAGGGCCGCCAGCGCGCGCGGGTCATCGAGTACAAAGACCCGATTGTGCTTTTCGCTCTGGCGTTCCAGAAAATGTTGCGCAAGCGGCAGTACGTCTTCTTTGCGTTCGCGCAGCGCCGGCAGTGTGAGCGGCACCACGTTTAATCGAAAGAACAGGTCTTCGCGAAACTTGCCGGCGCGAACGTCGGCCTCCAGATTGCGATTGGTCGCGGCGATGAGGCGAATGTCGACTTCAAGTTCCTCGGACGAACCGAGCGGCTCAACGCGCCGCTCCTGAAGGACGCGCAGCAGCTTCACCTGCAGGGGCGGCGTGAGTTCGCCGATCTCGTCCAGAAATACAGTGCCGCCGCGGGCCCGTGCAAACCGGCCCTCGCGCGCCTTTGTTGCGCCCGTATAGGCGCCTTTCTCCACGCCGAACAGTTCCGACTCAAGCAGCGTCTCCGGAAAACTGCCGCAGGCGACGGTGACAAAGGGACCATTGCGTCGCGCGCTTGCGCGGTGGATCAGCTCCGCCAGGCGCGATTTGCCTACGCCCGATTCGCCGAGCAAGAGAACGGTCGTTTCCGTTCTGGCGACGCGCAGCGCGGTAGTTTCGACCTCGCGCAAGAGCGGGCTGCGGGACGGCGGCGCGCCGTCGGTCGGAGCTGTAGTTCCGTCCGGCAGCGCCCCTTCCAGCTCCTTCCAGTCGGGCGCGTCGATCCACCCGGCGGCAAGCAGGCGCTGACGCAAATCCTGAAGGCTGGCGAAACGTTCGCGCGACAGATCGCGCATTTGTTTGCGCGAGATTACGCCGCGTTCGAGCAGGAGCTTTAATGCGTCTTCCATAATTTTTGCGACAGAATTGCAGTGGCTGCGCCGCGGCTGCCGGCGTCGCTTACACCAGACCGTACTGGCGCAGGCGGTACTGGAGCGAGCCGCGCGAAATATTCAGCAGTCGGGCCGCCTCGCGTTGGTTGCCCTCCGAACGCCGCATCGCCTCCAGCAGCAATTCTCGTTCGAGTCGCTCGCGTTCCACGCCGATCCGCTCGAGGTGCGTGCGCTTGCGATCAAAATCCATGTCATCGCGGAACATAACCGGCAGTTGATCCACGTCGAGCACATTCGCCTCGCTGAGCGCGACCGCCCGCAGAATGAGGTTTTCCAGTTCGCGCACGTTGCCCGGCCAGTTATGGCGCAAGAGCAGTTCCAGCGCAGCGGGCGTGAAACGCAGGCCCTCGCGGCCCATGTTGCGGCCCGCATTCCAGAGAAAATGATCCACCAGCAAGGCGATGTCTTCGCGGCGCTCGCGCAGGGGCGGAGCGTGTATCTCCAGCGCGCTGATGCGAAAGAATAGATCCAGTCGGAAGCGGCCTTCCTGCGCCTCAATTTCCAGATTGCGGTTGGTTGCGAAAAGAAAACGCGCCGTCGATTGCAGCGTCTCGTTTGAACCAATGCGTTCAAACGCGCCTTCTTGCACCAGACGCAGGAGTTTCGTCTGACCCTCAAGGGGCAGCTCGCCAATCTCGTCAAAAAACAAGGTTCCGCCCGCCGCGCGCGCGACCAGTCCCTCGGACGCCTCGACCGCGCCGGTGTAGGCGCCTTTTTCGTGGCCAAAGAGTTCGTTTTCGATAAGATCGCGCGGAATGGCGGAGCAGTTGACTGTGAGAAATTTTCCCTGGCGCCGTGAAACGCCGTGGATCAGCCGTGCAATTGCACCCTTGCCGGAACCCGTTTCCCCCGTGATCAGCACCGGCGCTTCCATGTCTGCAAAACGTTCCGCCTGTGCGATCACCTGGGCGAGTCTGCCGCCGGGCTTGAATACAAAGGCCGCCGCCGAGCCGGCTTGTGAAAAGCCCTGCAGGTCGCGCTCCAGTCGGCTGGTGATGCGTTTGTTCTCCTCTTCCAGGCGTTCGGTCAGTTCGGTCATGGCGCCCAGCAGTTCCTGGTTTTTCAGCGCGAGCAACGCCGGAGTGCGCAACATCCGCAGCCACAACAGGTCGCCGTGATCCAGCGGCCGACCTTCGCTCAACATTCCGAGCAGCAGCGCGGCTTCCGGCAATTCCGCGTCCGGCGTAGAGTTGCCGCTGGTTTCGCCGGCCCCCGCCCCGGCGCCCGGCGCCGCGCGCCGGTCTTCACCGTAGAGCGGCAGAATGATCTCCACGCCGCAGGCCGCCAGCGCCGTCAGTCGTTCCACGGCCAGCGGATCGCCGTAGCGCTCCGCCTGAGCGATCAGGTCCGCCGCCAGTCCGCCTTCTTCGCCGCTTTCACTGCGGTACTGACGCAAAAACGCGAGCAAGGTCGGCGAAAGGCGCTGCGGCGGAATGCTATCCGCGTCCGCGATGCGTGCAAGTCCCGCGTCTTGCGCCAGTTCGCGCCGACTCTCGCCTTCGACCCGCGCGGGAAAATACAGGGCCAGACAGCGCGGCGCATAGATGTCTTCAATGAAGAGTGCGATCTGTCGGCGCAGCTGACGCATGCCGCCCATGGACTGCATTTGCAGCACGGAGCGATTAAACTCGGCAAGTTTCTGATCCAGCCGCGCTTCGCGCCGGAAGAAGAGTCGTTGCAGAAACGGCGTGAGCAGACGGACCAGCGCGTGAAACGCGAAAAATGCGCCCGCCAGCGCCATGGCTGCCAGCGCAGGATCGGCGCGCAGCGACCATTCCAGCAGGGCCGAGACGACGAAGAACAAGGGCAGGAGCGTCAGCGCGTAACTCAATAGCAGCACGCTGTAACGCGCGAAATCCGTGCGATAGTTGAGGTGCAGGTTTTCCAGCGTATTGTGCAGAAACACGTTGAACGCAAAGATCAAGACCGCCTGGGCCGCCATGAATTCGTTTTCCAGTTTTTGCAGCGGCAAGGCGCAAGCTGCGGCGAAACCGAAGGCGAGCGTCCCGGAGGCATATATGAAATACCGCGAATGTACGCGTCGCGGATCGCGTTCATGGAAGCGTAAGAAGCGGCGCTGCTCGCGAATGGCGATCCCGAAAAGAGCGATAATGTAAAAGCGATTCAGCCAGTAGGCCGCCCCATAGTCGCCGTAGTAGGTGCCGTCCGCCGGACGATAAAAGCGGCCCGTTACATACACGCCGCTCAAAGTCAACAGCCCCAGCGCAGCCGCGAAGAGGCCCATGGCGAGCATCAGAAAGAAAAGCCGGGTTCGGCGTCGCGGCATGTCGCGCGGTGCAATGCGCGGCGCAACCCGACGCGGAAAAACGGCGGCGAGATGCACAAAGCTGACAGCGCCGGCGAGCAAGAAGAGTTCCGCCAGACGAAAAAAGGCGTCCGTAATTACGCTGGGTTTATAGATCGCCAGGCGTCCGATTGCATCGATAACAAAACCAGTCGCGAATAAAAAGCTGACCGCCAGAAAACTCCGCCGGACGCGATTGGCCGGCTGCTTGAGGAAGCTGCGCAAGGCCGGCGCGAGCATTGCAAGCGCGATGGCCAGTTCAATTCCTATTACGGCGAGGGAAGGCGGCATCCGATTGGGTTCAGCGGGCGACGATGAAGTTCGCGGGCAATTCGTCGTTTCCGGCGCTGCGATCTACGCGCTGCACGCGAGCGTGCGGCGGACCGCGCTGCAGCAGCGTTTCCAGGCGAGCCAGCGCAGCCTCCGGGCCCGCGGCCTGACATTCCACGCGGCCGTCCGAACAATTCCGCACGTAGCCGCGCAGGCCCAGGGCCTGAGCCTCCGAGTAGACGAATTGGCGGTAGCCGACGCCCTGCACGCGTCCGGAGACGTAATACACGTATTGTTGCACCCGGCCCCGCCTCGATCAGTAATATTCGCCAGTCAGGGCCCGCCCGGCCGATTTTCAGCCGGCCCGGACGCGTTTCGCGCGCGTCCGGCGCCGATCAAATAATGATGGACGGGGCCGTTGCAACTGCGCACCTCACGCAGTAAGTCTCCGGCGCGACCGGCGCAATCACTTTTACCGACGTCTACCGACCGATCCCTATGGAATTCCTGAGCGTCATCATTGATCGCGTCAACGTCACTAACGTTTTTAATATTATTCAGGGGCGCCTGCCCACGCGCGACACCCACCTCCAGACGCGCGTCGACAACGATCTGATTGCGGAGTTCCTGCACGAGGCTTCGCGGCTGGCGCGTCTGTCCCGGGGTCTGGCGAATGATCCGGGCGGGCAGGGCGAGACGCTGCGCGAATTGCGGCGCGTGGGGGAGACTTTCTTCCTGCAGTTTTTTCCGGAACAGATTCAGGATCGTCTGCGCAGTTCCGGCCCGGCGTTTTTGTTTCTGCATGTCGATCACGGCCTGCGCCATATTCCCTGGGAGCTTCTTCACGACGGGAACTGTTTCTTTGCGGATAAATTCTACCTGGGCAAGAACATTTCCGGCTACTGGCGCGACGTCGCTCGCAGCGAGCGCGATCGTCTGCGCATGTTGATTATCGCAGATCCCACGGAAGATCTGGAATGGGCGCGCATCGAAGGCGAAGGACTTTTCGAAAGTCTGAACGCAGAAGTGAGTCCGGATCGATTGGATTTGCAGTTCATGTCCGGCCGGCGCATCACCAAACTGGGTCTGTTAAACGCGATCAAGGATCGTGACATCATTCACTACGCCGGGCACCTGCACTTCAGCCGCGATCAGCAGGAAAGCGGCTGGCTGCTCGCAGACGGCAAGGTGCTGCGCGCGCGCGAAATTGAAAAGGCCGGCGCAATTCCGGGCCTGGTATTTTCCAACAGCTGCTTGAGTTCCGCCGGGGACTCCGGCGCCGGCGAATCCGGCGGAGCTCAGGCGGACGACCGCGACGGCGAGCAGGGCGCGCGACAGAATGATCTGGCCGGCGCCTTTTTGCGGACCGGGATATGCAACTACGTCGGCACGAACTGGGAAATCAACGATAGCCAGCGCACCTACGACTTTGCGCTGCACTTTTATCGGGCGCTTTTTGAAGAAAAGTCCGTGGGCGAAGCGCTCTTCGAAGCGCGCCGGCATGCGCGCCGCGTTTTCCCCGTGAACGATCTGACCTGGGCCAATTACGTATTACATGGCAATCCCATGGCGCGCGTGTATCGCTCGTCCAATCGCCGCACTTTTGACGCATCGCGCAGCGTGTTGTATGCGCGTCGCGTTCTGGAATCGTATCCCCTGCCGATTGCAGTTGAATATGCAGCCTTCTTAAACGTGCAGGACGGAGGCGACGCGGAGAAAACGCTGA
Source organism: Leptospirales bacterium (assembly GCA_036170535.1). Taxonomy (GTDB): domain Bacteria; phylum Spirochaetota; class Leptospiria; order Leptospirales; family Leptonemataceae; genus SSF53. Next base: position 17,926 of record JAVHPJ010000205.1, on the reverse strand, counting down.
GTGCGCTCTGGCGAGTATTCGAAAATACCCTGTTGTGCGTGAGCGCCGTCGTATTCGGAAATTGTCGATACTTGAATATTCGCACTCAGGCCGTGACGGAACCGCGCTTCGCTTCACTGCGCCACATCGTCGATCAGCTGTACGAAAGCCTGCACAGCATTCGCTCGCTGCATATGGAACTGGCGGTCGGGCGCGTGCTCGAATGCCTCTATCTGCATCGCGATTCGATTGAAAAAATGATCGAAGGGCGCGAAGCCCATATGAGCGGCCGACTGGAGGCCGATCATATCGATTCATATGCGGTCACCTACCACTTTTTTCTGGATAATCTGCTGAGCGACCTGTCCGCGCTCGGTCGTTATCAGACCTTGTATCTGGAGTCGGAGGGCGAAAGCGCGCTCATGTTAAACGGACAGGAGCCGCGCAGCATGCGTTTATTGCCGGCGGAGTTTGATGAACCGCAGTTAAAAAAACTGGCGGAACACAATCGCGGGCGCGTGTGCTTTTATAATAGTTCGCGCAAGATATTGTTTTCCCTGGAGGACTTCATGGAATACAATCCGGAAACGCGCGCCCTGTACTTCCCGGCGCTCGCTCCGGACGAGGCGCCGGCCGGCAGTCGGATTGTCGGCGCCCCGCGCGCTCGCGAACCGTGAGCGTCGCGATCTGATCGCCGCCCCGTGTCCTGACTTCGATTGTTGCAGCCTGCATGGGAGAAAGCGCCTGCCAACGTGAAAGCGTATCCTGCGGAGCCTGCTGCGGCCTGTTCAACCTCGCACTGGCTGATTACGCCGCCCGCCGCGCCCTGCTGGCGGAACGCAGCGCCGAATTTGCAACGACGGATTTCGCCCGGCCCGCCACGCTCGTCGCCTATCGCGCGCGCCGCGAGGCTGCGGAAGCGGCGATCGGTCGGCGCGATCCGGAGGTCTACGTTTGTCCGTTTCTGGGCGATCTGGACGGCGCGGGCCGCGCGGGATGCCTGATTCATCCTTCGCGCTCCGGCGATCCGAACTCGCAAAATTATTCTTTTTACGGGGCGTCAATCTGTCTGGCCTACGACTGCCGCAACAAGGAGCGCGATCGCAGCGGCGAGTATTCGCAGCTGCTCGAACTGTGTTTTCCCGAAGGCGACGACTACGCACGCCTGATGGCCGATCCCATATTCTTTGATCCCCTGCAGTGCATTCCTGGCCTGTGGACGCGACTTGCGGCCGACGCACGCGCGGGCGCCGAGAGTCCGGCGCTGGCCGCCTTTGTACTCCTGGCGCGGGCGCGCCTGGCTGCGCCGGCGGCGCGGGGCGTCAGTTCTTTTGAGTTTCCGCGCGGAACCTGGACGCAGCCGGAAGAAATTCTAGCGGCGTGGTTCGGCGAGGGCGACCCGGAGCTGCGCGAAAGTCTGGTCGCGGCCTGCCAAATCTTATTGGAGGCGCGCGGCTCGGATTTTTTCTGGTCGCAAGATGATCTGGTCCGTCCATCCGAAGACTCCTGAGAAGCGCATGGTGCAGAAGCTCCTCGACGGCTTTCAGGCCGGCAAGGTGTTCATACTGCCCACGGATACCGTGTACGCCCTGGTCGCCAGTTTGAACGAGCCGCGCGCGATCAACGAGATTTACCGCATCAAGGGTCTGAAAGAGGGCGTGCCCCTGTCGCTCTTGTGCCGTGACGTCGGCATGGCCAGCTATTACGCCCAGAGTATTCCGAATGCGGCGTTCCGCTTTATCAAGTCGCACACGCCCGGTCCCTACACCTTTATCCTGCGCGCCAATCGGCATGTCGATCGCCGCGGCGTGGGCAAAAAAAAAGAAGTCGGCGTGCGCTTTGTGGATCATCCGCTGCACCGCGCACTCATGGCGGAGCTTGAAATACCGCTCGCCTCGACTTCGATCGCCATCCCGGATGATTTTGCGACCGATGCGGAAGGCCTGGATCGGATTTATGGTTCGCGGGTGGCGGCCGTCGTGGACGGCGGAGTGCGCACGCACGAATATTCGACGGTCATCGACTGCACCGAGTCGGACATTCGGCTGGTGCGTCGGGGCATCGGGGACGCCAGCGATCTGGAAAATCTGATTGTCGAAGATTCAGGCGACGAATAGACGAACCTCTCGACGACAACTCTGCACAATACCTGAGGAAGCGTAATGGCCGGCCATAGCAAGTGGGCGAATATCAAACATCGCAAAGAGGGCGTGGATAAAAAGCGCGGCCGCATCTTTCACCGACTGGTGCGTGAACTCATGGTCGCCGCGCGTCTGGGCGGCGCGGACCCCGCGTCCAACAGTCGCTTACGCATCGCCATGGCGAAAGCCCGCGCGGCGAACCTGCCGCGCGATACCATGGAACGCGCGATAAAAAAAGGCACCGGCGAACTGGACGGCGGGCATTTTGAAGAGGTGGTCTACGAGGCCTACGCGCCCGGCGGCGTCGGCGTAATTATCGAAGCGCTCACGGACAAAAAATCCCGCACCACGCCTGAAATCAAAAGCACGCTCACAAAATTTGGCGCAAATCTGGCGGAACAAAACGCCGTCACGCGACTCTTTCAGCGCGCCGCGTACATTACGATTCCGCGGGCGCAGATTGCGGAAGACGCGCTCATGGAACTTGCCATCGACGCCGGCGCGGACGACATGCGCGTCGAAGACGACTATTACGTGGTGCAGGGCGCGCCGGAGTCCTACGCCCAGCTGCAGGAAAAACTGACGGCGAGCGGCCTTGAACCGGAAGAGTCCGGCGTGCGGCTTGCGCCGCTCGAAGGCACGGATGTCATGATCGGCGACGCGGAGCAGGCGAAAAAGATACTGAAGCTGATTGAGACCCTCGAAGAACACGATGACGTGCAGGCCGTTTATAACAACCTCGACGTTCCGGACGCGGTGCTGGCGGAGTTGGGCGGCTGATGCGCGCTCTGGCGACGACTCTGGCCGGGTTTTGTATGGCTTGCGCCCAAGGAGTTCAATCGGTAGGAGTCGCAGTGAATTTGCCAGCGTCAGAACGCGCGCTGGTGCGAAGATTTAACTGCGATATTCTGGAACTGGATTCCAGGCCCGCGCCGGATCTCGCATTCGATTTTGCAATTGCACCCGGGTTGCATTCAGTCGTGCTGCGACCTCGCGCCTGGGTTTCTACGTTTCCCCTGGGGCCATTCACGCCCCCGACGCAACGCCTGGAGTTCCGCGCGTCCGCCGGAGAGCGAATCCATATATGCATGGGTTTGCGGGATGCGTCGCCGGGTTATGAATGGACTCCGTATGTTGTCACGACAGGAGCGGATGAATCGCCCGCCGCCGCTTTACTTGAGGCGATCGACCGACAGGGCGGTTGTACGTCGCCCCGGCGCACATTGCCCTACAGTTGGACCCACCGCTGATGCGGGGCGCCGCACCAGGCGCGGCCGGCAGACGGGAAAAAATCCCTCGACTTTGCCGTGCTGCGTGCGAGCCTGCGACATAAGTCGGTGACCGCATTTGCGGCTCGGGCCGTTACCAGAAAGTATGCGCATTATCGCCTTTGATCCAGGATACGGTCGCACCGGTTGGGGCGTAGTCGAAGCGGGTCAGCGGGCGAATGAGTTTCGCGCGCTCGGCTACGGGGTCATGGAAACCGAGCCGGCGCTTTCCCAGAGCCTGCGGCTGTATTCGCTCGCCGAACAATGCACGCGCCTGCTTGCGGAATACGATCCCGATCACGCCGTGATGGAGACGCTCTACTTCAGTCAGAATCAGACGACGGCAGCGGGCGTCTACCAGGCCCAGGGCGCCTTGCTCGCCTGCGTGGGGCAACGCGGGCTGCCGCTCCTGGAACTGAGCCCCAGCACAATCAAAAGCGTCATCGCCGGATCCGGACGCGCGGGCAAACTGGAAGTGGGTCGCATGGTCGAACGTTTGCTGGGCATTCCCGGCCCGATTCGGCCGGACGACGCGGCCGACGCGCTCGCCGGCGCTATCGCCGGGTTGTTTCACGTTCGGTCCGGCGCCGTGCTCGCGGCGGCGCGTCCCGGAGTTTGAGCGAGCCCTTGTCTTCATGATCGCCGGCATCAAAGGTCGCATCGCTCGCCTGGGCGCGTCGCGCGCATACATCGAAGCGGGCGGACTGATTTACGAAGTTTTATTGCCCCTGGGGGCTCTCGCGAAACTGGAACGCGACGGCGTCGGTTCCCAGACGGAACTCGTAATCTACCATCACTTTGGCGATCCCGAACAGAAATTATACGGTTTCTTAAGTTTTGCCGAGCGGGATCTGTTTGTCGCCCTGCAGGATATCAAAGGCGTCGGCGGAGGGCTTGCGCTTTCCCTCTTGAGTCATCTGGAGCCCGCGGCTCTGCTGGAACTGTGCGCCCGCAAAGACGTCAAGAGTCTCACGCGCATCCCCCGCGTCGGCAAGACGACTGCGGAGACTCTGATTTTTGAAATCAACCGCCGCGCGCAAAAACTCAGTCGCCTGATCGCCGAGTCGCCGGCGCCCGCGCGCCCGAGCGGCGGGGATCAGGAAGAACTCGCCTTGCTGGCCTTGCAACAACTGGGCTACAAAGAATCGGAAGCGATCGAAGCGCTGCGCAAGGTCGCCGCGCGCGTCGACGCTGAACAGGGCGCCGGCTCAAGCGTAAAGCTCAGCGCCGCCGACTGGATCGCGCTGAGTTTGCGCACATTGTAGCCCGGGCGCCGCGCGCGCCCGGGCGCGTCGGTCGCGGCCTGCATCGGTCGCGGTCTTTTGCTTTCGTTTTGGGGGCCCGGCCGAAAAGCTGACCCGTGGAATCCGGACAACTCAAGCGCACCGTCGGCGCCCGCGACGCATTTTTTGTAATCGTCGGCAACATCATTGGCATCGGCATCTTTATCATCCCGCCGGTTGTGGCCGGCGCCGCCGGCGAACCGTTGTTGTTTCTCGGGCTGTGGCTCTTCGGCGGCCTGATCGCCTTTGCCGGCGCCATGAGTTCCGCCGAACTCGGCATCCTTATGCCGCAGGCGGGCGGCGACTATGTCTTTCTGCGCAAAACCTACGGCGTGAGCTGGGGCTTTCTCTACGGCTATCTCAGCTTCATATTCTCGTACACCGGTTCCATCGCCACCATGGCGGTGGCGGTCGCATTTTTTCAAGGCGCGACGCTTTTTGGACCAGGCATGCACGCGGTCGCCGCAAGTTTTACGGTCTTCGGTTATTTGTATGAGCTGCGCGTCGATCATCTTGCGGCCTGCGCGCTGATTCTGGCGATCACGGCCGTCAATCACGCCGGCATCGGCAAAAGCATACTGCTCCAACGCATCGCCACGGCCTTACCTTTGTTGTTTCTCGTCGGCGCCGGCGGCGTTATATTATTTCAAACCATTACCGGCGCGGCCGGAGCGCAACTGGCGGCGAATCTGCAATACGACAGCGGTTTGTCGGTCAGTTGGTTCGCCTGCGCTGCGGCGCTTGTGCCGATTTTCTTCGCCTTCACGGGTTGGAACGTGACGCTGTATCTTGCGGAGGACATCAAAGAGCCCGAGCGCAATATTCCGCTTTCCATGATTGCGAGCCTCGGTTTTGTCACGCTCGTCTACATGCTTTTTTGTCTGACGCTGCTCGCCACCATTCCCTTTGAGACCCTGATGAGCGAGTTTCCGAAAGACGTGTCGGCGCTTGCAGTCCAGGCATTGCTGGGCGCCAGCGCCGGACCGATCATGGCGGCTGTTATTGCGTTGTTCATCATTTCCAGTTTGAACACCACGATCCTCGCCGGCAGCCGCTTGTATCTGGCGATGGCGCGCGACGGCATTTTTTTCGCCGGGGCCGGCAAAATCGGACCGCGCACGGGCGCGCCGTACGTCAGTCTGTGGCTGCAGGGCTTGTGGGCCTGCGCCTTGATCCTGATCTTTCGCGAGTTTGATCGAATTCTCGCCGTGACCACAGTCATCATGTTGTTTCTTTCCGCGGTCACCATCTCGAGCGTCTTTGTGCTGCGCCGCAGGCTGGGCGCGGAACACGGCGTCCTGCAGATGAAAAACCGTTTGCTTTCGCGCGCGCTGGGCTATCCGTATCTGCCGGCGTTTTATGTTCTTTCCATCGTGATCATCCTCGCCGGCACAATTCTCAGCGACGAGTCCGGCTGGATCAAGGCGCTTGCTGCGGCGGCGGTGACCGCTGCGGGATTTGGCGTGTATTTTATGTGGAGTCGTCTGCGCCGCCCGGCGGCGTGAAGCGCGAATCGGTCGGAGCGAATCGCCATGCGTTCTTGTACTGTCTGCGCCGCGCCGTTCGGGTCGCTTTTGCTTGGGCTGCTGGCCAGCCTTTGCGCTTGCGGGCCCTTAACTTCTTCGCCGCCGGAGAGGTTTCCCGATGCGCCGCCGCGCGGCTATGCCGAGTTATCGATCGGGGCGGGCGCGTTAAATGCCGCTGGCGTCGCGGGCGGACCGCAAATCGCCGTCACCGTTTTCACGCCGCGCGCCAGCGCCGTGCGCGGGGACATCCTTGTGTTGCCCGGTTGGAATTTTAACCGTGCGCGCTGGCTCAACGAAACGCCGCTGGTCGCAGAGGCGGAGCGCCGCGGCTACCGCTTGATTGCGCCGGAGATGGGCGTCACGCTGTACGAATCGCAATATTTTCCAGAGACGACCCTGCGCTGGGCGCCCATGCCCGGCCGCCAGTGGCTGCGTGAACGGATGTTGCCCGAGCTGCAACGTCGCGGACTGTTGCGGCCCGGCGGCGCGAACTTTTTGCTGGGGCTTTCGACCGGCGGCCGGGGCGTTGCGCTGCTCGCGCTGGATTATCCCGAGTTGTGGGCGGCTGCCAGCGCACTTTCCGGCGACTTTGATCAGACACGCATGCGCTCCGATCGTTTGATGACGCGTTTGTACGGTTCCTACGCGCGCTTTCCGGAACGCTGGGCGCGCGTGGACAATCCAGAAGCGCGGGCCGCTGAGTTGCGCACGCCGCTCTACCTTGCGCACGGCAAAAGCGATCGCGTGGTGCCCTTTTCGGAAAGCGCCGGATTTTACGCGGCCCTGCGCGCAGCGCGTCCGCAATTAAAAGTCGTTTTTGCCGATCCGGACGCCGGCCATGATTTTGCTTTCTGGGGCGCACAGGTGCGTCCCGCGCTGGACTTTTTTGATCAATACCTGCCGCAATGAGGCGCGCGTTTATGGAAATGCCCCGCGATTCCCGCACCAATTCACGAGCCCTCGTTTTTGCAATGCTTGCGACGCTGCTTGCCTTCGCACTGCGCTGTGGCGCGCCGGGCGGCGGCCTTACGCCAGGCGTAACGCCGCCGGCGTTACAATACGCCGAACGTCGGGAGGTGCTGGATGCCGGGCGTTTGCTCGGCGCGCAAGCGCTTGAGGACGACAGCGCACTGACGAGCCTCGCCTCCGCCGCCTGGTATCAGCGTTACCAGCGCACCGTGCGCGCCGCCTGGACTCGGTACGATCGAGAGCATCTCGCGCCGATGCGCGAGTGGCGCGGCGCAATCGCCGGCGCGGATTCTCCGGATGTGTTCTACCCCTTTTCGGGCCCGGACATTTCCCACGCGCTTACGTTGTTTCCGGACGCCGAACGGTATGTGCTGATCGGACTGGAACCGACCGGACGCATACCCACGCCAGCGGACGACCCGCCCGGACAGATTGCGGGCGGACTTTCGCAACTCCTGGGCGCTGTGCAGGACACCCTGGGGCGCAACTACTTCAAAACCGTGGATATGGCCGAAGAAATCGGCGGCACGGACTACAGCGGCGTAGCCGGCGCGATTTTGTTCTTTCTGGGCGGCTACGGCGCAGAAGTTCTCGATGCGCACTATCTGTATATCGATGCGGACGGCTCGCTGCGCGCCGAACCCGCGATCACGCCCGGTGCGCCGCCGCAGGGCGTGCGGTATGTGTTTCGCTTAAACGGCAAGTTGCGTACGGTGAGTTATTTCAGCCTGAACCTGGCCGACATTGAACTCGCGCGCCAGCCGAATGTGAAGCGCTGGCTCGCGAGTTTGCCGCCGGGCGCCACGATGCTCAAGGCCGCGTCTTTTTTAATGTATCGCGCGTCGTTTGACGATATACGTTCTGTCATACTCAGCCGCAGCCGCCACATTGTGATGGATTCTTCCGGCATGCCGTTTTTTTATCTGAATCGACCGGAAGAATGGCGCGTTACGCTGTTTGGCGGCTACGTGCGACCGGTCGCTATGTTTCTTGAGCGCTTTGAGCCGGAACTCTACTTCGCATATCGCAGTCGCGCCGTGCAACCTTTGCCCTTCAGCTACGGCTACAATATCGAGCCAGGGCAATCGCATGTGATTTTTGCGGAACGTCAGGAGAATATTGCGATCCGCGAACCCGAATTTGACGGCTCGAAAGAAATCGGCGAAGCGAGCGAATGGCAGGCCGGAGCGCGCTTTGTGCGCACACGCACCTACAACCCGACCCAGAGTTTTGATTTTTCGACGCGCCTCGAACGCTGAGGCGCCGCGACGCACGTCGCAATACTAACTCACTGCGCGTCGGCCACGCTGTCGGCGGTATTCGCCGCTTCTCCGGAATCTTCGCGCAGGTAATACTCCTGCACGGTTGCGATGCCGCGCGGCGCATCTGAATTGCGTTCAAAGGTAAAATCGTAGAGGGCGTAGCGACCCACAAACTCGCGCGTGCTGATCGGCCGCAGCTCTTCGCTCAGCCGGCCGACGCGCTGCAGCCGCGGCGCGCCCGCGGTGTTTGCGTCGATCTCGATGACGGCGCCGTTCAGGGGATTGCGGTACAGACCGCCCAGGCGCCGCGCGGTGTCGGGACCGGCTACGGATTGTGAAAAATAATTCAAGGGCCGCGGCGCGCCCACAATCAGGGTCGCAAGCCGCGCCAGACGATTCTGCAGATCCGGTATGCGTCCCATGACCTCGTCGGTCATTTCGGCGGGATTGCCCAGATATACAATCGCCGCGCCGTATTGGGGAAACATCTGCACCCAGGCCATGATGCCGTTGGCGCCGCCGATATGGAAAAAGTTCGCGGTCTCAGCGCCGCTCCATTCTACGCGCCACGCCAGACCGCAGTAGGCGTGATTTTCTCCCTCGGGATAAAAGATCGGCGGGCGCAGCATGCGATCGACCGAGGACTCTTTGAGGATGCGCATGCCGCGCACGCCCCGTCCACGATTCAGCCAGAGCGCCGCGTAGGCCGCCAGATCGGGCAGCGTGGTCTGGATGCCGGCCGCGCCGGTGTAACGTTCGGTAAAGACCGCGCCGTGCATGCCGGCGGGCTCGAAGATGTTCTGGCGGTAGTGATCGGGCAGGCGCTGCCCGGTAATGCGCTCGATGATTTCACCGAGCAGCATAAAGCCGTGGTTTGAATAGCGATAATGGGCGCCGGCCGGATAGGCCTGTTTGGGAATCGCGTAGGACAGCCCCGTTTCGGCGGGATACATCCATTCCGCATTCTCGTAATAGCGCATGTCGGGCAGACCGCTGGTGTGCGAGAGCAGATGCCGGATGAGCACGGGGTCTGATTTTAACTCCGACCGCGCAATTTTGATGTTGGGCAGGTAGCGCGTCACCGGATCATCGAGCCGCAAAAGACCCCGGTCGACCAGCTGCATGACCGCCAGGCCGGTAATCGTCTTCGTGATGGAGGCCAGGCCGTAACGCCGGTCCGGACCGGTGCGATAATAATGGGACCAGACCAGTTGATCGCCCACAACCACGCCGACGCCCAGGCTGGGCCAGTAACCCTGCGACCCGTTCTGCGCGATCCAGGCCTCCAAAACCCGGGCATACTGCTGAGTTTCCGGGCTGTTCAGATGCAGCTCGCGCGGGCCGTCGGGTACGCGAAAGGCGCGCCGGCTTTCTTCCGGGCCGGCGCAGCCGGAACTCGCCAGCGCTACGAGCGCCGCGAGTCCGGCGGCCCGGGCGGCGGCATAAAGCGCTGCTGCACAGCGTATATTTCGAGTGGGGGAGTGCAAACCGACGCCGCCTCAACAGCAAGCGTCGGTCCTCGAGGTCTAATCGAAACGACTGGTCCTCAGAGTGCGCCGGCGCCGCTGAGCAGATTAGACGAAGTTGGAACGATTTGGTCAACTTGTTTGATATAATTTCCGGCGACGCGCGGAATTCCGTCGCGATACGCGAGCAGGTCCGGCGAGCGGAAGTTGGGCGGATTGGCGACGTGCACAACGGCGGAGCGCTCTTTCAGGAAGTAGCGCACCTCGGCGAAGGTGTTGTACCAGACGCCGGTGTGATAAACTTCGGCTGGCTGGCCGTTACGGTACTGCACGCGGACGCCCAGGGCGTAGTACATATCGTTCGGCCCCGGCCTTCCCTTGAGAAACGAGGGCGGCGCGATCATTTCACGCAGCATCGCCTCGCTGATCAGCCGGCGCGGCGCGCGGTCGTTAAACAGGGCCATCGCAAAGCGGGAGAGATCGGCCACGGAGGCGTTGAGCCCGGCGGCGCCATTGGCCCCCTCGATCATGCGGGAGTGGCGCATGCCGGCCGGCAGGAGAATATGATCCCGGACGTATTCCGGATAAGCCTGACCGGCGAGCTTTTCGATCAAACACGCCAGCAGATTGTAGTTAAAGTTCGAGTAAAAGTGACCTTCGCCGGCGGCGCGGTACTGGCCCGGGATATAATAGACGATGCCGCGCACGGGCGAGGCCACATTTACCCCGCCGCCTCCGCCGCCGTAGGGCAGTCCCGAAGTATGATTCAGCAGATGACGAATCGTTACGGGAACGCCGCCGACCGGGGCGGCGGCAAAGCTCAGTTCCGGGAAATAGCGGCCGATGTCGTCGTCGAGGCCCAGCTTACCCTGGTCGACCAGTTGCAGCACGGCGACGGCCGTAAAGGTTTTGGCGACCGAGGCTACCGAGACCACGCTCGTTTGCTGAAAGCCCTGGTCCAGCGCAGTCATGGGCGCGCCATCGCGATAAATGGCGAGGGCGGCGCCCGGGATGCCGCTGCGACCTACCGAGCTATGCACGTAGCCGGCCAGTTCCTTTTCGGCGCGGTCCACGCGGGCGGCGGCGCCGGGCGCGAGGTCCTGCCGGCGATCGGCCTCTTTCTGCAACCAGGCGGCAAAGCCCTGGGCCGGGCCATTGGCAGATATATAAGAAGCAATTACACGATCCCACGGATCGACGGCTGTGCCAGGCACGTCGCCGGAGGCGTTCCGCTCACTGGCCAGCCGGTGACTCAAGGCTACTGTCAATACGAGCGTTAGAAAACTCGCGAGCAGGGCCCGGCGGCCGCCTGGCAGGCGCTGGGGTCGGACCGATCGACCGGGGGAGCGGGGGGGGAACGTTGCTTTCACAGGGGCGTCCTCGGCGGCAGGATACGCTCTTGGGCGAAATGCCTGCTTTTTGATCGTCGGGGCGGGCGGAGGCTTGAGCCCTTTTCCCGTTCAATCGTTGAACAGGGCGAGTTTTATGAAGCGGTGCAACATGTCAATCCCTTGCGGTCCCCGCTACGGGCTTCCCCGAGGCGGGGCGGGCGCGCGAGACCTGCGCCCGCCGGTGAAAAGGCTTGTGGCGCCGGCCCGATTGTGCTACGTTAACGTTACGATCCTTTCGATCGCGGGGGACATCGATGCTGCGTGAAATCCAGGCCGCCCATTCCAACAACACAGCGAGTCATCAGGTCAGCCAGAGTCAGTTGACCCTGCGTAATATGCCTGCGCCGACCCAATTGCTGTCCGAGTCGGACGCGGTGCGTCAGCCGGAAACCGACATGCGACTGACCGGCGCAAAGACCGGCCAGCGTCCCCTTGAGAATTTCCAGATTGATCTGCGCGCCTGAGCCTCGCGTGAAAAGGGCTTGCCCCGCCGCCGGCCGCGGCCCATACCTCGGGCGGGCCGGACATGACCAGGGCACAGATTGCTTTAACCTACGCCTTTTACACTTTCGCGCTCGCGAGCGGCGCACTTCTGCTGAGCGGCCCTCTCGCGGCGCAGGATGAATCAGCCGGCGAGCCCGCAGGCGCGGTGGCCGGGACTCCCGACCTCGCACCCCTCCCGGACCTGCCGGTCGAGGTGAGTCTGGCCTTCGCCAACGGCTACATCTGGCGCGGCATCGATTTTCATGCTAACAATGCGATTCAGGAAAATCGCGCTCCCGGCGAAAACACCGGCGCCTGGTCCTTTCAACCGAGCGTCACCGTCCAGACCCCGCTGGAAGGGCTCAGCGTAAATTTCTGGTTCGGGTTTGCGTTGGAGAATCGTGCGGATCGCGACGTGGATCAGCTCTGGAACAACGGGACCGGGACCAAACTCAAGCCGTCCGAGTTTCTCGCCGCGCTCGCCAATCCGGAACCCTACGGGCTCAACGATTCCGCCTCCGGCGCCTATTATCTGGTCTCCAACGAAACCGCGCCCAATGCGTTTTTTTCCGGCTTTGCGCCGACGCTCGGATTTGATCGCGAAGCCTACGGTCTGGATCGTCTGGACGAAATGGACCTCACGCTGGAGTATTCAGCCGAGACTTCGCGCGGCGTTTTTGGCACGGGCGTTTCAAGCTACAATCTCATCGATAAGCGGTCCAAGAATGTTCCTCTGGTGGAACTCTATGTGTTTTACACGGCGCCTCTGCCGTTCGCGCCTACGGTAAAGATTGCGAACGAACTGCATACCAACGCGCTTTTTGCGAGTCTGGGCGCGTCGCACTCCGTGCCGATTACGGAAAGCGTGTCGCTGGATCTTTCTGCTGAAGCGGGCTATGCAAACGGTCCGTCCCTGGCGACCGGTACGGGCGAAACGCATAACGTCTTCACGCATGTGCAGGGCGGCATTGGTCTGAGCTTTTACGGATTGAATGTCGCCGTAAACGCCGTATATCGCCCGGATCTGCGCTGGGTCGACGCCGACGCCGGCGCGAATAAGGCGGCGTGGATCGTGGGCGCGTCCAACAATCGCGACGGTCTGCAAACCGACTACGCGCGCACGAATGGTTTTGCTAATGCGTACATCAACGAACAGATTGCCGCCGTGCTTAACGCCAACGGCAATCCCCTGGGGCTGACTTACGATTATACGCCGCGGACGCGCATTCCGCGCGTCGTCTGGTGGCTGAGCTGCGGCTACACCGTAATTTTATGAACTTCAAGCAAAAGCTGGCCCGGGCCGCGTGTTTGCTCGCGCTGTTTGCGTTGGCCTGCGAGCGCGCGCCTGCGGGCGACGCGGCGGAACCGGGGCCGCGTTCGGGCGCCGGGCCGGGACCGACCGTGGGGCTGCTGCTGGGCGCCGGCGGACTGGGCGATCAAAGTTTTAACGATATGAGTTATGCCGGCCTGATCGACGCGGCCAAATCGCTCGACGCGCGGATCATTACCGAAGAACCGCTGGATACCGACGAGGCGCGGCGCGAGGCGGTGGAGCGGCTGATATCGCGCGGCGCCCGCATTATTGTTGTGAGCGGCTGGGAGTTCACCAGTCTCATACTCGAAGCGGCGCGCGCTCACCCGGGCGCTCTCTTTGTGGTAAACGACGTGGAAATCGACGGCGTTCCCAATATTGCAAGCGCCGTATTTGCGGAAGAGCAGGGCGCCTTTCTGGCCGGGGCTCTGGCCGCGATGATGACCGAATCGCGCCGCATTGGATTTATCGGCGGGATGGATCATCCGCGCATCCGCGCATTTTTGAACGGCTATCGGCAGGGCGCGCGCCAGGCCAATCCGCGCGTCGAGGTGCTCGCCGATTTTCTTGGCGGCCCGAACGACTTCAGCGGTTTTGAAAATCCCGAGCTCGGACGCTCCACCGCCCTGAGGCAAATTGACCAGGGCGCGGATGTGCTGTTTGGCGTGGCCGGGCTTTCGGGCAACGGCGTGATCAGCGCCGGTCGGGATCGCGGCAAGTTTCTGATCGGCGTGGATGCAGATCAGGATCATATGGCGCGCGGTCGCATATTGACCAGCGTCATGAAACGCTTTGATCGCAGCACGGCCGAGATGGTCCGCGAGGCGGCGTCGGGAAATTTTCGGTCCGGCGTACGGCGGCTCGGTCTGGCGGAAGGCGGCGTGGTTCTGTCACCCATGACCTACACGCGCGACACGATCGGCCCGGATCGCTTGAAACGCCTGAGCGAATACGAGGCGGCGATCCAGAGCGGCGCCATTCGCGTACGGCGCTAGTCGCACTGGCCTGCGCGCAGCATTAAAAAATCGGACTATGGCGGGGGCGCAAATGGCGGCTAATTCGAACAGTCTGCGTCCCGCGTACCGGCGGCTGCCTGTGCGCATCACGGCCGGCATACTCCTGATCGCCGCCGCTTGCTTTGCTCCGGCGAGCGCGGTGGTGTATTTTTCCGTGCGGGATTTTTTACGCCAGAGCCTGCTTGACCAGGCCGGCGGCATGGCGGAGGCGATCGCCGAGTCGAGCGTTGAACCGCTGCGCAAATACAATTATTGGGCGCTGCAAAACCTGGCCTTGAAGGTCGAAAACCTTTCGCCCTATCTCTACTGTCAAATCTACGATGCAAGCGGGCGGGCGCTTGCCGATGTGGATGCGAATTTTGCAGGCGAGCGCGTGGCGAAAAAGCCGCCGCCGGTCGGCGGCAACGTAGCGTTGGTCACGCGTCCGATTATCGCCGACGGCGCGACCCTCGGGCGCGTGGAACTTGCAGTGAATCTGGAAGGCGCGCGCGCGGAAGCCTTGCGGCAGGGCGCGCTGTTGATCGGCACGCTGGCCATTTCGCTCGCGGCGCTGGCGATCGCCCTGAATTATTTTTTGAATCGGCGGATCATAAGTCCGGTGCTCAGTCTTTCTGAACTCTCGCACGAGCTGGCCCTGGGCAGATTTGCTCGCTCGGATCTGGATCGGCTGGACAACGAGGTCGGCGATCTGGCGCGCGACTTCAACGAAATGAGCCGCCGTCTGGGCGAACTCTACGGCGATCTCACCGATTCGGCGGCGCGGTTTCAGGAGCTGCTCGAATGTGCGCGCGAACTGGCCTTCATTCGCGATCCCTTTGCGGCCATGCTGCGCGCGGCGCGCACCCTGGCCGCACGCATTCCGCTGGACTCTGCGGCGCGCGCATCAATTCACTCCGCACTGCGCGGCGATGCGGACGCCGGGCCCGGTTACGAACTCTATGCGGAGCCGGTGCGTTTTGAAGGCGGGCAGCGCTCGCCGGTGATTGATTTTCGCTCGGTGGAGGCCCTCACGCCCAAGTTCGTGTCGGAGCTGCCTGAACGTCTGGAGCGATTGCTCTTAAACCAGGAAGAAGACCTGCCCCTGCGCGACGAACGTACGATTTATTTTCCGTGCCGCTTTGAGGGGCGCGTCGTTGGACTCGTTACGCTGGAAGGCGCCGCCGGCTTTGACGAGGGCGAATACCGTTTTGCGGCGGCCGTGCATCGCTCCCTGTCCGCCGCGTTGCAAACGATTTATGCGGCCGATCGCCTGGAATTGGCCGTGCGCCAGCGCACGGCGGAACTGAGCGCGGCGAATGAACGGTTGCATCAGACCATGCGCGTGTTGTGGAGCGAAATGGAACTGGCGCGAAAAATTCAGACGGCGCTTGTACCCCAGGATCCGCGCGTGCGCGGCCTGCGCATCTCGGCTTCCATGCAACCGGCCAAAGAGGTCGGCGGCGATTATTTCGATGTGATCGAAACCGATTCGTGCGGCTGGCTTTTGATCGGCGACGTTTCCGGCAAGGGCGTGCCGGCCGGTTTGATCATGATGATGACTCAGACCACGGTGCGCGCCCTGATCGCCCGCGACCCGGATTGCAAGCCGTCGGACCTTTTGAAGCGCCTGGATGCAATTTTGCGCGAGAACATCCGGCAACTCCAGGAAAGTCGTTATCTGACCATCACCGCGGTGCGCTACGATGCGGACGGCGCCTTAACCTACTCCGGGTTGCACCTGGATTTTTTCATTCATCGTGCGGCGACGAACGAATTTGACCGGATGCCGACGCGCGGGTTCTGGCTCGGCGCATTTACGGATTTTACGCTGCTCGAAGAACTGCGGGACGATGAATGTCGTCTGGAGCCGGGCGACACGCTGGTTCTGTACACAGACGGCATTACGGAAGCCACGCTGCCCGACGGCGCATTGCTCGGCGAAGACGGCATGCTCGACATTCTGCGCGAGTATCTCCCTGGAGATCCAGAACGCGCCCGCGTGGCCCTGGTGGAAGCGGTGCGGCGCAATAAAGTCTCCGATGACCTCACGATTCTTCTGGCAAAACGCGTGACCTGAGTCTTTTCGCTTGCCATTCGGCGCCCGGGCGGCAGGGTGTGCGCATCGCTGGGTGCGGCCGCAGAACGGCCTGAGATTTCGCTGCTCCTTCCCTTGAAGGCGGCCGCGCGGAAAAGCCCTCGAACCTGGTCTGGCTGGCGCCGACGGAGGGAATGCGATGTACGGCACAACCGGCATATTCTTCTCGGAACAGATTTTGTTTGCGCCCGCCCCAACACGCGGAGCCTCATGAAATCTGAAACTCAAGCTTCTCCAACGCAACTGAATCACACGCTGACGCTCGGACCTTTGCCTGGTTCGCGCAAGATTTACGTCGCCGGATCGCGCGCAGATATTCGCGCGCCGTTTCGCGAAATCGCTCTTTCGCCTTCGCGCAGCGGTCCGCGTAATGGCGCCGGCGGCGCGTTATCCGAAAATGCGCCCGTGCGCGTGTACGATTGTTCGGGCCCCTATACCGATGAAGCCTTTGTAGTGGATCTTCAGCGCGGCTTACCGCCCCTGCGTGCGCAATGGATTCGCGAGCGCGGCGACGTAGAGGGCGCGCCGTTTTTGCGCGCAAAACCCGGCGCGCGCGTGACGCAGTTGCACTACGCGCGGCGCGGCGAAATCACCCCCGAGATGGAATTTGTCGCCCTGCGCGAGGGCGTCGAGCCCGAGCTGGTGCGCAGCGAAATTGCGCGCGGCCGCGCCATTCTGCCCGCCAACATCAATCATCCGGAAATCGAGCCGATGATTATCGGGCGCGCGTTTCATGTGAAGGTGAACGCCAACATCGGCAATTCCGCGGTCAAAAGTTCGATTGAAGAAGAAGCGGAAAAACTCGTGTGGGCCATTCGCTGGGGCGCGGATACGGTGATGGATCTTTCGACCGGCGCGGACATTCACGCGACGCGCGAAGTGATTGTGCGCAACTCGCCCGTGCCCATCGGAACTGTGCCGATTTACCAGGCGCTCGAAAAAGTCGGCGGCAAGGCCGAAGACTTAAGCTGGGAAATTTATCGCGACACGCTGATTGAACAGGCCGAGCAGGGCGTAGATTATTTTACCATCCACGCGGGCGTGTTATTGCGGTTTGTGCCGCTTACGGCGGAGCGGGTCACGGGCATTGTCAGTCGCGGCGGGGCGATCCTCGCGCGCTGGTGCCTTGCGCACCATCAGGAAAACTTTCTCCACACGCACTGGGACGAGATCTGCGAAATACTCGCCGCTTATGATATTTCCGTCTCCATCGGCGACGGCCTGCGACCTGGTTCGATTGCGGATGCCAACGACGCTGCGCAGTTCGCCGAACTCAAGGCGCAGGGCGATTTAACTAAACGCGCCTGGGACTTCGACGTGCAAGTGATGAACGAAGGTCCTGGCCACGTGCCGCTGCATCTGATCAAGGAGAACATGGATCGGCAACTGGAGTGGTGCCACGAAGCGCCCTTTTACACCCTGGGGCCGCTCGTAATCGACATTGCGCCCGGCTACGACCATATCGCCTCGTCAATTGGCGCGGCGATGATCGGCATGTACGGCTGCGCGATGCTCTGCTACGTGACGCCCAAGGAACACCTGGGCCTGCCCGATCGCGAAGACGTCAAAGCCGGCGTAATCGCCTACAAAATCGCCGCCCACGCGGCCGACGTCGCCAAGGGACATCCGCGCGCGCGCGACTGGGACGACGCTTTGAGCAAGGCGCGGTTTGAGTTTCGCTGGAAGGATCAGTTTGCGCTGGGACTTGATCCGGAAACAGCGCAGGCCTACCACGACGCGTCCTTGCCGGCCGAGG
>JAVHPJ010000204.1:0-28704 GCA_036170535.1 Leptospirales bacterium | reverse complement strand
AGCTGCGCCGCTATCCGAAGGAGCTGGATCTGACGCGCGCCTTTGACGCGAGCGGCAAGTTGATCGCCTTCATATGCCACGCCGGATGGATTCCCATTTCCGCAAAGATAGTACGCGGCCGTCGACTCACCAGCACGCCGGGCATTCGCGACGACCTGGAGAACGCCGGCGCGTTGTGGTTCGACGAGCCCGTCGTCGTTGACGGCAACTTTGTCACCGCGCGGCGCCCGCCGGACCTGCCTGAGTTTGGCGCGGCGCTGGTCGCCTATTTGACTCGGCACTCAATCGGGTGAAACGATGACGCCGGATATTCCCATCGAAAAACTGATCAATTCCGAGATCAACGTGATGCTCGAGCGTCTCCTGCAGGAGAATAATGAGACGGTTATGCGCCTGCGGATTCAGATCCCTCCGCCGACTGCGTATCCCTGGGAACAGTTTCTGCGCCTGAATTTCTCGCCTGCGCGTCCTTACGTGCGCGCCTACGAGTTCAAACCTGAAGACTTCTCGCGCGACACCGGCCAACTGCTCGACTCAGCCAAGCCGCGCACCTACTATGCCTTGTTTCGGTT
Source organism: Leptospirales bacterium (assembly GCA_036170535.1). Classification (GTDB taxonomy): domain Bacteria; phylum Spirochaetota; class Leptospiria; order Leptospirales; family Leptonemataceae; genus SSF53. Next base: position 28,132 of record JAVHPJ010000204.1, on the reverse strand, counting down.
TATGGAATTTTATCGTTCCGGAATTGAAAACATGGAGAAAAGCGTTCAGCTGGCGGAAGAGAAGTTTCGCTATTTCAAGTTTCGCAATAAACATACGCTCGATATGCGTCAGGTGGATCGGGGCGTGCTCACGCGTCGTATCAACGAATCGCTGATCGCCGCCCATAACATAGTTTCGCATCGCGGACACCTGGAGAATCTGTATCGCAGCGTCGTGCGCTATGTGAACACTGAAATCCAGAGTCGGGGCGAATTTAATCTGCGTAAAACTCACGGCTCGCTCAGCATGGAGAGCGAGCACTATCCCGACTATGGCGTGTTGATGATCAAGGTGTTGGAATTTCTGAGAACTCAACGTCGAATTCTCGGAATCCTTGAACAATGGAAAAATATTCGATTGCCCGGCGAATCCAGCCGGAGCGCGGCCGCGCCCGCAGAATCCACGGAGACCGATCTGTCATGAAAGAAACCGCTATGCTGCCCTTCCCGCAAGATGAAGTGGAAAATCGGATCAAACTCGTCGTGCGCATCTTGCCGGGTCTCGGCATGAATCTGCTGGCTATGCAAAAGGACGTGCACGTCTCCCGGGCGAACACGGGCGACGAAGACTTCGCCTTAATGGAGCAGGCCGAGGGCGCGATCGAATCGGAACTTGTGGACACCCTGCTGGCGAGCTACCCCAACGATCGCATCAACGGCGAGATTCAGGGACGCGTGGGTCAGCCGGACGGGGAATTTGACTGGTGGATCGACGCGCTCGACGGCGCGCGCAACTACGTTCATGGCCTGCCGCACTATTGCATTTCCGTGGGCTTGTGCTTTCGCGGGACTCCGGTTGCGGGCGTCGTCCTGGCGCCCGTCTTTTCGGACGTTTATCATGCAATCTACGGCGGCGGCGCTTTCAAGAACCATGAGCCGATTCGCGTCTCGCAAATTAACGAAGTATCGCGCAGTCTGATCGCCACCGGTCTGCCGTATCGTCGCCAGGAGATTATCACCGAACTCATCGCCGACATTAACGCTTTTCTGCTGAGCGGGGCGGGTTTGCGCCGCAGCGGTTCGGCCGTGCTGGATATGTGCTGGCTCGCCGAGGGGCGCATTGACGCCATCTGGGAGCGCGGGCTCGCGCCCCATGACCTGGCCGCCGGCGGCATCCTGGTGAGCGAGGCGGGCGGCCGCCTGACTTCCTTTAACGGAGCGCCCTATCACTTTGCTCAGCCCGACGTGGTGCTTGCCAACGCCGTAATTCACGGGCGCATTGTGGAAACTTTGAATAAGGCGCGCAAGGTCGAAGGCGTTAACTGAAGGTCAACGACGACCGGCGTATTTTTCCAACCCGGCGGCGCATTCTGTCATCCAACAAAGATGAGCGGCGCGGTTATGAACTGGATGCATCGCATGGCGCGCGAGTTTATCGCGCCGACTTTGATTCTGACCCTGGCCGGATCGATGGCGCTGGCCGCGCTCGCCCTTTTCGAAAGCGTCGCGATCGGACTGGTTCTGTTCTTTTACGCGTTTTTTAACGCCGTCGCGCCCGTGGGACTATTTTACGCGGTTTTTCGCCTGATTGTACGCCGCCTGCCATGGCCGTCGTCGCGCTGGACCTGGCTTGCGCAAACGGGACTCGCATTTGCGCTCCTCGGCGCCGGCCTCGCAGCCTGGAGCGCCTTATCCGTGCTCGTCTATTATGCGTCCCTCAGCGGGGTTACGCGCGCGGCTGTCGCGGCGGAATACCAGTCGGAGTTTGCAGGCTACCTGCCGCTCGCCTGCGTCGCCGGGCTGCTCGCGCCGGTCTTGAGTGCGGCCTTCGATCGCAGACAATCCGGGCGTGAACGCTGAGTCCGGGCGGCCAGGGGACCACGTCGGCGCGGCGCGATTTGTCCGCTGCGGAGTTTTTTCGGTTACTCGAAGACGCCCGCTGCGTCTTCTTGTAATTATCACGCTTCGGGAATCGAATCCCGGTCGGAGGGGAGCTATCATGCAGCGCGCCGCGTTTGGAGTTGTTTCTGCCGTGAAGCGCGGCGTTGGACGCCGGGTTGTGGCGCTCGCGTTGGCAACGGGGGCGGCGTCGGCCGGAGCGGTCGCCTGCAATCGTGAACCCGCTCTGGACCCCGGCGGCGCCGTTATTGAGGCCTCCCAGGACGTGCGCGCCTACTGGTTTTCGGACGGCGCGGAGATCACAAGCTACGATCTGGTTCAGGCGCGCTACGGCGAGTTACGCCGCGGCACGGCGGTGTTGGTCTTCGTGACGGAACCCTTTTCGCGCACCCGACATGTCAAACTGGATGACCCGGAAAGCGCCGGCGACGATTTGAGCGTCGTACTGAAGCTCAACATGGAAAAGAAATTCCAGACGGGCATTTATCCTTACTCCATGCTGCTTTCCACCTTCACGCCGGTGCGGCTGCGCAAAGGACCAGCGCTCTTCAAACTCAGCGCGAGTTCGCAGGAGTGGTGCGGTCACACCTTCAGCCAGATCAATGCGTCGGCCAGCAGCTGGCGCTTTCGCCAGTTCTCCTACTTCGAAGCGGAAGGCGACGTGGACCGGAGTCTGGAACGCGTGTGGCTCGAGGATGAACTCTGGTCGCGCGTTCGCCTCGCGCCGGACAGTCTGCCGACCGGCGAGTTGCGGGCCATTCCCGGATTTCTGAGTCTGCGTCTGCGGCATACGGAAGTTGCACCCACGGCCGCCCGCGCCGCTCTGGAACAAAACGGCGCAAGCTCCACTTATCGATTGGACTATGCCGGCGATCAGCGCAGCCTGGCGATTCGTTTCCAGACGGCCTTTCCGCACGAGATCCTGGGATGGGCGGAGACCTATCCGGACGGCTTTTCCGATCCCGCTCCGGTACTGACCACGACTGCGACGCGCAAACGCCTGATCCGCAGCGAATACTGGGGCAAGAACTCCAACGCGGACGAACGCCTTGCGCGCGAACTCGGTCTTTGACGCGCCGGGCGATCGACGCCGCGCTTCAGCAATTTGTCGCCGCTGGCGCGATGTTCTATACCGTTAACGGGCCGGCGCGCCGACGGCGAGCGATTATTGGGCGGGGTCGGCGCGCCGGAACTCAGTCGGCGGTTTCCAGATAGCAGAGGGTTTCGCCCACGCGGACCACGCTGCCGGCGGGAGCGACGATTTCAGCGAGCTGACCGGAGCGCGGCGCCTCCAGCGGGAAGGCGGCTTTTTCCGTTACCAGCTCGCACAGTTCCTGACCTTCGCGCACCGGATCGCCGGCTTTCACGTTCCAGACGACGAGTTCGATTTTTTCGGCGTCGCCGATGTCGGGCGCAAGCAGGGGAATGCGGCTCATAGCGGTATGCGGACGCGCGACGTCAATCGGGCTCGACTGCAAGCTCCCGCGATACGCCTCCGCAGGCAATAAAATAATTGAAAACCTGGGCGTACGCAGCTTGTCTGAACAGTAAGATGCCCATCGCTCAGGATCTCGCTGAAATTCGTCGGACGCTAGAAGGCTCGCACCTCATGCCCCATGAGGTCGATCTCGCAATGCCCCTGATCGAAGAGATTCAACGCCTCAAACGCGAAAAAAACGCCGTAATCCTGGGCCACAACTATATGACGCCGGATGTCTATCACGGCGTGTCGGATTTTGTGGGCGATTCTCTCGGCCTCGCGCGCAAGGCCGCCGAGACCGACGCCGACATTATACTGTTTAACGGCGTGCACTTCATGGCGGAGACTGCCAAGATACTGAACCCGAATAAGCTCGTGCTTATCGCCGATCCGGAAGCCGGGTGTTCTCTGGCGGAGAGCATCACCGGCGCCGACGTGCGTCGTCTCAAAGAGCTGCATCCGGGCGCGCCGGTTGTAACTTACGTGAACTGCACGGCGGACGTGAAGGCCGAAACGGACATCTGCTGCACCAGTGCAAATGCCGCAAAGGTCGTCAACAGCCTGCCGGATGCAAAAGTCATCTTCTTGCCGGACGAATTCCTGGCGCGCAATGTCCGTCTGCAGACGGACAAGGAAATCATCTCCTGGGAGCGCGGCAAGTGCATGGTGCACGAGCAGTACAGCGGCGAAGACATGGATGCGGCGCGCCGTCAATTCGACGACCTGGCGATTATCGCGCATCCGGAATGCGATACGGACGTCACCAGTCGCGCGGATTTTTCAGGCAGCACCTCGCAAATGGCCGACTTTGTCGCTCGCACGCCGCACAAGAACATCATGCTGGTTACCGAGTGCAGCATGGCGGACAATCTGCGCGTGCAGTTCCCCGATCGACACTTTGTATCCACCTGTCACACCTGTCCGCACATGAAAAAAATCACGCTGGCGAAAGTCCGCGACGCATTGCTCTACGATCGCTTCGCCGTCGAAGTGCCGGAAGATGTGCGCGTGCGCGCCAAACGCGCGGTTGACCGCATGCTCGCGATTATCTGAGAAGGGACGACTCTCGTGAACAAACAACAACGGCTGCTGGTCGTCGCCGGCATTACTGCGCTGGTCGTCCTGATTTTGCTGAATCTGTTCAGCCGTTTTTACACGGATTACCTCTGGTTTGAATCCCAGGGGCAAACGCGAGTGTGGTGGAATACGCTTTTGATCCGTTCCGCTTTTTATGCGGCCGGCGCGGCGCTTGTATTCCTGATTTGCACCGCGAGCTACCAGGTCGGCGTGCATCGACGTCGACACTCTCTGCTTTTGAATCGTCATCCCGGCCGCGCGGATCTGGCGTTCCTGGGCGGCGCGGCCGGGACGGGCCTGCTCGTCGGCGGACCGTGGGTTGAATCCGCCTGGCAGCGCGGCGTGCTCGCGTGGAACTCGTACGCTACGCGCATAATTGAGCCCATGCACGGGCTGGATGCGGCGTTTTACATGTTCGAACTGCCGTGGCGCCAGGAGTTGTTGAGTTTCAGCCAACTGCTCATTGCGCTGGCCATTGCATTCGGCGCGTTCGCGTATCTCGCGCCGCTCCGCAAGTCGCCGGGCAAGCTCAATCCGCACACGCTTGAGCGCGCCTTTTTTTTCGCGCTCCCGCACCTTGGCGCGCTGGCGGGTCTTTTGCTGGCCAGCATCGGACTCGATGCGCTCATCGAGCGCTTCGAGTTGGTCTATTCCGGGTCGTCTTCGCGCGTCGCCGGGCCGGCCTTTGTCGACGTCTACGCGCGCGCGCCGGCCATGCTGGTTATTGCCGGCGCTTGTTTTCTGGCCGGCGCCGCGATGGCGGCCGCCGGGTTTATGCGCAGCTGGCGTCCGCCGCTCTGGATCCTGGCCGCGCTCATTGCGACGGCGATCCTCGTCGGCTTTTTGTATCCGCGCGCCGTATATTTTCTCGAGGTTTATTCGAACGAGATTACGGCGGAACGGCCCTATATCGAACGCAGCATCCAATTCACCCGGCGCGGATACGGACTGGACCGCATTGCGCGGCGCAAGTTCGAAGTCGAAGGCAAAGTTACCGAGCGCACGTTGTCGGCAAATCGGCTGATCATTGACAATATTCGCCTCTGGGATTACCGCCCCACGCGCGCTACCTTTAACCAGCTGCAGGCATTGCGCCAGTATTACGAATTTCGCGATGTAGACGTCGATCGGTATATCGTCAATGGCGCGCAACGCCAGGTAATGATCTCGGCGCGCGAGCTGGATCGGACGAATCTGCCGGAGCGTTCGCGCACCTGGGAATCGCGCCACCTGCAGTATACGCACGGATATGGCATTGTGATGGCGCCTACGAACCGCGTCACTCGCGACGGCTTGCCGGAGCTGTGGATCAAAGATTTTCCGCCGCATACCGTGCAGCCGGACGCGCCGCGCGTGCAACGACCCGGGATCTACTATGGCGAACTTACGGACGAGTACGTCATCGTCGGCGCTGCGCTCAGCGAGATTGATTACCCCACCGACCAGAATTTCTCGGAAGCGTCCTACGAAGGCAAGGGCGGAGTTGAAATCGGGTCCGGATTTCGCAAGTTCCTGATCGCGCTGCAGTTCGACACCTGGAAGATGATGATCTCCGAATATCTCAAGCCGGAGTCGCGCATCCTTTATCATCGTAACATACGCGAAGCTGCGCACAAACTCGCGCCATTTTTACAATACGACGACGATCCGTATGTCGTGGTTGGTCCGGACGGCCGACTCTACTGGCTGCTGGACGCATATACCATCTCGGCTCGCTTCCCCATGAGTGCGCCGCTCGACGAAGACCTGTTGCGCAACCTGCCGGACGGCGCGCGCAATTTTATTAATTACGTCGGTCTGAACTACATACGCAATTCCGTAAAAATCGTCGTCGACGCGTACGACGGAACCGTGCGTTTTTACGTCTTCGACGAACGCGACGCAATTCTGCGCGCGTGGATGCGATTTTACCCCGGCCTGTTCCGGCCCATGAAGGACATGCCGGAGTTTCTTAAGTCGCATCTGCGCTATCCGCAAAATCTGTTCTCAATTCAGACTTCCGTTTACACGGATTATCACATGGACGATCCCCAGGCGTTTTTTAACCTGGAAGATCGCTGGCAAATTGCCACCGAAGTTTATGAAGGCGCGCAACAGATGGTGGAGCCGTATTATACGGTTTTGAAACTGGCCGACAATGATCGGGAAGAATTCGTGCTCATGCAGCCATTTATCCCGAACAACAAACAGAATATGATCGCCTGGATGGCGGCGCGTTCGGACTATTCCTCGGGCGAGACCAATCGTTATGGCGAACTGATTGTTTACGATTTCCCGCGCACGCGGCAGATCTACGGCCCGATTCAGATCGAATCTCGCATTGATCAGGATCCGGAAATATCGAAGGATCTTGCGCTCTGGAATCAACAGGGATCGCGGGTGATTCGCGGCAACCTGCTGGTTATACCCATCGAAAATACGCTCCTGTATGTGGAGCCGATCTATTTGCAGTCGACCAAGTCGCCGTTTCCCGAGTTGCGCCGCGTCGTCGTCGCGGATCCGGGCTCGCTGGTTATGGAGTCGAGTCTGGGCGCCGCCTTAAACGCCCTGGCGTCGGCCGCGCCGCGCGACGATCTCGCCGAGGCGCCGGCGGAACCGCCCTCGGAGGGCGATTTGCGGACCCTGGCCGGCCGAGCGATGTCCGCTTTGAAACGCGCCGAGGACGCGGCGGGCGACGGCGACTGGGCCGAATACGGCCGGCAGATGAACGAATTGCAAACCATACTCGATCGCATGGCGAATGAATGATGGATTTTCGAACCGGCTTTGGACTCGATTTTCATCGGTTGATCCGCGACGCAGAGCGGCCGCTCATGCTCGGCGGCGTCGAGATACCCGGCGAGCTCGCGCTCGAAGGTCATTCGGATGCGGACGTCGTGCTGCACGCGCTCGCCGACGCGCTGCTGGGCGCGCTCGGCATGGGCGACATTGGCGAATTTTTTCCGGATACGGATGCGACGCTGAAAAATATGGACTCCGCCGTGATACTCGCTCACGCCCGGGACGCCGCAACTCAACGCGGCTATCGTATTTCTAACATCGATCTGACATTGATCGGCGAGGCGCCGCGTCTCAAGCCGCACAAAGCTGCGATTCGCGCGCGCCTCGCACAGCTGCTTGGACTGGACGCCGAGCGCATCGGATTAAAGGCGACGACGACGGAAAAGATGGGCGCCCTCGGGCGCGAGGAAGGCGTCGCCTGCGCCGCGACGGTGGCGCTTCTCAAGCCCTGAACTTCGCGCGCGGCTTACGCGGCGCCAAACTGTTGGAACTGCAAGGCGCGTCGCGAGGCGGCTGCCGACCAATCTGAAAATTCGTGCTTGATCCGTGCGTCGGTCCTGTCGGAATCTCGCCGATGTCAGCCCGGCGGGTCGCGGCAATTTTCGTGCAACGCCTGCATTCAACCCGGCTGTTCAGCGGACTATTTGCGAGCCTCTTGTGCGCGCCTTTTGCGGCTATTATCTCAGCGCCGCTTGATCTCACTGCCGTAGACGCATATGTAATGCGCGGCGTCGACGCTGAACTGAGACCGTTGCTTGGCGCGAATCCCGATGAAGCCCTCGCACGAGTCCGCAGCGACGCAGGCCGCTGGAAGCGCATTGCGCCTGGCGAGAACGGTCGGCGCAATCTGCAGGTGCGTGATTTTCCCATCGAAAATCTCCCCCGCCGCGCGCTCTTCGCCTGGCGCGCGCCGGCGCCAGAGACCTTTTCGATACTTTTGCCCTTCGAGTCGCCGCCCGACTTCGCGCACATGCCGGCGCATGAATTGTTTCTGCGCACCATCGGTCTTGAGTGGCGCATTTATTTGAACGGCGCGCTTGTGCATGAACGTTTGGTCGGCGAGGCCGACGGTGCGCTAACGCGTCCGATTCACCAGCGTTCCCTGCAACTTATGCTGCCAGCGGACAAATTTCGTACGGGTCTTAATACGCTCTTAATCGAAGTGCGCGGCGATCCGTCTCTGGATCTGACCGGACTCAGCGACTCGGGACCCTATGAAATTCGGTCGTATGACGAGGCGCCGCTGCGCTGGCGTGAAACGGCGGATCTGGCCCTGACCGGGCTGTACGTATTGATCGGCGTCTTTCACATACTGCTCTACTGGCTGCGTCGCGAAGAACGGCCCAGTCTCTACTTTGGTCTTTTTACAATCGATGTTTTTTTCTACTTTGCGGCGCGGGGGCCGCTGCGCGCTACGGGCGACGTATCGATGCTCTTTGCCGAACGGCTCGAGACCCTTACAGCCCTGCTGTTCCTGCCATTGATCGGCGCATTTCTCGAAGTTTTGTTCGGTCGCCAGCGTCATTCCTGGCCGACGCGCCTATCGTTTGGATATCATGCGGCGCTGATCGCACTGGCGGCGATCGCCCCGGCGCATATTTGCGGCGACATTATCTACATCTGGCAACGGTCCACGCTGGCGTTTATCTTCTATTATGTGGCGTACATCGTGGTTGAGTTGCGAGCGGCGAACCCGGGCGGCTGGCGGGGACTGCCGCGCGCTCTGATTTCGAGCGCGCCGGGCAACGTTTTTCTGGGCGCAATTCCGCTGACGCTCGCCGGCGGTCTGGACGTGCTCGGATCAATCTGGTTCAAGCACATGCCGGAGTTCCTGCGATACGGCGTGTTTTTGTTTGTGGGGAGCTTCACATATATTCTGGCGCGGCGCCTGGTGGAAGCGGCCAGCGATGTGCAGCGCTTGAACGCCGAACTGGAGCATCGCATCGACGAGCTGAATCGCGCAAATCACGCTCTGGTGTTTTCCGAACGCAAGTATCGCTCGATGATCGAAGACTCGCAGGATATTATTTTCACCCTTGATGAGAACCTGCGTTTCACGGCGGTCAATCGGAATCTGCTGACATTGTTGGGCGTGCATCCGGATGCGGCGCTCGGGCGCAGCCTGCTTGAGTTGGTCTACGTGGATCCGGACGAGCCGACGGAGTTCAATTCAAGACGCTTACTGGAAGAGCGCCTGAGTCAGTTCCTGAGAGACCGTCGGCCGTTTTTCCAGAAAGTAAGTTTCGCGTCGCGCTTCGCCGGCGATCCCCGGGAACTGCATCTGCGCCTGGAATACGCCGAAATGCCAGGGAAAGTCGAAATTCTGGGCAAGGCTTCGAGCGTTCTTGAGGATTCGTTATTAAAGAATTTTGTAGCCGAGCGGCAGCGCTACGTAATATCAAACTCGCTGATCGCCGCGGAAGAACTGTCGCAGCGATTGGTGCGCAACCTGTCGCGATATCTGGACGAGTCGGCGGTCGCCGGGGTGCGGTTCGGCCTGCGGGAAATCCTCGTGAATGCAATCGAACACGGAAATCTCGCGATCGCCTATGACGAAAAGACCCGCGAGCTAACGCATGGAAACTACCGCGACTTTATACGCAAACGGCAGGAAGACCCGCGTTACCGAACGCGCCGCGTCGTCGTACATTATTCGCTGAATCCCCGCCGCGCGATGTATTACATTGAAGATGAAGGCGACGGTTTTGACTATGAGGCGCGCCTGGCCGCGCCAGCTTCGTTGACCGAGTCGTCTGCGCCGCACGGTCGCGGCATCCAGTTAACAGCGCATGCGTTCGACCTTGTTCGCTATGTCGGGCGCGGCAACCGCGTTATCTTGATTCGCCGCATTGGCGGGCGTCGGTGAATCAGGCTCACTGGACGGCGGTAAGGCCGGCGGCGGAGCGCAGTTTTTGCAGACGTACAGGGTCGCTGTTATTCTCAAAATAGTAAACTTGAAAGAACTCCAGGTCTCGTGCAACCTGAACTTCTGGCGGCGGCGCAAGCAGATATGCATCGAGATATTGCCGAAAATCGACAAAATCCAGACGCGGATCGGTTCGCAGAGTTTTCATGAGCGCGGGATCATAGCGCAGGATCTCCGCTTCAAGCCCCAGTTCCGTAAACAACAGACGATTAAAGCCGCGATTGCGGTCCGGCGGCGGCGGCAATAGAGAAAAATGGGCGCCGCGTTCCAGGAGGAACGCATAGTCGGCTTGTTTTTCGTGGCCGATCCGTCCGCGTTGCGCCAGGCGTCGCGCCGCCAGATCGCGTTCGGTCAGGCCTGCAGCCGATTCAATCGCAACGCGCGGATTCATGCCAAAAATCAGAAAGGCCTGGGCGCCCCAGAATGCGATGCGCGCTTCGGTTCCAGCAAAGGTCGGGGCGAGTGCGCGCGCCTGTTCCAACAGACGGAGCATGCGGCGCGGACTGTAGACGCGGCGCTCGTCCACTATCCCGCGCAGCATTGGCGGGCTGGCGTTGCGAAAGGGATCGTAGCGCAGCGATGCGCAGGTCACGCAGATAATGAGGGCCAGGGTAGCGGGTCGCACGCTGCTGAATGCGCCGAACCAGCGTGCAAAAATCTCGGCTCGCAGCAACAAGCGCAGGCCGGCTTCAAAAGCGATAAACAAAAGCGGGGTCGCCGGGATCATAAAGCGTGCGAACATGAAGTCGCCGCCGACCCAGGCGATGTATGCGCACCAGCCGATCAAAAGCGCGGCGATAAAATAAAGCGGAACGCGTTCCGCATCCGTGGCGCGCCGCAGGCCCGCCCAGGCCAGCGCGGGCAAGCTCAAAAACCACCAGTGCGATATAAAAAATAAACCAAGATAGTAGAGTCCCTGGGCGGGATAGGGGTCGTAGGCGGACTTGGCGTAAAATGTGTTCGGCAGCGGCGCGCCAAAATATATCCACCGTCCGATCCAGTACGGAAGAAACACGCCCAACAAAACTACGTGTTCCTTAACAAGCGAGCGCACATGCGCCGGCGAAAGCGCCGCTGCGAGCGTTACGGGACGGGGCGCCGTTTGCCAGAGCGTCGCCAGCGCCGCGACGGCATAAAAGACCAGGCCGTCCGGTCGGGTCATGGCGGCCAGCGCGAGCAGGGCGAAGCCCGACTGGCGGGCGCGATCGGACGCGGCGCGACCCGGCGCAAGCAGCAGCGCGCCCGCAGTTGTAAGCGCCGTAAAACACATCGTTTCTAATCCGGACGTGGCGAAGTCCTGCATCGGGCGCGTAAGCGCAAGCGCCGCCGCGGACAGAGGCCAGGCCGGTGCGCCGTCCAGCGCGGGCAGGACGCGTCCGGCCAGTTTCCAGAACGTGAAAAGCAGAATAGCGAAAGAGCCCAGACCCAGCCACTGTGAAGCGGGCAGCGGATCGACGCCGAGCCAGGCCGCGCTGGCGAGCAGCATGGTCCACAGAAAGTTCGTGTAACCTTCCACTCGTTCGCCCGGATTAAATACCAGTTCTCCATACCGAATCAGATTTTCCGCGTAGCGAAACGAGATGAATGCGTCGTCGCAGGCCCAGCGCCGTTCGATTGCCAGCCCGAATCCGGCGAGACATAGCAGTACGGCGAAGCCTGCGCGTAAAAAAGCGCCGCGGCTCCGCCTCGCTGGCGAGCTGGCGGCGTCGTTCATGGCGCGGGAATCCGGTAGCGGCGCAGCAAAAGGCCCGGCGCCGACGGAGGGTCCGGCAGGCGCGTCCACTTGCGGCTCAGCGCTTGCAGCACGACGTCGCGGTCCAGGGGCGCGTCGTCCGGCAGGAATTGGGACCGCGCGAGATCGTAGAACGGAGCCGAGAAATACACCGCCTCGCGGCCGGCGTAGCGCGCTTCGATAAGCGGCAAGAGCGGCGCGAGGCTCGCCGTATCGCGCAGCAAGACGCCATCGCTTTCCAGATATTCGGGGCCCAACTGAAACGCCACGGCGGGGTTGTCAAAGATTCGCAGATCGCCGCGCGCGTTGACCGCCGCCGCCTCGAAGTGTTTCATCGCATCTGCGGCGCCATGCAGGATCTGAACGCCGCGCCGCATTTCGAAGAAGGAAAAGACTGCGAGCGCGCCGCAGGCGGCGTAAATACTGAAGCGCCACGGCGGAGCGCAAGCGCTGGCGCGCGCAAACAGTCGGTCCAGCGTAACCAGCGCCAATGGAATGCCCATCGTCAAATAGCGCGCGCCCCAGCTCCAGGCGCCGTCATGCGGCGCTGTCAGTAAAGTCAGACCGGAAAAAATCGGCAGGGTCCAGAGGAGCGTACGCTCCCATTCATCCGCGCCAGCGCGTAAACGGCCGAACGCGCACGGCAAAAAAGCCAGCGCAAAGAGCGGCGTGAGTCCCAGAAACCCGGGCTTCCAGGTTCCGAAAGTTTCTGCGCCCAGGAGCAGCGACTGCGCGATCTCTGCGCGGCGCGCCAGGGCGCCCACGCTGGCGTGATCAGCGGCGAGTTTGGGGCCGAACAGCAAACCGTAGTTAGCGTAATTGTATGCGCAGAGTAAAACCGTCGCGGCCGCGACCCCTGTGATAAAACCGGCGATGCGTCTGTAGCCCGGCTCGCGGACTGCGGCGGCCAGACGAACCGGACGCAGCCGGCCTGCGGCGATTGCAGAACCGGCCGCCGCTGCGGCCGCCAGCGCCAGCGTCTCCAGGCGCAGCCACGCTGCGATGCCGATCAGCGCGCCGCCGGCGGCGCCGCGCCAGAATGCGGCCCCGTGCGCGGGTTTCAGACAGGTCAGTCCCAGCGCGGCCAGGAGCGTTGCGTAAATGACTTCGCCAAAGTCGAGCGCGTATATGGGCAGCGCCGTGGCCGCCGCAGCCAGCAGCAACGCCGGGGGCCTCAGGCGAAAGCCCCGCTGAAACACGGCGAGCAGCAGCAGGAACGCCAGCCCGGAGAAAAGCGGCGCGTAGTCCCGCCCAGCGAGGGCGAGCAGTCCTGCAGCCGGCGCGGCGAAGGCGAAAGGAAAGGGCGCGCGCCATTTGCCGCCCTGGTCGCGAATCAAATAGTTGCTGGTGCGCAGCGGATAATAGCGATACTCGGCATCAACGTCTGCGAAAGCGTAAAGCAGCGTGTCTTCGCCCGTGAGCCGAAAACCCTGCGCCTGAAAATAGCGCATAAAGCTGTCCGCGGTGTACGTGTAACGGGGCGGTACGCGTTGGTAGCCCCAGGCGAGAACCAGAATGGCGACCGCCCAGGGCGCAATAAGCGTCAAGCTGCGGCGCCAGTTCAGCATCCGGATCCTACAGGTCCAGGTTTACGACCATCTGCGCGTTGTTTTCGATAAAGCGCCGACGCGGTTCCACTTCGTCGCCCATCAAGACGTCGAAGGTGCGTTCGATCGCTTCGAGCGTGACGCCGCCGTCTTCCAGGGGCTTCACCTGCAACATGACGCGCGCCGCCGGGTCCATGGTCGTTTCCCAGAGTTGCTCCGGGTTCATCTCGCCGAGTCCCTTATAACGCTGCACTACCGACTTGTCCGAATTATATTTTTTAAGGACGCGTTCCTTTTGCTCTTCGGTATAGGCGTACTCGGACTGCTTGCCGTTGCGCACCAGATAAAGCGGCGGCTGGGCAATATAGAGAAAGCCATTGTCCAGCACCGGTCGCATCTTCTTATAGAAGAAAGTCAAAAGCAGCGTCCGAATGTGCGAACCGTCCACGTCCGCATCGGTCATGATGATGATCTTGTGATAGCGCAGACGACCGAGGTCGAAGCCCTCTTCGCCAAAGCCTACGCCCAGGGCCGTAACGAGGGTCTTGATTTCTTCGTTGTTCAAAATCGCGTCGTCGCGCGCCTTCAGCACGTTCAGGATTTTACCCTTGAGCGGCAGAATCGCCTGGTTGTTGCGATTACGTCCCTGCTTGGCCGATCCGCCGGCGGAGTCGCCCTCGACAATGAACAGTTCCGATTTGGAAGGATCGCGTTCGGCGCAGTCCGCCAGCTTGCCCGGCAGTCCGCCGCCTTCCAGGATGCCTTTGCGTTTGGTCACCATTTCGCGCGCTTTGCGAGCCGCTTCACGCGCACGATTGGAGAGAATGCACTTTTCGAGGATCGGCTTGATCTCGCCCGGATTTTCTTCGAGCCACAGGCTCAGTCGATCGGTGACGATCGTCTGGACTACGCCCTTCACTTCCGCATTCACCAGCTTTTCTTTAGTCTGGGAGTTGAACTGGGGCTCGGGAATTTTTACGCTGAGCACGCAAACCAGGCCCTCGCGCACGTCGTCGCCGGTCAGAGTGGCGCCGCCGAGTTTCTTCTTAAAGCTTTCGTCTTTCTTAAGATAGTCGTTCAGGGTGCGGGTGAGCGCCGCGCGAAAGCCTTCCAGGTGCGTTCCGCCCAACATGTTATTGATGCCGTTGGTGAAGCAAAAGACGGTTTCATTCTGCGCGTCGCTGTAGGCGATGGCGACTTCGAGTTTGATGGCGTCCTTTTCGCCTTCGAAATAGATCACTTTTTTGTGAACCAGCTGGCGTTTTTCGATGAGCTTTTGCACGAACTCGACGATGCCGCCGGAGTAATAAAACGTCTCGTGTTTCGGCGGCTTTTTGCGCTCATCCTGCAGATGAATCTTCAGGCCCTTGTTGAGAAAGGCCATCTCCTGCAGTCGTTGGTGCAGGACGCCGTATTTATATTCGATCGTGGTGAAGATCGTGCTGTCGGGCTTGAAGCGAATCACCGTGCCGCGGCGCTTGGTTTTGCCCTTCGGCTTAACCGGCCCTTCTGGAACGCCGCGCCTGTATTTCTGATAATGGATTTCGCCGTCTTTGTGCACTTCCGCTTCGAGCCATTCGGACAGCGCATTCACCACCGACACGCCCACTCCATGCAAGCCGCCGGAGACCTGATAGGCCTCCTTCTCAAACTTGCCGCCGGCGTGCAGTTTGGTCATTACGACTTCGAGGGTGCTGACTCCGGCGTCCGGGTGAATGCCGACCGGAATGCCGCGACCATCGTCGTAAACCTCAATGATGCTGTCCGGCAGGATGCGCACGAGAATTTCGTTGCACTGCCCCGCCATGTGCTCGTCGACCGAGTTGTCGACGACCTCATAGACCATTTTGTGCAGACCGGTCGTATCCTGAGTGCCGATGTACATGCCCGGCCGTTTGCGGACGGCTTCAAGGCCCTCAAGAATCTTGATCTTGCTCTCAGTATATTCGTGTTGTTTGGCGGCCATATCGGCGGCCTTTACGATGGATTTGCTCTTCGGAGTTTGGGTCATAGGGGAACGGGCGCCTGGTTCTTCTGACGATGCAGCCGGCGCGGAGGCAGGGCCTCGCCCGGAACGCTGCAACCGTCGACCCGAGCAGGGTCCTGGGCGACATAAATGGTGTAAACAGATTTCCCCGGCGAGGGTCGGGCGCGGGGAAAATCAGGGGGAAAGGCTCAGGGCTTTTTGAGCTTCTCGAGTTGCTGGGCGTGTTCAATGGTATGCTGGGCCCACGGGATGGCGTTGAGGCGCGCCTCGGGGATCTTTTTGCCGGTGCCCTCGCAAATACCGTAGGTGCCGGCGTCGATCTTCTCGAGGGCCTTGTCGATCAGCTTGAGCTTTTCGACGTCCATGTCCGAGAGCTTGCTCAGAACTTCATTGTTAATGATCCCGTCTGCGAGATCCACCAGATCGCCCTGATCGTTATATACGAAATATTCGCGTTCAATTTCCAGCTCGTGCAGAATTTCCGCTTTGGACTCGAGCAGCTTCTGTTTGTATTTGTCCAGTTTCGCTTTTTCCATTGCGGTCCGCCTCGATCCTGCCGCCGTCCTTCGCTGGCCCGGCGTATTTCTCGAAAATAGCCAGGGGAGGGGTGCGGCGCAATCCTGTAAAGCCTTCTGTCGGCTATCGGGCGAAGTGATGAGATCAGGACGCTCCCGTACTAAAAAAATCACGCTTTCGAGGAAAAAGGACTTGCACTCTTATGCGATGCACAAGAGCTATGGTGCAACGCATAAAACCGTCCCGGGGCATCGCGGGACGGCTACGGAGAAAGATCATGCTGGAAAAAAATATCCAGGACATTCTGAACGCAGGCATTGGCCTGTTCAAAGTCGGCGAACAGAACTTCCAGACCGCGATTCAAGCCGTCACCAAAACCTTTGAAGAGCTGAAATCCAAGGGCGCCTCTGACAATTCGGAAGCCGCTCAAAAGATTCGCGAAGTGCTCGATAACACGATCAAGGGTTTGAACGACGTCTCGAGCAAGGCGCAGGAAAATTTCAACACGCTTATGGCTGAAGCTCAGAAGAACTACTCGCAACTGACGGAACAACTGAAGACTGTCGTGGGCGAAGAACGCATTCGCGACGTAAACGTTCGTTTCGACGAACTGGCCGCCTTTATCAAAGACAAGGCCGGACAGGTTTCCGCCAGCGCGAACACCTTTGCATCGCAAGTAGGTTCGAGCGTTCAGGGCGCAGTATCTTCCGCATCGGCGAAAAAGCCGGCTGCCGGCGGATCGCCCAAAGTTTGAAACTCGCGCATCCCGATCGCAGCCGCGATCGGCGATTCGAAAACGCCGGCCGTCCGCAGGGACGCGCCGGTTTTTTTTTGCAGTTCGGGTCGACTCAGCGCAGCGGGAAGCCGGCTTTTGCAAGTTCGCCGACCACCGCGGTAAGCAACGCCTGCAGTTCTTCCCCGCTGAGCGTACGATCGACCCGTCCGGCGCGCAATTCATAGCTCGCCGATTTTTTGCCTTCCGGCAAGGGCTGACCGCGGTACAGGGTGAGCAGTCGCACCGAGCTGAGATCGTTCGACTGCATCGCACGAATCACTTCGATCGGTTTTTCCGTGCCGTCGCTTTCGTCGAGCAGCAGCGAGAGTTCAAACGTCGAATCCGGATAAATCGACGGCGGCGCATAGTTGGCCGCGAGGCGCGTGGTTTCGTAGGCCTGCAATATCGCCGGAAAGGCGAAGTCGGCGACCAGCGCCCGGCGCCGCAGATCGTAGCGTTCCTGAAACATCGGATGCAGAATTCCAGCGTAACCCAGGTGTGCGCCCTCGACGCTGCGAAACTCAATCGCCGCTCCGGGATGCAGATACGGCGCTGCATCCTGGGGACGCTCGATGCGCCGGAGTTCGGCCGGCGCGCCGCAGTCGGCGAGCAGCGCTTCCAGAAAGGCGCGAAACTCGAGCCAGCGGGCGAAAAGCGCCTGTTCGTCGGGCGGCGCAGCGCTCGCGTCGACGGCTTCCGGGGCCCACACAAAGCTGAAATGTTTTTCCTCGCGCGGCAGATCCGGCTTGAGCCGATCGCGCGCCTCTTTTAAGTATATGCGCCCGAACTCGAACAACTTCACGTCCGTGAAACGATCCTGATTGGACGCCGCCTGACGCAAGAGCCCGGGCAAAAGCGCGATCCGCAGTTCCGGTCGATCGGTAAACACCGGATTTTTTAAGGCCAGGCCCTTGCGACCAAAGAGCAGATTATCGTCGGCGCCGGCGAAGGAATAGTTATAGGTTTCCGTAAAGCCGCCGGCGCCCGCTGCGGTTCGTTTGAACAGACGCTCCAACTCGCGTTCGCGATTGGGCGGCGCGGCTTCCACCGGCGCAAGCGGCGCGACGGGAGCGATGTGATCGTACCCATGCACGCGGCCGAGCTCTTCGACAATGTCTTCCGGCCGCGAAATATCATACTGGGAGCGCCACGTCGGCGCCGTGACTGTAAACTCCGGCGCGCGCGGCGTTCCGGACGTCTTTACTGCGAAGTGCAACCGCTGGAGCGTATCTACGGCCTGCTTCGCAGGCACGGCGAAACCCAGGCGCTTCTGCAAAAATTCCAGGGAAACCTTGATCTGATTGTTGCGGGGTTTTTCCGGCATTGCGCCGGCGAGCGGACCGCGAACCAGCTCCGGACAGGTGAGGGCCAACAGTTCACACAGGCGATAGAGGGTTTTTTCCGCTTTGGCCGGGTCCTGGCCTTTTTCAAAGCGCTGAGCCGAGTCCGTGCGCAGTCCGATCGCAGCGATGGTGCGACGGATGCGCTCGCGCGGAAAGGTCGCCGACTCGAGCAAGAGTGCGGCGGTCTCCGGCGCAACGCCGGAACTTTCGCCGCCCATGATGCCGCCGAGCGCAACGGGCGAGCCGCGGCCCGGAGCGCCGTCGAAAATCACAATCGTTTCTTCCGGCAGCTGACGCGTTTCGCCGTCCAGCGTGCGAAACTCCTTGAGCGGCGCCGCTTTGCCCGTGAGGGCCACGTGGATCGAGTCGTGTCTCAGGCTGGCGGCGTCAAAGGCGTGGTTCGGCTGGCCCAACTCGAACATTGCGTAGTTGGTCGCGTCGACGACGTTATTAATCGGACGCTGACCAATGTTTAAAAGCCGCGCCTGCATCCAGAGCGGCGCCGGCTTGACCTGCACTCCCGCGACGGGCAGGGCGTAATACGCCTTCGCGGCGCCCGGCGCGATTTGAATTTTTTTGGCGGCCAGAACCGACGCGCCGAAGCTGCCCGTCGCAATCGACTTTGCTGCAGTTTTTTTACTCGCCGCAGTCTTTTTTTTCGACGCGGCCGATGACGGAGCGGACGCGAATATTGATTTCGCGAGGGGATCGTATTTCAGTTTTTTCGAATAGATCGCGGCGATTTCGCGCGCAAAGCCAAAGTGACACCACAGGTCCGGTCGGTGCGTGATCGATTTGTTGTCGATGTCAAAGATCACGTCCGCCAGCGGAAAGAGTTCTGCAAGCGGCGTTCCCGGTTTAAGCGGCGCGCGCGCGTTTGAGTCCTGGAAAAAAGCTTCGAGATCCAGCAGGCCGTCGACCTCGCCCGTGATTTTCTCCAGGCCCAGTTCGACGGCGGAACACAACATGCCGGCCGAGTCCTGCCCGCGAATCTTCGACGCTTTGATCTCGAGGCCCGCGCCGTCTTTGCCCGGAACTTTTGCGCCGACCGGCGCCAGCGGGGCGAACATGCCGGCGCGGACGTTGGGCGCGCCGCAGACGATTTGTAGCGTCGTTTTGCCCGCGTTGACTTTGCAGATCGAAAGCCGATCCGCGTCCGGATGCCGCTCCACGGCCTCCACGCGCGCCACAACCACCGCGTTCAGGTGTTCGTAAACGGATTCAAAGCCGTCGACTTCGCACACGGCGAGGGTCAGTCGGCGCGCGAGTTCCGCAGCGGAGAGATCTTGTAATTCGACGTAATCAGAGAGCCAGCTCAGGGATAATTTCAAGATTCCACCTCGGGCGGGGGGCCGTATTCAAAATTGCTGCAGGAAGCGCAGATTGCCGGACATAAAGTGACGAATGTCTTCAATGCCGTAGCGCATCATGACCAGACGATCGAGTCCCAGACCAAATGCGAAGCCCGACCACTCCCGGGGATCCAGGCCGCCAGCGGAGAGCACGTTCGGGTGCACGAGGCCGCAGGGCAACAGCTCGATCCAGCCGCTGTGTTTGCAGGTGCGACAACCCTTGCCGCCGCAAATCAGACACTGTATATCCAGTTCAAAGGCCGGCTCGACAAACGGAAAATATCCCGGCCGCAGGCGCACGTGCACCTCGCGTTCGAAAAACTCCGAAAGAAAGGTCTTCATGACAAAGATCACGTTGGCGGCCGAAACGTCCCGGTCGACCAGCATGCCTTCGACCTGATGAAAGGTCGTTTCGTGGGAGGCGTCCGTCTCCTCGTAGCGAAAGACGCGGCCGGGCGCGATAATGCGAAAGGGCGGCTTGAGCAGGCTCATCGAGCGCACCTGCACGGGCGAGGTGTGCGTGCGCAGCAGGTTGCCGTCTTCCGTCCAGATGGTGTCCTGCATGTCGCGGGCGGGATGATCGTCGGAGAAATTCAAGCGGCCAAAGTTATTTTCGTCCGACTCGACTTCCGGCCCGTCCATGATGCGAAAGCCCATGCGCAAGAAAATGTCTTCGACGCGCATTTGCATCTGCGTGATCGGATGCAGGCGGCCGCGGCGGGAGGCAAGCGGGCGCAGCGCATCGTAGCGTTCGCGATCGAGACTGGCGCGGAGTTCCGCAGCTTTGAGGCGTTCGCGGGCTTCGGCGTGGGTCGCCTCCAGTTCCGTGCGGACCCGATGAGCGGCCGCGCCGGCTACCGGCTTTTCCTCTGCGGAAAGATCCTTCAGGCCTTTCAGAATACCGGTGAGCTCGCCCTTTTTGCCGAGAACGTCCTGATGGGCGGCTTCCAGTTCCGCGAGGCTCTGGCACCGTTCCAGACGCGTTTTACCGGTCTGGTAGAGCGCTTCGATTTGCTCGACAAGCGACATGCCGGAACAAAGCGCGGGAACGGGCCAGGGCGTCAAGAAGTGCGCCGGCCGGGGCGCCTCCGCTTCGTCGCGCGGGCGTCCGTGCGCGTTCTCCAGACCACACCGGAGGCCTGAAGCGACATTTCGGCTTGTCAGGAGTCGCCGTCGCCAGACTATGGCCCTTCCGGGACGCAGTCATGGCCTTACCCAAACGAAAACTATCCAAGCAGAAAACACGGCAACGCCGGGCGCACCACGCCATCGGTCGGCCCAATCTCGCTCCGTGCAAGAATTGCGGCGCCTTCATTATGCCGCATCGGGTTTGCCCGGCCTGCGGCTGGTATAAAAACCGCATCGTTCTCGCCCCGAAAACCCGCGCCTGATTCCGAGCATGAGCCGCGGCGGGAACGCTTCCCGGGTCCGCTGCGGTCGCGCGCCCCTTTTTTGAATTCTGCTTTACCCTGCGGCAGTTCCGACGCGCCCTGCTGAGGCGTGTGGGTAGCTGTTGACGTAATGAGCGCCGAGTTAGGCGTCGAGACCGCCGTACATGGCGCCATCCAGGCCGTGCGCGACTTCGGCTCGCGCGTGCTGCTCGTCGGCGACGAGGCCCAGGTAGCGGCCGCTTTTGAACGTTTCCCCGCGGATCGCGACCTTGTAGAAATCATTCACTCCGAAGGCGTCATCGACATGCACGAGTCGCCGGCGCGCGCTGTGCGCACCAAACGCAATGCGTCGATTATGGTCGCCGCACGTCTGGTCAAAGAAGGCCGTGCGGTCGGTTTTTTTTCCCCCGGCAACACCGGCGCCACCATGGCGGCCGCGCTCTGGGAACTCGGGCGCATCGATGGCGTCGATCGGCCGGCCATTGCGAGTCCCCTGCCGCGTGAAGACGGCGGCGTTACAGTTCTGATTGATTCGGGTGCAAACGTGGACTGCAAGGCCGACTGGCTGGTGCAGTTCGCCATCATGGGCGCCATTTATGCGACGGAGATCTTTGGCATCGAACAGCCGCGGGTCGGGTTGTTGTCTAATGGCGAGGAGAGCAAAAAGGGAAACTACGTCACCCTGACCGCCTACCGGGATCTGCTCAAACTACCCTACAACTTCATTGGCAATATTGAAGGCCGCGATCTCTACGGTGGCACCAACCGGACCGCCGATGTCGTCGTTTGCGACGGCTTTACCGGCAATATTATCTTAAAAGCGACGGAAGGTCTCGCGCGTTCCATTTTTAATCTGATGCGCAAGGAAATTGAGGCGACCACCCTGGGACGCACCGGGGCCTTCATGCTCAAGCCCACCTTTCAAATGATTAAGTCCCGCATGGACTACAGTGAGTACGGCGGCGCCCCCCTTTTGGGCGTCAACGGCGTCTGTCTGATCGGCCACGGAAGTTCGTCGGCGCGCGCTTTCAAAAACGCCGTGCGCGCCGTGGAAGATCTGGCGCATAAAGACATTTCCGGGCGCATCGCCCAGAGCGTCAAACTGCTCGCCTGAGCCTGCGCTCTGCGCCGCTCAGCGCGAATACGCGCTTGCTGCGCCGCGCGCCTCTGGTTAGCTTGTTTCCAACATGAAAGCGCTCCTTTCCGTTTTTGTCCTGTGCTCGCTCTGTCTTCTGCCAGCCTGTCCCTCCGGGAATAGGGAGGCGCCGCTTCAAGAAGTGCAACTGGGCGATCTGGTCGGCAAGCGCGGCGCCGGCTACGCCTACGTGCGCGGCAACCTGCTGGATTGCCGTAATGTTGCGGTACAATATCTGGAAGGCGACGTGCGCGGCGAAAAGACGCGCGGCGTCTGGGTCGACGTGATGCGCGGAACTATCGAGGGCGGCGCGGTCACTGTTAACGTGCTGGAAGGCAATATTGTGGACGGCGCCAACGTAACGGTGAATGTCCTGATCGGCGAGGACTTCAGCGGAAAAGCGCGCGTCGCGCAACGCGTCGCGCCGCGCTGAGCGGCGAGTCCGCTCCGGCGCATTCGGGTCAGAATTCGAATGTGACGGCGAGTTCGGGCCGCGTTGCGTCGCGCAATTGGGAGAGCGTGCCCGGATTGGCCGCGCGCAGTACGTCAAGGTTGGCCTCTCCGACCGGTCGCGCGCCGCGCGCGCCGCGCGCGCTGAGTCGTGCGCCCGCTCCGCCGCCCTCAGCCTCGCTCAGAAAAAAACGCTCCCGATTCTCCCACAAAAAGTGTCCGCCCCAGGCCAGGGCGGCGAGCAATCCGACGGCGAATTGCTCTTGTTGAATGCGCTGGTAACTTGCGGCCGCGGCGTTGCGCGATTCCACGTAAGCGTAAATTACTGCGCCGATCTCCGCAGTGGACGGACGATTGGCAATGACGCCGGACTGCGCGACTGCGGCGAACACGATCGGATCGGCGAAAAAGCGGGTCAAAAAGTCCGACTCAAAGTTCTCGCGGACGGCGACGCCGCGCTGATACTGATAGGCGGACAGCAGGAGCGCGCCGGCGACGCCGCCGGCCCACACGCCGGCCTCGGAGTCACGGCCCTCGTTATAAGCCGGCAAACCAGGCACAAACGTCGTCATCAGTCCGGGCGGTGCAGCCTCCGGCGGCGCGGGACGTTCGGCGCCTTCGCGTTCGCTTTCATCGCGCGCGCGTTCATAGTCGGGCGTGGGCTGCTGCGCTTCGCTGGGAATGCTCACGCGGTCGCCGGCGACAACGGCGGCCGAGTAGCGCTCGGTGCGCTGCTCGCGGGGATTTTCGGCGACGATGGCGTATTCGCCGTCTTCGAGATTCAGCGAGTCGACTTGTATTTCCACGGCGCCGGGGCCGACATAGCGCACGGATACGGGCTTGAGTTCGCCGTCGGATTTCAGCAGGATTTTCGTTTCGGGAGTGAAGTGCACGCCGTCAATGCGCAGGGTCTGGCGTCCGTTTTGAAGCGGACCCACCGGTCGAATCGGGCCGATCACCGGCGCGCGGCTCGCGCGAATCTCAAGCGGCGTCCAGCGCGACCATTGCCCGGAACGTCCGGCGCGATTTACAGCGGCGATGCGCTGCTCGTAGCGACCCGGGTCCAGCCGCGCACGGAACGCGTTTTCACGAATGCGCTCGTCGGTTACTATTTCCTCGCGCTCATTGCGAATCTGGATCAGATACTCGCGCGCGCCCGGCACGGCGCCCCAGCGAATCACGGCGGTTCGAATGTCGCCGCTCTCCCCGGGATTCTGCGCGCCCAGCGGCGTTGCGAGGCCCTGGGCGCCCGCTGCCAGGGCGAGGGCGAGGGCGAACAGCATGCGTCGGGCGGCGCAAAATCGAGCCAGTCGAAAAAAGCGAGCGGCGCGACGCATCAGTCATCCTCCGGCACGACGTACTGGGTGGAAGGCGAAATGAATTCCGGAGCGGCCAATTCTTCCGCGGCGATGAGTTCAAAGGTTTGACTGGACTCATCGGCGCAGTCGCGGGCCGCGCCCGCCTTACAGGCGCGCACAGACCAGCTGTAGCGCCCGCCGGGCAGATTGCTTGCATCGCGATAAACAAACTCTTCCGAGGCTGCTCGCTGAACAAAGATCCGTTCCGGGCGCCGACCGAGTTGCACCAGGGCGACCTCGTAACTTGCGGCGCCGGGCGTCGCGCGCCAGCGCAGGACGAGCGGCAAACCGTCGGACAGATCGACAGTACCGCCGAGCGGCGAGACGAGCGTGGGCGCGCCGAGCGAGT
The DNA here is from genome assembly GCA_036170535.1 of Leptospirales bacterium. Taxonomy (GTDB): domain Bacteria; phylum Spirochaetota; class Leptospiria; order Leptospirales; family Leptonemataceae; genus SSF53. The sequence continues at coordinate 4,055 of JAVHPJ010000204.1, read as the reverse complement.
CGCGGAAATTCACCGCACGCACGTCGCTTTCCATCAGGGTCTCGCCGGCGTCCAGCAGGCGCACGCGCCAGAAATACTGGCCGGGCGCAAGGTTCGGCGTTTCCACATTGTATCCGACGGTTTCGCGCGAAAGAAGGATGCGCCGGAAAGTGCGATCGGCGGCCACTTCCAGCAGAAATTTGCCGGTCGCATCCGGCCGCTGCCATTGGAATGTAATCACGCTGGACGCGCTGGCGATGATATTCACGTCCGAACCGTCTTCCGGCGACACCAGGCGAATGCGGCCGCCCTCAATTACGCTGAAGCTCGCCGCCGCCGAGTAATCCGTCTCCGCGCCGCTGGCGTCCGTTCCGCGCACGCGCCAGTAATAGTCGCCGGCCTCCAGCTTGCGTTGCACCCGGCTGAAGCCGCCGGCGGCGGTCTGCCGCAGCAGAATCTGCGAAAAATTTCGGTCGGACGCCAGTTCGAGGGCGACGCGCCGAATCTCCGGGCTCATTTCCCAGCTGAATACCATGCCGCGCTCCATCGCCTGCGCTGCAATTTTGCGATCCGCAGCGGGCGCGAGCGGTCGCGGCGCGGCGATACGCTGGCGCTGGGCCACGCGAAATGCGGCCGGAGCGCTCGTCGACTCCGCTCCGGCCATATCGCTGCGGGAGCGAACGCGCCAGAAATACTGGCCGGCGGGCAGGGCGACGGAAGCGCCGGTAGTGCGCAACTCGCGGGATTCCGCCACGCTGCTGAAATTTTCGCGCGTGGAGATTTCGAGAATATAGTCGCGTGCGAATTCGTTGCGACTCCACGAAAAGTTCACCAGCGGCGCATCATTTACATACTCAAAACTGGCGTTTGTGCGGGCGCGAAGAGGCGCAGGCCGCCGTTCTGAGCGACAGCGAGCCGACGAATCTCGCTGTACTCCACGGCGCCGCTTTGCGGATTGCGAGCGGAGATGCGCCAGTAATACACGCCTTCCGCCAGCGCGGCGCTGGACGCGGTTCCGGCAAGCGTGGCGCGCGCGGCGATCTGCGAAAAATTCCGGCGCGGACTGACTTCCAGGGTGACCGCGCCGTCTACGGCGCCCCAGCGAAAGTCGACATTGGCTCGCGGGCCTTCCGTAAAAATGCGAGCGCTGTCGTCCGGCGCAGCCAGGCGAAAGAGCACCGGCTTGATTTCTATGCGCCCCTGGTTTACTGTAGCGCGCTGGTTTTCGCCGATCGACTGGGTTTCGCCGCTCGCGCTGGTTACGCTCGCTTCGCCGCGCGTCACGCTGACATCCAGGCCGCCGCCAGCCTCGTCCGTTTTGCTGAGTTGCACGTCGCTTGCGCCAACCGTTACAGTGCGGTCCTGCGAGCGAATGGTGAGATCGCCCGACTCGCCGGCGGCTGCATCGCGGCGCGCCTGAATGGAACCGTAAGCGAAATTCAACTCGGTCTTGTCTCCGACGGAAACCACGATCATTGAGTTTTCGTCGAGTTCAATGCGCGTACTGTCTTTGAGCACGATTGTCGCCGCCGACAGTTCGCCGGTGCGAATCGAGTCGTTATTATAGACCGGCACGCCTGTGCGCAGCGGCTCCCACATGGCCTGGGCCACATATTTGCGCTGGGCCACGCGATCTTTGAAGTAGATTGTGCCGACGATCTGGCCGCCGCCCGGGCCCGAAGAGGCCGTCATATTGAGATAAAGACCGATGCTTGCAATCAGGAGGACAAACGCGGCCGCAGCCACGACGATGTAATCCGTGCGGCCGATGCGGTAGCGCTGCAGAACGGCAGCGACGCTGAGCAATAGCGGTCCCACAGTTCAGTTTAATGGGCGCTCTTTGCGCTCCCGACCACTTTGAATTTCTCCTCTTTCGCATCGAGATCGACTTCCTTATGCGAGTCGTGTTCGATGCCGAGCATGCGCCGCACTTCGTCGAGATCTTGCGGGCAGTCCGGGTCGTCCAGACGACCGACCACGGCGTAAAGCACCTGCGGTTCAGACTTGCCTTTCACGGTAATCGACGGCATCTGCTCCACTTTGAAAATTCCAGGCACGCGCTCATAGGCGTCCTGGGAAATCAGAATATCCGTGCCAAGCGGCTTGTTAAGCGATTCGATGCGGCTGGCCAGGTTCACTGCGTCGCCGATGACCGTGTAGGACAGCTTTTCCTCCGAACCGAGCATGCCTGCAACCACCGGACCAAAGTTGATGCCGCAGCCCATTTTTGCGACCGGGCGGTTGCCGGCGCCGCGTTCGTTAAAGGCGATGATCGCTTTGCGCATCAAGATCGCGGCGTTGATTGCGTTTTCGCAGTCATTGCCGTGAGATTCCAGCGCGCCCCAGTGCGCCATGACTGCGTCGCCGATGAACTTATCCACTTCGCCGTGCGTCTGGTTGACGCAGGCGACCATGCCGGTGAAATATTCATTCAAAAACGCAACCACGTCTTCGGGCGTCATCGTTTCCGACATGGCGGTAAAGCCGCGCAGGTCGGAAAAGAAGATCGCGGCGTCTTTAGATTCGCCGCCGAGCTTCAGGGTGCCGGCGATGGTCATTTCCATCACCTTTTTGTTAACAAAACGCAGCATGCCGTCTTTAAGCTTCTCACGTTCGCCCAGGCCCACGGCCATCTGCCGGAACGAGTGCGTCAGACTGCCCACCTCGTCGCCGCTCATCGGCTGAATGGAAATGCCGTAGTCGCCTTCTTCAATCTGGCGCGTGGCTCCCACGAGATCAATGATGGGGACGCTGATGGTTTTCGAGAAGAAGTAAACCACCAGAAAGGAGATCACAAGTACGATCGCCATAATCCAGAGGTTTCGATTCTGGATATGATACACCGCCGCAAAGGCCGTATCCTCGTCGATGACGGACACCATGCCGAGACCGCTGATGCCGAGTTTCTGAAATGCGCCAATGTAGGCTTTGCCGTCGTCGGGATCGACAAAGCGCAGCTGACCGTTTTCATTCGTGCTCTTCAGCAAGGATTCAACGATTGGCGATTTTAAGAGGCTGGCCCGCGCGAGAACCACGTTGGAATCCGGATGCGCAATCACATCGCCTTTGCCGTTCACCATAAAGGTGCGCATCGCGCCTTCGGACTGGAACGACTTGAGCACCTGGCTGGGCTCCAGAAACAGAATCACGATCGAATTTGCGCCGAGGGGCAGACTCACGCCGAGCATCGGCGTGGTTCCCTGGGAGGCGTTGCTGACAATTGTTGCGCCGTTAAAGGCTTCAGCCAGAGCGGCGGACTGACTCTGCGCGAGGGCCTCGACGTCGGCCTGCGTTACATTATTCGTGGCAAGATATTCCGCGTTGGAAAGCGCCCGTCGGAAGCTGAAGCCGTTTGCGGCGCGATCTGCAACGGCCAGAAACACGAAGTCTTTGTTGTCGCGAAAGAACAGCTGCGCGACCAGCGCCTGCTGTTCGCCCGTGCCAATGTTTTGATCCAGGGAGAGCGCCATAAGGTGCGCTTTATAGCTGATGCTCTCCAGTTCCGATTCGACGCGTTGGCCCAGGATGCGCGCCCGGTCGAGGCTGTTTTCTTCAATGCGCCCGCGCATTTCTTCGAGGAAGAAATAACTGGCCAGAAAGATCATCACGGACAGGGCCGTCACCAGCAGCGACGTGATGATCGAGAGCATTTTTGCGCCGATGGTGAAGCGCGACTTTTTGAAACTTGAAGGCGCGCTGGTCGGCGCGCCCGAGGCGACCGGCAAGGGCGGGCGCGCCGCAGGTGCGGGCGGCGGGACCGCAACGGGCTTGACTGGCGCAGCGCGGTTCAGCTCGGGCGGCGCGGGCGGCGCCGTCGGTTCGCGTTCAATGGGTTCCCCGTGTTTGACTGGCGAAAGCGCCGGCGCGGCGGGCGCGGCGCGGCCATTTCCGTTTGATTCGGGACTGTGGGCCTGCGTCGCGCTCGCCGGCGGGCTCAGCGTTTCAGCGGGCGCGAAGGGGCGCCGTTGTTCCAGCGCCGCATCGAGTGCGTCACCGGCGAAGGCGGGCTCCGGTTCGGGCGCAGGGCGGGTCGGTCGAATGCGGTCCGCGGCCTCCGGTTCGTCGGCCGGGCGAGC
>JAVHPJ010000203.1:0-6377 GCA_036170535.1 Leptospirales bacterium | reverse complement strand
ATCGGGCCGGGCAACCCCATTGAGGCCGTTACGCTGGTTGGGTCCGCGCCGGGCGCGAGCGGGCCGCTCGCACGGCCGACCACGATCTTTACCAGCGCGCATCCGTCCTGGCAAACCTACACCGTCGGCAAAGGTTTCACCGACACCTGGCAGCCCAACACCGTCTTTGATCACTATCCGGTCTATGAAGTGCTTTTCAGGAAGCCTGCCGCGCAGCGCGAAACACTGCGTTTCGAACTGGCGCCCGAATCCCTGCCCGGGACGCTCAGCGCAACGGCTCGGCGTACCTCCGATGGCCGGGTATTTGAAAGCGTCGCCAGCGGCGCCGCGGCAGTCCTCATGCTGGAAGACGCGCCCGGCGCAACGTATCAACTCAGTGTGCGCGTAAACTATCAGAATCGCACGTACGAGCCGGGCCAGAGTCCCGGCGCAGTCCGGCCCGGCGGCCAGCTGCAACCGACGGTGTTGAGCGTCGAAGTGAACGACAGCGGAGCGCCGATCGCCGCGCGCGATGATCGCTGGCGCGCGTTTAAACTGGGCGAACGCTCCGAGCACGTCTATCGCGTCCGTTTTGCAGGCGTCTTGCCGATCCGGCCGCAGCCGGGCCCTGGACCGCAGATTATACTTCCGCGCGACGGCGAAAGTCCGCGCTCCGGGCCTTAAGAGCTTCTTTAACTTGACGCGATCCGGCGGCCCGGGCGCTCTGCGGCATGCCCCGCGGAAAAGTCAGAGTCGGCGTCATCGCTGCGGCGGGGAAAGGCACGCGCGCCTATCCCCGCACAAATTTTATTCCCAAGCCGCTCTTCGTATTCGAAAACCGCACGCTGCTCGAACGCAACGTGGAGCTGATGTTCAAGGTCCTGGGCGTGGAGCGCGTCTATGTAATTGTGGGCCACTTGAAGGACCAGGTGCTGGCGGAAGTGGAGCGCATTCGCGGTCGTTTCCCGGGCAAAAGCATCGAAACCGCCGACTGGACCCAGCGCGGGCTTGCAGCCGATGTGGCGAACCTGCGCGATCGCATCGACGGAGACTTTGCGCTCATGTTGGGCGACGAATTTTACTACGAAACCAATCACGCCGCGATGCTGAAGCTCTGGCGCGCGCGCCCGAAAGCCCAGGCCATGATTGCCGCGTTGCCTACGGCGCTGGTATCCGAGATCCGCAAGAATTACTCCGTGCAACTGGCCGGAACGCGCATCGTGGAACTTGTGGAGAAGCCGGAAAATCCGCCCAATCAGTTGAACGGCCTGGGCTCGTATCTGTTTACTTCGCGCTACTTTGAATTTTTTGATTCCACTCCGCCGTCGTCAAAGAGCGGCGTGATCGAGTTGACCCAGGTGATCGACCGCATGGCGCGCGAAACGGAAGCCCACGCCTGTACGTTAAAAGGGCGCTATTTTAACATTAACTCGCTGGCCGACTATTACGCGACCACCTACTGGATTCGCACTCAGAAGTTTTCCAGCTATCGCGTAAGCCTGATCGTGCCGGCGAAAAACAATGCGACCACCTTGCCGGACGTGCTGAGCGATTTTGCCAATCTGGCGGATGAAATCCTCGTGGTCGACATGGGTTCCACCGATCGCACGGTCGAGCTTGCTCGTAAAAAAGGCGCGCGCGTGATCGAGGCGGACCCGACCACCGCGGCGACATCCGGCCCGCGAGCGGATATGATCTATCAGGCCCTGCGCGCGGCGCGCGGCGATATTCTTGCCCTGGCGCCCGCCGACGGCAGCTTTCGTACCGGCGACTTCGCCAAACTGCTGGAGTATCTGAAAGACTGCGACATGGTCGTCGGCACGCGCACAACGCGGCAGATGATCGAGCAGGGCGCCAATCTGCGCCCGTTCTACCGCTGGGTGAACGTCTTTTTCGGCAAGCTCGTGGAGATATTCTGGTGGAACCAGGAACCGCGCTTTACTGACATCGGTTGCGCTTATCGCGCGATCTGGAAAGATTCTTTTGCGCGCATCTCCGGCGAGCTGGTAGCGCGCGATCGCACCTATTTGCTCGAAATGATGATCGAAATCATGCGCTACCACATGCGCTGCATTGAGATTCCTGTTTCGTATTATCGTGCGTACGGTTCGTCCGCCCAGGATTCTCTCGCGGCCCAGGGGCGCTACATGCTGTCCGTGTTGCGGCTCATTTTTGCACGGCGATTTTTCAAGCGTTGAGCCAGGACCGCACCAGGGCGGCCGTGCGTGCGGGATTGTCGCGCGCCAGATTTTGAATTCCGGCCAGCATTTGCTCGCGCTCGCGGCGCGAAAGCGGACGGGAGCGCGACGGCGCCGGGGCGGGAGTGCGGGCGGGCGGCGTCGGTCGTCGGGGCGCTGGCTCTGCGCCGCGCGTCGCACTGCGGGCGGACGCGCGCGTATCGCCGGATAAAAGCGCGGCGAACACGCCGGCAAAGACCAGAACCAGTCCCAGAAGCAACAAGAGGGCGGTCGCGCTCATGGTAGTTTATCGGTCCCCGTCGGGACGAGCCAGGCAAATTGTCCGAAGCGGCCCGGCGACCGGCTTGCGCGGCTTTTCAATTGACCGTGCGGCCTCGGGCCCCGAATTGACCCTATGCTGTCCGAAGAACAATTTCAGGAACTCGCCCGCCTTGCGCGTCTCGACCCGCATGACGCGACGGTGCAGGCCATGCGCTCTGAGTTCAATAAGATTCTGGAATACGTGGACGTGATCAACCAGGTCGACGTGTCCGATATCGACGACAGTTACTCGGAAGACCGCACCCGCAACGTTGTGCGCGCGGATCAACCTGCGCAGTCCCTTGCGCTGCACGACATCGCGGCCATTGCGCCGCGCTGGGAAGCGGGACACTTTGTAGTGCCGGGCGCAATTGAAAGCGAAGGCTGAAATCACGGAAGCGGTCTCCCATGAAGTTTGATCACAATACGCTTTTTCGCACGGCGACCGCCCATGGTCGCGCACTGGACAAAAAGGAATACAGCGCCGTCGAGTTGACGCGGGCCCTGCTGGAACTTTCCGAGCGCGAGTCCGCAGTGGGCGCATTTTTGAAGCTCGACGCCGATCGTGCGCTGGCTCAGGCGCGCGCCTCGGATGAACGGCGCGCTCGCGGACAGAGCCTGGGTCCGCTGGACGGCATCCCGGTCGCCATTAAAGATAACATCGTCGAACGCGGCGAGCAGTGCACCTGCGGTTCGAAGATTCTGCAAAACTTTGTTTCACCGTACGACGCGACTGTGATTGAGAAACTGCGCACCGCCGGCGCCACGCTTTTCGGCCGCACGAACATGGACGAGTTTGCGATGGGTTCGTCTACGGAGAACTCGGCGCTGGGTCTCACGCGCAATCCCTGGAATCGCGAGCGCGTACCCGGCGGATCGTCCGGCGGTTCGGCGGCGGCGGTTGCGGCCGGTTTTGCGCCGCTTGCATTGGGCTCGGATACGGGCGGGTCTATTCGCCAGCCGGCGGCTTTTTGCGGCGTGGTCGGTCTCAAGCCGACTTACGGGCGCGTCTCGCGTTACGGTCTGGTCGCTTACGCATCGAGTCTGGATCAGATTGGTCCTTTTGCGCGCAACGTCGAAGATGCGGCGCTTTTGCTCGCGGCGATTGCCGGCGTCGACGCGCGCGACAGCACCTCGCATCCGGACGGCGAAAAACATCCGCTCGCCTGGCATGCGCCGGAGTTCAGGGACCGCGACTGGAAGGAACTCCGGGTGGGCGTCATGCTGCCCGACCATAACGCGGGCGGCTTTGACGCGGACGTGGCGGCCCGTACCCGGATCGCCGTGAGCGAACTGGAACAACGCGGCGCGCGTATTGTTCCGCTGCAAAGTCAGTTGGAGCAGTTTCTGATTCCGATTTATTATATCCTGGCGACCGCCGAGGCCTCAAGCAACCTCAGCCGGTACGACGGCGTGCGTTACGGCCATCGTGCGCCCGATGCCGAAAACCTGATGGAACTTTACGTTCGCTCCCGCACCGAGGGCTTTGGACCGGAAGTGAAGCGGCGCATTCTGCTGGGCGCGTTTGCGCTTTCGTCCGGTTATTTTGACGCCTATTACAAAAACGCGCAAAAGGCGCGCCGCAAGATTCAAAACGAATACGCTCAGTTTTTCACGCAGTGCGACGTGATCCTGCAGCCAACCTCGCCGAACACGGCTTTCGCCTTTGGCGCAAAAACCGCCGATCCGCTGGCGATGTACCAGAGCGACATACTCACCATCGCGGCGAACCTGGCGGGCATTCCTGCGATCAGCGTGCCGGCCGGTTTCGACTCGGCGGGATTGCCCATCGGACTGCAACTTCTGGCCGCGCCCTTTCAAGAAAATCGACTGCTTCGCGCCGCCCACGCCGTCGCGAATTTTCCCGGGTTTACGCCGGATTACAGCTCCATGTATGCGGGCAAAGCCGCTCCGGGCGGGAGCGCTGGCTCGCCCGTTCGGAGCGCCGCGAATCTGAGCGGCGTCGCCCCCGTTGGCAAACCGCTCGCGGCCGCGCAACAAAAACCGGGCCCGCACGAAGCCAGCGCGCGGCCGGGCGTAAACGCAAAGCCGCAAAAAGTGTCGCCTCCGGCGAAGCCCAAGTCGGCGTCGCCAGCGCCGGTTGATCGAATGGGCGTCAAACAGGCGAAACTCACGCTCGCGCCTGCACCCGCAAAGAAGACGGCGTTAAAAGCTGTTCCAAAGGATGGGCCGGCGAAATCCGCTGCCGGGAAAAAAGCCCTGCAGCCCGTGTCAAAACCGGCAGCAAAAAAATCTACGGCGAAGAACGCGACAACCCGGGGGGCCGCCGGACCAGCGATGAAAAAAGCGGCTCGCAAAGTCGCAGCAAAGCCCGCCGCAAAACCTGCTGCAAAAAAGCCGAATCCGAAGGCGTCTTCGAAATCCGCAGGAAAATCGGCGCAGGGCGCGGGGAAACGCGGGCGTAAGTAGAGTATGAGCGCTGACTATCTGCGCGCCATACCGCTCGGAGATCCGCTGCCGGCCAGCGTACATGGCGTTTCGTGCAGTCTGCCGACGATGTCGGACATCATCGGCTACGAAGAAAAGCGTCCGGAGACGCTTCAGGCTTTGAAAGCGGGTTATCCGCGTTTTGTCGTGCACGACTACGTGGAACGAACGCGCGCGCTGCTCGCTGGCGAAGCGCAGTTCAGCGGGCGCGCACTTTATCCAGTTTCTTCCGCCGCGATGGCGCGCGAACTCGCCAATTTCCTCGGCCCAGCGCGCGCCGAAGTTGCGACGGTCGATGATTTTTTTGCGGTTCATTTCCCGCCGGATACGGCCTGCGAAACTCTGGCCCGACAGTTTTTGCAGCATACCGGCGGCGGCATTTTCTCGCGCCAGGCGGAAGACTTCCTTATGCGCCGGCGCCAGATGATCAAGCCCTGGCGCGAAGATGTCATCGAAGGCCCGATGGCGCGCGAACGAGTTGTGACCGAGCTCGCGCGCGTATTTGAAGCCCGGCCCGCAGATGCGATGCTTGCAAGTTGCGGCATGAATGCGTTTTACGGAGTGTACCGCGCGCTATCCGAGGCGCAGGCCGCACGCGGTCGCCGCATCTGGGTCCAACTGGGCTGGCTTTATCTCGACACGATCGAAATACTCCGCAAGTTCGCCGCCCAGGATCACGAACGCATTCTGCTTGCGCGGGTGACGGATAAAGCGGACCTCGAAGCGCTCTTTCGGGACCGGGGCGCGGAAATTGCCGGAGTGGTGACGGAAGCCCCCACAAACCCGCTGATTCAAACCGCCGATCTGCAGCGCTTGAGCGAGCTCTGTCGCAACTCCGGCGCGGCGCTGGTGATCGATCCCAGCGTAGCCAGTCCGGTCAATGTGCGCACGCTGCCCTATGCCGATGCGTGCGTGCTCAGTCTTACCAAATACGCTGCGCATTGCGGCGACGTGATTTTGGGCGCGGCGGTATTTAATCCCGATTCGCCGTTCTACGCCGCTCTGTCCGAGCAGGCGCCGCAGTATTGTTCGCAACCCTACTATCGCGATCTGCAGCGTCTGGCGTTTGAAATCCAGGATTACGTAAGTCTCGTCGGCAAGATCAACCGGAACGCCATGCAAGTGGTTGAGTTTCTGGAACAACACCGCTCCGTAAAACGCGTCTATTGGGCCTATCAGGAGAACAGCGCGGGGAATTATCGGGCAATCGAGCGCGCGCCTGACTCGCCCGGCGGTCTTTTCTGCATCGAGCTGGATATGCCGCTGGAACGTTTTTATGATTCGATCGCAGTGGCGAAAGGCCCGAGCTTTGGCGTCGACTTTACCATTCTCTGTCCGTTTCTTTATCTTGCGCACTACGATCTGGTTTCGACTGCGGTCGGTCGCGCGGAGCTGCGCGCGCACGGCATAGAACCGGACCTGGTGCGCGTTTCAGTCGGCGCGGAAGATCCT
>JAVHPJ010000202.1:0-29174 GCA_036170535.1 Leptospirales bacterium | reverse complement strand
CTCGCGCGCGCCACGGCCAAGGTCTTGGCCGACAGGGGCGCGGACCTTTTGCGCCAGGGCGTGTCTCAGGTGCGGGCTGACATTGACCGGGCAGCCCAGGCTGTGCGGGACGCGGCCGCGCGGCTCCCCGCGCCCCCCCCCCGGCCGCGGGCCGGTCCGCCGCGCAGTCGCCGGTCGGCGAGCGCCGCTGCAAGATTGACTGCGAGCGTGGTTTGCCCACGTCGCCCTTGAAGTTAACAATCGCAATTACGCGGGCGGACATGGCGCTGGTGTACGGCCGCGCGGCCGAATGCGTAAACGCTTTTCCACAAACGGAGTCGTCGGGCCGCAGAGACCGAAAGCAATAGACGCGCTATCGCGCCGCGCGAAGCTGTCCAAAACTTTGAGGAGTACGCCATGTCGGAACCTGTCGCCGAATTTTTCGCCGATTCCATACTCGAAATCAAGATTGCAATTAACGAACAGAATACTTTCACATTGGAGGGGTTTGCGGCCCTCGACGCAGCCCTGGAAAAAGCGGCCGCTCGCGACGACGTGCGCGCCCTGATTCTTTCAAGCGCCCGGGACGATTTTTTCTCCAACGGCCTTAATCCAACCAGCATTCACGGACGGCCGCGCGAGGAGCACGAGCGGTTGATCGGCTATTTCTTCTCCGTATTAAAGCGCATCTATTTATTCCCGACGCCCGTCGTCGGCGCGATTAACGGGCACGCCGTAGGCTACGGCGCCATGCTGGCCATCATGTGCGACTTTCGCCTGCTGACGGACAAAGGCGCACGCATGTCGTTTCCGGAAATGAATATCGGCGTCACCCTGCCGACGTTTGTCACCACCCGCATCGCCGATCTGTGCGGCGAACGGGCCCTGCGCGATTTTCTATTCGCCGGATTTGCGCCCAAACCGCCCGAGGCGCTCGCCGTTGGACTCGCGGACGAGCTTATCGAAAAAGAAAAGCTGGCCGATCGCGCGCGGTCTCTGGCGAAACGCCTGGCCGGCCTGCCGCGTAATGCGGTGCGTCTGCAAAAGGGAATATTGCGAAATGGAACCGGGCGCGACTTTGACGCGCTGATTGCCGCCGATCTGAAGGCGACGCTGGGCATGTTGTCTTCGAAAGAAGCGATGGAAGGTTTCGCGGCGATGGTCGAAAAGCGGCGGCCGAAGTTCGACTGAGGCGCCTTGGTTCATACTGCGCCGCGACTCCGTCTGCTGCAAGTTCAGTGCAGAATCCAGTCGCGGTCGCAGAGCAAGCAGTCTTCGACGCGCGTCAGATCTCGTTCGGGATCTACGAGCGGCCGCGCCGGCGCTCCGTTTAATGAAACGCGCGCGTCGGCGCGCACCGCCACGCAGGCGCGCCCCTGGTCTCGATGCGTTTGCGCGAGGTAATGCGCATACTGAAGAATAAAGTCGGGTTGCGTGGAGAGCATATTGTATTGAAAGGCCGTCAGGCCCGCGCGGGGGTTTTCGATCCAGGTTGCGTTGTTTTCGCAATCGTAGAGCCGATACTCGATCGTTCCGGACTTCTGCATCGCCATAATGCGCCAGGCGAAGCGGAAACCCTGTTCCGTCCAACGCACGTCGCCCGGATAAAGATACAGTCGCAAGGGCGTCAGGCACTGGACGAGCGCAAATAAACCTGAAAGCGCCATGCGCCAGTTCGGCGCGCCGCCTTGCGCAGCGCCGGATGATGTCGCTCCGCGTCGCGTTTGCGGCGCAACGCGCAGGCGCTGGAGGAGCGTCTGCGGCCAATCGTATCGGAAGAAAATCGGCGTGCAGGCGATCATGATCCACGGAAAAAGCCCGATCTGAAACAGCTCGCGCGTAAGCAGATGAAACACAATCAGCGTCAGGTATGCGGCGATTCGGGTTCTGCGCCAGAGCAACGCCGGAACCACGCACAAATCGAATAAAAACCCGGCCCATGAAACCGCCAGTGCGAATCCGGGCAGTGCGGCGAATTGGCCGATGAGTCCGGCGTCATTGCGTACCGCAAGCCACGCGCCCATCGGTTCGCCGTACAACAGCCAGTCCGCATTGACTTTTGCAAGCGCGCCGTAGAGATATACAAGGCTCAATTGAAACCGAAAAAGCGCCGGCTGCCACGCGGCGATCTCGGCGCATTCGGTTTCCGGTCTGCGCCACGCGTCGAGCGAATAGAGCCGATGCGGCGAGGTGAAACAGAAGAGCAGCGCCAGCAATGCAACCAGGTAATAGTGATTCAGATACTGTGTTGCGTCCTGGGCTTGAAACCATACAAACAGAACAAAACACGCCGCTGCGGCGAATCGATAGAACAGGCCCAGCGCGACGAACAATCCGGAAGCGAGCAAAGCGCCGAAAAGCAAATACAGGCCGGCGCCGCCGCTTATCTCAGGCGCCCAACCGAGACCGTAATACTTAAAATGAAACACGGGCGCCGCATAGTATTTTTCCGGCCATTCATTCCACAGATAACGCGCGGCGAGCCACACAATGAGCGCGCCAAACACAATGCGCAACGCGGCCAGAGAATCGGCGGGAACCGGTCGCGCGAGCCGCGCGCATAAGCGCTCAATCGCCGTCATTGGGACTTGCTCCTGGATTTGTTCCGGAGGCGGAAACCAGATCCGCGGAAACCAGGATCAGGAGTTCCTTGAGGCTGGCGAACAGCGCGTTCGTTTCGGGAGCGTCCGCGGCCAGCGCCGTTTCCAGGTCGCCGTATTTCACCGTAATTGCATCGATCTGCGCCAGATTTGCGTCCAGCGCCTTGCGCACCTGCGAATCGAGATCGGGATTGCGATCAAGCGCGATCACGGAAAAGCCCGTTCCCGTTCGGCCGCCGTACTCGCCCGTGTAAACGCTGCGCAGGCCGGCGAGCGCCGCGCGCATATCGGCGAGCGAAGTGCGGCTGAAGCGCGATTCGAGCAGGGCCGGACTTTTCACTCCGGCGCTCTTGACCGTGAAGCCCGCCGGTCCGCCCAGTTTTGCATCGCGGACGTTTTCTACGATTAATATCATTTGCTGAACGATCCAGCTCAAAGCGTCCGAACGGCGCATAAATTGTCCTCCGGCGCCGGCGTTCGTCAGCTCGCGCGCATAATTTCCGCTGGCCGGGTCCCACGCGCGCCGCAGATCGCGCGACCGATCGCGTACGTTTGCGGCGACGGCGCGCAGGTATTGCAGCCGACGTCCGTTTAACGCGGCGACGACGGCGGCGGACGAGGCGTCGCCGGCGCCGTCGTCGTAGATCAGATATTCAATGGCCGGCAGGCCGCGTACGCGCACTCCGCTGGCTTCGATTGATGCGCTGTTAATCGTCCCGGCGCCGGCGATCACGCCGTCGATGGTTGTCGCGCAATCGCCGGGTCTCGCGCACAAGGTGAAGCCGCGCGACCAGCAATCCAGGCGCGCATACAGCGAACTGTCGCTCGCCGGCCCGAAAAAAATAATCTCGGTCGTCTTTAAACGATCCTGACTTGCACGCCAGCGCGTGCGCAGGTTTGCGAGCGTCGTCGGTCCTGGCGCTGTCTGGAACTCCAGAGCCGCCTGGTCCAAAGCGGCGGCGCTCTGTTCCAGATCGAAGTACGCCGGCGCGGCGAATTCCAGCGCAAAGAAGTTTAATACGCCCGCGACGTCCGGCCCCGGCGGAAAGGCGACCAGGAGCGCATCCGGTCCAAGGCGGCCTGCGTCGCAGGAGACGAGACCGCTGCATGAAAAAATTGCAAGCCAGGCGCCTGCCCGAATCGCACGGACGACGAAACCGGGCTGTCGTCGCCTGACTTGCCGGATGTTTGCAGTACAAAATGTTTTCATGTTGGTTTGCTCGACTGACAGCGCCGGGCGCGATCGCGCGCCTAGAGCGACTCCAGGAAACGTAAAATTTGCGCGCGCTCCGTTCGGCTCAGGCCGCGGTAGCGATTACGACTCGCTTCCGCCTCGCCGCCGTGCCAGAGAATCGCTTCCTGAAAGCCGCGCGCGCGGCCGTCATGCAGCAGGTTGTTGTGTTGATTCACCGTCGGGATGAGTCCCGCGCCCCACAAAGGCGCCGTGCGCCATTCTCGTCCGTTCGCCAGAAAATCCGTCCGGCCGTCCGCCAGATCGTCGCCCATGTCGTGCAGCAAAAAATCGCTGTAAGGCCGGATCAGCTGATTGGAAACCTCCGGAAAGCCGGCGAGATCCCCGGTGCGATACCCCGGCGCGTGACAGGCGGCGCAGCCGATAGTGCGAAAGAGTCGCTTGCCCGCGATGACATCCGCGTTGCGAAAATCGCGCCGCCCTGGAACCGCCACGAGATGCGTATAAAGATTGATTAAATCTACATTTGCAGCGTCGATCTCCGGGCTGCCGCCGCTTACGGCCGCGCCGCAAGCGCCCGCCGCCTGCTGGCCGGGACAATTCTCGGCGGTGAACAACGGACTTGTAATGCCGATGTCGCCGATAAAAGCGCTTTGATTTTGCTGGGGCAAATCCGGCTGGTTCAACTTCCAGCCGAAGCGGCCGAGGCGCGTCGCGCCGCTTGCGTGACGGTAGACGTAGTTAGCGCGTCCGGAAACGCCGTCTCCGTCAGCGTCGTTTTCGTCCGCCCGGCTCAGGATTGCGGCTTCCGGTATGGCGCTGATGAGTCCGAGTCCGTACACGGCCGGCGCCACGCGCGGCGAAACAAAGTAGTCCGCGCCCTGCGTGGTCGGCGCCGCGCCCGCGCTGCCGTTAAAATTCGTATTCCAGAGAAAGTTGTAGATGGGCCGACGCAAAGAATACGCTTCGCCATCCGGAAACGAGCCCGGCTCTTCCGCGTAACTCACGCTGACAACGCCTTCGGTCGCTACGCCCGCAATCGCTCGATTGTTGAACTGGGTTCCGTAATCGCCCAGCGGCGCCGGACCGCCGGTTACGCCGTCCGCGCCGGGCCCCGAAATGCGAAACAACATGGTGTTAAAGACGCTGCCGCCGCCAGCGGGCGGGGCGCCGCGCCCGTCGCCGACGTGACACCCGTCGCAGCTTGTATTGTTAAAGGTCGGTCCCAGACCGTCTTTTGCGGCGGACGGCGCTGTCACCCAGTTGAGATCAAACGAAGCATTGGCCGTAAAGAAGGTTTGCCGGCGAGCGGAACTCAAATTAGCCGCCGGCAGATCAAAGGCCTCCGTGTTGAAGATGAACTGCGTGGTTGCGCCGCCGCTGAATTCCTCGCCGGGTTCGTACCCGTCGTTCAAAAGCGCGGCAAGGGCCAGGGCGAACGAGACGTCGTTCGCCTCAAAGCTTGGTTCGCAGGCGATTCCCGCGAGGAGCGGCATCAGCGCCGCCGCAAGGCGCGTCCACAGTTGCGCGTTCATAGCTTCTTCGCTCCTGTCGTTGACTCAGCTTGCCGCTGCGTTTATTGTCCGCCGCCAATCGTGGGGTTGTAGCCTGCGGCGCGCGCACCCTGCACAAATCGGTCCGCAATCGTCTGGCCGATCAGGACGCGCACATTTTGCAGCCCCGTGCGCTCCGTCGAAGCGCCGCCCTGAACCACGTCATCGTAAAACCATGCAGTGTTGGCGGAGAATACGTCGCGCGCTGCGGCGATGTCGCTTTTGAGTTGATCCGCGGTTGAGCCGGCGTAGACGGCTGAGAGTCCGCGGCCGCTGTACGATCCGTATACGCCGGAGAACAAATTCAGGAAGCCTTGCGAGTTGTAGAAGAAATCCTGTTTGGTCGTATCGCTGAAGCAGGAGTGTTCGTTTTCTTGATCGCTCGTATCCAGGGCTTCGAAGCGTTCGCCGCCCCATTCGCCGCCGGAGAACGTGGCCATGCCCGTCAGCGCATTGTCGAGCGACGCGCGCGGCGACGCAGTAAAGGCCGCGTAGTACGAACCTCCGGCCGGATTCCAGGCGTCGCGCACAATGCGCAGGTGGTCGACCAGCGTGTCCGTTACGACGACGATGTATTGCTGACGACGGGCCGTATTAAAATCCGCGGCCGTAACGCTGGCCGAAGGCCCCCCGGCGGCCGCGTCGGAGCCCCAGAGCAAAAACTCGATTGCATGCCAGCCCAGTTTTACATCTTCTTCGCCGCCCGCGCCGTTCGCCCCGATCAGATCCGCGCGCGTGATCGCGCCGGCGCCGGCGATGTAGTTTGTAATGGTAACTTCGTCCAGCGGCCAGGCGTTGATCAGGGGCTCGAGCTCCGAACCGCCTTCGGAAAATAGCGCCGGATTGTCGATCGGTCCCTTGCTGAACCGCAACGCCTCCGTAACGCCGTAAATCTGCCGCGCGGTCGTCCACGCTGAACGCGCCGCAGTCAGGTTGCCGGCGGTGCGGTTGGCCACAAGCGCGTTGACGGCAGTCTGCAAATTCACCGCCGCGGCGTGGGCGTCCGTATATTGCAGATACGCGACATTGGCGTAATCGCGTACGGCGGTCGCTTCTGAGCCGCCGGCGACTGCGGCCAGTCCGAGCGCGGCGAACAAGGTCGTGTCGTCGTCCTCTTCCTCGGCAAGGCCGAGCGCCGTGCAGCCGTTCAGTGCGAGGACCGCGGCCAGCAGCGCAGTCCTCGCCGCCGTCTGAATTGTGGTGAATGTTCTCATAGTCGTTCTCCGGGTTTGTCTGTTAAAAAATGAAGCCAAGGCCCAAATTGATTCGATCAATCTTGTTGTTAAAAACGTTGCGCGCTTCAATGTCGCCGCCGTAGTCGGAACTGGAATTCGCTCGTTCGTAGTCGATTTTGAGCACAATGCGCTCTTCCGGATAAAACGCAAATCCGCCGGAAACGATGCGCCGATCGCTGGCGCGATCTGCGACGCCGCGCACTCCGTAGAGTTCTTGCGCCGGGTCAAAGCTCTCGATGACCCCCAGGTCGCGATTGCCGCGCGCCAGATCGCCGGAAACGCGGCAGAAACGAACCGCGGCGCAAATCACGTCGTTTAAATCGTCCTCGCCGCCCGCGTAGCGGGTAACTGTTTCTTTCTGGGTGTTTACGTATTCGTTTCGCACATAGGCGAACAAGCGGTAGCGGCTCTGGATCAGGCTCAAAAGATCAAAGCCGATTTCGGCGTAGGCGCCTTCCGCCGCTCGGCCGACGTTAAAACCGGTCGCACGATTTACTGCGCGGGCGTCTTCTTCCGACATCCAACCGCGCGCGGCAAGGGCGCGCAAATAATACGGTCCGTTCTGGTATTCGATGTGCGCTTCCGTCAGAAAAACCGTGACGTTCGCCGTCTTGCCGGCGCGGATTCCGTCGGCCGCAAGTCGGCCGATCACATCGTTCCCAAAAAATTCTTCGTAGGGCAGGCGCGTGTTGGCAAAGTCGGCTTTTGCAATTTCGTTTTGTCCGGCCGAACCGGCGTAGTAGGTCCCGCCGATGACCAGTCCCTCAATGCCGGTGAATTCAAGATTTACCAGCGCCGCCAGTCCCTCCGATCGGGTTTCCGATCCGTTGCTGCGTCCAGCCCGGATCCAGTTCGCATTATCAAAATCCTGCGCGCGCAGTCCGGTCATCACTCCGGCGCGATAGCGCAGAGCCGCAGCGAACAGTTCGCCGTGCAGAATTGCGCCGTGTTCGCGCCAGGTGGTCGGAATCACAAAGGTCTCCGTCTGCGGGCGGCGCACGGACGCAAACGTGGTCGGTTCGTGTTTGTAGTTAGTAATGCCGATTGGAACCAGGTTAAGACCGAGCGCCAGTCGCGCCTCCGGCCTGAACTCGAAATCGAGATAGGCCATTTCGATTATGGCGCCCGCTTCGTTAAAACTCTCCTGCCGTACTGTTCCCGAGCCTGTATCGGCTTCGCTTGCGATGGCGGAACCTTCGGCCCCGGCGTGTTCGTATTCGATCTCCGAGTTGAACACGATCCAACTATTAAAACGGTAACCGGCGTAGAGTATAAAGCGCGTAAGATCGGTCTGGTCGGCGCGGTATTCGCTCTTAAAATTGACGTACTGGATTTCGCCGTAGCCGCCAAAGGCGAGACCGGGTTCGGCATGGTACACGCCGGAGGCGGCCGGGCCCAGGCCCTGTTCGCTGGCATACACGCGGGTCGCCCGGCCCAGGTTCGTTTGTTCGAGTCGCTCCTCTAGAGCGCTCAGGCGCTCTTCCACGCTCGGAACCGGTTCGGCGCCGAGGCGGCGGCCGGTCGTCGGTCCCAACAGGGCGAGTCCCACGGCCAGGCCCAGGCTCGGCCGAAGAATTTTGATAATTAAAATAGGACTCAGTCTCATTATTGGGCCAGTACGTCGCAATTCGGGCGCCTAATTGCTGAGGTGGCCGGCGTCCGTCGCCCGCGCCGCCATCCAGCCGAGGGTGCGCCCGGTCTCGATCAGGACGGTCTCGCACATCTGCAAGTGCGCGTTGCCGATCTGGACGTGATAGGTTCCGCAGCTGCAGCGCCAGATCGCGCAATTGGGCGTGGAATAGACGGGCGTCAGACGATGGTTCCGGGAATCGGCGTCGGATGAGGACATGATTCTGCCAGACGCCTGCGCCAGGGCCGCTCCGTCAATAAAAATGAGACTCAATCTCATGTCATGGTGGCGGCGCGGGGAGCGACGAGATCTCAAACAATGCGGGGGCGAGTCCGGGAATGCGGCGCGTAAGCACTCCGGGCAATCGTGCCGGAGCAGAAGACCCGCCCGGCGTCGCGGCGACGTCGGGCGGGAGCTTCGTGAATCATCCGGCCGGAGATCCGGGCTGAGCGACTACTTGCCTTCGATTTCGTGTTCGAGCCGGCGCAGCACCGTCTCGTCGGAGGCCGTGGGGCCGGCGAAGTTTCTGCGCGACCAGGCGAACCAGTAAACGAGCAAGATCGCGCTCAGAGCGACAAAGCTCCACAGCACCAGCTCGTTCGGCGGCAGAATAAACACGATGGTGATTACGGCAACCCAGAAGATCGCAATTACGTTAATGACCGGTCCGATCGCTCCCATGTTCCAGGGCGCCGCTTCGCGGTGCGTGTATTCGCCGCGTTTGCGCAACTTGTTGCGCAGGTTCAGAAAGATCGGGAACACATACGCCAGATACAGGGCGATGGTGCTGATCGACGTGACCACAAAGAACGCCGAAGCGTAAAGGCAGATCAACACGGCCAGCACGCTGGTGATGAGAATCGACCACACCGGCGTCCGGTAACGGTGATGGATCTGCTTGATCATGCCGGAGCCCGGCATGCCGTCGTCGCGCGCGAAGGCGTACCACATGCGGCCCATAGAAGTGATCGACGCCAGACCGCACAGCCACATGGCGCCGCCGATGATGACTGCGATCAGGTTCGAAAGAAACGCGGGCAGGTTGTTGTAGATGATGTAAAGCACCGGGTAGGCGTCCGTGGCTGTCGCCGAGATGTCGCCGTCCGGTATCGTCCAGGTCAGAATCAAAATCATGAGGTAGCCGACCACAGCCGACACGGCGACGGACAAAAACACGCCCCAGGCGGAGTTCAATCGCGCCATGACGGTTTCTTCTGCGACGTGCGCGGAAGCGTCATAACCGGTATAAGTCCATTGCGCCTGAAGCATGGCCAGCAAGAAGACCAGCAAAAACGGCGCCGCGCTGTAGAGTTCCTGCAAACCGGGAATCATTGCGAATAGCGGCGAAGCCAATTTAAAATCGCCGAATACCAGGGCGGGCGCAAAAGTTCCGGCGGTCAGCTCCGCCGAAGATGCGTCGAGCGGACTGACGGAATTCACCGCACTGAACAGAAAGGACCCCGAGTTATGGTGTTTGCCAAAGAAAGTGAGTGCGAGCGCAATCAGAACCACGCCGCCAATGTGCCACCAAACGCTGAAGTCGTTCAGTTTCGCGGTCAGCTTAATGCCAAAGATATTTATCAGAACCTGCGGAATCATGATCAGAACCATGACAAAAATCTGGAAATACCAGTTGGTCATCGCGCCAAAGATCGGCACTTCCGTTTCCGGCGGCAGATCAAACATGCGCGTGATGGCGCCCAGGATGTAGATCGACGCGGCCACGTTAATGCCGGCCGTAATCGTCACCTGTCCGATCATGTTAAACCAGGCGGTAATCCAGGCCCAGCCCTTGCCGCCAAGTCGATAGGCCCAGAAATACAATCCGCCTGCGGTCGGATACGCGGACGCGAGCTCCGCCATGCTGGCCGCCACGCACAGCGTGAACAGGCTGACGATAGGCCAGCCGACCGTATTGATAATCGGGCCGGCGAACTTGAGGCCGTACCCGAAGAGCAGTACGGCGCCCGTCAGGATTGAAATGATGGAGAAGCTGATTGCGAAATTGGAGAAGCCGCCCATTTCGCGAAACAGTTGTTGTGCGTAGCCGAGTTTATGCAGATCGCGTATGTCGTCCTGGATCTGTTCCTCGCGGCTGCGTGCCGGTTGTTTTGCCATGCCCGGAGCGGAGCGCTGCGCCGCGAAAGTGCGAGCGAAAAACAGGTCGGTCTCTGAAATTTATGCGGTCGTCCGCTCCGCTCGTCGTTCCGCCGGTTGGCGCGCTGCGTCGCAAGTCCGGCCGCTCCGGATGTCGCTTCGCGGTGCGCGCTTTATTTGCAAGGCGCCGTACGTCTGCGCTGCGTTTGCTGGAGCATCCGCTTTCCAGTAGGCCAGAATGCTCAGAACGAGTTCGTCGCCCGCCGTAGTGACTATTACGGGCGCGTTCATGGCGCGGCCTCCGCTTCGTTTTCCGCCAGGGCGCCCAGGGCCAGTTCGAGCTGGATGCGCGCCCGCCGCAGCTCAATGGGCGCAAGTTCCAGTCTTTCGCGCTCCGTGCGCAGCAAATCCTCGGCGTCCAGCAGGGCGCTCAGCGCGGCGCGGCCGTTGCGATACCGTTCGCTCTCCAGCGCCAGGTTGCGGCTCGCCTTCTGCACGGCCACTGCGCGGTCGCGCAGATTGCGCTCGGTTTCGACCCTTCGCGCTCGCGCAAGGGCGATTTGCACGGCGACGCCGCGTTCCGCATCGGTCAGGGTATTGCGCAGGGCCGAAATTTCGCTCGTCAGGGCTTCCCGACGCAAGTCGCGCGTACCGGCCTCAAAGAGGGGCACGCGCACGCCGAACGAAAGCGAAAACCAGTTATTTTCGGTAAGCTGGCCGTTGTCCTGATACACCCATTGACCGCGCGCAAAGACCGATGGCAAAAACGGATACTGCAGCGCTTCCAGTTCGCGTTCTTTCGCGCGGATCTGCAATTGCAGGGCGCGCAAATCCGCGCGGCGCGGTTCGGCGCCTTCCGCTGGCGACTCCGCGTCGCTTGCAGCCGGCAGGCGCGCGGGCTGCACGCGTTCACTGCGACCAATGGACCGACCCAGGGCGAGTTCTACGACCGGCGTAGTATCGTTCAGCGCCGCCAGGCTGCGACGCACGTCGTCGAGGGCGATGCCGATGCGAATCAAGTCGGATTCCGGAACAAAGCCAAGTTCGTACAGCCGGCGCACCTCGGCGCGCCGCCGCTGCAGACTGGCGGCGTAGGTCGCGAGCGTTGCACGTCGCACGCGTAATTCCAGCGCATCGAGAAA
The DNA here is from genome assembly GCA_036170535.1 of Leptospirales bacterium. Taxonomy (GTDB): domain Bacteria; phylum Spirochaetota; class Leptospiria; order Leptospirales; family Leptonemataceae; genus SSF53. The sequence continues at coordinate 17,746 of JAVHPJ010000202.1, read as the reverse complement.
CGCATTTGCAGCAGCGGCCAGGGCTTCTTCGCGCACCCGCAGAGCCCGCAGACGTGCGGCGCGCGCGCGTTCCTGATTGGCCGGCGCGAGATAGGTCTGATTCTGGGGATCGTAAAGCGGCTGGGTGATTTCCAGTCCGCCCTGGGGAACGTTGCGTCGTTGCCCGCTGACAGCGCCGGGTAAAATTTGATTGAGGCCGCTGCGCGGCGTCAATTCCCGATCGCGCATTTCGTAGGTAAAGCTGGCGCCGACGCTGGGATACAGGACGCTGCGTCGAAACGCCTCCGCTTCGTATTCGCGTGCGGCGGCTTCCTGCATGGCGGCTGCCACTGCGGGACTGCTTACTGCGAGCTCAAGCGCTTCGGCGAAACTGACTTCGGGCGGCGTCTCCGAGCCGGCTGCGTCCGCTGCGTCCGCAGCAGGCCGGTCGGCCGACTGTGCGAACAGAGCGCCTTGCGGCGCCGCTGCGAGCACGACGGCGGCCGCCAAAAACAGCGCCGCGATCGCCGGGCCGCGAGGACCGGCGACGCGCGGCGTCCGAAAAATCAGACAATAAACTGAAGGGATGACAATCAGCGTCAGCGCAGTTGACAACGCCAGGCCCGACATCAAAGCCCAGGCGAAGGGCGGCCAGAGTGTCGCCGAGGAAAACGCGAGCGGCAAAAGACCAAGCGTTGTCGTGAGGGTGGTCAAAAGAATCGGACGCAGGCGTTTTTGGACGGCGGCCACGGCGGCGGCTTCAAGGGACAGGCCCTCCGTGCGCGCGCGATCCATCGCATCGATCAGTAGAATGCCGTTGTTCACCACGATGCCGGTTAATGCGAGCATGCCGAGCAAGGCGGTGAACCCAAAGGGCTGTCCGCTCAGCAGCAGACCGGGCGTTACGCCGGTGACAGCCAGGGGGATCGTGATCAGGATAATGAACAACTTCTTGAACGATCGGAACTCCATGAGTATCGATATCAAAAAGAGCGCAATTCCGGCCGGCATGGCCTGGAGGATAGCGGTGTTCGCTTCGCCGGAGCGTTCCGCTTCGCCGCCGTATTCCACCCGCACGCCAGGCGGCAGTTCGGCCGTCTGCAGCCGCTGCTTGAAATCGGCGAGCGCGGCGACGGCGCTGCGACTGCCGTCCGTCTCTGCGAGCAGAGTCGCCGTGAGTTCGCGATTGCGCAGGTTAATCGCGGCGGGTTGCAGCTCCGGATGCGCCGTGGCCAGATCGTTCACGCTCAGATCGGTTTCGGCCGGCCGCGCAACGTAGGCGTTTTTCAAGCGATCGACGGACAGGTTTTCGCCTTCGAGGGAAACCAGTTCGATCGGCAGGGCTTCGTCGCCGGCGCGATATTGACCGGCCGGCAGGCCGCGCGTACGACCCAGAAGAACGCCCACCACGCTGGACCGCGCCAGTCCGCGTTGCAGGGCGTTGGCGTCGCCAATCTCGAAACGCAGATTCACCGCGCCAGGACCCATATCGTGGCGCACCACGGCCGTTCCCGGCGTTTCGCGCAGCAGGCGCATGACAATGTCGCTTGCGTCCGCCAGGCGCGACATGTTTTCGCCGGCCAGCCGCACTTCGATTGGCGCCGGCGAAGGCGGGCCCTGTTCCAACTGACGCGCGACAATTTGCGCCTCCGGCGTCAGCGTGCGACCCAGGTTGATCGCAAGCGCGCTGATCGCCGCCGCATCCGCGGAGTCCTTCAGTTCCACCAGCAACTGCGCCACGTGGGGACTCTGTTCGGCGCGCACGAGGTTGTAGTAAAACTGCGGCGCACTGCGTCCGGCGAGATGCGCGGTGTTGGCCACGCGCGGATCGGCGCGCAGGCGCGACTCCAGGCGCGCAGCGCTTGCTACTGTGGACTGAATCGGCGCGCCCTGAGGAAGGCGCAGGTCGATCAGCAATTGATTGCGATCGGCGCCGGGAAAGAAGCGCTTCTCAACCAGCGTAAATCCCACGGATGTGATCGCGACGCCGATTGCTGCGAACAGGAGAATACGCGCCGGTCTGCGTGCCGCGAGCGCGCCCAGGCGCGCGCCGAGCGGTTCGAGCGCTTGCCACTTGCGCGCCGTCCCCGCCTTGAGATATTTCATGGCGATCGGCGGCGTGACCAGCACGGCGAAAAAATAACTTACGATCAAGGTCAGGACGGCGATTAAAGGAATGGCGCGCGTGAAATCGGCGACGCCGCCGGCGGAACCCAGCATGGGCAGAAATGCGGCGACCGTGGTTCCGGTGGATGACGCGAGCGGCAGCGCGAATTCGCGGACGGCGTCGCTTGCGGCGTCATAGGCGGCCTGGCCCGCGTCGAGTCGTTCCTGGATTGATTCGACGATGACGATGACATTATCAATCAGGATGCCCAGCGAGAGGACGAAGGCGGCGACTGCAATCTGATGCAATACGCCGCCGCCGGCTGCATAAAAGAACAGCGCGACGGCCGCAATTGCCGGAACAATCAGCGCAGTCAGAGTTCCCGCTCGCAGACCCATGCCGAGAATCACCACCAGCGCTACTATGCCCATGCTGCCGGCGAGATTCCAGGCGAGGCCGTCCAGTCGCGAACGAACGTAGTCAGGCTGAAACGCTGCGATTGAGGTCCGTATCGCGCGTCGTTCGGGGTCGTTTTTTCGTCGCACTTCAAAGCGCGCGAGCGTCTCGCGCACCTGATCGCCGAACTTGCCCAGGTCGATGTTTTCGCGCGCCACCACGCCCAGGCCGATCGCCGGTCGCCCGTTGCGAAACATCAGATTGGACGGCGGATTGCGCGCCGTCAGTTCCACCTGCGCGAAGTCGCCCAGCGCGCGCGTTTCGCCGTTTGGAAAACCGATCGGCAATCGACGCAAATCCTCGAGATTGGCGAACGACGCGTTAGCGCTTACGCCGGTCAGTCGATCCCCGATGCGCAACGCGCCGGCCGGCAGCGCCTGATTCGAAAACTGCAGCGTGCGGGCCAACTGGTCATAGTTGAGTCCCAGCGCCGCCATCCGGCGATCGTCGACTGCGACGGAGACAATTCGTTCAGGCTCTCCAAAAAGCCGCACGTCGGCGACGAGACTCTGCTTTAATAGTTCGTCTTTCAGTTCTACGGCGATCGCGCGCATTTCGATCAGGTCCGCGCCGCCGCTGACCGTAATCACCGCCGCATCCAGATCAAACAGACTGCGGTTAAGTTCCGGAGGGCGGACGCCGTCCGGCCACTCCAGTCGCGCGCGTTCGACGGCGGCGTCGACTTCACGCCACGCTTCGTTGATCTCGCTTTGCCCGGATACTGAGTCGCGCAATTCTATGGAGAAAATCGCGACGTCGCGTCGAATGGAGGCGGTGAAGTTTTTTATCTCCGCCACGCCCGCGAGTTCATCCTCCACCGGCTTGACGATCAAACGTTCGATATCGCGCGGGGCCCCGCCCGGATACAGGATCGTAAGAATGCCGTTTCGTTCTTTGAGTCGCGGGTCTTCTTCTTTGGGCATTGAGGTCCATGCCAGTAACCCGGCGACGGACAGCGCAACGGCGACCGAGACGAATAATAGACGTTGATCGATGATAAGTTTTGCAAAGTTCACGGGCGCGCCTCCGCGGTTTCGCCGTCCAGCAAGGCGTCGATGCGTTCAATGGCGACGGGTTCGCCGGGCAGAGCCTCTGCAAGCGTCAGCAGGCGACCGCGCTCGAGATCCTCGCCGACGATTGTTACGGCCACCGCCCTGAGCGCGCCGTTGCGCAGCACGAAGATGCGCGCGCGTTCCCCGTCCGGGGCGGAAATCGCCGCCAGCGGCGCGCTCAAGGCCGGCGCCTGCAGGCCGGCAAAGCGCACGGAGAGGCTCATGTGATCAATCAGACGCGCCTCGTAGCGCAGTCGCAGGCGCAGCGCGCCCGGCTCGCGGCCCGTGATACGGGCGGCGATGCGCGGCCGGCTCGCCAGGGGGGCCTGGGCTGTAACGCCGCCGCCGGCCGGAATCAGGTTGAGGACCGCGTCCGGCGCGGCCAGCCGCAGTTCATACTCGCGCAGGCCGCCTCGGGCCGGGCCGACCGGAATGGCGCGCCCAGCGAAGGCGGGATTCAGCCGGACCGCCTCGAGCGGGACGAAGCGCAGTCTCCAGCGCGCGGGGGGCTCGGGAGCCGGGTCGGCGCAGGACAGGGCCAGACCCAGAATAAGAATGAACGCAGACCTCATTATTAACCTCGTCTTTATAAAAGACGAGGTTAATTTACTGAACAGTGTTCAATCTGCAACCCAGAATTTTGGCCGGAGGCCCCCGGGGCGGTCCTTTTTCGTCTATTTTTTGGGACCCCGGCGCGGCGCCGGGCGGGCGCCTGGGGCTCGCCCCGACTTGTGCGGACCGCGCGCCGATTTCGCCCTGGGCTTCGCCCGCGGCGGCTCGGGCCGCGGGGCCGGGACCCCGGCGCTTGCCCCGGCGAAATCGAGCATGAGGCGCGCGCTTTCGCGTATCAGACCCGGGCGCGCTTCTTCGGGGAACATGGCCAGGCGCGAGCGCATATGCAATGCGACCAGGCCGTGGACCTGCGACCAGATCATCAGCGCCAGTGCGTCGAGATTGGCGCCGCGAATGTAACCGCCTTCCACGCAGGCGCGCACGGTATCGCGCAGGAAGTTAAATGAACTTGAGCCGCGACTCCACTCGTCCTTGTGGGCGCGCATGGGCGCACGGATGGTGAACATGAGGTCGTACAGTTCCGGATGCCGCGCGGCGAATTCCATATAGGCTTCGCCCAGCTTCTGCAGGCGTTTAAAGGGATGCGTTTCGGGCCCGGCGATGCGTTCCATTGTCGCAAGAAAGGTTTCAAAGCCCTGTTCCTGGATGGCGAAGAGTATATCGTCTTTGTCCTTAAAATAAAGGTAAATCGCGCCGGGGCTGTATTCGATGGCGGCCGCAATTTTGCGGATCGACGCGGCCTCGTAGCCTTCGTTTACGAATAACTGCGTCGCTGCTTCGACGATGCGGCGGCGCATTTCTTCTTTTTCTCTTTCCTTGCGCTCTTGAACTCCCAAAACCCTGCGCCTCCGCCCTTCGACTCTCTGAACCTTGTTCAGAAAGTGATCACATTGAGCAAAGTCAAGCGCGAAACGCCGCGAAAAGACTTCCACGCTGGCAAGCGCCGACTCATTCCGGGATATGACCTGGACGCTTTTTGACGCAAGCGCTCGCGTGTACCGCAAAGATTATTCGGTTCCGATCTTTCCGGTCCCGGTAAGCTCCACTGCCTTTGAACTTGCCGACGGTTCTTTTGCAGTCTACAGTCCGGGCAAGGCGCTGGCGGGCGGATTTACCCACGGCAGCGTATCAGCGTTAATCGCCGGCAACTCGTTTCATCATATGGGGCTGGACGCCTGGAGCCAGAAACATCCGGACGCCCTGCGCTACGCGACGCCGACGGCGATGCCGCGTCTCGCCCGTCAGGGCCGCCGCAACCTGAACGACGTCATGGCGCTCTCTTCGCGTTTGAAGCCCGGCGCGCGCGTATTGTGCGTTCCGCATTTAGGAACCGGCGACGCCATCGTTTCCATTCCGTGCGCGGCGGGCGTCGTCTGGATTAGCTGCGATCTGATATTCAACATAACTGCGCCTGTTTCTCATCCTGTGGCGCTCTTATGGGTGCGTCTTATGGACGAGTATCCGGGATTAAAAATTCCGCGGGTGCTCTTACCGGTAGCGCCGCGGAAAGAACGCAAGCTCCTCGTCGAGTGGCTGACGGCCGAACTGGAGCGCGACCGGCCGACGCTGCTGTTGCCTGCGCATGGCGCGCCGGCCGCCAGTCCGAACTTGTGGCGCGACCTGATTGAGCTGGCGCGTGCGCGTTTTGGTTAGCGCCGATGATTCATGAATTTCGCTCCGCGTCGGGCGCGACGCCGCGATTTGCGAGCGCGCGCAAGCTTTCCAGAACGCGCGCGTTTACAAGGATGTCTTCGACGTTTTCCGCATAGCGCAGCGCCCAGTTCGGGTATTCGTCCACCGTGCCCGGGAGATTCGGCTGGCGCAGATCAAGTAAAAGATCGTGCAACGACGCGAGCGCGAGTTCGGCGCCGGAGCGCGCGAGCAATCGATGAGCCGCCGCCGTAACGGCGGACAAGTCGTAGTCGCGAATTCGCTCGCGCAGCGCATCATCCAGCAATTGATGGCGTTCAAAAAGTTCGATCAGCCGATGACGATCCTGCTCGCGTTCGTAGTCCAGGCGCGGCAGATCTTCCGGCTGAATAAAGCCGCGCTGCAGCCGTTCGCGCAAATCGCGGCCCGACCACCAGCCCGGGAGGGTCGGCAAATCGTGAGTGTTTATCGTGGCGACGGAAATGCGCGCGTATTGTTCCACCGGACGAAAAGCCCCGTCCGCCTCGCGCTCAAAGTAGAGCACCTTCCAGGACAAAAGCCGATCGCGCGACATGCCGGCGCGCACGACGTCCGGAACATTGCCCAGATCCTCGCCGATCACCGTATTGCGATGGCGCAGACTTTCGAGCGCGAGGATGGCGCTCAGCGCTTCAAAATCGTAACGTACGTACGCGCCAATCGGCTGATCCGCGCGATTCTCAATCCAGTAGGTCCGGAACAAACCCATTACGTGGTCGATGCGCAGGAGGCCGTCGACGAGCATGTTTTTGCGCAATAGATCGATGAAATGTCGGTAGCCCTCCTTGCGGAGGCGCAGGGGATTCAGCGGCGCAAGGCCCCAGTTCTGTCCGTTTGCGGCGAATGGATCGGGCGGCGCGCCCACGGAAAAATTCTCGGCGAAGAGTCGCCGATTCGACCAGACCTCCGCTCCGCCCGGATCGGCGCCGACGGCCAGGTCCAGCAGGATCGCCTGCGATCGACGCGAAAGTCCGGCGGCCAGACGAGCGAGCGCTTCGGATGCGACCCATTGGGCGTAGGCGAAGAATAATATCCGCTTCTGGTTGCGTTTACTGAATTCCTGGACGGCCGGCGAATCCGGGCGTGCGAATTCTTCAGGCCATTGACGAAATCCGTAACGTCCCTCCGCCAGAAATCTTTCGTAGAGCGCATCGTAAAGCGCGTGCTGGCGCAGTCGCTCGCCTTCGGCGTCCTGAAATAGTTTAAAAGCTCGGGCGCGCACAGTGTGATTCAGATAATCGTATTCGTAGAACTCTTCGAAGAGCGACTCCAGCAGGCGCAGCTTCCGCGCGACAACACCGGCATAGTCGATGCGATCCCGCGTCGTTTCGTTCTCCAGCCAGCTCTCGAAGGGCGCGCTTTCCGCTTCGCCCCTGGCGCGTAGAGCGATGCGCCATTCCGGCGTGCCGTCGAGATCAATATGCGCAATGTTGTAATAGAAACGACTGGAGGGCGAGTAGGGGCTGCGATGTTCCGGATGGGCCGGAAACAGGGCGTGAATGGGCGAAAGGCCCAGCACGCGCACGCCGGCCGGGCTCAGGCCGACGCCGAGATTCAGCGCGTCGCCAAAATCGCCAATGCCCAGATTACGCCGACTTTTGAGCGCGTAGAGTTGCGTCATTACGCCGGCGGCGGGCGTCCGCGCGTAGTCCGGGTCGGAGTAGGCGTGCGCCGGCGCAATGATCCATGACATTCGGCGCTGCAGTCGGCCGGAGGCGTCGCCGAATACGCCTTCGTAATAACCGCAGCGCGGCAGTTCGAGCAGCGTAAGCTCCACCCGGCGCGTTTCCGGCAGTATTTCATCCAGGCAATAGTCCAGCAGCTCGGCCAGCGTCGACGGTCGATAAAAGTCGTCGGGCGTTTGCGACGTCGAGTCGGCCCGCGACTCTGCGGCTGTAGAGGCGTACGCGCTCGGCGGATGCGGAACAATCGCCGGCGCCAGACGGCGCGTGAGCGGCGTCAGGCGGCTTTCACCGACGTCGTCATACAGCGTGAGCGTCAAGGATTCGCCGGCGAGGGCGCCCGGAATTCGCAGATGGACCTCCGCCGGACGCCGGCCGCGACGCACGACAACCGTTTCGCACAGGCCGTATTCGTGCGCATACGCTTCGAGCGCGGCGAGGCGTTCCGTGCGCGACTGCGCGGCGAAGCCGAGCGCCGCCAGCAGCGCGATTTTTTGCTCCGGACTCAGGCGCACTTCCCGTCCGTAAAAATCGTAGTAGGCGAGTTCCACGCCGGCCGCCTCGCACAAGAGGTCCAGCAGCAGAGCGTCGGAAAATTCGGTCCAGTGCATGGGCGCCATCCTGTGCGTAGTCGAGCAAGCGCGCGGCTTCTAGTCGGCGCGAAAGACTGCGACGCTTTTCGCCGCGATTTGATAAATGCTTTTTGCCGGCGCGGAAAACGGCTTCGCCGGCTCGCCGGTTTCCGAGTTCGTGTCCAGCAAGAGTTCGTAGCGCGGATGCGACGTGAAATCGGGCAAGCGAAAACGCGCATTGCGTTCGAGCCCGTTGAATAAAAGTAGAAGCGCATCGCCGGCGGGATCGCGCGGGTCCATATGAATCAGCGCGCCAAAAACCAGCAGGCGCGGATGGCGCCAGTCGTCGTCATTTAACTCACGACCGCGCGGATGATGCCAGTGTATATCGCGCGCGCCGGCGTCGTCGATTTCGCGGCCGTGGAAAAACTCCAGGCGGCGCAGTCCGGCGTGGTCCCGTCGCAGTTGTGCGAGGCGCGCGACGAATGCGACCAGACTGGTTTTTTCCGGAGTCGGACTCCAGTCGATCCACGCCAGCTCGTTGTCCTGGCAATATGCGTTGTTGTTACCGTTCTGACTGTTTAAAAGTTCGTCGCCGGCGAGCAGCATGGGCGTACCCTGCGACACAAAAAGCGTGGTAAGAAAATTGCGCACCTGTTTGCGCCGCCTGGCCAGGATTGCGGAATCGTCCGTGGGGCCTTCGACGCCGCAGTTCCAGCTGAGGTTGTGATTCGAGCCGTCGCGATTGTCTTCGCCGTTGGCTTCGTTGCGTTTTTGCTCGTAGGAACACAGATCGTACAGAGTAAAGCCGTCGTGGCAGGCGCTGAAGTTAATCGAAGACCGCACGTCGCGCCGACCGGGCGGGAAAATGTCGCTTGAGCCGGTGATCCGCGTGGCGAAGTCCGGCAATGCGCCGGCGTCTCCGCGCCAGAAGCGTCGCGTTGCGTCGCGATAGCGATCGTTCCATTCGCCAAAGGGGGCGGCGAAGGCGCCCACGCGATAGCCGTCGGGGCCAATATCCCAGGCTTCGGCGATCAGTTTTGTTTGTGCGAGCAGCGGATCCTGTAATACCGCGTGCGCAAAAGCGGACTCGCCGCGCCCGCCCGGGCCGCGCAATAGCGTCGCCGCCAGATCAAAACGAAACCCGTCCACGCCCATCTCGAGCGTCCAGTAGCGCAAACTGTCGAGCACCAGCTGCAACACGCGCGGCGAATTCAGATTCAGCGCATTGCCGCAGCCGGTGTGATTTTGATAATAGCGCGGCCGCGCCTCGTCGAGCAGATAGTAGCTGCGGTTGTCGAGACCGCGCAGGCTCAAGGTCGGGCCGGTCTCGTCGCCTTCGCAGCTGTGATTGTAGACCACGTCGAGTATCACCTCGATGCCTGCGCGATGCAGTTCGCGCACCATGGTCTTGAACTCGCGGATCGCCGCCCGCGGATCGCCGACGGCGCTGGCATAACGCGGATCGGGGGCGAAAAACGACAGCGTGTTGTAGCCCCAGTAGTTAGGCAGTCCGCGCTGGTAGAGATGCGGTTCCGTCCAGGCATGATGGATCGGCAAGAGTTCCACCGCGCTGACGCCCAGGCGCCGGAGGCGCTCCACGATCGGCGGCGCGCACAGGCCCGGGTAGGTTCCGCGCAGCTCCGGCGGCAGATCCGGATGCAGGCGGGTCAGGCCGCGCACATGCGCTTCGTAAATCACGGTATCACGCCATGCAGTTTGCGGACGCTGGACGCCCTGCCAGTCAAACGGCTCGTCGGTAAAACGCGCGAGGGGCGCGCATTCGACGCTGTCGCGATCGTCACGTACGAGGTCCGCGTCCGCGTGATCGCGGCGAAAGCCCCACAGGCGATCATCGTGCGGACCGGCGCCCTCGACGGCGCGCGCCCAGGGATCCAGCAACAACTTGCGGTCGTTAAACCGCAATCCGCGCGCCGGATCGTAGGGACCGCGTGCGCGCAGTCCGTAACATACGTCGGCCGGCAGGCCGTCAAAGGCGCCATGCCAGATCTGATCCGTGCGCGCCGGCAGGGCCGCCTCCGCGATCGGACGCCGATCGGACGGGTCGCGAAAGAATACAACTTCAAGCGCTTCCGCGTTCGCCGAGAACACTGCGAGATTTAAAACAGACCCGTTGCGACTGGCGCCGAGCGGGTAGGGTGTGCCGTGCTGGATCTGCATATGCGGGTCGAATCGGGCTCAAGCGGAGGCCTGCCGCCGTACAGCGAGCAAGCACGAATCAGCGCGTTTGCGGAATTCCGTGCATTTCGCGATTTTTTTCTGCAAAAGCGGAACATTTTTCGGCCTTCTCAGTAGGGTTACCAGGCCTTTTGCGCAGTGGGCCGAATTGACTGTTTCCAGGATTACGGCGATTATAACGCAACACCGGCCGGAAAGCATGAACGCGCGCAAACGTATATTGATGATCGGCTGGGAGTATCCGCCGGCGATTACCGGCGGCCTGGGCATGGCCTGCCAGGGCATCGCCGAAGCGCTGGCCGCTCGCGGCCACGAGGTGTTGTTTCTGCTGCCGCGTCTGAGCGGCCAGGAGCGCGCCACGCCGGGCGTGCAATTTTACGACCTTGCGAGCGCCGCGCATCTTCTGACCGAGTCCGAGCGCCGCGAATTGCAGGCCGAGGCGGATGGACTGGCCGCCCGGGACGCTGCGGCGCGCGCCGAATTCTCCGGCGACTTTTCGCCCTACGATTCGGCCGCCTATATTCCGCCCGAGTCGGTCGCGCGCGAGGTTCGGGCGACCCTGGCCGGCGGCGTCGGCGTACGGGAGAGCGTGGTGCGCGACGCGTCGGGACTTGCCCCCCTTGAAGGCGGCTACGGCAGCCGACTCTACAGCGAGATCCAGCGCTATGGCAGCTTCGCCGGCAAGCTGGCGAGCAAGTTGGACTTCGATCTGATTCATATCCACGACTGGATGACCGTGCCGGCCGGGATCGCCGCACGCGCCGCGAGCGGCAAGCCGCTGTTTTGCCATGTCCATGCTACGGAATACGATCGCTCGGGCGAGCGCGTAAATACCGCCGTACGCGATCTGGAATTGCGCGGCTTTCTGGCGGCCGATCGCGTGGTTGCGGTTAGCGATTACACGCGCAATGTGCTCGTGGAGCGCTACGGCATACTCAAAAGCCGCATTGACGTGGTACATAACGGCGTCGACGCCCGTGAGTCGAGCGCGGCCGCCTCCAACGAGTCCCGGGCCGTACGCGGCCGAGCCGTTCGGGAGCGCCTGGTGCTCTTTCTGGGTCGTATTACGTATCAGAAGGGCCCGGAGTACTTTCTTGAGACGGCCCGACTGGTCCTCGAAAGCGCCCGCAATGTGCGCTTTGTCATGGCCGGGTCCGGCGATTTATTTCCGCAAATGGTGGAGCGCGCCGCCGAGATGGGCATCGGTCGTTTTTTTCATTTTACCGGCGCCCTGAATCGGAAGCAGGTTGCCGAGATTTACCGCCGGGCGGATTTGTATGTCATGCCCTCGGTGTCGGAGCCCTTTGGAATCGCGCCGCTGGAAGCGGCCGCGCACGGCGCGCCCATTCTGATCTCGCGTCAGTCCGGCGTCGCCGAGGTGCTGCAGGGCGCGCTGCGTTCCGATTTCTGGGACGTGCGCGACATGGCTTCGAAAATACTCTTTGCTCTGAACAATCGCGCTCTCGCGGGCGCCTTGCGCCGCCGCGCCGGGCGGGATCTGCGGCGCATCACCTGGGATCTCTCAGCCGAAAAGCTGGAGCGGCTTTACGCGGGCCAGCTGGCCGCCGCCGGATAAGCCGGGTCCGGACCGGAAAACGAGGATCAGCCGCATGAACACAGTCTGCATGTACTTTGAGGTGCATCAGCCCTATCGGCTGCGACCCTACACGTTTTTTGACATTGGCCAGAGTCCGTTCTACATGGACGACCGGATGAATCGCGAGGTCCTCGCGAAAGTTTCAAAGAAATGTTATATCCCGGCCACGCGTCTCTTGCTGGACTTAATTAGCGAACTGGGCGACGATTTTCGCGTGAGTTTCAGCATTACCGGCGTGGCGATTGAGCAGTTTCGCGAATGGCAACCTGAGGTTCTGGACAACTTCAAGCGTCTGGCGGACACGGGCCGCGTCGAGTTCCTGGGCGAGACGTATTATCATTCGCTTTCCAGTCTTGTTGCGCAGGAAGAATTCGAGCGCCAGGTGCGTCAGCATACGGAATTAATGGAGCGCGAGTTCGGTCAGACCCCGCGCGCATTTCGCAATACGGAACTGATCTGGTCAAATCACATCGCTTACTTTGTGCGCCAGATGGGTTTCGAAACGATGCTGATGGAGGGCGCCGATCATGTGCTGGGCTGGCGCAGTCCGAATTTTCTCTACACCAGCAAATACAAGCCGGAGCTCAAACTGCTTTTAAAAAATTATCGTTTGAGCGACGACATCGCCTTTCGCTTCTCTCAGCGGAGTTGGGCGGAGTTCCCGCTCTCCGCCAATAAATTCGCCAGCTGGGTGCATTCGCACGCCGGCGCTCACGAGATTCTCAATCTCTTTATGGACTTTGAAACCTTTGGCGAACACCAGTGGGCGGACAGCGGCATTTTTGAGTTTCTTTCCGCGCTGCCGCGCATGGTGCAGTCGCACCCCGATTTTTGCTTTCGTACGGTGAGCGAAACCGCCGGCGAACATCGGTCCGTCGGCGAGATTGATTTCGACGCGCCGGTCAGTTGGGCCGATACGGAACGCGACGTCTCCGCGTGGCTGGGCAACAGCATGCAACGCGAGGCGATCTCGGCGCTTTATGATCTTGCGCCGCTGGTGGAGCGCGCCGCGGACCCGGGTTTGAGTCGCGCGTTTGGTCTCTTGCAAACCTCGGATCATTTTTACTACATGTGCACCAAGAAATTTCGCGACGGCGAGGTGCATAAATATTTCAGCCCTTACGAATCGCCCTACGACGCCTATATCTACTTTATGAACGCTCTGCATGATTTCCGTCAGCGTCTGGAAGATCGAATCGGGGAGCCTGCGTTGGCTGCGTCCGCAGAAGGGTTGAACGCCGCCAGCCCGGGCCTCGCAGAACCGGCGCTCGCCGAAAGCGCCGGCGCGTCGGACGATTGATTTCTCTCGATGCTGGACTCACTGCAGAAAGAACGCATCGCGCGCTTGCTTGACGAAGTTGGCGCGGCCAATCAACGCAGCTTTCTCGAAGGCTTTGCGCGCCACCTCGAATTTTCCGTCGGCCGCTACAAACATGACGCTGGTTCGAGCGACCTGTATCAGGCGCTCGCCTACAGTCTGCGCGATACGCTCATTGAACGCTGGAATCAGACCCAGGAACGTTATCGTCGCGCGCGAACCAAGCGTGTGTACTACCTGAGTATGGAATTCTTGATTGGAACGCTCACCAACGCAATTCTGATCAATCTGGACATGCGCAGTCTGGCTCGCGACGCCTTTCGCGCCCTGGGACTTGATCTGGATGCGATACTCGCTTACGAGCCGGACGCCGGCCTGGGCAACGGCGGCCTGGGGCGCCTGGCCGCGTGTTTTCTCGACAGCCTGGCCACCCTGGGCCTGCCCGGCGTCGGCATGGGCCTGCGTTACGAATACGGCATGTTTCATCAGCAACTGATCGGCGGCGCGCAGCGCGAAACGCCGGACAATTGGCTGGCGCGCGGCAATCCGTGGGAAATTGCGCGCAATCTGCGCTACACCGTGCAGTTCGGCGGTTCGACCGAGCGCGAGCCGGGTCCGGATCCCTACGTGGCGGCGCGCTGGACGCCGGCCGAGACGGTAATCTCAACGGCGAGCGACATCCTGGTGCCAGGCCGCGGTACGGATACGGTGAATCATCTGCGGCTGTGGCAGGCGCGTTCGAGTTCCGAGTTCAATCTGGACTATTTTAATCATGGCGATTACCTGCGCGCAGTGGAAGACTTGGTGCACAGCGAGCATATTACGCGCGTACTGTATCCCGGCGACGAGTCGCTCGAAGGCCGCGAACTCCGCCTCAAACAAGAGTATTTTCTGGTCAGCTCCGCCGTACAGGATGCGTTGCGCACGCTCTACGAAGAAGGCGGACACATCCGCGAGTTGCCGGAGCGGGTAATATTCCAGATGAACGACACCCATCCGGCCGTCGCGGTGGCGGAGCTGATGCGGCTGATGCTCGATGTTTACGGCCTGCCCTGGTCGGAAGCCTGGGAACTGACGGTGCGCTCGCTCGCCTACACCAACCATACGGTTTTGCCGGAAGCCCTGGAATCCTGGGATGTCGAACTCTTCGGGCGCGTACTGCCGCGACACCTGGAGATCATTTATCTGATCAATCATCGCTTTCTCGGAGAACTGCGGGAGCACGGTTTTTCCGAGGCGGACGTGGCCAGGCTTTCAATCGTCCAGGAAGGAACGCCCAAACGCGTGCGCATGGCGCATCTGGCGGTCGCCGGATCGGCCCATGTCAACGGCGTGGCGGCGCTGCACACGGAAATATTGAAGAACGAACTGTTTCGCGATTTTTATCGCATCTGGCCGCATAAGTTTTCCAACAAAACCAATGGCGTCACGCATCGTCGCTGGCTGTTGTCGGCGAACGAGAGTCTCGCGGAACTGATTACAAAACGGATCGGCCCGGGTTGGATACGTGATTTCGAGCGTATTCGCGAACTGGAAGCCGCCGCTGAGGACGCGCAGTTTCTGGCGGACTGGGACGCGGTGCGACGCAAGAACAAAGCTGCGCTGGCGCAGATCATACGCTTTGAAACCGGGGTCGCCGTCGATCCCGACTCGCTCTTCGACGCGCAGGTCAAGCGCATCCACGAATACAAACGACAACATTTAAATCTACTGCGCATCATCGCCGACTATCTGGAACTCAAGGCGGATCCCGCCCGAAGTTATGCGCCGCGCACGTTTCTTTTCGCTGGGAAAGCGGCGCCCGGCTATCGGCGCGCCAAGTTGATCATTCGGCTGATCCACGCCGTGGCGGACGCGATCAACGCCGACGTCGACGTCGCTGGCAGAATGCGCGTCGTCTTTTTGCCGGATTTTCGCGTGAGTCTTGCCGAGCGAATTTATCCCGCGGCCGATCTGTCGGAACAAATTTCCACCGCCGGCATGGAAGCGTCCGGAACCGGCAATATGAAGTTCATGATGAACGGCGCAATCACAGTCGGCGCGCTGGACGGCGCAAACGTGGAAATCGCTTCGGAGGTCGGAGCGGAGAACATTTACATCTTTGGCCACACGGTCGAAGATCTCGCTCGCCTGCGCGCCAGCGGGTACGATCCCGGACGTCTTGCGCGCAAAGATGAAAGCATCCGCTCGGCGCTGGATGCGCTCCGGACGAACCGATTTAACTCCGCCGAGCCCGGCTTATTCGATGAGATTGTCGAATCGCTTACGAGCGGCGGCGATCCCTACTTTTTGTTGGCGGATCTGCCGCTTTATCGGGAAACACAGGCGCGTATTACGCGCGACTTCGCGGATCGCGAGGCCTGGTTGCGCCGCTCTGTGCTCAATTGCGCGCGCTCTGCGTATTTTACCGCCGATCGCACCGTTCGTCAGTATGCGCGCGACGTCTGGGGTCTGAGTCCGACCGCCGGCGCGTCGACCGTTTTATAACAAAACTGTTTGGAAAATGTTGAATGTGAGTTTTACGTAAGAACTGTAGATTGTTATAAATACCGTTATAAATTGCAAAAAAATGCCCGTCCGATAATCGTCTGCCTTCGTCAGACCAGTTGAGGTCCCGAGTATGGATGAAGATCAGGGCGCCCTTGAGGAAGATGCGGAAGAGCTCCTCGACGACCAATTCTCCCCGGCGAATCTCGAGCTGGTAATGAACACCTACCTGCTCTATCAGTACTTCACTCACCTGGACGCCGCGCGCGGCGCGCACACGATCTTTGGCGACTACGCTGAATTGGTGCGCCTCCATTGTAACTGAACCCGACGCGGGGCCCGCCCCGGGCCCGTATGGATCGGCGCGCGCTGTCGGACGCCGCTGACGGACTACAGGCCGCGCCGGGCGCGCCGATATATATTGAAGAAATGCGTCTCCCCCGGCAATGGCGAAGCTGTCTGGTTCTGAGCGCCTGCCTCTGCCCCGGCCTGGCCGTTGCGCAGCCCGGCGGACCGGGCGGGGCTTTGTACGAGCGCCCGCAGACCATTCTGCGGCCCGCCCTGATCGCTCAACTGGAAGCGGAGCTGGCCGCCCCCGACCCCGATCTCGCCGCGATTGTGGAGCGCGCGGAAGCGGAGCTCAAGCGCTACACCGGTCAGTTTGTAGAGGAAAAGCGCATCCAGGATGAGCGCCGCACGCGGACGCTTGCGCCCTACGACATCGACGAAAACACCGCGCGCCTGATCGCCCTCTTGCAGAGCGAGAAATACGGCCAGATCAGCTTTCTGGGCGACTCGCCGTATCTGTACCGCTTACACACGCTTCTGGGGCGCGCCTTCGAGGGCCTGGACGATCCCTATCGCGCCATGAGCGAATATGCGATGGCGTTTCGCTACGCCGGACTGGAAACGCCTGCGCCGGAGAACCCGGGCCAGGCGGATCTGGACCGCATGTATCTGGCCTTGCTCCGCAGTTTCGCCGATCCGGATCGCCTCGCGCAGGAGTCGGACGCGGATGTGCAGCGGGCCGGACTGCGCTTTCGCGCTCTCGCGGACGAATACGCGCAACTTTTGCCGCGTCTGGCGGAGGCGGAGCGCGCGCCGGATGCGGCGCGTTCGGCGCTCCTGCGCGGAGTTCCCGCAGATCCGGCGGCGGCGATCGCTGAGCGCGATCAACTGCGCGCGCGCGTCGCCAGCGTGCGCGGCGAACTGGAAGCGATTCGCAGCGGCGCCGTGCGCGTTTACAGCGATCGGAAACGCCGCAGCGACGGCGAACTCGCTTATCGGATGGCGCTTCTGACGCGCCGGCTTGAGGCTGAAAACAAAAACCGACTGCGCATATTGTACCGGTCTTCGTTTTATCGCGGGGCCGGCGATCAACTGGGAGAGGAGCGCACCGCGCTCAGAGATTTTGTAGGGTATCGCATCTTTCTTGAGCTGGCCGTTAAGATCGATCCCGAAAATCTGATTTATCTCGATTTGCTGGCGGACGAATACCGCAGTGCGCGACTCATCGTGCAGGCGATTGCATTCGAAGAACGCTACATAGCAATTGCGGAAAAAAGCGATCCGCGGCCGGAAAACCTGCCGGAGCACTATATCCGCCTCGCCGGCCTGCAGACGGATTCGCGAAATTATATCAAAGCGGCCGAAGCGTATGAACGCTATCTGAGCTTGAGTCGAAATCCCGAACGACGTCTGCTTGCGTCGCTCGAACTCGCCAACCTGCATTTTGCGCGCACGGGCGACCTGCCCCGCGCCCAGGCGTTATACTCCGAGTATCTGGCCGGATCAAATCGACCGGACGAAGCGCAACTGGCCCTTGAGCCGCGTACAGAGTTGCGCAGCGTGCGTTATCGCGCGCAAAAAAACCTGATCCGGAGCGGGGGACGCAGCACTCCTTGCGTTCTTGGACCCGTTTGGCACGGCGCTCGGCTATGGCGAACTCACCGAGCAGATCCTGGGACGGCCCAAATACCCTCCAACCGAGGTGCTTCTGCACGTCAGTGTCAACGCCGTGCGACGCATCGGGGGG
>JAVHPJ010000201.1:0-6415 GCA_036170535.1 Leptospirales bacterium | reverse complement strand
GCACGGCGACCCACCAGCGCCCGGCGGGTTCCGTCCGCGCGGACGCGCCCGCCTGGGACCAGAGGCCGGCGAATTCCATACGGTTGGCGATCCAGAAGTACCCCTTGCTGCGTAACAGACCGGCCTGATCCGTATGAAAAAACTCCCAGAGACGCTCGGGATGAAAGGGCCGCCGCGCGCGGTAGACAAAACTGCGCACGCCGTACTCGTCGGCTTCGGATTTACGTTCGTGACGCAGCTCTTTAAGCCAGCCCGGAGAACGCTCGGCGCGTGCAAAGTCAAAGCGATTTGTATTCAACAGCTCTTCCAGCGGCGCGCGACCGAATTCGGATGTCAGGATTTTTGCATCCGGGTTCAAGCGCGCAAGCAAGGCGCGCACCTGATTCAGCTGCTCAGTTGTGACCAGATCCGTCTTATTCAAAAGCAGGATATCCGCAAATTCCACCTGTTCAATTAACAGGTCGGCGATCGTGCGTTCATCCTCTTCGCCCAGGGCCAGTCCGCGCTCCAGTAAATCGTCCGCGTCTTCCAGCTCGCGCAGAAAATTCGGCGCGTCGACTACGGTAAGCATCGCGTCAAGTCGGGCGATATCGGAAAGACTGCGACCGGCTTCGTCGGCAAAAGTAAAGGTCTCCGCCACCGGCAGCGGTTCGGAGACGCCGGTGGACTCGATGAAAAGATAGTCAAAGCGCCCCAAACGCGCCAGGCGCTCGACTTCTTTCAAGAGATCTTCGCGCAGAGTGCAGCAAATGCAGCAAATGCAGCAAATGCAGCCGTTCTGCATTTCCACAAGCTGCTCCTCAGTCCGCGACAGGGCCGCCCGGTCGCCGACCAGAGCGGCGTCGATATTGATCTCGCTCATGTCATTGACAATTACGGCGGCGCGCAGCCCGCCGCGATTGGCCAGGATCTGATTTAAGAGCGTGGTTTTCCCGGCGCCGAGAAAGCCGGATAGAACCAGGGCGGGCAGTCGTTCCATATGCCCGCGTCGCCGGAACCGCCTCGGAAGTAAATAAGAAATTTCCTACTTAGTAATCGAAAGGATTAACGATGCGCCGCCCGCCTCAGATGCGGTCGGCGTCCCGCCCGGAAAGCCAGGCGAACTGGCGATCGGCGAAACGATCGGTCATGCCGGACAAATAGTCGGAAACCACGCGGTAGAGGCCGATCGAGTCAATGCGGTCCTGATAATGATCCGGCATGAGCGCCGGCTGGGCGGCATATTCGCCAAACAGAAACTCCACAATTCGTTCGCCGCGCCGCGACATTTGCATGACGCGCGAGCAGCGATACAACCGCTGAAAGAGAAACTTCTGAAGTTCCGCCAGTCGCTCGCGCATTTCGCCGCTTGAGCGGACGGGGTACAGTTCGCGATCAGAGCGCAACACCTCGCTCAGATCCCGCGGCGCCTGCTCTGCAAGGCGGGCGCGCGTGGTCTCGATCAAATCGCCAATCGCCTGATTCATCATGGCGCGGATGACCGTGCGAATGCGCAGCGGCGAGCGTGCGCGCTGGAAGCGCTCCGCGTTCGCCCGGGCCGCCGCTTGCCACGACTCGCGCCACGCCGGCAGTGCGCTTAATTCTTCCAGATCCAGCAGTCCGGCGTCCAGACCGTCTTCGAGATCGTGATGAATATACGCGATGCGATCACACGCGTCCACAATCGCGGCCTCCAGAGCGGGATTTTCCTGGGCGCGTTCGTCACGAAGCGGCGCAAGACTCGCGTCGCAGTCGTAAATGATCGGACGCTTTAACATGCCCTTGAGCGCCGCGCGCGTAAGATTCAGTCCGTCAAATTCCAGGTAGCGTTGCTCAAGGCGGCTCACCAGGCGCAGACTCTGGCAATTGTGCTCAAAGCCGCCGTGGTCGCGCATCAAACGATTTAATACGTCCTGGCCGCTGTGTCCGAAGGGAGTGTGCCCCAGGTCATGCGCCAGCGCCAGCGCTTCCGCAAAGTCCGGATTGAGTTGTAGCGCCGTGCAGACGGCGCGCGACACCTGCGCAACTTCCAGGGAATGGGTCAAACGCGTGCGGTAGTTGTCGCCGGCGGAGTTAATGAAGACCTGGGTCTTGTAGCCAAGCCGCCGAAACGCCTTGCTGTGTATGATGCGGTCGCGATCGCGTTGGTAGCAACTACGCAGCCCGTGCGGCGGTTCCGCGTGCAAGCGGCCGCCGCTGTAACGATGCAGCATCGCCCAGGGCGCGAGCAGTTCGTCGAGGCTTTGTTCCAGGGCGCTGGTAGGGGAATTCATAAGTCGATTAACTCAAAAAAGCGCGGACTCACGGGCGTCCATCACGTCCGCCGCGCGCCTAAAGGCTTTACCGCAGGCGGGCCAATTTCAAACTGGCCTTGCGATTCAGGATTCCGCGCTCCGCAACCTGCGGCGCAGGGCCGCCAGACCAGCTCTAACAGGCTCCTGAAAAGGAGCCTGCGGCCTACACGGATGTAGGCCCTTTCGCGTAGCGAACGCGAGGGACCGCAGCTTTGTTGCGATCCCGACGGCTGAAAAAGTCAATGGACCGACTTTTTCAGCATCCTGCTAATTGGAGACTAACCTTGAAAATCAGAAATCTCGCAGCCACACTGCTTATTCCGGCGCTGTTCAGCGGCTGTCACTTCCTGCTTGGCGATCGCCAGGGCGCCGTGCGTTTTTACAGCGATATTCCCGCCCAGTGCAACGTCACGCGCGGCCTGCGCCAGAAGGAAGTGGCGCGCGTAACGAGCGAGCAGCAGATGCGCGACCACTATGGTCTGACCTTCCTGATCACGTTTAACGATGGCAAGTCGCCTTCGCTCTACGGCGCCATGTATTACCAGAGCCAGGAAGAAAATCGCTACTGCGTCGCCCTGCCCGACGGCCGGTTCGCCGTAGTTGAGGACTCGTTGATTGGCGCACGGCGCAACTTGATGCAGGAAGTCTGCTTTCCGATCAAAGATTGCTTCGAAGCGCCGTCGCGCTGAACGTACTCAACTCAGGGTTTTTTCGCCGCGCAGGCTTTGAGCGCTTCAAGACTCTGCGCGTCGATTTCACACAGCACCTGATCGCGGGTCTTTCGATCGCGACAAACCGACGCCGCCATTTCGCGATTTACGGGATCGGCGACGGCCCGCGCAAGGTCTTCTGCACTCAGGGCGCCGCCGGTGGAAAGCATCAGAAATTTCTGAAAACTCATCAGGCACTCTTCTTCGCTCGGCTGCGCCTTGCATCCGCCGCCCGCGACTGCGGCCAGGAGCGCTGTGGCGAGCGTAATACCGAGCGCCGCCCGCCAACGGGAGCGCAAGGCCGAGCGCGACCGCAGCAACCGCTCACCGCGCACAGGCCGGTCGCCGATTGTAAACTTCAGTCGCCTGCACATACATGGGCAGCGACGTGCTGAGATGTCCGCGCAGTTCATTAATTCGCGTTCCTGATGAGGGATGCGTGGACATGATCTGCGGTTGACGCGCGCCGCCCGAAAGCTGCCGCATATTTTCCCAGAGCATCGCCGCTTCCGCGGGTTCAAACCCGGAGAGCGCCATCATCTCCTGGCCAATCAAGTCCGCTTCGCTTTCGTGTTCGCGGCTGAATGGCAAAATCACGCCGTACTGCGCGCCCACGCCGAGCGCGCCCATGAGTTGATCCTTATACTCGCCGCCGAACATCCCGGCGACGCCTTTAGCCACCACTTCAACCAGATTGGATTGCGAGACGCGCTCGTTGCCGTGCCGTGCAATCACGTGCGCGATCTCATGGCCGATTACGGCCGCCAATTGATGTTGATTACGCGCCGCCTGAAACAGGCCCGTGAAGACGCCGATTTTTCCGCCGGGCAACGCGAACGCATTTACCGCCGGATCACGGAAGACCACGATCTCCCAGGAGCCGACGCCGGTGCCGTCTTGATACTTGCCGGACTCGCGGGTGCGGGCCAGCAGGGCGTCGGTAACGCAGCGCACGTAGGCGTTAACGGCCGGGTCGCGTTCAATTGCGGTCTTGCCCTTGAGCTCATCGAAGGCCTTGACGCCCATTTCGTTCATTTGCTCGTCCGGAACAATGACGACCTGCCGGCGGCCCATGGGCGATGCGCCGCAAACCTGCATGAAATGCAAACTGCCTGCGGCGATAAAAAGGAGTGCCAGAATGTGTACAAGGGATCTGCGCATAAGGATCACAGGCCGGGCGAACTGGATTTCAGGCAAGAAGAAACAAGGCGGAGGCGTGAAACGAAATACTGCGCAGAACGCAGCGCGGGCTGCCCGCGCCGGATGTTCGCTCAGCGTTCGGCGCCTTCGGCCATGCGCTTTTGTTCGCGAAAGCGCGAGATGAGTTCGCGTTTGGCGCCATTGAGCCAGGAAGGACCGCCGTTTTCCAGGGCCTTTTCAAAATACCGCTCAGCTTCGTCGTAGTCCCCGGAATACCAGCTATAAACCGCCAGGTTCCACATTGCGGACACGGACTCGCCGTCCGAATCGTTCAGCGCGCGACGCCAGCTCTTGGCCGCTTCGTCGAAATTGGCCGACTCCGCCCACTCGTTGCCCTGGGAAAGCCAGCCTTCCACCCGCGCCTTGGAATTTGCGTCCGGAACTTCGTCCGCCTCGTCCAGCAAGGGGACGCGCACGGTGACGACCGTCGGCGAAAGATGGTCTGCGATTTCGCTGGCGGCGATTTGCAGGGCGCCATCAAACGCTGCGAGCGCCGACGGACAATTGGTATCGCCGACGCTGGCCTCAAGTTTAAACGGCTTGCTGTTAGCGTAGGTGACCGAACGCGCCGTCTCAACATTGGTGAGCACGCCCTGCGCGAAAACAGTCATGTAAAGGACGGCTGTGTCCTTCTTGGTTTCTTGCGGTTGAGAATTGGAACCGGCCGCCGTGGCCATCAGATTAGCGGCCGCAGCGGCGTAGTCTGTCAGCCGCTCAATCTTGCATTCCATGCGCGGTTGCCGGGTCATCCGGACTACTAAGAGAAGGTTTACGGAAAGTTCTTCGCCGATCCGCAATGCGTCGCTGGTCATGCCGCTCTGGGTGTATGCCAGCTCGCGCAGGCGTTCCTTGCGACTCGAAATATCAACGATGTTGTAAAAGCCCCGCTTGGTAACCTCGGTGGTCACCGCGCCCTCGACAGTGTCGGAATAGTCTTCCTCGCCGCGACCCAGGCCGCTCAGGGAGCCCGCCTGGGGACGCGTCGCAACCACGCCTACGTTTTTCTGACCGCCGATTACCCCGCGTAACTGGTCGCCCGTTGAATCGGGGAACTGGGGGAAACGAATCGGAATCGAGGGGCCGCAGGAGAGCAGCGCAAAAGCCAGGACGCTGAAAGTCAGCCTGCGGATTACACTCAGGTTCGCCATCGGGATACGTCGCCTCAATACGGAATAGGACCGGATATGGACCCTGTCTTAGACGACCGCCGTTCCGTTGTCGCTCGTTTTTTTTCAGGACGGCCGGGGCCCTTTCGCAGGGCGGCCGGAGGCTGAGCGCCGCCAGCCGCAGCGATCCGGAGCTCCGACGGCGGCGGGCGCGCCCTGGCCCGGATGATTCACGAAGCTTCCGTCAGGCTGCAGCGACGCGCAACGCCGGCGCCTGCGCAAGCTCCGTCATTTGTTGAATAATCCAGACTGAGTCTCAGGCGCCCGCAATCTCGCTGAAATCCGCGCGCGGCGCGGCGAATAATTCGATCGGATAAAAGAGCGGCGCCTCTTTCAGCACGGTCGTTTTAGGAATCAGGAAATGCACGCCGTAAAAGCGCAAAAGCAGGCGCGAAAGCGGCATGCCGCCCGGCGCGTCAAAGCCGGTGCTGGCTACGACGACCGTGCCCGGGAAGCCGGCGCGCTTGAAGCGACCCAGCATGTGCACGCCGGCCAGCTGCGTTTCCATCGTGATGTCTGTCACAAGCACGCGATAGTAGTCCCGCGGATGCGATTCGAACATGCGAAAGCCCTCGGCCGCGTCGACGGCGCGTTCGCTGACATAACCAAGACCGCTGAAATGCGAGTCCAACAGGCGAGCGTACTTATCGTTATCATCGACAATCAGGAGGCGCTTCATGGTTGCGACCAGAGACCGCTAAAGCGCCTGCGGGGCGAGCCTTTTCCAGGCGACGCGGCGGGCCGGAAAGCGGGGAAACAGCGCGGCGGGAACCGCGGTCCGGCGACGGCGCCCTCAGCGCGGCGGACTCGCGGGGGCCGGCGGCGCGCCAATGGAACGGCTGATTTCCTGCAAGCGCGCATAGAGACCGCCGCGCTCTAAAAGTTCTTTATGGGCGCCGACGTCCGCCACGCGCCCGTCGGACAGCACGACGATTTGATCGGCCTTTTCGATGGTGCTGAGCCGGTGAGCGATCACGAAAGTGGTGCGATTCATAAAGAGCCGTTCGAGGGCCTGCTGCACCAGCCGCTCGCTTTCCGTGTCGAGGGCGGAGGTCGCCTCGTCGAG
>JAVHPJ010000200.1:2766-6448 GCA_036170535.1 Leptospirales bacterium | reverse complement strand
CAGTTCGGGCGCCTGGGCGAGTACGATCCGACGCGCCTCGTCGAAGTCGGTGAGCGGCGGTTCGTGCAGGATCTGACGAACGAGGCATAGGTTTTCCTCGTCCGTCGTGGGAATGAGCTTTACAGTGGGTTCCATGCGATCGCGCTCGATGAGCGATCGTAGTGTCTGCAAACAAAAAAGAAAATTGGGAATCGCCCGTTCCGCCGGCGATTCCCCGGTTCGGCCGGAGTTCAGTACTTCGGAAAGAACTCCGCGTCGTATTCGGCGAATGGGTCGGACAGGTCCAGCAAGGCGGTGCGCAGGATGCATTCGAGGCTATACGCACGCGAATGGGCGCGAGCCAGCGGGAACGAAAGGACCATATGGTAGATTCGCTCGCCGCAGACTTGCAGAGAATAGTAAATGCGACGCAGTTCCCGCCGGTACAGCTCGATCGCGAACGGCTCCGCGCCGCTGGCAATAACGGACGGAGCGATTTCCACGGAAGCGGCGGCGGGCGCAGTCGGAGGCGCTTCCCCCGGCCACGCGAGCGGGTAGAGTTCCGCGATCAATGGGTCGATTGCGTCGGACAGGCAATCGTACAGCTTGCGCAGCATTTGCGTGGAGTCCGGGAACGGCGGCGTCCCGATCGCGCGTGCGATTTCCTCCAGGATCCGCGCCTCCCGCTCCATTGTATCGCGCATCGCGATCACTTCGTGCAGCTTGATTTGCAGCAGGATCTGTTGCGGATGGGTGAGTGTCGTAGTCGTCAGAGCCATGAGCGGCTTCCTCCTCGGCCAGGTTTGGCGCGAACGCTGTCGACGGAGGAACGCCGGAACTGGAAACATTATTTGTGTGGAAAAGAAGTATAGTTACCTGCCACAGCGTAAACGCCTTCCGCTCATCCCCGCTTCGGCCACCGGCGATTCACGACACGCATGATCGCCGCCACCAGACCTTCGCTCCAACCCGTCAGCACGCAGAAGTTGCGATCGTGCGGCGGGCGATGGTGCGCCATGTGATACGCGCGATCGACGAGCAGGCGGCGCCGATAGAGACAATCAATGATGCGCGGCAGGGATCGGATGCGCACGTTGTAGTGCTGGAAACGATGGATCACGTTCGCGAAGGCCGTAATCGCGATCACGACGCCAGCGAACGCTGCGGCGGTCGGGGCGAACCAACTGGCCGCCCAGGCGAACAACAGGACTCCAGAGAGATAATACGGCACGTCGCCAGCCGAGAACGTTGCGAGCCAGGATTCGCGGAGCACGCCGGCCGGGCTGCGGTGATGGCCGACCGGTCCCGCGAGTTCGAAGTGATCGCCGAGGGCGTGCAGCAGCCCGACGATGAAATCCGCGAGCGCAACTGCGATCGGCAGGCTGAGCACGAGCCAGAGCGCGAGCTCCGGGCCGCGGAGATAAAACGCTGTGCCCTCGACGGCGAACCACGTTATGCCAAAGAACGCCGCGCCGGCGAGCTCGCGCAGGCGGTTTCCGGTCCGGATGGGGCCGATCCGGGCAAGCAGACGCGTCGCGAAGCTCATGGGTTTCCCTCCCCGCCCGGCGCCGGCAAAAGTGGCAGGGAGCGCCGGCGATCCTGCAGCCGTTCCAGTTGGGCCGAATATTCAAACGAGTTGCAGTAGCGCTTGAGAATCTGATCCAGGGCGTCGAAGTGTTCGGCGCCGGCGAGCGTCATCGAGTCGAGTTCGGGTGGAATCTGCGGATTAAAGACCAAAAAGTCCGGCACCTCCATCTGTACCAGTCGACGCGTCGCGGCGGCGTTGTAGTGGATCGTGTCCATGATAACGCCGGCGTGTTCGATAAACCCGCGGCGCATGAGTTTCGCCGGCGGTGTGCGCGAGTAGCTGCAACCTGTGCCGATACTCACCAGCACGAGATCCCGGTCGGTACAATTGAAGCGGCGTTTCGCGAAGGCTTTCGCGACGTCGGAGGGCGAGTTGCGCGCGAGTCCCCCGTCAAAAAGCACCGCGTCTGCGCCGTCGATGCGGATGCGTTCGCCTTCGAAGTATCCTGGCGCCGCGGCGCTGCAACGTACGACGTGCCACAGCGTGAGATCGCGCTGCGCTGGATCGTCGGAGGAAAAGAACACGACTTCTTTCGATACGAAGTCCACGCCCGTCGCGACAAAGGGGTACTGGAGTTCGCCGAGCCGCACCGGTCCGATCACCTGCTGCAGGAGTTTTTCGAGCAGCGCCTCCGAATACACCGGCTGCGAGAATCCGTCGCGAAACAAACGCAAGAATCGCCGCGGCAGCGTGGTCCAGATCGGCGGGAAGAGTTTCGTCGCGTGTTTGCGATAAAACTCCGCGGCCTTCGCCATCGGCAGGCCAATCGCGGCGGCGGCGGCGAGAATCGCGCCGGTGCTCGTGCCGGCCGAGAGCGCAAAGACCTCGCGCCACAGACACCCGAGGTCTTCTTCCAGGCGGGCGGCGAGTCGCGCGGCGATGTAGCCGAGCGTGCCGCCGCCGTCAAAGGCGCTGATGCAATAGCGGGTCGGGTTCATGAGGTTTCCTCCTCGGTTCGGATCGGACCGGAATACGTGATAACGACGGCGGTGGCGTCTTCGTTGGGACCGGGATGGCCCGCGCCGTCGGTGACGACCTGCAGGGTTCCGCCGTGACGCAGTTCGACGGCGCCGTGGCGGTAGTGCCAGACGTCGCGCTTGAGGCCGAGTTGCAGTCCGTTCAGGCGCAAAAGCGTGCGGGCGCCGCCCTCGCCGTCCGGCGCGCCGGCGAGCGAGCCGCTGAAGAGCGTCTGGCCGTGCGCTTTGAGGGAAAGACAGAGCGCGGAGAATCCCGCGCGTTCGTGCGTGGCGATCGACTCGCAGTAACGTTCGTTGAGTTCGCGCAGCGAGACATACGGACTGACCAGCGCCGGCCAGAGCACGGCGATCGCGAGCGTCGCATCAAAGGCGGTGCGCCCGTTGCCGGCGACGTCGCCGATGAGCAGCCAGTCGCCGGCGCCCGCGCGATGCAGCACAAAGTCGCCGCCGAGCAGTCCGTCCGGTCCGCGCTGATGCACCTGCACCTGATACGGACCGATCGTATGTTCGCCGGGACCAAGGAACTGCGCGCCGAAGAGTCGCGCGGTGCGATTGCGCGCATCGGCGAGCACCTCTTCGAGGAGTTGCTTCGTGCGATCACGCGCCATGCACGCACCTCACGAGCCATTTCTCTTTCCAGCGCCGCACGCGATCGAGACGCCAGCCGAGTCGGGACAGGATCGCAAGGCCGCTCACCTCCGGCGCGGGGTCTTCCGGCCAGGCGGGTTCGCGCGATTGCAGGGCGACCATGACCTGCGCATCCAGTCGGACCGCCCCGCCCCCGCCGTGGGTGACGACGTTGCGCAGGAATTCCTGACGCGCGGCGAACTCGGTCGGATTTTCGATGCCGACAAGCGCGCGCGGCACGTCGGCCGGATGGGCGAGCGTGAGTTTCGCACGCATCAATGCACCTCGACTTCTGCGCCCAATCGACGCAGCGCTTCGAGGCTCACGATCGCGACGTGCTGGCGAAGTAGCAAGAGTCGCAGCCGCATGCCGGCCGCGAGGGCGCCCTGGATCTGGCGCAACAGGATCGACGGCGGCGCTTCAAACGAACAGAGCGAGACCTGCGCATACTGGCGGGTGAGCAGTTCCCGACCAAAGTCCGCCGCAGCCGCAAAGTTCTCCGGATCCGGCG
>JAVHPJ010000200.1:0-2666 GCA_036170535.1 Leptospirales bacterium | reverse complement strand
GTGAGCAGTTCCCGACCAAAGTCCGCCGCAGCCGCAAAGTTCTCCGGATCCGGCGCCGACCAGGACAGATGCCCGGTGAAACTGTAGGTGAGCCGGTCGCCGTCGCGATACAACGCGACTTCCGCTTCGCCGGCCCCGCGTCGCCGCCAGATCGGCTTTTGTAGGATCGGCAGCGGCGGCACATCCGGAAACGTGGAGTCCGCCGGTTCGACTTCGACGCCGGCCGCACCGATGCGAAACGACTTCACGCGTCGGATCCGATACAGCAAAAACAGTGCGGCGACGGCTGCGAACAAAAAGCCGAGGCCGATAAACAACTGCGCCGCAGCGTCGAGGGCGTGCATCATCGTTGCACGCCTCCGCCGGCGGCCGGAGCATTCGCCGCGTCGCCGGAGGGCGGCAGACCGAGCGCCTGTTTCGCGCGGGCAAGATAGCGCTCGCGATCCGCAAGACCATTATAGCCGCCGTTGATGCGCCGCGTGATCGTTTTGAGATCGTCGAGATCCGCGACCGCGTTGAGTCCGCGCTGGTCCCAGAACCAGCCTGCGGCAAGCACGGCGAGATTCGGTTCCAGGGCGACGCGGTCGGGTTTCGCTTCGAGATCAAGCCCGAGGCTTTTGCCAAAGGCGCGGTAGTTGGCGCGGCCGGTGAGTTGGATCAGTCCGCGCCCGCGAAAGCGATAACCGTCGCCGACTTCCGTGTTGCCGAGACCGGGATGGCGTTCGTAGCGTAGCTGCCAGCGACTGCCCTTCTGCGCGACGCCGTGTGTATCGAGCGCCGGCTCGGGCCAGATTTCTTCCGGCCAGCGCAGGCCGCCGGATTCGTGCAGGATTTGCGCGAGAAAATGCGCCAGCCTGAGCGGCGTATCTATCTTGAAACGCTCGCAGGTTTTGTTCAAAAACGGCAGGTAACGCCGGATCAGATGATCGCGACCGGGGCCGGTCACTTTGGTCAGCAGTTCGACGGTCAGCTCAGGCATGGCCCGGCCTCCGGGTGCGTCGAGAGGCGCCCGCGGTCCGTCGCTTCGTCCCGGTCGTCCATGCGGACGCAAAACTGCGGCGAATCGTGCGGGCGAGTTGATACGCCCACATGAGTCGCAGGAGCGCGCGCAGTCCCCACGCGAGCAGGCGGCCGTAGCGCGTTTCGTGCAGCTCGAAGGCTACGGCGACCTGACTCACGGTGATCGTGAGGGCGCGGAGTCGTTGCAACAGGTCATCCACGGATGACCTCCCGACGCAAAAGGTTTCGGGTCTATCGGAGCGATCGGGGCAATCGGTTCAGCCCCACAGACCGAGGGGGCAACGGGCGCGCGCAAGCGCGGCTTTCAGGCGAACGAAGCATCCGCAGCGCCGACAGCGTTCGTACGGGCGCGGATTTCGTACCAGATAAACACAGGCCTTACAAATGGCAAGCCGGCTTTCTTTCGATCCAGGCGGCGCCGGCGGTCCGTCTTCCAGGTTCAAGCCAGCGCCTCCGCCTCCGCAACAACTCACGCGTCCTCGCTGGGCTTGAGCGCGGCGGCCTCGCCGAATTCCTGATCCAGTTGCGACGCGCGCTTTGCGATCTCGCGTGCGACCGATTCGGCGTTCGCGATCGCGTTCTGCGACGGCTCGCCGTTCATGATCTGCGTGTAGGTGAGTTGGAACATCGTCTGATAAAACGTCGTGCGATTCATGGCGTCTCCTGCGCTCTGCGTTTACGTAGCTATGAAGCGAAGTATCCCTGACGCCACACGTCGCCGATCGGCTGCCACGCGTGGTAGCGCCATTGTTGCTGGCGATACAATGTCCAGTAGACGCTGACCCAATACTGGACCTCGCAGCGGTTGCGCGTGCACGGATAACAGATGAAAATCGGAAACGGACTGCAGTCCCAGTTGCCGCAATTCCAGCCCGGCGGGCATCCGTCGCAGAGTCCGACGCAACACGCATCGGTGGTGCAGTTGCCGCCGCCGGCGTAATACCCGCGATCTTCGTAGCCGATCACCTGCAGCCACACGGTTCCCGGCGACTGGCGATATGTGTCGGGTCCGCCTTCCCAATGGCCCGGAGCGGGTCCGCTCGCGGGCGCTACGGAAAAGGGCGCCAGGTCGCGCCTCCATCGCGCGAGAACTTCGGATTCCCATCCGGATAAAATCCAAAACTGACCGGTCCGCCGGGCGGATCGAGGGATCGTATAAAGCTTTTGGTATCGTCCGCGGCGATTCGCTCCGCGCGTTCCGTGGCGATCGCGTCGCCGGCGGCCGCGGCGGCGAGCACCGTAAGTTCCGCGCGCGCGATCCGGATGTGGTTCTCCGGCGTGTCCAGCAGCGCAACCGCCTGGTAGATAACTTCGACATCATAGCCTGTAAACTCCGCTGGTTGGGCGGGGTTCAAAATGTCAACCCACAGGAATAAGTATCCCGGCGGTCGCGCATCCTCCGGCCCGCCCGCATACGCCAGGCGAAACTGATTCGCCGCCGGCGGTCCGCTGACTTCATCGAAGCTCGCGCCGGGTTCCCAGGTTTCGGTGGTTGGGTTCCAGGTGACGCGGCGCACCGTCAGGCCTTCCGGCACGATCGCCGGATCCGTCACGCGCGCCGGCAGGCACTCCAGGCGTACGCCGTGCGCTCCGTACTGCGGATAATATTCGACCGGATGGATCTCGCGTCTGCGCCGGCCGCCGAC